>JAZDFZ010000001.1:0-4032 GCA_043807425.1 Actinomycetota bacterium
GTAGCTGAGGACCAGCGTTGAGACCAGCATCATCACGCCCATCATCGCTATTCCCGTATCCTCCAGGAAAAACGCCACGAGCGACCCGGTGAGGAGCGAGAAGAACGCCGCCATCCTCCATCTCTCGCGCTCCCAGGCGGAGGCCCACGCCGATCCCGGCCTTCGCATCCAGAGGGCGACCGCGATGACCGCCGCGATCAGCAGGAGCGACGGGACCAGGAAGTACCTGAGCTCGCCGATGTGTATGGCGAGCCTCGACTCGAATATCGACCAGAAGCCGGAGACCCCGCCGCTCACCGCCCTCGCCTCGTGAGACCGGAAGAACAGCATGTCGAGGATCACCACCATCACCATCGCCCCGGCGGTCGCCGCCGCTATCGCAGCGCTCCGCCACCAGGTGAATCTCAGGTCCGAGACCGCCACGAAGAACACCAGGAACGTCGCGGCGGCGGCGATAAAAGCCCCCAGGTTCGCTCCCAGCGAGCCGAGGCCCGTCACGAGCGCTACCGCCGCCAGGGCCGACCCGGCGATGACCCTGGTCCGGCGGTCTGATTGGACGTCGCCTCTCGCCAGGCCCGCGACCGCCCACAATGCGACGGCGATGAACAGCGCCGCGTAGCTGTTCGGCATGCCGAAGAAGCGCATACCTTCCAGCGCGCTGTTTCCGAGGAGCGGAAGCAGTAGAAGTCTTCCACCCGTCAAGATGTCCACCAGCTGGACGGATCCCGTCAGCAGGCATACGAACACCACCGGGCCCAGCCGCTCGCGCCTCCTGAACACGGCCCAGGAGACCACTCCCACCGCGATAGAAAAAAGAGAGCAGAAGGCGACAGGGAACAGGTAACCGCCGTACCGGAACGCGGAGACCACCAGGAACGAGAGCGGAACGGCCAGAAGGACGGGCATGACCGGAGCGAGGAATCCGGCAAGTCCCCGGGGGTTCCTCAACCAGCGCAGTCCGCCCCGGGACGCAAGCGATGCGGCGCCCGCCAGGAGGAGAGCGGCCACCACCAGGAGTAAGTAGACGATCATCAGGGGCCAGCGGACCTCGCGGGTCACCCCCAGCTGGGTCGAGAGACCCCTGAGCCGCTCGATCCTTCCTTCGACCGGCCCGGCAGTCGCGGTCACCTTCGAGCCGATGACGCCCGACGGCACCGCGATGTCGAAGAAAGAGAGTACGGTCGGCAGCACGTCCGTGTTATCGACCAGTCCCTGGCGGCGGGTCGACCGGGAGGTGACGTAACCCGCGCCGAATCCTTTGCCCGCGGCGATCACCGGCGTGAGCATGTTGCCTCGAGCCCTCGCGTCAACGGGAGCCCCCGGGGACAGCACGAGCATCATCGATTCCCGCGGGTCGATCATCTCCCATACCTGCCTTGCGACATCGTCCGCGCGAAGCAGCGCGCGCCGGCGCTCCGTTTCAATCTGGTCCCCGGCGGATACCGACGCCTGGGCGTCGACCCTCGCCGTGTCACCGGTGTCCACGACAAGGAGGTCGGCCTCGGCCAGAAGGAGCCTGCTCTGCTCGACGAGCTTCGCCGAATCGGTCTCGAGGCCACCGGCCGCTCCGGGTGCGGCTCTTGCCAGTTCGTCGCCCACCAGCCCGAGGGACACCGCGCCGTCAACGTCACAGCAGATAAGGGGGCACAGGCGCCTCGGGCCTTCCAGGTCGTCCGCGTTTCCCACGACGGCCGTCTTGATGCCGTGCTCGGCGAGGCGTTCTCCCATGGTTCCCGGGATCGCTCTTCCGCCGTTGGCGCGCTCGATCTCCTGGAATCCCAGGCAGACCACGCCGTCTCCCGGAGGGGCCATCCCCGTATGGCGCCTGAAAAATCCCCCTGCCGTCTCACCTCCGAGCACCTCTTCGCCCGAATCGAACGAGAACTCCGCCAGGGCCGCTCCCCTGGCCCTCGATCCCGCACCGAGTGAGACGTATTCCCCCCCACCGTCCGCTCCTTCGATCCCCGCGCGGTCGCCGGACCTGGTGGCCATCAACCCGAACGACCACCTCTCCGCGAGCGAAAGCAGAAAGGGGGTATCCGCTGAGGGCATCTCCGGGGTTCCATCCAGGGTCGTGATCCCCACGCGATCGATGACGACGATGACCACTTTTCCCGGGGCGCCCGCGGCCCGGGCATGCGGGGCAGGGGGTACCGGACCGGCCAGGAGGATGGTGAAGAGAAGAGCGACGGCCAGGAGTCGCGCCACCCTTTTTCGCGCCGGACTGCTGCTCCCGGGATAGTCCAATGTGCCTTCCTAGGGCTCGACCGGCTCGCGTCTCACGCAGCCCCCCAGTGCTCCCAGCTTCTCTCCGAACCGCTCGTAGCCGCGGTCCACGTGCTGTATCTCGTACACCTCCGTGACCCCGTCGGCGACCAGCCCGGCGATGACGAGCGCGGCTCCCGCCCTAAGGTCGGTCGCGGTCACGGGAGCGCCGCTCAGGCAGGGCACCCCGCGCACGATGGCATGGTGGTCCTTCGTCTTGATCTCGGCCCCGAGGCGGTTCAGCTCGTCGACGACCATGAAGCGGTTGTCGAAGATGTTCTCCGTCACGAAGGAAGTCCCCTGGGCGGTCGCCAGGAGGACCTGCATCTGCGGCTGGAGGTCGGTCGGAAAGCCCGGGTAGGGGAGCGTGGCCAGCTCGATCCCTGTCACGTTCCCGGGGACGCTTACTCTTATGGAGCCCGCGCCGCACTCCACCGCGCATCCCGCCTCTCGCATCTTCTCGAGGACTATCTCGAGGTGCGAAGGCTCGATGCCCGTGACGCGTACGTCGCCACGGGTAACGGCCCCCGCGATGAGGAACGTCCCCGCTTCAATCCTGTCGCCCATGACGGAGTGTTCGGCCCCCTCCAGCCGCTCGACCCCGTCCACGGTGATGGTCGATGTGCCCGCACCCTCTATCCGTGCTCCCATGCGGCACATGAATTCAGCGAGGTCCACGATCTCCGGCTCCTTGGCCACGTTCTCGAGCACCGTCCGCCCCTTCGCCATCGCACACGCCATGATAAGGTTCTCCGTCGCCCCGACGCTCGCGAATTCGAGGTACACGTGGCAACCCGCCAGTGACGGAGCCTCCGCCTCGATGTAGCCGTGCGACACGCTCAACTTCGCGCCCATCTGGGCAAGGCCTTTGAGGTGGAGATCGATCTGGCGGGCCCCGATGTTGCACCCCCCGGGCATCGCGACCCTGGCGCGCCCGTACCTGCCGACGAGAGAGCCGAGGACCTCGACCGATGCCCGCATGCGCTGGACGAGGTAGTAGGGGGCTTCGAGCCGGGGCGCGGGGTTTGGCACGATAGTGAGGGTATCCTCCTCGAACGTCACCTCCAGCCCCATGTACCTGAGGACCTCGATCATCGTCCTGACGTCCGCGATGTCCGGCACGTTGTGGAGAACCGTTGGTCCCTCCCCCATGATGGCGGCGGCCATCAACTTCAGGACCGAGTTCTTTGCTCCGCTCGCCTCTATCTCCCCCGAGAGGCGCTGGCCTCCCTCGATGACATACCTGTCCAATATCCATCCTTTCGACTCGCACCTAGTATACGCTGTCGGCCGGCCCTCCTGCCCCCGCGCAGGCTAAACAGGACTGATCGCGCGTAGAAGCGAAGTATCATCAAGCGTACAGCGGCTTTCGTCGATGCGGGGAGGATGTCATGGAAGGCACACCCACCAGCCACCACGAGCACGAGATGATATCCGAACTTATCCGTACGCTGGCGTCCGAGGACTGGCAGCCGGCGCGGGTGAGGTCATCCGCGATGGACCTTCTCCACGTCGTGAACCAGATAATCCTGAACCGTGGCAACTACAACCAGCAATACGTGCACGACAAGCTGGACGCCGCAGCTCGTGGGTTGGGATATCGATTGATGGGAGAAGGCCGCTAACCTTTCCCGTGGCGCTGCATTATCTTCTTCTTGACCTTCTTCAGCCTGAAGTGGTCCTCCCGCGCCCGCTCGTCGAGCGACGAGAAGATGAACTTGACCTGCACCTCGAGCTCCGGTATGACCACGTTCTCGAGCGCGTTGA
>JAZDFZ010000002.1:0-2243 GCA_043807425.1 Actinomycetota bacterium
CCTCCGAACCGTGCGTGCGGATCTCCCGCACACGGCTCTCCAGAAGGTGGTTCACCGCACTGCGGACTGGCTGGCCTCTGCATGGGCTGCAACAAGGGAGAACAACCCCTGCTCGGCAAAGAAGGCATTTGGCCACCTCACATGGTCTGCTCCCCTTCCCCGGCCCACGAGTCCCTTGCGGCGGCGCAGGATACTACGCAACCGCATCCGGATCCACGGGTCGAGATAGGTGAACGTCGTCCAGTGACTGTGCTTGAAGTACCCGAACCAGCCGACCAGCGTCTGGTTCACCTTCCAGATGATCACCTCGAGGCTGAAGCCGTTCGTCCGCTTCGTCTTGGCCCTGATCTTGTCCCGCAGCTTCTTCAGGTTCTTCGCGCTCGGCCATCTCATGCCTCGCTCGAAGTGGTACCCGAGGAAGTCGAAGCCTCCGGGTTCAGTGGCGTCCACCACCCGCGTCTTCTCGGGGTGCAAGGCCAGCCCCACGGAGGTCGTCCACCTCTCGAGGGCCGCCAAGGCGTTGCGGGCCTCGGCCTCGCTGCCGCTCAGGATCACCAGGTCGTCGGCATATCTCACCATCTCGTGTCCCTGCCGCTCCATCTCACGATCGAGCGGGTCGAGGTACACGTTCGACAGCAGCGGGCTGATCACAGCTCCCTGCGGCGTTCCAGCCTCGGGCTCCCAACCCTCCATGCCTTCCAGGACCTTGTGCTTGAGGAAGGCCTCGATGAGCTCGAGCACCTTCCCGTCGCTGACCTTCTCCTTGAGCCGTGAGAGCAGGATGTCGTGCGACACCGTCCCGAAGAAGTTCTTCAGGTCGGCGTCGACGACCCATGCTTTCCCGGCCTTCAGGAGTTGCTCGACCCGCCGTAGCGCGTCCTTGTTGCCCCTCCCCGGGCGGAAGCCGTAGCTGTGCTCGGCAAACTCCCGCTCGAAGATCGGCTCCAGGACGTGGCGCAGCGCCGTCTGGACCACTCGATCGCGGACCGCGGGGATATCGAGCGGGCGCTCCTCTCCCTTGCGACCGGGCTTCGCGATCCAGACCCGCCGGGCGGGCCGTGGTCTATAGGTCCCCGACTCCAGCTCCTGGCGCAGTTGCTCCAGGTTCTCCTCCAGATGTGCTCCGAACATCTCGATCGTCTGGTGATCCGCCCCCGCGCTCCCGCCGTTGGCCTTCACTCGCGCGAAGGCTGCTCGGAGGTTGTCCTCGGAACGGACCTTGTCCATCAAGCTGTACCACCTGCCTCCCTTCACTCCTCTGTCGAGGGCCGCCAGCATGCGCTCCGTCCAGACGCTCGCTTCCACGAAGGCCCACCTGTTCCGGCCCTTCGCGTCTCCCGCACGGCTAGCCCCTTCGGGCACTGTGTCGGGTTTCCCTTCCGATCGCCTGTCCGTCACGCCTCCACCTCCCTGGGTCCCTTTGCTCCACGGGCATTACCCCGCTTCGCTGCTCCTATGGACCCTCTGACTTCTGCCCGGCACTCCCCTGGTCCGGGCAGCTCTCCCCGCTTCACGCACACCGCCGTCCTGACCATTCCGTCTCCAAACACCCGATGGCACCCCGACGTCGCTTTGACACGCTACCCCTCAGCTCGTCGGGCTTCCCGCCTCCCGGCGGGTCTGGGCTTCGCCATTGGCTCGCAGGCTCGCCGCCGCCACCAGGCCGAATCGAGTTCGTCATCCTACGGACTGGTCGTTCACCTCCAGTTGCTCCCCACGCCGCCTCGCGGCGGCGCAGTTACTTTCGGTTACGGGCCGGAGAGCGTATGCCCGGGGAGGACTCGCACCTCCCTGACGGTGTGCGCTCGCGGGCGCACGAGCCTGGGATTTCAATCCCAGGCGCCGGCGCCGCGCCGGCTCACGCCGATGCTGAGTGGCGACGGAGATGTGATCGATCATGAGCACGTCGGGGGGCGGGGCAGGGCCCGGCCGCTCGCGCCCCGACCCTGTCACGACGCCGCGAAAAAACGCCCCGTGATGCTCAGGATGAGATCCACACCCCTCCGCGTCGACGAGGACAACACGGGGCCGAGCCGGTGAATCCTGCCTCTGGTACAATCGCAGCCATCCGAGCGCCCCGGAGAACGACATGACAAAGTCCGACCTGATCGCTGCGCTCGCTGCTCGCACATCCATCACCGCGTCCCAGGCCGAGCGGGTCGTCAACGCGATCTTTGACTCCATGACCGAGGCCCTCGTCGGCCGCCGCGCGACCTTGCTGGGGCTCGGCCCACCAAACGAGC
>JAZDFZ010000003.1:0-35508 GCA_043807425.1 Actinomycetota bacterium
CGGCGTCGTTGGCCTCCGTGAGGTCCAGGTAAGGCTCGGTCGCGGTGACGTCGGCCGCCGCTGCCGCTTTCAGGTGCCCCCCGGCCCCCGGGTGATCGTTCCAGGTCAGCAGCGCGCCGTTGGAGAACACGGACTGCGGCGGGAGCCCCCTGACGTCGCTGTTGTCGTTGAACTTGTCCTTCACGTGAACGACTATCTTGAGCGAAAGGGTCTGCGTGACGCCCGTATCGTTCTGGTAGTTGCCGATGTCCCAGTCGACGTCGGTCGTGCCGTCGCCCTGGGGCGTGACCGTTACCGTGCCGATCGCCTGCGGGCTGCCGTCGAGGTAGGTGGAGGTGGCATCGACCGCCAGGCCGTCCGCGATGGTGTCTCCCACCAGCGCTTCGTAGAGGCTGGTATGAGCGGGCACCGTCGCGTCCAGCGTGTAGCTGAACTGCTGCCCTATGTTGGATACGTTGCCGATCGTGTCCTGCGACTTGGCCAGGCCGGCCTCCGGCACTGTCACGCTGGATGAGTCTGTGTTGTACCTGCCCACGTCCATGTTCTCGGGGACCGTGCGCCCCGAGCCGTCCGCCATCGAGCAGTACGATACCGAGGCGATGTTGGTCAGGGTCGCGCCAGCGCCGACGTCGTCGTCCACGACGGCGTCGTAGGTGACGACCATGGTCTGGCCCGCGGGTATGCTCACCGGGCCCCCGGAGCCGTTCCGGAAGTCCACGGTCAGCTTACCGGTGCCGCCGTTCCAGGAGGTGGTGAAGTCGATCCCGGGGGTGAGGGGCGCTCCGTTCAGTGTGGCGGCGACCGTCCCGCTCGGGTCGGTGTCCCTCATGCCGGCGTCGAGCGTGTCGACCACGTAGTTCCTGTGGGAGGTCGAGCGCCCGTTGTTCAGTATGTTCAGGGTGTAGCCGACGGTGCTGCCGCCCGCTACTCCCCCGCCTCCGTCGTTGCCCTTGGTGAGCACCAGGTGCGGCTGGTGGCAGTTGAGCGTCTGGCTCCCGCTGGAGGCGCTGCGGTCGACCGAGCCGTCGTTCCAGTAGACCGTGCCGCCGTCGAGGGCGGTGTTATCCGCGGTCGGGTTGCCGCCGGTGTCCCACCACCAGTTCCAGTTGAGGGGGTCGGCCGGGTCGCCCGCCGGGTCTATCAGGCCGCTCACCTCGCATGAGAACTGCAGGTCGAATACGTAGTCGCCGCTGGATCCCCCGCCGGTGTTTATGACGTCGTTCAGCTGCCACTCGAAGGTCGCGCCCGGGTTCGGCGTGTTGTAGTCCGTGGCGGGGTCGGAGCCGCTCTCGAAGCTCGCGGGCGTCGCGGGAGTACCGGAGATGTCGATGAGGCTGGAGCTTCCGGCAACGTAGTCGACGCCGTTGGCGGTGAGGACGTCCTCGATGGAGGGGTTGTACAGATCTGTCCCCTCGGGAACCGTGACCCGCAGCCGGTAGACGGACTCCTCGCCGATCACCGCCGGGTCGGGCCCGTCCAGGAACTTGACCATGGTGGCCAGTGCCGTCTGGACGCTGGAGGTGTCCCTGTTCTGGTTGTTGGAGTCCGAGCCGTTCTGCACGTGGCGGCCGGAGGCACCGTCCTCGGAGTAGTACTCCACGTAGGCGGTGTTGGTCAGCACCGCCCCGGAGCCGACGTCGCTGTCGAGCTGCGCGTCGTAGACTATCGCCAGCGCCTGGCCCGCGGCGATGTCGGTGTCGCTGGTCCCCCCGTCGAAGTCGTAGGTGAGGGCTCCGGTGCCGCTGTTGTATGAGCGGGAGTAGTCCGTGCCCTCCACCAGCGGGGTGACCCCGAGAGTCACGCTCACCGTGGTCGGGGTGGTGTCCCGCATGCCCACGGGCAGGGTGTCGACGACCAGGTTTCCGTAGGAGGTGGTTCGACCGGTGTTCACTATGCTGTCGGTGTAGCGGACCGTGTCGCCCGCCTTCACGGGTATGGGCGGCGGGCCCTCCTTGTTGTTGGTCTTGGTCAACACGTCGTACGGCTGCCAGACGTGCGTGTACTGGTCCCCGGTGTTCGCGGTGCGGGTCGTGATGCTGTCGCTCCAGCGGAAGTTGCCCCTGTCACGTACCTGGTTGTCCAGGGTGGGGTTGCCCCCGGTGTTCGGCCAGAACCTCCAGTTGGTGGGGTTGGTGGCGCTGCCGCCCTGGCTTACCGGGGTGATGAGGCCCGTGGCCACCTTGCTGAACTCGACCTGGAAGACGTATGCGGCGGCCTGGCCGGAGTTGTCCATGTTGTTGTCCAGGTTCCAGGACAGGGTGCAGCCCGGGTTGGGGGTCGTCCACTGGATCGTCGGATCGGCGGTCGTAGACCCGCCGGTGAACCTCGCCGGGGTGCCAGGAGTCCCGCTGACGTCGGAGAGCAGGGTGCTGCCGGTGACGTACTCCATGCCGTCCTGGTAGAGCGTGTCCTGGAGCCGGTTGCTGCCGAAGTTGGCGACCTGGCCGGCAGGGACGGTGATGGTGATGCGGTAGGTGACCTCGCTGCCGGCGCCGTTGCCGATGGGGACGGTGTCCCCGCCCACTATCGCCTTGCTCGCGGTTATGGCGGCCAGGGTGATGTTCGAGTTCGCGGTGGCGGGTCCGTAGTCCCGGTTGGGGCTGGTCCCCGCGTCCTGGGCGCTCCAGGTGGCGCTCACGTTGTTGGTCAGGCTTGCCCCCGCCCCGGTATCGGAGTCCACCCGCGCGGAGTAATCGACGGTCACGACGCTGTCGGCGGAGGGAGGCGCGGGTATCCCCGTGTGTATGGATGCCCCGTCGTCGAAGTCGATCAGGAACACGCCGGTGGCGGGCGTGTAGGAGAGCGTGTAGTCGGTGCCCTCGCCGAGGACCGTCACGCCCCTCGTCACCGTCACTACCCCCGATGTCGGGTCGTAGTCCCGCATCCCCACCGGCAGGGTATCGGTCACCAGGACGTTGTTGGCGGTCGCGCCGCTGGTGTTCGTCAGGGTGATCCTGTAGTCCACGCTGCTGCCCGCCCCGCGCGGTGTTGCTCCACCCGTCACGGCCTTGACCGCGGAGAGGTCGGGCTCTATGTAGTGAACGGTGGCCAGGTCGCGGTCCGAGAACTGGCTGGAATGTGAGTTCTCCCAGGAGGTCTTGCCGTAGTCGTCGAATGATGCGCCGTCTACGACGTCGGTGGAGTCCTGCACCACCACCTTGAACTCCACCTGCCACCAGCCGCCCTCGTCGACGTTACCGAGCGACCAGGCGTAGCCGTCCAGGTACCCCGAGTTGATGTGCTGGGGCTGGTCAGCGTAGCGGGCGGTGTACTTACCCGCCGGCGGGTCGTAGTTGAAGTCACCCGCCGCTGAGTATGTCATGGTGGACGAGCCGTTGACGTAGGCGGTCCCGCGGGGGATCCAGTCCACGGCGTCCAGGTTCCCGAACTGCACGTCGGTGACGGTGGGATTTGCGCCGTCGCCGGTGTTGACCCGGACCCTGAACCAGATGGTGTCCCCCACCGCCGCGTCGACGGAATCGCCGTACGTGCCGGGGGCGCCGCCGCTGTCGAGTGCCGCCTGCTTTATGACGGGGGGCTTGGGTCCGACGGTCACCCCCGCCGAGGTGTCGGTTGAGGTCGTTCCCGTCCTCACACTGAGGGTGTCGGCCCAGTCGGCGCCGAAGGTGACGTCGTTGGCCACCGAGTCGCCCGCCACGACCCAGGTGTGGTCGGCGTCCGGCGGGTCCTCCCAGGTGTCATCGACCGTCGCGTCGAACGTTATGGCCGCCTGGCCTCCCGCCGGCACGTCGGCCCGGGGATCCCAGGTGAGCGTGGTCTCGCCGGTGTCCGGGTCGTGCACGATCGAGTCCGGGGCGGGCGTCCCGCTTCCTCCCGTGTATGTGAGCCCGTCGCCCAGGACGTCGGTGACCACCAGGTTGCTGGTGTCGTAGTACTCGGACGCCGAGTAGGTGAGGGTGTAGTGCACCGTCGCGCCGTTGCCCGCGGTGCCCGGGTTCACCCCCTTGGCGATGGTGGCGTAGGCGCCGGTCACCGAAGCATCGTCCGCGTCCGATACGGGCACCCCCAGGTACGTCGCCGAGAGGTCCGCGTCATTGGTGAAGTTCGTCTTGTTGGGTATCGGGGTGCCCAGCGGCGGCGTGCCGTCGTAGTCGTCGTAGGCCCTGTTGGTGCCGTCGTTGTCGGTCCCGAAGAAGTCGTACCGGATGGCCGCGTTGTACGTGGCGGTGAAGGTCGCGGAGGCGGCCATGTCCCCCACGTCCCAGGTGAGAGTGGTCTTCCCGGTCGCGTTATCTCTCGAGACGGTGTCGGGGGCGGGGCCCGCCGCGATCCCCAGGTACTCGACGCCGTCGGGTATCACGTCCCGCACCGTCACCGCGTTGGTGGTGTTCACGTAGTTGTTCTGGACGAGGATGGTGTAGGTGTAGGGCCAGCGGCCGCCGATGAGCTCACCGCACCCGGTGGCCTGCTCGACGCCGGTGGACTGGCTCGCGGTCTTGGAGACCAGCTTGATGGGGACTATCTGCAGCGAGCCGGTATCCGTGCCCTCTATCCAGGAGCCGCCACCGTCGGGCTGCGTGTTGACCCGCGCGGTGACGTCGTCCTCGATGAGGTCCCCCACCGCCCAGGTGGGATCGGACGGCCGCATCACAATGCTTATCCGGGCGCTCTCGGTGGGCACCAGGTCCCGGATGTCATCGAACCGGACGGTCAGGGAGTTGGTGACCGGGTCGGTGACCACCGACGTGGGGGTGAGCGGTCCGTCCGGGCCGCTCGCGGAGACGAACTGGATGGTCTTGTTCTTCCCGTCACCTCTCAAGGGGTTCGAGGTGAACTCGTCGGTCAGGGAGAGGTTATAGCCCCGCGAGTCGCCGTTGTTGGTGACGTCGATGTTCACCGTCGCGTCGGCGCCCAGGAGCACATTGCTCCCGCCGGTCGACACGGAGAGGCTCGGCGCCGCGCTGGCCGCCCCGCCCCAGAGCAGCACGGTGGCCGCCACTAGCGACACCAGCAGGAGCGCCGAGAGCGCGAGGCGGGTCCTTGCCGAACCTGCGTGCAGGAATGACGTACTCATGCATCTACCCCCTGGACCATAGGTCCCGGATCACCTGCGGTCGCTGCCCCAGCCTGCATGCATCACGTCTGCACCCGCACCGAACGCATGAACAGTAAAACAATCACGGCTCCAACGGACCATGATACCCGTCAAAAGAGGCTTATCCTGCCCACCGAAGTAACGAACGGGGTGAAAAAGGACACCAATGGGGTCCTGGAAGGAACGGAACGGCTTGCTCCTGCTTGACCAGGGGCAGGGTCTCCTTGAACTCGGGTGTGCCGGCGCGCACCCTCTCCAGGGCGCGGGCGAAAGCCGGTACCCTACTCGGGTTCCCTGCGCAGGACGCCGGAGACAAACATCGGCGTGTCCACCCTGTGCCAGCCCCCCGCCGACTCGCGCGCAACGGGGAGGCTGACCCACCGGGTCCCGACCTCCATCCCCACCACCCAGACCCGCGCGGGGGACGTTCCCGAGACCGCCGCGTAGGTCTCGTAGACGGAGACGCTCTCTCGGCTCCATGAGGCGCCGTCGAACCTCACAACCACGCCGTGGTCGCATGAGGCGTAGACGTCGCTGGGACCGACCGCCGCCAGCCCCCGGACCGCAGTGTCGGCGACCCGGTAGACGGGACCCCAGAGGTTGGTGGAAGGGTCGTAGGCGAAGATCGTGGATACCATGACCGGGTAGGTCCCAAGCGGGTGGCCCGCCGCCCAGGCGCGCCCGTCGCCGGAGGCGGCGACGGCGCTGACGGGCTCGGGCGTCTCCAGCTCCAGTCCCCAGGTCCCTGTGTACGCGAGGACACCTCTCTCCCCGCCGGCCAGGACCCGGCCGCCCGCCGCCGCGACGCATGTGAGCTCCCAGTCCACCGGGCTCTCTACCGTCCAGGACCCCGCCGCGTAGCGGACCACCGTACCTCCGCCCCCGACCGCCCAGAGGTCGGTCCCCGAGGCCCCGGCCACGGCCGCGACGTCAGCGAGGTCCCTGTCGGTGGGGCTGAGCACCGGTTTCCATAGCGCGCCGTCGAAGTGAATGACGGTCCCATCGTCCCCGACGGCCCATACGTCCCGGGGGGTGACCGCCGAGACCCCATGGAGGTCCACCGCCGTGCCGCTCTCCTGCGCCTCGAACCCGTCACCGTCCCAGTGCAGGATCATCCCGCGGGTACCGACGGCCCATACGTTCGCCTGGTCCAGGGCGCAGACGTCGAGAAGCGCGTAGGTGTGCTCCCTGAGGGTGTCCTCGATGGTGCTGCAGCCCGCCAGGGAGAGCGCCGCGATGAGGACGGCTGCGGCGAGCGTCGCGAGTCGCTTCATAGCACCTCACCCCGGACAACGCCCCCGAGCCCGCAGACCCAGACGCCTCCTCCCGCCACCGACACCCCCGTGGGATAGAGCCCTTCCGGAACCTCCAGGCTCATCCAGCCTCTGCCCAGGCGCAGCACCACGGATCCCGGATCGGTCGAGAACGTGAAGTCCTGGTACCCGACCACCCATAGCGTGCCGTCACCCGAGCGGGCGATGCCCCTGAACATCTCGTCCCCGCTCCGCACCGTGTTCCAGGCGCCCCGGAACTCGAGCAGCTTGCCGGCCAGCCCGCACGCCCAGGCCCCGCCGTCGCCGACACAGACGCCGGTCAGCTCGACCGTTGTCTCTGAGTCCTGTCTCGACCATGACCCGCCGTCGTAGAAGAGGATGGTCCCGTTTGACCCGACCGCCCACACGTGATCCGGGTCCGCCGCCGCGATCCCCCTGAGCGAAGCCATCCCCTGGTGTTGCCGGGTCCAGCGCTCCCCGTCGAAGAAAAGCACCTCCTCGCCCCAGCCGCAGGCCCAGGCGTGGTTCGGATCCGCGGCCGTGACCCCCGTCAGCTCGACCTCGGTTCCACTGTCCTGCGGCACCCAGGAGGTCCCGTCGTAGAAGAGAATCGTACCCGCCGAGCCGACGGCCCACACGTGCGCCGCGTCGAGCGCGAACGCCGCCTTGAGGTCGTGGCCGGTGACGCCGGGCTCCGGGCGCCACGGCCGCCCGGCCGCCATCGTCATCACGGCCCCGTCCCTTCCGACCGTCCACGCGGTCCCGTCCTCGAGGGCCGAGACCCCGCTGAGGGCGTAGCGCGTGTCGGTCTCCCAGGAGACCTGGCGAACGGGGAGGGCGCCGCAGCCCGAAGCGAGGAGAGCGGCCAGCACCAGCAAGGTCGATGCCGCCCGCCTCACGGTCGCACCTCCACCGCGCTGATGACGGTACACGGCAGCATCTTGAGGACATCGGCGTTTTGCAGGTCCTGCGCCGTCACCCAGTCGAACACGGCCGGCTCGTACCCGTGCCCTTCGCTCCCCGCCAGCACCACGATGACCCGGCGGGGCTCAGCAGCGGTGTCGGCGCCCTGGTTGTTGGCGAAAAGGTACCCGGGCGGCACCCCCTCGTGCATCAGGTAGAACTCCAGCGTGGGCTCGGCGAAGTGGTCGACGTAGACGATGTCGCCGGGCCGCAGGTTCTCCTTCAGGTAGTCAGCCACGGCCCTGGCGTCCTTGAACGAGCTCTCGGGCGCCGCGACCCCGAGCGAGTTGGCCTGGTAGGGTGTGTCCTGCGCGATCACCAGGGCGCAGAGGAAGCAGGAGAGCACGACGACGGCCGCAAGCGCGAACCCCGCGCTCGGCCTGGCCTTCAATCCCTTCTCCCTGGCGAAAGCGACCGCGGATGAGCCTAGGTAGAGACCGCCCGCCGCCGAGGTGCCGAAGTAGAACGGCAACAGGGGTATCCAGGTCCTGGTGAACGGTACAGACCGCTGCAGGAGCAGCGCCACGACGCTGAAAAGGAGCATGACCAGGACCGGGTCCACCCTCTCGGTGGAAAGCCTCCGGAAGAAGACCAGGCCCGCGGCGAAGCAGACCAGCAGCAGCATCCCCAGAACCGGGCCGATGGCTACGTTCCACGACCGGAACGTGTCCCACGCCAGCTTGACGGTCCCCTGGAGGAAGTATCCGAACGGCATGGGCTGGACCATTGGATTGCTGGTGACGGTCGCGAGCCCCGACCTGGTGATGACTGGCACGTAGAGCAGGATGGTTACCAGCCCCGCCGCCGCGCTGGAGGCGGCCAGCTTGAAGAGGAAGGGCGCCCTGTTCTCCACCGTGTAGCGGCGCAGGCCCGCGATACCGAGCCACACCACCACGGCCGCAACGAAGTAGACGGAGGTCGGGATCGTGTAGAGGGCAAGGGTCGCGAGCAGCGCGAACGCGGCCCACGACCACGTGGCGCGCCTGCGCTCCAGCCTCAGGCCGAGCAGGACCAGGCAGATGACCAGTACGGCCTGGATGGTGTATCCCCTGGCACTGGTGGAGTAATCGATGAGGTGGCTCGAGCCCGCGACCAGGCCGGCCGCCAGGAGCGCCGCCCAGCGGTGGGGCGACATGGCGCCCCGGTTGAAGAGCCTGCGGACGACCAGGTAGGTGAGCGGGATCATCGCTATCCCGGCGATGTACGCCGGCAGCCGCATCGCCCAGTCGTGCGGACCGAACACCCCGATGGACGCCTTCACCAGCAGGGTGTGGAAGAACTGGTTGTTGGGCGGGTTGTTCTTGGTGAGCGCGATGAAGAGCGGCCGCTGGATGTATGCGAAGAACGTCTGGATCTCGTCGAGCCTTACCGGCTGGAACAGGTAGAGGAGGCGGGTGCCGGCCCCCGCGAGGGTGACCACCCCGAGAACGAGCAGGTCCTGCAACCTCTCCGTGCGCACCGAGGTCTTATGCGAGGAATCATCGGCCAAGCTGCCCTTGTCTCCTGTTCTGTCCCGTCACTTCACGTGGAGATCGACGGCCGGGGGTCCTTGCGTGTTCGCACGCCCGAAGGGGGCTCGAACCCTTGTGATATTATAACCGTCCAAAATGGCAGCCAGCATGATGAAGAACAAAGGCCGATTGAAGAGGCGGATGGGCCGGATATTCCTCCGGCCGGAGTCCGCCGTATTCGCGCTCTACGGCCTCGTGACCATCGTCTTCACCTACCCCGCCATCACCCTCCTGCACCGTACCTACGCCGAGAAACGCGACCCGCTGGGCGCCCTGTGGTCGTTCTGGTGGTTCCGGTACGCGTTCGGCCACGGCCTGCCGCTCTCCAACTGCACGATGGTGGCGGTGCCGTTCGGGTGGAAGCAGACGATCTTCGGCACCAACCCGCTCACCAGCCTGATCACCGTCCCCCTGTCCATCATCGCCGGCGAGACCGTCGCCTACAACTTGATCCTGCTGCTGTCGTTCTTCCTGACCGCGCTGGCGATGTACTTCTTCGCTCGCAGGCTCACCGGCAACAGGGCGGCCGCGGGGTTCGCGGGGTTCGCGTTCGCGTTCTGCCCGTTCATGCTGGCACAGGGCAAGGAGCATATCGGGCTGCTGTCCGCGTTCTGGCTGCCGCTTTTCGCCCTGTTCCTGATCAAGGCGCTGGAGAAGCCCGGACTGCGTCCCGTGGTGTGGTGCGCCGTGATCCTCGTCCTCACCTGGCTTTACAACCTGCAGTACGGGATGATGGCGGCGCTGTTCGCGGTCGTCTTCGTTCCCGTGGTCCTGCTGGTGAGGCGCCGGCGGAGCGGTCGCCGGGAAGGCGGGGGCGGCCGTCTCGTCACCGCCGCCGTGGTGTGCCTGGTCCTGGTCGCGCTGGCCGGCCTGGCGCTGGTCGCCCTCAGGATGCCCAGGGTGGAACGCAGGGAGATGTCGGCGCTCTACCAGTACTCGGCCCGCCCCTGGGAGTACGTACTGCCCGGTGCCGAGAGCACTCTGCTCGGCGGGCGCACCCGGGGGTTCCTCACCAGGAACATGCACGGCTCCTACACGGGTGAGAGCAGCCTCTTCCTGGGATACGTGCCCCTGCTGCTCTCGGGCGTGGCGCTGTGCGGGGCCGCGGCGGCGTCGAGGAGAAGGCGGGGGAAGGGGCCACCCGGAGGCGATGAACCGCCCGCACGGGAAGACGAAGGCGGTGGTGCCGGCGACGGCGCTGGCGACGGTGGAGGAGAGCCTGAGGGTGCCCGGACACGCAGGGCGGGGTCGCTGCCGTACGTTCTGGGTCTTCTAACCACGGGCGCCGTGGCCTTCCTGGTATCCATGCCCCCGACCGCCACTGTGCTGCGGATAAAGCTCTACTTCCCGTCCTGGCTCCTGTACAAGGTGGTCCCGCAGTTCAGGGCGTACTCCCGGTTCGGGGTGCTGGTCATGTTCTGCGTGGCGGCGCTGGCCGCCTGCGGAGTCTCTTTCCTGCTGGAGAACCGCAGGCTCGCCCGGCACGCGGTGCTGGTCACCACCGTCCTATGCGTGCTGGTGCTGGCCGAGTTCGCGATCGTGCCGCCTTTCTACTCACTGGAGACCAACAAGACCACCGACTACTTCTACTGGCTCGCCGAGCAGCCCGGCAAGCCCGCCGCCGCCATCTACCCCATGTACATGCGGGACGAGTTCAACACCTACGGGTACCTCTTCTTCCAGCGCCTGCACTCCAAGCCGCTGCTGGACGGGTACGGGCCCGAGGGGGACGGGGAGTCGTACAGGCAGGTGATGCTGGATATCACGGACCCCGACACCCCGGGCCTACTCAGGCTCCTGGGGGCCGATTACGTTATGGCCCTGAAGGCCCAGTATGAGCTGCCGCAGGGGCCCTCTGCCAACTACAAGTTCCCGGTGCGGTTTCAGGACCTGACGTTGCCGCCGGGCCTCGAGAAGGTGGCCTCGTTCCCCGCGTGCGACGTTTACGCGGTCACCGCGCCGAAGGCGCTCTTCGTGGCCCGGTTCCTGGATGCGCCCTGGCAGCCATTCACCGACCCCGCGGGCGCCGTCTGGCACCCGGGGCTCGAGAGGCTGGACCTGGTGGTCGACTCGCGGCTGGACAGGCCGGAAACGCGCACCATAACCTTCATGGCTGTGGCGCCCGCCGGCTCCGGCGACCTGGTGGTAAGTCTGAACGGCAAGGTGGTCGGAACAGTGCGCCTGGGCGCGATGCCGGTCGAGGTGGTCGTCGAGAACGCATCGCTGAAGCCCGGCGAGAACTCCCTGGTGCTCGAGACCGACGCGGCGGCCTCCCCCCTGCCCGACGTGTCAGGCTTCGAGAAGCTACCGCTGAACATGGTGGTGAGCAACGTCCACGTCGACTAGCGTGGGGGTCAGGCGGGATTCAAGTCACACCAGGCAGGTCATTTTGCGAGATCGCTGACTGGCGTGGGGGTCAGGCGGGATTCAAGTCACACCAGGCAGGTCATGCGGCTAGATAGCTGACATTGAAGTCCGGCGTAGGGGTCAGGCGGGATTCAAGTCACACCAGGCAGGTCATGCGGCTAGATAGCTGACATTGAAGTCCCGCCTGACCCTAATGGCGGAAGTGCCTGCGGCCCGTGAAGACCATGGCCACACCGTTCTCCTCGCAGACGGCAAGGGCCTCGTCGTCGCGCTTGGAGCCGCCCGGCTCGATTATGGCCTTCGCTCCCGCGCCCACGACCTTCTCGACGGCGTCCGGGAACGGGAAGAAGGCGTCAGAGGCTACGACGCAGCCCCGCGCCTTCTCGCCGGCCTTCTCGACGGCTATTCCAGCCGAGTCCACCCGGCTCATCTGCCCCGCGCCCACGCCGACCGTGGCCCCGTCCTTCGCCAGCACGATGGCGTTGGACTTCACGTGCTTGCAGACGCGCCAGGCGAACAGCAGGTCGGCCCACTGCTCGTCGGTGGGCTCGACCGCGCTCATGACCTTCCAGGCGGTCCTGTCGTACGGGTCGGTGTCGTACTCCTGCACCAGCATCCCGCCGTGGACGCGTCTCATGTCCAGGCCCGCAGCCTGGGTCCCGGTGGAGTCGGCCATCCCCAGGATGCGCAGGTCCTTTTTCACCTTGAGTATCTCCAGGGCGTCGTCGTCGAACGCCGGGGCCAGCAGCAGCTCGATGAAGTTGCCCTTCATCGCCTCGGCGCACGAAGCGTCAACGGGCCTGTTGAAGGCGATCACGGAGCCGAACGCCGAGACCGGGTCGCAGTCCAGGGCCTTGCGGTACGCCTCGGCGGGGCCCGGGCCCTCCGCCACCCCGCAGGGGTTATTGTGCTTGATGATGACGCAGGCGGGGCGCTCGAACTCCAGGCAGCACTGCCATGCCGCCTCCCCGTCCAGGATGTTGTTGAACGAGAGAGCGGGCCCGGCTATCTGGGGCGCCGTGGCCAGCGACGCCCCCACCGCGCCGGACTCGGCGTAAAGCGCGCCGGACTGGTGGGGGTTCTCGCCGTATCGCAGGGTGGAGACCTTCTTGAAGGTCGGGGCGAGCCGCCAGGGGAAGGCACCATCCTCGCCCGCCTCCGCGGACAGGTAGGCCGTGATCATCGCGTCGTAGTCGGCGGTGTGCGCGAACGCCTCACGAGCCAGCTCGCCGCACGTCTCCCTGCTTATCTCTCCGCCTGACGCCTTCATCTCGTCGACGATGGAGGCGTAGCGAGCGGGGTTCACGACGATGGCGACGTGCTCGTTGTTCTTGGCCGAGGCGCGCACCATTGTGGGGCCGCCTATGTCAATCTGCTCAATAGCCTCCTCGCGGGTCACGCCGGGCCTGGCCACGGTCGCGGCGAAGGGGTAGAGGTTGACCACCACCAGGTCTATCTGGGGGATCTTCTGGTACTCGAGCTGCCGGATGTGCTCCGGCTTGGAACGGTCGGCGAGGATGCCCCCGTGGATCTTGGGGTGGAGGGTCTTGACCCTGCCGTCCAGCATCTCCGGGAAGCCGGTGACCTCGGCGACCGGGGTCACCTTCACGTCCTCCCCTGCAAGGAGCTTGTAGGTGCCTCCGGTGGAGATTAGGTCCACCCCCATGGCCTCCAGCTCACGACCCAGCCACACGATGTTGTCCTTGTCGGAGACGCTCAAGAGCGCCCTCTTGACCTTAGGCATACCTTCCACCTTTCGCGTGTTCCTCGGACCGGGATCCCGTTCCCGTGGCCGCAGTCTATCATGTGTAAAAGCGTTCAAAAGTGTGCAAAAGGGTCAGACCCTTTTGAACAACACCGCGTCAACGCGGGGGCTTCACGTGTACCCGGCGCCCTTCGATTCGGAGGCGCCCCTCCGCGAACAGCTTTATGGCCTCCGGGTAGACGCGGTACTCCCGCTCGTGGATGCGGTTGTGCAACGACTCCTTGTCGTCGTCCTCCTCCACCGGGACCGCCGCCTGCACGATTATCGGCCCGGTGTCCAGCCCATCGTCCACGAAGTGCACCGTGACCCCGCTGACCTTGACCCCGTGCGCGAGGGCGTCCTCCACCCCGTGCTCCCCCGGGAAGCCGGGAAGCAGCGCTGGATGGATGTTCATTATGCGCCCCCGGAACGCCTCCACGAACGCCGGCCCGACCAGCTTCATGTACCCGGCGAGCACCACCAGCCCGACTCCCGCCTCCTTCAAGGCCTCGATGATCGCGGCGTCGTATGCCGGCCGGTCCGCGTAGTCCGCCGGCCGCACTACCTTCGTCGGTATACCCCGACCGCGCGCGCGCTCCAGGGCGTAGGCATCGGGGTTGTCGCTCAGCACGAGCACTATCTCGGCTGGCACCTCCCCGCGGTCGATAGCCCCGGCTATCGCCTCCAGGTTGGTGCCGGAGCCGCTGGCGAGTATGGCTATCTTGAGCGGTTTAATAATTTACCCCCACCCCGATCGTTCACCCCGTGTAGCAAAAGTGCCTGACCCTTTTGCTACACTCTCCCCCTTCAGGGGGAGAGGGAGGGATCGTTCACTGGTAGATGACCGTGTTCTGGCCTTTGGCGACCTCGCCGACCTCCCAGGCGCGGTACATGCCGGCGTCGAGCATCCTGATGACCTCCCGCACCTCGGAGGGCGGGACGATCAGAAGCATGCCCAGGCCCATGTTGAACGTGCGCATCATGTCATGCAGGTCCAGCCCCGCCGCTTTGCGGATGAAGGTGAAGATGTTGCTCACCGGCCACGAGCCCGTGTATATGACCGCGTCCATGTCTTCCGGGATGACCCTCGGCAGGTTGTCGGTGATCCCGCCGCCCGTTACGTGCGCGACCGCCTTGAGGTCGCAGCGCGCGGCCACCTCCAGGACCCCCTTCGCGTAGATGGCCGAAGGGGTCAGCAGCTCCAGCCCCAGCGGTTTGGCGAATCCCTTGTAGGAGTCGTCCAGGTTGAACTCCCCGGACTCGAAGAACAGCTTTCTCACCAGCGAGAACCCGTTGGAGTGAAGGCCTGACGACCCTATCCCGACGATCCTGTCCTCGGGCACGATCCTGGAGCCGTCGATTATCCGAGAGCGCTCCACCACCCCGACGCAGAACCCCGAGAGGTCGTAGTCGTCGGGGTCCATGACGCCCGGGTGCTCGGCTATCTCGCCGCCGGTGAGCGCGCAGCCCGCCTTCCGGCACCCCTCGGCGACTCCGCCCACGATCTGCGAGATCCGCTCCGGCACCACCCGTCCGCATGCGAGGTAGTCCTGGAAGAAGAGCGGCTCGGCGCCGCAGCAGACCACGTCGTCGGCGCACATCGCGACCAGGTCGATGCCAACGGTGTCGTGGACGCCCAGCATCTGCGCCAGCTTCAGCTTGGTCCCGACCCCGTCGGTTCCGCAGGCGAGCACGGGCTCGTCGTAGCGCGACGGGTCCAGCCGGAAGAGTGATGAGAACCCCCCGAGGTCGGTCAGCACCTCGGGCCTCAGGGTGGAGGAAACCGCGTCCTTGATGAGTGAGACCGCCCGATCGGCGGCGTCGATGTCCACGCCGGCCCACCGGTAGTCCTTCTTCCGGCCCTCCCCGCCGGGTGTGCCTTCGTCCTCGTCGGCCACGGGCCGCCCCCTCCTGTCCGCCCTCCTGAGTCTAGGCCCCGGTCCTCTCCTCCAGTCGAAACTTGGACATCCTCATCTCGTCGGGCACGTCTATCTTGTACTCGCCATCGAAGCAGGCGGTACAGAACCTTTCCTTGGGCGCCCTGCAGGAGCGCACCAGGTTCTCCATACCGAGGTAGTGCAGCGAATCGGCCCCGAGGAAATCGCGTATCTCCGGTACCTCCAGGCGCGAGGCTATCAGCTCGCTTCGCACCGCGGTGTCGATGCCGTAGAAACACGGCCAGCAGATCGGCGGCGAGCTCACGCGCATGTGCACCTCGCTGGCCCCGGCCTCCTTCAGAATCTCGACTATCTTGCGGCTGGTCGTGCCCCGGACTATGGAGTCGTCCACCACCACCAGCCTCTTGCCCGCGACCGCCGGCGTCAGCGGGTTCAGCTTGAGCCTGACCCCCAGCTGCCGGATGGACTGGGTCGGCTGGATGAAAGTCCTGCCTATGTAGCGGTTCTTGATGAGACCCTCGCCGTAGGGGATACCCGACTTCTCCGCGAAGCCGATGGCGGCGGGGATGCCGGAGTCGGGCACCGGGATCACGATGTCCGCCTCCGCCGGGGCCTCCTCGGCCAGGTGCATGCCCATCTCCTTGCGGGCGTCGTAGAGCACCCGGTCGTACAGGAGCGAGTCCGGGCGGGCGAAGTAGATGAACTCGAAGATGCATAGCGAGGGCGACTGCTCCGCCATATGGCCGTGTGAGGTCAGCCCGTCGGGCCCCAGCCGGACTATCTCCCCGGGCTCCACCTCCCGGATGAACGAGGCGCCGACCACGTCCAGGGCCGCGGTCTCCGACGCCAGGAACCAGGCGTCCTCTTTGCGCCCGATGCACAGCGGCCGCACCCCGTGCGGGTCGCGGACCCCGAACAGTCCCTCCTCGGTCAGGATGACCGCGGAGTAGACGCCCCTCAGCCTGGGAAACGACTCTGCGATGGCCTCCGCGGTGGTTCCGGCCGTAGAGTTGTTCAGCAGGGCGGTCATGACCTCGGTATCCGTGGTCGAGCTGAATGTGGCGCCCAGGCTGATGAGCCAGTCGCGGAGGTCCTCGGTGTTGACCAGGTTGCCGTTGTGGGCCAGCGCAAGGGGGCCCCTGCCGCTGACCTCGTACATCGGCTGGGCGTTCTCCCAGTGGGTGGATCCCGTGGTGGAGTAGCGCACGTGCCCGATCGCGCAGTCGCCGGTCAGGGTCACGAAGCTGTTCTCGTTGAAGACCTGGGAGACCAGTCCCATGTCCTTGACCACCAGGACGCCGTCGTCCGAGCAGACGGCGATGCCCGCGCTCTCCTGGCCCCGGTGCTGCAGCGCATACAGCCCGAAGTAGGTGACGCGCGCGACCTCCTCGCCCGGCGCGTAAACCCCGAAGACGCCGCACTCCTCGTGCAGCGTATCGGCCTCGGAGATCCCGTATATTTCCTCCACGACCCTATTATCCCCCACCGGCGTAACGAATTGATTGATATTCAGCACTAATGATGCGCCCCGGCTATCATCTTCTCCAGGGAGGTCTCGTATACGTCCCTCATCTCATCCAGGCCGATCTCGAACAGCCCCTTCACCTCCAGGGCCGTCCCCCCGGTCGTCCCCAGCACGTGCAGCGGGACCCCGAGGTCTCCAGCGACGTCCTGGAGGTCGGCCAGCATCGAAGGCGACACGCTGACCAGCGCCCTCGACTGGCTCTCGCTGAACAGCGTCAGGTGAGGTGGCAGAATCCCCACCAGGTCCACGTGCGCCCCGGTGCCCCCGATAATGCAGGCCTCTGCAAGGGCGACCGCAAGGCCCCCCTCGGACAGGTCGTGAGCCGAGGTGAGGAGCCCACTCGCCGCGGCCTGGACCAGGCACTTCTGGAGAGCCTTCTCCGAGTCCCAGTCCAGCGAGGGCGGCTTTCCGGCCACCTCACCGTGAAATACCTTGAGGTACTCGCTGCCGCCCAGCTCGTCGCGCGTATCGCCAAGCAGGACCACGTGGTCCCCCTCGCGCTTGAACGCCGAGACCACCCGGTTGTCCCCATCCTCGAGCAGGCCCAGCATCCCGATGACCGGGGTGGGATAGATGGCCTCGCCGAACGACTCGTTGTAGAAGCTCACGTTCCCCCCGACCACGGGGGTCTCGAGCTGCCGGCAACCCTCGGCGAGCCCCTCAACCGACTCCCGGAACTGCCAGAAGATAGCGGGCTTCTCCGGGTTCCCGAAGTTGAGGCAGTTGGTGAGAGCGATCGGCACCGCGCCGCTGCAGGCGACGTTCCGGGCGCTCTCGGCGACCGCTATCTCGGTTCCCAGCCTGGGGTCCAGGTAGCAGTAGCGGCCGTTACAGTCGCAGGTAAGCGCGATTGCCCGCCGGCTCCCCTTCACCCGGAGCACGGCCGCGTCGCTGCCCGGAAGGACCACGGTGTTGACCCTGACCATGTGGTCGTACTGCTCGTAGACCCAGCGCCTGCTGCAGATGTTCGCCGAACCCAGCATCCGCAGGACGGCCTGCCTGAGGTCCTCTGGAGGGGGCAGTGTACCGGGGTCGAACGAGGCCGCCTCGTCCAGGTAGGAGGGCCTCTCGGCGTCCCGGTGGTACTCGGGTCCCTGCGCCAGCGCGCTGGCCGGTACCTCGGCCACGACCCGCCCCTCCCAGAAGAGCCTGAGCGTGTCGCCCTCGGTGACCTTGGCCAGCGGCGTGGCGTCCAGGCCCCACTTCTCGCAGATGCCCAGCACCTCGGCGAGGTCGGCTTCCGAGCACAGGGCGAACATGCGTTCCTGCGACTCGGACATCATTATCTCGATGGGCTCCATGCCCCGCTCTCGCTGCGGGACCTTTGATATGTCGACGTTCATCCCGCAGCCGCCCCGCTCCGCGGTCTCGCAGGTCGCACAGGTGAGCCCCGCCCCGCCAAGGTCCTGCAGGCCCAGGAGCAGGTTCCTGTCCAGCATCTCCAGGCACGCCTCGATCTCCAGCTTCTCGGTGAAAGGGTCTCCGACCTGGACGCTCGGCCTCTTCGCCGCCGAGGTCTCGTCGAATTCCTGGCTGGCCAGGACGCTGACCCCGCCTATGCCGTCGCGGCCCGTGCTGCTGCCTATCAGGATGCCGACGCTCCCCGGTTCCGAGGCGCGCCCCAGTATCAGTCGCTCCTTCGGCATGATGCCCGCGCACATGACGTTGATGAGGGGGTTCTCCTCGTACGCCTCCTCGAAGTATACGTCCCCCGCCACGGTCGGTA
This sequence comes from Actinomycetota bacterium, assembly GCA_043807425.1. Lineage (GTDB taxonomy): Bacteria > Actinomycetota > Geothermincolia > Fen-727 > Anoxymicrobiaceae > JAHJCO01. The sequence continues at coordinate 18,065 of JAZDFZ010000003.1, forward strand.
TCCCCAGGCAGTTGCCGTAGGAGGCGATGCCGGCGACCACTCCGTCGAACAGGTACCGGGTGCGGGGGCTCTCCAACGACCCGAAACGCAGGGGGTCCAGGCCGGCGATGGGCCTTGCTCCCATGGTGAAGATGTCGCGCACGATGCCGCCGACGCCGGTCGCGGCGCCCTGGAAAGGCTCGACGGCGCTGGGATGGTTGTGGGATTCCAGCTTGAAGACGACCGCCAGGCCGTCGCCGATGTCCACCACGCCCGCGTTCTCGCCCGGCCCCATGAGGATCCGCGGCCCCTCGGTGGGGAGCTTGCGCAACTGCTCCTTGCTGGACTTGTAGCTGCAGTGTTCGGACCACATGACCGAGAACATGCCCAGCTCGACGTTGTTGGGTTCCCTGCCAAGGATCTCGCTGATCCTCTCGTACTCATCGCCGGTAAGGCCCAGCTCCTCGTACAGCTCCGCCAATGCTATCCTCCTATCCTCCGCCCAGCGGCGGGAATATCGATACCACGTCGTCGGGTTTCAGCCGCGTCTTCTTGCCCTTGAGCTGGGTGACGTTGGTCCCGTTGACCAGCACCGTGCTGACCTTCAGGTAGCGGTCCAGCCTGCCTCCGTAGTCGGCCCGGAGGCGGTTGATGAGCTCGCCGACGTTGGAGGCATCGACGCATGCCTCCCTGCCTCCGGCTGCCTTTATGAGAGTGGCGTAGAATTTGACCTTTGGCATTTAAAATAATGAGTGGCGTCGGACAATTTCATTGCGTTGTGTCCTTGTCTGGATCGGAGTAGCCCAACGGCACTGCAAGTGTCCGACCCCACGGTCATAGACGTTTGGTTGCGGTGATGCAAGGATGTGGCGCATGGTCAGACGGAGACTCCTAGTTTTTGCAGGGTCTCGGGCTTCGGGGCTCCGTACCTGTCGAGCCCGCGGACGCGGTAGTAGCGCGGCAGCATCACAGCCAGGGGCACCCTCGAGCGCGGGTCGGACGTCTGCGCCTCCTCGACAGAGCGCGCCGGCAGCCTGTCCTCGGCCCCGGTCACTCCCTCCCTGATGTTGTACAGCCTCTCTATCAGGTAGCTGCGCTCCCCGACCTCTATGTAGCGGCCCATGGTCATCTTCATCCCGGTCAGGTCCGCCAGCGCCCTGGGGTGCTGCATGGCGTCCATGGGCGGGATGACCGCCAGGGCCTTCGGGTACCGGAGCATCAGGCCCACGGCCGGCCCCAGGAACTCCAGCGACTTTGCCAGGATGCGGTAGAGCGTTCCGTACGGCCGGAGCTTGAGCAGCGGTGCCGGGACGGCGGTGAAAGCGGTGAACTGGCACGACCCGGCGCTGGACAGCGCGTCCAGCAGCACCTGCATCAGCGCCGTCAACTGCGGCTTGGCCCGGGTGGTGAGCGGGTCCATGGTCAGCGGCCCGTTCGACTCCAGGTAGACCATGTAGCCGCCGCCGATGTGGCAGCCGCCCCTGTTGGCGGTGGCGTAGCCGAGCCCGTGCCCGACCGCGCCACGGGGCTCGTACGCGGCGAACTCCATGCCCTTCACCTGCATGGCGTACTCCACGCCGCCGTACTTCTCGGAGAGCTTCCTCACGCCGTCCGCCAGCTCGTTCCCCACCCCGCGCCGGTTGGCTATGTCGTCGATCAGCTCGGAGATCCCTTCCACGCTCCCGAAGCGGACCGGAACTTCCATGAGCCCGCGGTCGCCCAGCTCCATGGCGAAGCCCAGGGTGTTGCCGAGCGAAATGGTGTCCATCCCGGCCAGATCGGCAAGGTAGTTCCACTCGCAGATCTTACCCAGGTCGGAGATCTCCAGGTTGGGCCCCAGCAATCCCAGTGTCTCGTACTCCGGGCCTTTGATGTTCTTCTCCCCGAGGTCGACCCGCCGGCCGCACTTGATGACGCATGAGGCGCATCCGAAGTTGCCGGTCAGCAGCGTGTCGGCGAGCGTCTCCCCGCTGACGGCGTCCGCTTCCTCGAATGTGCCCCGGCTGAAGTTGCGGGTGGGCAGCGTGTTGGTCGCGTTGCAGCGGTTGACGAAGACCGCGGTGCCGAACGAGGGCATCATCTCGCCGGTCGCCGGATGCTTCCTCAGGATCTCGATCCATTTCTTGACGTCGGCCTTGAACTTCTCGGGCCTCGCCACGGGGGGCCTTGCCGACCCCGCGGCGGTGACGGCCTTCAGGTTCTTGGAGCCCATGACCGCACCCGCTCCGCCCCTGCCGGCCGCCCGCTCCTGGGAGATGATGCAGGCGTACAGTACCAGGTTCTCGCCGGCGGGCCCTATGACGATCTTGCCGGTCTTCTCCGGGAGCTTCTCCTGGGTCTGCTCGGTGTCGAGCCCCCAGAGCTCCCCCGCGTCGCGCAGCTCGGCCTTGCCTTCCTCGATGTGGAGCCAGGTGGGCTTCTCGGCCTTCCCCCTGATGATCACGCCGTCGAACCCGGCCTTCTTGAGGTTGATGCCGAAGGTCCCACCGCAGTTGCTCGACAGACCGGCCCCCGTGAGCGGCGACTTGGTGCTCACATTGAAGCGGCTGGAGCACGGGGCGTTGGAGCCGACCAGCGGGCCGGTGTTGACGATGAGGACGTTGTCCGGTCCCAGCGGGTCGCATCCCCTTGGTGTGTGGTCGTAGAGCAGGCGCATCGCCAGCCCCTTGCTCCCGAGGTAGAGCTCCCTCAGCGAGTCGGGGACATCGAACGTGCGCACCTCTCCCGAGGAGAGATCCACGTCGAGGAATGCGCCCATGTATCCGCCGTATCTGCTGCTCATCTTCGCGGCTCCTTGGGCTAGTCAGCCGGATTCACGGGGCGGTGCCGATGCGCCTCCCCGCGTGATTATATCAGAGGTTTAGAAGCAGCCGAGCTGGCACTCGGTGATCTTTATGTCCAGCAGGTCCAGCGCCCTTCCGATCACCGCCTTTTCGACCCCCAGTTCGCCCGCCAGCGCGTGTGCGCGCTCGCACGTCATCCGGTTGTCAACCGCCGCGGCCTTTACCTCGTCCATCACCTCGGAGGGTACCTCTCCTTCCACTGCTGCACCTCCCATGTAGGCGAGCGCCATGTCCAGCGCCTTGCGGAACGCTCGTTCCCTGCCTTCCGTGCCGTCGTATATCAGTACCTTGCGCGCCCGCATGGTGTCCTTCACGTCCCTCTCGAGGTGCTCGGCGCGCTCTCGCGGTACCTCGAAGAGCGCCACCTCGGCGTCCCATCCGGCGGCGCGCAGGAACGGTGTCAGCTCCCCCGGCGGGACGTCCGAGACGAACACCACCATCTCCTTGGTCCCTCTCAGATCGACGTTGGAGTCGAAGATGAACACGCTCGACTGGTCAAAGACCGGCGGCCTCTCCCCGCCCGGCTCCACCCAGTGGCGCTCCTCGTCGCCGATCGGGCCGGCTGCCGTCGCTTCCTCCTGGGGCTCCACCGTGATCAGCGCCGAGCCCTCGATCCTCTCGTGCAGGAATTCCGCGAGCGTGCTCTTCCCCTGCGTCCCGCTCACTCTTATCGCTTTCATCCCGATAGCGCCTCCCCGTCCTCGAGCACCGCCGAGGCCCTTCTCACGTCTTCAGGCGAGTTCATGTTCAGCAGGAACCTGGAGGTCGGATCGAAAGGAGCGATCTCCTCCCATTCGACGAACCGGACCCGGACCTCGTGGTAGAAGCCGGTGACCCGGAGGTCGCCGAGCTCGAGCTGCTTTTGTATCGCCCCCAGGCACTCCCTGTTGTAGGCGGCGTGGAGAGGCTCGAGACCCGCACTTGTCCTGGGGACGGCGACCTGGTAGCCGGGCAGGCACCCCAGTACGAAGGCGACCGCTTCCCTCCTGATGAACGGCATGTCGCACGCAAGGACGAAGTTCTCCCGCGTCTTTGACAGCTCCAGACCGCTGGCTATCCCACCCAGCGGCCCCATACCCCGCACCGTCTCCTCCAGGACACGCACGCCGCGCTCCTCGTACCGGGCCAGCGCCCCCACCCGGCCCTCGTTCACAACCAGCAGAGTCTCCTCGAAGAGCCCCGCCGTCACCTCCAGCTGGATATCGATGACCGACCTGCCGCCGACCTCCATGAGCGCCTTGTCTCCGGGCATCCGCCTGCTCCGGCCACCGGCGAGTATTATCAACGTGGCGTCGTTCATACCCGCACCCGCCCCGGGTGGGAGTAGACGTTGAATCCCGCTCCCCGCAGGAAACCTACCAGGGTGACGCCCGTGGCCACCCCCACCTGGACTCCCAGGGACGTCGGCGCCGATACGCTGCAGATCAATGGGACCCCGGCACGGGCCGTCTTCAGCACCATCTCGTAGGAGAGACGCCCCGAGAGGACCAGGCCCTTGTTGTCGGCGCTCTCCCCCGAAAGGAGCAGGTAGCCCAGCGCCTTGTCCACCGCGTTGTGCCGCCCGACGTCCTCCATGACCACCAGGAGCCGCCCCTCCGCGTCGAAGACGCCCGCGCCGTGGGTGCCTCCCGTCTGGCGGAAGACGTCCTGCCCCTCCAGCATCGCGTCGGGCATGCGAAGGAGCACCTCGGCGTCGAACGCGGTATCGACGGCCACTGAGATGCCGGCGAGGTCCACGTCCTTGCTCAGGTCGGCTCCGCCGCAACCGGTACGGATGACCCTCGCGGACGCGAACCGGTCCATCCCGGTCGCCGAGCCGGTCGTTATCTCCACCAGGCCTCCCACCCGTTCGCCCTCGCCGGGACCATCCCCCTCGGTGCAGTGACGGATGAGGTCTATATCGCTTCTGCCCGAGATTATGCCTTCACTTAGGCAGAAGCCCGCGGCCAGGGGCACGTCGTGTCCCGGGAGCCTCATCAGGTAGACCACGGCCTGCCCGTTGACGCGGATCTCCAGCGGCTCCTCGCGAGTGACCACGTCCCCGTCGGGGTAAGAATCCCCGGCGTGGAACCGGGTGAGCCGGATACCGTTCAATGTGGGACTGTCCTCGGGGTCGTTCTCATTCATGGTTTGAATATACAACATTAGACGCTCGTGCCGGGACCATCAAATCCTCTCCCCTCCGGGGGAGAGGGCAGGGCGAGGGGGCAGTCCCGGGGCTCAGCCTGCCAGCTCGAGCACCTTGCGCCTGAGTGCGACGGGGTTGAACGGCTTGGTCATGTAACCCTGCGCGCCGAGCGAGAGGCCCTGCTGGATATGCTGCTGCCCGCTGCGCGCGGAGATGAATATCACCGGGATATCGCTGGTGACCGGGTCCAGCTTGATCTTCCGGCAAACCTCGTAGCCGTCGATGTCCGGCATCATTATGTCCAGCAGGACCACGTCGGGCTTCTCACGCTTGACGAGCGCGTATCCGGTCAGGCCGCCGTATGCCGCCAGGATCTCGACACCCTGGGGCTTCAGGATCATCTCGACCAGCTTGATCATCTCGCGGTCGTCATCGATGACTGCGACCTTTATGGTCCTGACTTCACCGTTATCAGCCATGACGTCCCTGCCCCCGGTCGTGCCGCACCACGGACCGCATACTTGCATTGTATCAGGGAAACGACCACGGGACACCGTTTCAGCGCATGCTCTTGGGGCCGGACATCGGGCTCCGGGCGTCAATCCACCAGGTTGTGCTCGACCGCGTACCGGATTATCTCGGCATTGGAGCGCATCCGCATCTTCTCCATGACCCGCGCCCGGTACGTGTTTATGGTCTTCACGCTCAGGTTCAGTTCCTTTGCCGTGTCGGACGGTGTCCTGCCCATGGCTATCATGAGCATGACCTCGTACTCGCGGTCGGAGAGCAGCTCGTGGGGCTGCCTCGCGGGCCCGGCGACGAGCTCCTCAGCGAGCCTCTCGGCCAGGGTGGGGCTCACGAACTTATGCCCCGAGGCGACCGCCCTGATCGCCTCCACCAGGATATCCGGGGCGCTATCCTTCTCGATGTACCCGGCGGCCCCCGCTTTAAGCACCCGGATGGCATACTGATCCTCGGGGTGAATGGATATTACCAGGACCGACATGTCCGGGTAGCCGTGCCTGACGTCCTTCAACAGCTCGAGCCCGGTCGCCCCGGGCATGGACAGGTCGAGGAGCAGCAGCTCCGGCTTCAGCTCCTTGAGGCGCTCCAGCACCTCCTGCGCGTCCGCGGCCTCTCCCACCACCTCGAGGTCGGGACTGCCCTTGAGTATCTCCATCAGGCCTTTCCTGACCACGGGGTGGTCATCCGCTATCACAATCGTCGTCAATCGGGACCTCCATCGTCCTCGAACGAGGGCACCTTCAACACCACGCTCGTGCCCTCCTCCCTGTCACCGGAGACCACCAGCTCGCCGCCGATGAGCCTGGCCCTCTCGTGCATCCCCACGATACCCAGGGAATCCCTGCTGGCAACGGCCTCCCGGCTTATGCCCGCCCCGTCGTCCCCGACCTCCACGGTCAGACGGCCGTCGTCCCGGCCGACCCTCACCTTGACGTGCCTGGCCCCGGAGTGCCGCGCCACGTTCGTCAGCGCCTCCTGTACGATCCGGAACACCTGCGTGCGCGTGAACTGGTCGAGGTCCACGTCCCCCAGCTCGGAGTGGCACTCAGCGGCGATCCCGGTGCGGAACGAGAAGTCCTCCACCGTCCACTCCAGCGCGGGCACGAGCCCCAGGTCGTCCAGAATACCCGGCCTCAGACCCGAGGCGATCCTCCGAACCACGCCGATGTTCGAGTCTATCATGTCGGCCATGGAGTGCAGGCGCTCGGTCAGCTGCGTCAGGTCCGGTTTGTCCACTATGAGGGTCCGCTCCAGCCACACCGCGTCCATCTTGAGCCCGGTCAGGCTCTGCCCCAGCTCATCGTGGAGCTCCCGTGCCAGGTCCGAGCGCTCGTCCTCCCTCACCTCGGTGAGATGCCTGGAGAGGGCGCGGAGCTGCTCCCGCGAGGTGGCAAGGGCCTGGAGCGCAACCCGACGCTGGGTCACGTCCTCGCCGAGGCTCGCTGATCCCGATATCGCGCCGGTCTCGTCACGCAATACGGTGATGTACCACCGGATCACCCTGCGTTTACCGGAGCGCGTTACGATCTCGTTCTCGACCGTCTCCGGCTCGAAGGTCCCAGTCTCGACCCCGTCAATGAAACGCTGCCGCATTGGCTCCCTTGCCTCGGGCGGGATGAACGTCTCGAACCAATCCCTGCCCAGCGCCTCGTCCCGCTTCCAGCCGCTCAACCCGGCAAGGTAATCGTTTATATAAGTGATCCGTCCCTCTCTATCCAGCAGCACCGCCCCGAGGTGGACCGTCTCCAGCATCTCCCTGTAGCGCCTCTCCGACTCGCGCTGCGCGTCCGCCACCCTGACCCGGTCTGTAACATCGCGGCTGGTGATCACGGTGCCCATCGAGACCCCATCGGCTCCCAGAAGGGGACCCGCGACCGACTCCAGCCACACGTAGCGCCCATCCGCATGCATGTACCGGTAGAGGAAGCTGTAGTTGTTCGTCTGGGGGGGCATCCTTTCGACGTTCCGCTCTATGGCTCCGCGGTCCTCGGGGTGGATCCTGTCGATGAGGTCCGATATGTTGATCCCGATGACCCCGGACGGCTCGTAGCCCAGCACCCTTTCGAATGACGGGCTCATGTAGCGGTAGTAGCCGTCCCTGTCCAGGTAAGCGACGATATCACCGATGCTGCCCGTGATGATGCTGAGCCGCTCCTCCCTCTCTTTCAGCTCGCGCGTGGCACGCCGCTCCTCCGTCACATCAGCGGCGATGTTGGTCACGCCGACCAGCTCGCCGGACTCGTCGTAAACCCCGGCGCCGGTGAGCACCATGTCCAGCACCCGGCCATCCTTTGTGATGAAGCGGAACTCGTCTGCTACGACGCGGGCTTCCCCGCTCACTATGCGTCCGATGGCCTCGGTGGCAAGCCCGATGTCGTCCTGATGTAGAATGCCGAGGTCGAATATGTGCCTGCCGACCAGCTCTTCGCGTGTATACCCGACCAGCTCGCATACTCTGGGGTTCACATCCACAAGCATCATGTTCAGGTCGAAGGAGAATATCCCCTCGCCCGCGTTCTCGTATATCTGCCGGTACTTCTCCTCGCCCGCCCGCACCGCGGCGGCCAGCCTGGCCCTTGATATCGCCAGGGCGACCTGGCCCGCCAGCGTCTCCAGCAGGTTCGTGACTTCCTCGGGGATGCTGTCTCGTTCGTGTGATCCCATATTGAGGCAGCCGATGACCCCGTCTGAGGTGCGCAGCGGTACTATGACGAAGGCGGTAGCGCCCTCCTCGGCTGCGGCGGGGACCGCCTCGGCGATATTCTCCGAGCCCACGAACATGATCTCCCCTGCCATCAGGAGCCCGACGTGTACCGCGTCGGCCGGGTAGTACGCGACGCTCGCGGCGAAACCCTCTGACGCCCCTACGTAGTCGATCAGGTTCAAGTCACCGGTCTCCTCATCGACCAGGTAGATGCTGGCCATGTCCAGCCCCGTTAGCTCCGGAACTGCTTCCACCGTGACCCTGATCACCTCCCTGGCGTCGGCCGTCTGGGCAGCTACTACGGTGAGGTCGCGCTGCAGGGCCGCCAGGCGCTCGGCCCGCTTACGGTCGCTGATGTCCCTTACTGAAATAAGGGCGTGCCACTCGCCGCCCACCTGCATGGCCGCGCTCGAGACCTCGACCGGCACCACGGTGCCGTCCTTCCTGACCGCGGTGTACTCCGCCGTCGCCCCTACCGCGGGACCCTGCCCGGTCCACGCGAACAACTCGACCTGCCCGGCGGTCTCTTCCCGAATCCCCGGGATCCCCAGCAGCTCGATGGCGTCGGCTCCGAGGGCCTCGTCAGAGGTGAAGCCGAAGATCCTCTCCGCGGCGTCGTTCCAGAAATGTATCTTCAAGTCGGAGCCTACCGTCATGATCGCGTCGTTCGCCGCACGCGCCATGGTCCTGAACCTGTCCTCGCTCTCTCGGACGGCAGCCGCCAGCCTGGCCCTAGATATCGACTGGGCTACCTGGCCGGCAATGGTCTCCAGTACGTTTATCAGCTCCGGTCCGATGGCGCCCTCCTCCGCGGCGGCGACGTTCAGCGCACCCACGAGTCCCTCGGCGGTCCGGAGCGGCACCACTGCGCAGGTCCTGAGACCCTCGAGCTCGCTTTCGGGAGCCAGGTCAGCCAGCTGCTTGTTGTCGAGGACGATCGGGTTGCCCTCCATGACCAGGGCGGTATTCCTGCTGTCCGCCGAGCATCGCTCTATAGCCGCGACGAACCCCTCGGACAACCCAACCTGGTGAGCCAGCTCGAGCTCGCCCGAGGCCTCGTCTATCGTGTAGATGCCCGCGGAGGTGAGCCCTGTCAGTCCCGGTATTGCCTCCACTGCTGCCCGGATGACCTGCTCCGCATCCACCGTCTCGGCCGCGGTCACCGCCAGGTCGCGCTGCAGGGCCGCCAGGCGCTCGGCCCGCTTCCGGCCGCTGACGTCCCTCATCGAGACCAGTGCGTGCCACTCACCCTCGACCTGCACCGCCGCGCTGGAAGTCTCCACGGGTATCCTGGACCCATCCTTCGTGAACGCGATCAGCTCGAGGGTCGTTCCGATCGCAAAGGCGGTGCCCTCTTGCGAGAACGACTCCATCTCCCCTCTCAGGTCGTCCCTGAATTCCGGGGGGGCCATGATCTCCACCGCGCTCCTCCCGATCACCTCCGCGGACGTATACCCCAGTATCCTCTCCGCCGCCTCGTTGAAGAACCTGAAGGTGAAATCCGGCCCCACGACTATGATGGCGTCCTGTGAAGCGGTCGCCATCAGCCGGAAGCGCTCCTCGCTCTCGCGGAGCGACTCCTCGGCGGCCCGGCGCTCCGAGATATCTCGGAAGGCTATGACAACCCCGGACGGCTCACCCTCCTCCTCCATTAACGCCATCGAAAGCTCGACCGGAACGACGGCCCCGTCCGCCCTCTGCGCCCTTATCTCTCCCGACGTGTATCCCTCCTCGAGCACCTGTGGATACATCGCGTCGCCGGCCTCCGCGTAGTCCTCGTCCGAGGCGTAGAGAATCCTGGTGCTGTTGCCCACCAGCTCCTCGCCGGAGTAGCCGGTTATCCGCTCGGCCGCCGGGTTCACCGAGACGATCGTCCTGTCCAACCCCAGGGTGAGGATCCCGTCGGCGACGCTGGACAGGATCCCCTCCATGTGCCTGTTCAGCGTCCGTATCTCCTCCTCGTCACGCTTGCGCTCGGTGATGTCCCTCAGGTTCGCGACGAATATCTCGCGTCCCTCGAAATCTAACCGGTTGACCGTGGCCTCCACCGGGAACACCTCGCCGTCCTTCGTCCAATGCCGGAACTCCCTGGTGAAGTGGCCGTCCCTTTCGATCTCGGAGACCGTGTCCAACCAGAGGTCCGGGTCTTCCGACATGTCCGCGTTGATGTCGGAGACCTTCAATGAGAGCATCTCCTCCAGCGTGTACCCGCGGCGCCGACAGGCCTCCTCGTTGGCGTAGATGATCTCACCTTCGGGCGTAGTCCACAGCACCGAGTCGCCCGCGTGGTCCACCGTGAACTGCGTCAGGCGCAGCGCCTCCTCCGCCTTCTTGCGCTCGGTGATGTCACGGGTGACGCCGAGGATCCCGTACGGCTTGCCGTCCGGCTCTCGGAGGAAGCCGACGCTGACCTCGGCGGGGAAGGTGGTGCCGTCCTTGCGGTACTGGTCGATCTCGAGGACTGTAGGTATCGGCGGGTCCAGGTTGGTCTCCATGGCCCGCGCCATCTCCATAACGAAGCGGCGGTTCACTTTCTCCAGGGATTCGGGGTTGATTATGTTATCAAGGCCCAGGCTCATCACCTCCTCAGCCGTGTACCCTGTCTGGCCGAACACCGAGGGGCTCAGATATGTGAAGTTGAACTCGAGGTCGGTCGACCAGATGACATCGCTCATATTGCTGGTCAGGATGCGGTATCGCTCCTCGCTGGCCCGCAGGGCCGCCTCCGCCTTCTTGCGCTCGGTGATATCGCGGTTGACGCCGAGGATTCCATACGGCGTTCCGTCCTCCCCGCGGAGGAATCCCCCGCTGACCTCGACGGGGAAGGTGGTGCCGTCCTTGCGGTACTGCTCGACCTCGACGACCACCGGTACGGGCGGGTCCACGTTTGTCTCCGCCTGGCGGACCATCTCCTCGGCGAAACGGCTGTACACCATCTGGAGCGACTCGGGGGTGATTACCTCGTCCATGCTCAGGCCCAACGCTTCCTCGACGGTGTACCCGGTGCGGGCGAAGATGGCCGGGCTGACGTACGTGAAGTTTAACTCCAGGTTGGCGGTCCATATGACGTCGCTGATGTTGCCGGTCAGGATGCGGTACCGCTCCTCGCTCACCCTGAGCTCGTCGGCCTGCTCCAGGAGCGACCTCTCGGCACGGCGTTGCGCCTCCTCGGCCAGAACCCTTCCCACGGAGGCCAGGAACGTCTCGCGCATCTTGAGGTCCTTGATCACGTAGCCGCTGGCTCCCAGCTCCACGCTCTGAGCGGCGAGCCTTTCCTGGCCCTGGCCCGTGACCATGATGACCGGGGGGCCGTCACCGGACGCCGCGATCTCGCTCAGCAGCGTAAGGCCGTCCTCGTCGCCGACCCTGTAGTCGAGGCTCACCAGGTCCCATCTCCCGGAGGAGAGAAGGGCTCGCCCCTCGGCCAGTGTCCCGGCCACGGCCACCTCGGCGGAGTACTCCTGCTCGAGCATACCCGACAGCAGGCGCGCGAAATCGTCGTTGTCCTCTATGATGAGTACGTGGGGTCGATCACCTGACATTCACGCCTCCCGGCCCATGCACGAGCGGCGGACACCCACCCGTGTGACACTCGCACCTACACTAGATTTGTCGGTTTCCGCAGCTGGAATGTTTAGCCCGGCGGTCCCTCGTACTTGACCGCCCCATCGCCGCGCACTTAGCATAGGCCAGGAAATGTGAATCGCCAATACCGGGAGACGCTTTTTGGACGACAATGTGACCGTGCTGCTCGAGAAGGTCTCGAAGACCTACCAGATGGGAGAGGTGGAGGTACGGGCCCTCAAGGAGGTCGACCTCACCGTGAGCAAGGGCGAGTTCCTCGTGGCGCTGGGGCCCAGCGGGTCCGGGAAAACGACCATGCTCAACTGCGTGGGCGGCATAGACTCGCCCACCAGCGGCAGGATCGTGGTCGGCGGGCACGATATCTCCGAGCTGTCGGAGAAGGAGCTCACCCGGTTCCGCCGGGAGACCGTCGGCTTCATCTTCCAGTTCTTCAATCTCATCCCGACACTCACCGCGAGGGAGAACGTCGAGTTCGCGCTGGACCTCGTGCCCAAGGAGAAGAGGGGCTCGGCCCTGGAGGTGCTCGAGCAGGTGGGGCTGGGGGATCGGGCAAACCACTTCCCGAGCCAGCTGTCCGGCGGCGAGCAGCAGCGGGTGGCGATCGCCAGGGCCCTGGCCAAGCGGCCCCCGGTGGTGCTGTGCGACGAACCGACCGGCGAGCTCGACTACGACACCGGCATCCGGATACTGCGGTTGATGCGGGATATCTCCCGCGCCGAGAAGTGCAACTTCCTGATGGTCACACACAACTCGGCCATCGCGGCGATCGCGGACAAGGTCGTCCACCTGCACAGCGGTGAGATCTCCAGGGTTGACCATAACGAAAACCCTGAGAACCCGGAGGACCTGGTCTGGTAGAGGCTATCGAGGCTTAACCCGTAGGCTCGGGCCTCAGCATGTCACCGACGTTTACTCCTCCGCTTGAGATCACTCCTGCGCGCATCTCGACCACGTCCCGCCCTCTGATCACAATGGGAGACATGCGCCCGGGTTCCAGCGAGCAGGCGCGGAGGACGATGCCGTGTCGGTCCAGGAAGACCACGTCGATGGCAAAGCGCATCCCGATGCTGTGTACCTGGCGGCACCGTGGGATGAGGAGCCCCTCGCCGGGCTCGAGTCGCGACCGGCCGAGCAGGCCCCTGGCCCTCTCGCGTCGGCTCTCCGCGACGCTCAGCGAGGTGGCCGCGACCGTGCCGCGGGTCACGTTCAGGAGCCGCATCCGACGCTACTCACCTTCCACGGGTTCAGTTCAGCACCTCTCACGGATGACCCTCGCGGGGGACCCGGCGGCGATGGTGTACCCGGGAATATCGCAGCAGACCACCGAGCCGGCTCCGATGACCGCCCCCTCGCCGATGGTGACCCCCCTGGTGACCACCACCATCGCCCCGAACCAGCAGTCTGCGCCTATACTGACCGGCCCGTAGCAGCCGTACTGCTCCCGCATCGGGACCCCTCGCTCCATGCCGTGGTCGGCGCAGTTCACGTTCACGAACGGCCCGAACATCGTGTCGTCGCCGATGGTGAGGTCGTCGAAGGCGTTGAATATGTTATAGGGACCGATGCCCACCCGGTCGCCGACACGGAGGGTGGCCCTGTTCGCGACGTGTAACCTGGCGCCGGAGTCTATGGTGACGCCGTCCCCTATGACGATGCGGCCGTCGTCGTTGCCCATGAGCTCGATCCGCCTGGGGATGAAGACCCCGTCGCCGAGCTCGACGGACGCCCTGCCGGCCAGCGCGAGCTCGATGCGGCCGGGGATCCAGGCCCGTCCCTTTAGCGTCACGCCCTTCCGCCTCAGGTCCCACGCGTTGATGAGGACCCGCGGGTTGCGGGCGGCGAAAGCCAGCGCATTGACCTTGTCGAAGCCCAAGGAGGTCTCCTCTCAAGACTATCTCAATACCATACCACGGTACCCGGACGTTTGAGGCTCGAGCTGCCCCGAGTCGGCGAAGCTGAAATACTCGCCCCGCGTACCCAGGATGAGGTGGTCCAGGACGGGTATCCCCAGGATCCGGCCGACCTCCTCCAGCCTGGTGGTGATCCTGCGGTCCTCCTCTGAGGGGTAGGGGTCGCCGCTGGGGTGGTTGTGCGCGAAGATGATCCCGGACGCTGCTCCGCGCACCGCGGGCCGGAACGCCTCCCGGGGGTGGACTATGCTGGCGGTGAGGGTGCCGCGCGACACCAGTTCGGCGCGGATGAGCCTGAGCTTCGCGTCCAACAGGGCGCAGGCGAAGATCTCGCTGTGCTCGCGCACCATCATGGGCCACATCGCGTCGTAGACGTCCGCGCTGCACGCCAGCCTGGACCCGGGGTACGCGCCGGCGAGCGCCCGGCGCCCGAGCTCGATGGCGGCCTGTATCGCCGCGGCCTTCGCGGGCCCGACCCCCTCGAGGGCGCAGAGCTCCTGGTGCGACAGGTCCATCAACCCCCTCGCTCCTCCCGAGGAGTTTACTATCCCGCGCGCGACGGCGTCCGCGGCCAGGCCCCTGGTACCGGGCCCGAGGAGCATGGTGAGCAGTTGCTCGTCTGACAGCGTGGTCGGGCTCTCGCCCGCCAGCCTGGACCGGATCTCGTCGAAGCGCTTCCGATCGCCGTTTTCACCGTTGGATGACAAGTAGACCCCTCCTGTCGTCTCGGCGGGACATGCCCCGCGCCTGCGTGCCCGGAGAGGTCAAAGCAGAACAAGCATATTATACGGCGCCGTCCGTCTGAAAGCAATACAACAATCCGGTTACCGCCACACCGGAACATCGCCGGTGCTATTACATCCGGTTGAGCTCGTGGTAGACCGGGGCCAGTCCGTCGTAGAGCCGCTGGAACTGCTCGAACAGCTCGTCGTAGACGGGAGCCTTCGAGCGGTCGGGCTCGAAGCGGCGCCGCACCTTGACCGCCTCCCTGACCGCCGCGTAGTCGGGATAGACACCGAGCGCGAGGGGGACGGAAAGCGCCGCGCCCAGTGCCCCCGCCTCCTGCGCTCCCTCCACCGGCTCCATCACGCGTCCCGTGACGTCGGCGAAGATCTGCATCCATGGGTCCGAGAGGGCGCCTCCCCCGATGACCCTGACCGTGGGGCAGGGGAGCTTCTTGCGTGCCGCGGCCTCGAACCCCCAGCGGAAGTTCATGGCGACGCCCTCGTAGAGGGCGCGCAGCATGTCGTCCCGGGTGTGGTCGAGGCTCAGGTTGACGTAGGCCCCGCGCAGCATGTTATCGGTCACCGGCGCGCGCTCCCCGTACATCCAGGGCGTGAATATCAGGCGCCGGGAGCCCGCCGGCACGCCGGTCACCACCCTGTCCAGCTCTGCGTATATGCCGCCCTCGCCCGCCCGCTCGCGCTCCCCGGGGGAGACGAGCTGCTCGGCGAACCACTTCAGGCAGCTGCCGGTGGTGATCATCTCGCCCGTCAGCAGCCACATCTCCGGGTCGGAGGAGGCGATGGACGCCATCCCGTTCCTGCCCAGGTTCACCTTCTTCTCGCTGTTTATCAGCAGCAGGCCCGAGGTGCCGATACTGACCACGCACTCACCGTGGGACAGGGCTCCCGCGCCTATAATCGCCGCCGGTGCATCGCCCATGCCGCTCGCCACCGGGGTCCCGGCCGCGAGGCCCATCTCGGCCGCGGCGGCGTCCGTCAGCTCGCCCGCGATCTCGGTGCATCCCTTTACCGGAGGCATCTTGTCCAGCCTTCCCCCCAGCACCTTCGCCGCCAACCCCGACCAGCCCCGGGTCCTGCTGTCCATGAAGCCGGTGACGGAGCAGGCGGTCTGGTCGTACTCGTAGCTGCCGGTCGCGCGCCACACCAGGTAGCCCTTCACGTCGAGGAAGTACATGGTTCGGGCGAAGATCTCGGGCGCGTCCTCCTCGACCCACTTGAACTTGCACGGGACGTCCTTGCCGCTGGGCACCACCCCCAGGAGCGTCATCAGCACCTTCCGCCCCCCCATCCGGCGCACCAGGCGGGCGGCCTGCTTCTCGGCCCGTGAGTCCATCCATATGATGCCGGGGCACAACGGCTCGCCGTTCTGGCCCACCGGAACCACTCCGAGCATCTGGGAGGCGAAGGCCAGCCCCATCACCTCCGACGGGTCGACGCGCGCCTTCCCGACGAGCCGCCCGGTGGTCTCGCAGACGGCCCGCCACCAGTCCGCCGGGTCCTGCTCGGCATAGTGGTCCTGAGGGAAAGCGACCTCGTATGGCTCGAACTCGGTCGCCTCGATGGACCCGTCTAGCGTCACCAGCACGGCCTTGCACCCGCCGGTGCCCACATCGTATCCGATCACGTAACGCTTTTCAGTCCTGTTGCCGGTCAAGTGTACCTCCTTCGAAACATGGAGTGGTTTCGCACGTTTGCATTGCGTAGTGGCCTTCAGGCTATTCGGGGTGTTCCAACGGCAACGGCAAACGTTCGACACCACGGTTTTAGACGTCTGGTTGCTGTGATGCAAAGGTGTGGCAACATCACGTGGCGAACTTGAAGTGGATCACGTCGCCGTCCTGTACCAGGTAGTCGCGACCCTCCAGGCGCAGCGCGCCAGATTCCCTCGCGGTGGCGAAGCACCCGCAGGAGAGAAAATCCTCCTGGTGCACCACCTCCGCCTTCACGAACCCCCGCTCGAAATCGGTGTGGATGCAGCCCGCCGCCGCGTCCGCCCGGCAGCCGACGGGAACAGGCCAGGCCCTGCACTCGCCCGAGTCGATCGAGAAGAAGGTGATCAGTCCGAGCAGCTGGTAGCTGGCCCGGATGACCCGCGCCAGGCTCTCCTCGGCGATCCCCATCGCTTCCTCGAACTCGGCCGCCTCATCCGGCTCGAGCTCCGCCAGCTCCGCCTCTATCTCGGCGTTCACTGTGAGCACGGGCTGCCCCCGCTCGGCCGCCCAGACCCCCAATTCCCGGGCATGCCCCTCCGCGGCCCCGGCGTCATCGCCCACGTTCAGGACCACAAGCGTCGGCTTCATGGAAAGGAGCCCCGCTTCCAGGGCACACGAGTCGGCGAGGCCCGATGCCCTGATCTGGTCGATCGTGCCCGGAGCCTCGATGAGCACCTCCAGCGCCTCGAGACCCTCCTGTCGAGTGATCTTGTCCCTGCTGCCGCTCTTCGCGGCCGCCTTCGCCTTGTGGATCTCCCTGCCCAGCACCTCGATGTCGGCCAGTCGCAGCTCCGTCTCGATGAGCTCGGCGTCACGGACGGGGTCCAACGCGCCCGCGACGTGCGCCACGTTGCCGCTCTCGAAGCCACGTACCACGTGCACGACCGCGTCCACCTCCCGGATGTTGGCCAGGAAGCGGTTGCCGAGCCCCTCCCCCTTGCTCGCTCCCTCGACCAGGCCGGCGATGTCCACGAACCGGACCGTCGCCGGCACCCGCCTCTTGCATTCCGCCAGCTCGGCCACGGCCTCGAGCCTGGGATCCCTCACCGGCACCACACCCACGTTGGGCTCGACGGTGGTGAAGGGGTAGGAGGCGACAGTGGCGTCCGCCCTGGACAGCGCGTTGAAGAGGGTGGTCTTGCCCGCGTTGGGCAGTCCGACTATGCCGACCCGAAGGGAGCTCATGCGCCACCGCCCTGGTGAAGCCCGCTCTTGAGTAACGGCCTAAGCCTACTACAAGTGGTGGTGCACGATAAACGGGGCGCGGCCGGCGCCGGGCTCATCCGCGCAAGCGAAAGCCCCGCTCTCGCGG
>JAZDFZ010000004.1:0-26658 GCA_043807425.1 Actinomycetota bacterium
TACTACCTGCCGATCATCTACGCTATGACCGGCGAGAAGGTGGCTACCCTCGCGGACTGTCCCCGCGTCATGAAGATCGCGGAAGACCTGCTGCCCCCGGTACCGCCGGAGAACCTGTGGACGCCGTACCTGGGGCCCGCCCTGGACGCCGGCATGGCCACCCTGTTCATGGAGGAGATTGAGGAGGCCATCAAGTACGTGGACGGCCCCAACCCGGTGGACGGGATCTGGCTGGGAGCGGCGGACGACGTCATCATGCGCGAGCGGGGGGTCGAGTTCGTGGATGGCACGGCCCCCGGGTTCTGCGCCCTCATCGGCTCGGCTCCCGACCCGCAAGTAGCCGAGAGCATCGTCAAGGAGCTGCAGGAGAAGAACCTGTACGTGTGGACCTCGGGCAACTTCAACGGCACCACGGTGGCCGAGCAGCTCGACCAAATAGGAGTGCAGCTCGGCTGGGAGACCCGCATCGTGCCCTACGGGCACGAGATAGGCTCCGCGGTCTACTCGCTGGGGTTCGCGGCCAGGGCGGCCATGAGCTTCGGCGGCGCCAGCCCGGGCGACTTCCGCAAGGTGCTGCTCTACAACAAGAACCGCATCTTCGCGTTCGTGCTGGCCCTGGGAGAGGTCACGGACGAGTGGTACGCCAACGCGGCGGGGGCCATAAACTACGGGTTCCCCACCATCGCGGACACACCCATCCCGGAGATCCTTCCCACCGGCGTCTGCACCTACGAGCACGTTGTCTCCGATATCCCGCACGACCAGATCGTGCAGAAGGCCATCGAGGTACGGGGCTTGAAGATCCAGATCACCAAGGTCCCCATACCCATGGCCTACGGGCCGGCGTTCGAGGGCGAGCGCATCCGCAAGGAGGACATGTACGTCCAGTTCGGCGGCAATATCACCCCGGCGTTCGAGTTCGTCGAGATGAAAGAGATGGACGAGGTGGAGGACGGCAAGATAACCGTCGTCGGGCCCGAGATAGACGACGTGGAGCAGGGCGCCGCGCTGCCGATGGGTATCGTGGTGCACGTGGCCGGGCGCAAGATGCAGGAGGACTTCGAGTCCATTCTCGAGCGCCAGTGCCACCACCTCATCAACGGGGCCGAGGGCATCTGGCATATGGGCCAGCGCGATATCGTCTGGACCCGCATCAGCACCAAGGCCAGGGACAAGGGCTTCAAGATCCGCGACTACGGCGAGATCCTCCACGCCAAGCTGCTGGGCGAGTTCCCGGCGATCGTGGACAAGGTGGAGGTGACCATCTACACCAACGACAAGGACTGCGAGGAGTGGCTGGCAAAAGCACGCGAGAAGTACCAGATCAGGGACGAGCGCACGGCGGGCATGACCGACGAGTCCACCGATATCTACTACTCGTGTACGCTGTGCCAGTCTTTCGCTCCCACGCACGTCTGCGTTGTGACGCCGGAGCGGCTCGGCCTGTGCGGGGCGTACAACTGGCTGGACTGCAAGGCGGCCTACGAGATCGACCCCACCGGCCCCAACCAGCCCATCCCCAAGGGTGAGGCCATCGACGAGGTCAAGGGCCAGTGGAAGAACGTCAACGAGTTCGTCTGGAACAACTCGGGACAGAAGCTGGACAAGTTCAACGCCTACACCATGATGGAAGACCCGATGACCTCGTGCGGATGCTTCGAGTGCATCGTGGCGTTCCTGCCGATCGCCAACGGCGTCATGATCGTCAACCGCGAGTTCACCGGCAAGGAGACCCCCTGCGGGATGTCCTTCTCGACGCTGGCGGGCTCAGTCGGCGGCGGCAACGTCACACCGGGATTCGTGGGCATCGGGAAGGTCTACATAACGTCCAAGAAGTTCATCAGCGCTGACGGCGGCTTCCACCGCATAGTCTGGATGCCCAAGGAGCTCAAGGAGACGCTCCAGGACCAGCTCCAGAAGCGCGCCGAGGAACTGGAGACGCCTGACTTCATCGACAAGATAGCCGACGAGACCATCGGGGTCACCGAGGAGGAGATCCTGGGGTTCCTGACGGAGAAAGAGCATCCGGCCCTGACCATGGACCCGATGCTGTCCTGATAACCGCGAGAAGAGCGAAAGGAGTAGGGAGATGGCACTGAGCGGTCTGGATATCTTCAAGCTGCTCCCCAAGACAAACTGTGGAGAGTGCAAGCTTCCGACCTGCCTCGCGTTCGCCATGAAGCTGGCGGGCGGACAGGCCAAGCTGGAGGAGTGCCCGTACGTGTCCGACGAAGCCAAGGAAGCGCTCGCGGAGGCCGCGGCGCCTCCCGTGAGGGGAGTCCTGGTGGGGCAGGGCGCCCGGGAGTTCAAGACGGGCGAGGAGCTGGTGCTCTTCAGGCACGAGAAGCGGTTCGTCAATCCCACCGGGATGGGAGTGATGATAACCACGGACATGAGCGACGACGAGATCACGGCCAAGGTCGAGGAGGCGAACAAGGACTCCTGGGAGAGGGTCGGGCAGCAGCTCGAGGTCAAGCTCCTCGCGGTGAAGTGCACCGGCGATCCGGGTAAGTTCAAGGATCTGCTGACCAGGGTCGCGGGGATGACCGAGCTGGCCCTGATGCCGATGGCCGACAACCCCGACTGCCTGAAGGCCGCGGTCGAGGCCGTGGGCGACAGGAACCCGCTGCTCTACTGCGCCACCCCGGAGAACATCGACGCCGTGGGGGCCATCGCCAAGGAGGCCGGGCTTCCCCTGGTGTGTAAGGCGGAGGGCCTCGACGCCCTCGCCGAGCTGTCGGAGAAGGCTGTCGGCATGGAACTCAAGGACCTGGTGCTGGACCCCGGCACCCGCGACCTCAAGGCCACCATGGAGGCGCTGGTCGCGATGAGGCGGGCCGCCCTCAACAAGAAGTTCAAGCCGTTCGGGTTCCCTATCATCACGCTGCCCTGCGAGGAGACCGACGACCCCTACTTCGAGGCCGCTTCGGCCGGCGTCTACATCGCCAAGTACTCCGACATAGTGGTCTGCTCCGAGCCAGCCGCCTGGATGCAGTACCCGCTCCAGGTAGAGATACAGAACATCTACACCGACCCGCAGAAGCCGATGGCGGTGGACAGCAAGTTCTACGAGATAGGCTCGCCGGGCAAGGACTCTCCGGTGATGGTCACCACCAACTTCTCTCTCACCTACTTCATCGTCTCCGGCGAGGTGGAAGCCAGTAAGGTGGACGCCTGGCTGGGGATCGTGGACTCCGAGGGCCAGTCCGTGCTGACGGCGTGGGCGGCGGGCAAGTTCGTGCCCGACATAATCGCCAAGTTCATCAACAAGTCGGGGATCGCCGACAAGGTCGACCACCGCAAGCTGATAATCCCCGGGTACGTCGCCCAGATCTCGGGCGAGCTGGACGAGGAGCTACCCGACTGGGAGATCATGGTGGGTCCCCGCGAGGCGGCTGACATCTCAACCTACCTGCGCAACTACGCGCAGGCCGGTTAGTCTACGAGCAAGGTACTCGATAGGAGGAGCAAATGATCGTAACCAGGCAGAAGCCCTTTGAGGCGATCCTCAAAGAGCTGGAGGACGCGAAGAGCGTCTTCCTGATCGGCTGCGCCGACTGCGCCACGGTGGCGGAGACGGGCAGCGAGGATCAGATCAAGGAGATGACGGAGAAGCTCACGGCCGAGGGCAAAGAGGTGACGGGCAACGTCGTACCCGAGACCGGCTGCCACGAGCTCGACGTCAAGAAGGAGTTTCGCGCTCACAAGGAGGAGGTCGCCAAGGCCGACGCCATACTGTGCATGGGCTGCGGCGCGGGCTGCCAGTCGGCGCGCGACGCCACGGAGAAGCCCGTGTACCCCGCTAACGACTCCCTCTTCCTCGGCAACGTCATGCGAGTCGGGCAGTTCGAGGAGAAGTGCCGGCTCTGCGGTGACTGCGTGCTCGACCTGACCGGAGGCATCTGCCCGGTGACCCGGTGCCACAAGGGCATCCTCAATGGCCCATGCGGCGGCACAAACGAGGGTAAGTGCGAGGTCGACCCCGAGAAGGACTGCGCGTGGACGCTCATCTACCAACAGCTCGAGCGGGAAGGCAAGCTGGACAAGATGAGGGCGATCCAGGCCCCGAAGAACTGGGGCCCGGTCCTCAAGCCCGGCAAGCTGGTTCTCGAGCGTGACAAGGGTGGTGAGTGACATGAGTGTAGAGACCGTATGGAAAGAGCTCTGCATAGAGCACGCCAAGCCTTCGATCCAGGAGGTGCTGGAGTCGGGCAAGTTCCTGGTCTCAGGCGAGATCGGGCCGCCAAAGGGTCCCGACATCGAGGAGGTCATCCACCACGTAGACCTGCTCAAGGACATAGTCCACGCGATGAACATCACCGACAACCAGAGCTCGGTGATGAGGTACCCCTCACTGGCCACGGCGCTGATAATCCTGGAGAGGGGCGGCGAGCCCAACCTGCAGATGACCTGCCGCGACCGCAACCGTATGTCGCTGGAGAACGAGGCGCTGTTCGCCTACACCCGCGGCGTGCGGAGCATCCTCTGCCTGACCGGCGACTCCGTCCCAGTGGGCGACCACAAGGACGCCAAGTCCGTGTTCGACCTGGAATCGGTCCAGCTCATCAAGATGCTCAAAACGATGGAGGAGGGGATGGACCTGGGCGGCAACGAGATGAACGCTCCGGTCAAGTTCTACAAGGGCGCGATCGTCACGCCCGAGGCCGACCCCATCGAGCCCCAGCTCATCAAGTTCGAGAAGAAGGTAGAGGCCGGGGCGGAGTGGTTCCAGACCCAGGCGATATACGACATGGACAACTTCGCCAAGTTCATGAAGACCGCTCGCCAGTACCCGATCAAGCTGCAGGCCGGACTGGTTCTCCTCACCGGCGCCGGCATGGCCAAGTACATGAACAAGAACGTGCCGGGCGTGGTCGTGCCGGACGACCTGATAGACGAGCTGTCGGCGGCCGAGAAGGGCAAGGCCATCGACGTGGGCATCAAGATCATGGCGCGTCACATAAAGAGGATTCGCGAGGAGAACCTCGCCGACGGCGTGCACATCATGGCCATCGGCAGGGAGGACGTCGTCCCGCGCATCCTGGAAGAAGCCGAGCTCGACATAAACGCGTAGTAAAGACGGGGGTCTGAACCCCTTGAGGGAATACGAACCGCGGTTCGCCGCGACGGCCATAGGCAGCCTGCCCCATACCGAAGTGGGGCAGGCCTGTCGGCTCATGCTGGACAACCTGCCCGAGATCCCGGCGTGGCCGCAGCTTCCGCACCGCGCATTCCAGGAGAACATGTACGTCCAGTATTCCGAGGGGATGCCGGGCGTCAAGGTGGACCTCGAGGCGGAGAAGATCTGGTTCCAGGTGGACGAGGACCTGGGAGACGCGCTGGCCACCTTCTACCAGGCCATAATCGACGATGACCTCGAACACTTCGCCATGAGCGAGCGGTACGCCGCGGGGCTGGCCTCGTTCCTCTCGGGCGATTACTCCGGGGAGCTGGAGGGCCGTCCGCTGCTCAAGGGGCAGGTGACGGGCCCGATATCTCTCGGGCTGACCGTCACAGACCAGGCGAAGAAGGCGTCCCTCTATCACGAGCAGGTAGAGGTGGCGATAGTCCAGGGGCTGACCTGGAAGGCGCGATGGCAGGTCGAGAGGCTGCGTGCCGCCGCGCCGGATGCCGGGATACTGCTGTTCATAGACGAGCCGTACCTTGTCTCGGTCGGCTCGGCGCTGATAGCGGTGACCGGCGAGCAGGTGGTCTTCGACATCTCCGAGGTCGCGAAGGGCTGTGGGGCCGACCTGGTGGGCATCCACTGCTGCGGCAACACCGACTGGTCGCTGGTGTTCGATGCCGGTGTAGACGTGGTCAACTTCGACGCCTTCGACTACATGGAGGGCTTCATCGCGTATCACGAGCGCATAGCCGCTCACCTCGAGAGCGGCGGGATAATCGCCTGGGGAATCGTCCCCGACGACGAGAAGGCGCTCTCGGTCGGGCTCGAGGACCTGGCGGGAAGGCTCGAGGAGGCGTTCGACACCTTGGAGGCGCGGGGGGTGGATCGAGGGCTGCTTGCCCGCAGGTCGATCCTGAGCCCGGCTTGCGGCCTGGGGTCGACCACTCAGGACGCGGCGAATGAGGCGCTGGCCGCCACGGCCGGTCTCTCGACGCTGATGCGCGGGAGGTACTTCTAGGTGGACAGGATGCCCCGGTGGATGCTCAGGCCGGTGCGGTGCGGGACCGGGCCCGTCGAGGAGGTACTCTTCGAGGAGGGCCTGAACACCGTGTGCGTGGGTGCGAAGTGCCCCAATCGCGGCGAGTGCTTCGCGTCGGGCACGGCGACCTTCATGATACTGGGGGCGCGCTGCACGCGCTCCTGCGGGTTCTGCGCGGTCCCGACCGGCGGGACCAGGGCACCGGACCCGGATGAGCCCAACTCGGTGGCCAGGGCGGCGCGAAGGATGGGACTGGGGCACGTGGTGGTGACCTCCGTGACCCGTGACGACCTGCTGGACAGCGGGGCCTCGCATTTCGCGAGCACGGTGTCGGCGGTCAGGAGTGAGCTTCCCGGAGCGACGGTCGAGGTGCTGGTGCCGGACTTCAGAGGCAGTGCTTCGGCGATCGAGGTGGTGACGGCGTCCGCGCCGGACGTCTTCAACCACAACGTCGAGACGGTCCCCGGGCTGTATGCTAAGGTCCGGCCGCAGGCGGACTACCGGCGCTCGCTGCAGGTGCTGGCGCGCGCGGCGGGAGCGGGTCTGGCCGCCAAGAGCGGTTTCATGGTCGGCCTGTCAGAGACGATGTCGCAGGTCCGGGGGCTGCTCGGCGACCTGCGGGAGGCCGGTGTGAGCATGGTGACGGTCGGGCAGTACCTGCGTCCCGCCGGGGAGAACCTGCCCGTGACGCGCTACTGGGAGCCCGCCGAGTTCGAGGAGATAGGGGGGTACGCGCGGGCCCTGGGATTCGCGGCGGTGGCGGCGTCGCCGCTGGTGAGGAGCTCGTACGGCGCCGGAGAGATGTTGAAGACCGGCCGGGCGGCCGGCTGAGATGAATACAATGTGTGAGGAGATGGCAAGGAGGTAAGGATGTACATCATCGCCGAGAAGGTCAACGTGATCACCACGTCCATCAAGGAGGCCATGGTCGCCCGCGACAAGGGACCCATCCAGAAGATGGTCACGGTCCAGCTCGAGGGAGGCCCGGACTGCATAGACATCAACCTGGGCCCCGCCACCAAGAACGGCCCCGAGCTCATGGGGTGGATGGTGGAGACTATTGAGGAGGTCACCGACCTGCCGCTGTCGCTGGACACCATGAACATGGACGCCATGGAGGCCGGTCTCAAGGTCGGCAAGAACCCCAAGATAATCAACTCCATCTCGTTCGTGCCGGAGCGCATGGACCGGCTCGTCCCGCTGGCGGTCGAGCACAAGGCCAAGGTCGTCGGCCTGTGCACCAGCGCCGCCGGTGTACCGCGCGACGACAACGAGCGGGTGGAGAACGGCTACAACCTCATGATGGCGTTCGAGGCGGCCGGCATCGGCCACGACGACTACTGGATAGACCCCATCGTGCTGCCTATCGGAGTGGCCCAGGACCAGGTGCACAACCTGCTAAAGGCCACCCAGATGTTCAGCGAGCTCCCCGAGAAGCCGCACATGGTCTGCGGCCTTTCCAACGTCAGCAACAAGTGCGGCCTGACCCCTGAGAACGCGGAGTTCGTGAACCGCGTCTACCTGGCGGTCCTGATGGGCCACGGCATGGACGCCGCCATCGTCGACCCCAACGACGAGAAGCTGATGGCCGTCGCCCGCATGGAGAGCCCCGAGTACGAGTGGGCTCAGATCGCCGAGGGTCTCAAGGAAGGCGAGCTGGACCTGAACGACCCGCAGCAGCTGGCCATCAAGAAGACCGTCAAGCTCTTCCACGAGGAGACGCTCTTCGCGGCCTCCTACCTCGAGCTGTAGAACCATAACGCACACGCATTGAAGGGCGGGTTCCGTGCCCGCCCTTCTCCTATCCTCATTCCCTCCCCCTCGAGGGGGAGGGTCAGGGTGGGGGTGTCTTCTGACTAAGATCGGGGTCACTAAGATCGGGGTCAGGCACGAGTCAAGTCATTCGCCTGCATAAGACGGTGCCAGGCGGGATTCCATTCACTCCTTGATGCAATACGCCTTGTTGCACGATGCATTGATTGCACCAGACGATATGCACTATACTTGGATAATAGGATGTATCGTATTGGAGGTATCAGATGTCGCGAACCACGGTTGACATCGACGAAGAGCTGCTCGCGGAAGCGAAGGAGGCGACCGGCCGGAATAGCATCAAAGGCGTCGTCGAGTTCGCCCTCTTGGAGGTCGTCCGCAAGAAGAGGCTCGAGAGGTTGGCGGGGCTTAAGGGTTCAGGGATAATCAGGTTGACCCCGGAGGAACTCGAGGAGATGAGGCGGGGTGACTAACGGCTTTGTGCTTGTCGATACGTCAGCGTGGCTCAGGTTCTTCGAGCCGGGCGCATATGGCGAGCCGGAGGTAGCCGACGAGGTCGAGCGGCTCGTGCTTGCGGGAAAGGCCTGCTACACGGAGCCGGTCTACCTCGAGATAGCGGCTGGCGCGGCCGACGAGAAGACGCTCCAGGGTTTCAAGCGTGACTTCTCCGTTCTGGTGTTGAAGAGCGTCTGCGTGCAGGATATCTGGACCGGGGCCGCCGACAGCTACCCGGCGCTGGTGAAGAAAGGCTTCAGGAAGAAGGCAATAGACGTCCTCATCGCCTCTGTCGCACGTCACTACGGGCTCACACTCTTCCACCACGACTCCGACTATCCGACCATCGCGAGAGCGGTCGAAATGGACCAGTACAGTTTCCTCAAATGATACGGATTGGCGCTGACTAAGATCGGGGCCACCAGTCAAGACACCCGCTTGGGGAGGCGGGCCGGCTTTTCGGCTGCACTACTGAGATGTATTATCCAGTAATCAGTTATAGGATGAGACCGATTTTCGAAGACAGCGGCGTAGACAAAGCGGTGTGTAGCTCTACCGGAAAGACATGACGATGAAGAGCCATCGGCTGCGCGTGCTTGCGACATTATCATGGGTTGCTGTCTTTGTGGTCTTCATCGGTGGCATAGCGATCCCTTCTGTTATTCCCGCTAAGGTCGTACAAGCACAGACATGGGTTAAAGACATCGAGATCGAAGGCTGGGACGTTGCTGTCAATCCAAGCACCAATTTGATCTATATCCTCGGTTACGATGACGACGGTGATCATGTGTTTGTTATTGATGGTGAGACAGACACGATAGTCAAGACCATCGACATATCGTCCATCGGCTTCGATATCGAGGTGAACCCGGTAACGAATAAAGTATATGCAACTGGACTCGATATCGTGACTGTCATCGATGGTTCCAGCGGAACCATTGTCAAGACAATCGCCGTTGGGGAGGATCCTTCACTAATAGGGATAAACACAGCAACCGACAAGATATACGTTGCTTATCAGGCAGATAGCCCCGATGCGAATACGATAACAGTGATAAGCGGCGCGACTGATGACGTTGCTGGGAGCATTCCCGTAGCGACGAGCCCTTCAGGGATTGCTGTTGATTCAGTGTCTGGCAGGGTGTTCATATCATGCCAAGAAGATGGATCGCTATGTGTGATCAACGGCCAAACCGATGCCGTGGAGAAAGTGGTGGTCCTGGGATACAGTCCTTGGAAGATGG
Organism: Actinomycetota bacterium; assembly: GCA_043807425.1. Classification (GTDB taxonomy): domain Bacteria; phylum Actinomycetota; class Geothermincolia; order Fen-727; family Anoxymicrobiaceae; genus JAHJCO01. The sequence continues at coordinate 9,680 of JAZDFZ010000004.1, forward strand.
TCTACAATCAGCAGGCCAACAGTCTTCTTATGATCGGCTCGGGCATCCTCCACATTCATGATGGAGTGACTTTCGCTCAAATCGGTGCGACTCATATCGACTACTCCGACATCGCCATTGACCCAGTGAGCAATAGGCTATACATGCCACGGATCAACAGTCACTGGGTCAAAGTGTGGTGGTACCCGGAGGCTGGCGCTCTGCAGATTGAAGATGGGACAACCGGTAGAGTCCTCTCTGAGGCCGTCACATGGATAGACCCAATTGCTGTCGCCGTCAATCCAGTAACGAGCAAAGTGTACATCGTCTGCGAGGGCGACAGGTATCTTCGAAGTACAACCTGTTTGCCTGGAATGGTTACTATCGTACAGGACTTGAGAAATCGCCCCTTCTACTTCGCGGAGGGTACCTGCAGACCAGGGTTCGATGCCTACATCTGCGTGCAGAATCCGGGTGACACCGAGGCGAACGTCACCATCACATACATGCTGGGAGACGGGAGTACCAAAACACAGGATCTCAAGGTGGGCCCCCATTCCCGCTTCACCGCTCACCCTGCCGGTATCATAGGCGTTGGCGACGACGCTGCTCACGACTTCTCCGCGAAGGTGGAGTGCACCAACGGGCAACAGATAGTGGTCGAAAGACCCACTTACTTCAACTACCAGGGCAAGTGGACCGGCGGTCACGACGTGGTCGGTTCCAACGGCGCAATCGGGTCGTTCGACTTCGCCGAGGGGACTACCCGGCCGGGCTTCGACCCCTACTTCTGCGTCCAAAACCCCACCGATGAGCCCACGGCCGCGAAGGTCGTCTATAAGCTGGGAGACGGCGAGGAGAAGGAGACCGATTACTTCCAGATACAGCCCCATTCGAGGTACACGGTACATCCCTCGGACTTCCTGGGCGTGGGTGACGACGCCTCTTATGATTTCTCCGCCACGGTGGAGTGTTGGGACCCACCGGACAGTATCATCGTCGAGCGCCCCATGTACTTCGACTACAAAGGCTGGACCGGGGGGACTGACGCGCTCGGGGCGACGTCCCCGGCCACGATGTTCTACTTCGCAGAAGGGACCGCGCGACCGGGCTTCGACCCCTACATCTGCATCCAGAATGCGGCCGATGATTCCTATCAAACCCAGCCAGCTGAGGTTAGGATAACTTACATGCTCGGGGAGGGGAGCACGAAGACGCAGGACGTTACCATACCCGCTAGCGCTCGTGCGACAGTTCACCCGGCCGACATCCTGGGAGTCGGGGACGACGCGGCGCATGACTTCTCTTGCATGGTCGAATGCCTGAACGAGACACCGATAGTCGCCGAGCGACCCATGTACTTCAACTACCAGGGCAAGTGGACCGGGGGGAGTGACGTGGTGGGGACCACGGCGCCGTCGTCGACCTTCTACTTCGCCGAGGGGACCTGCAGGCCGGGTTTCGACACCTACTTCTGCGTACAGAACCCGGGGGACGAAGATGCTGCGGTGCACCTCACCTACATGATGGGTGACGGGGGCACGCGCGAGCAGGACATCAGCGTCGGGGCCAACTCGCGTCAGACAGTGAACTGCCACGACCTCCTGGGCTACGGGGACGGGGCAGCATACGACTTCTCCACAAAAGTCGAGTGTACCAATGGGCAGAACATCGTGGTCGAGCGACCCATGTATTTCGACTACCACGGCTGGACGGGCGGCCACGACGTCGTAGGCTATCAGAAATGAAGAGGCACTATCGGCGCACTGCGTTCAGGAACTCCTCAAGGGAAACGCCCGAATACCGGATGAGGCTACGGAGCGTTCCCCTGGCGATTTCCGGATGATTCGGGATGGACAGGGTCGCACGATGGCCGACCTTGGTGAGAATGATATGCGAGCCCCTCCGCCGCGTGACCTCCCAGCCGAGCCGCTCGAAGGCCTTGACCACCTCGCCGGGCCCTAGGACCGGCACGGGCGGCATCAGACGGCAACCTCTACCTCGCGGATCGGTACTGTCGGAGGCAGCCCTTTCTCGGCTCTGACCTCCAGGCAGAGTTTGATTGCTTCAACGATGTTGGCGGATGCCTTCTCCTCGGTCTCGCCCTGGCTGACGCAGCCCGGGATCACGGGGCAGTCGGCGACGAAGATGCCGTCCTCATCCTGGAATATCACCACCGGGAACTTCACAAACCTCACCATCCTGTTCATGCTCCACCTCCATAGGTTACATCTTCATGGCCTAGAAAACAGCTCGTGAGTTCACAGACGTCTTAAAGCAGCAATACAAGCTGGCCATAGTATACACGCTGTTCTCTGAGCAATTCAATCAACCATACGGTGGATACCGGTCACCACCCGTTGGAGCCATTTCGCGCCGTGAAGCCACTTGGCCGTAATCGCCGGGGTTGCTCATTCGTTGTTTCATGTGGATGGACGGAATGCGATTCCTAAAAAGAGGGTCTGACGACAACGGGGGTTGGTAAGCAGGACCGGGGAGCCGCGCATCATCGCGATCGTCTCTCGCTCCAGACCATGTCAGAGGCATTCCCGGTCCAGCCCCCCCGGCCCTCGCGGCCCCGGACTCCCAGTCAGGTGCTGCGGAAGCCCTCTTCCATGCCTGCCAGGTCTGAGACCTCACCGAGCTTCTCGATGGGGCTCTTCTCGTCGGGGTTGACGCCCGGCTCGTAGCCGAAGGCCTCCTTGACCACCTCGCGGGCCTGGCGGTAGAGAGAGCGCAGGGGTATCTCGGCCGGACAGATGGCCTCGCACATCCCGCAGTCCACGCAGTGGTCGGCCATGTCGACCGCGCGGATGAGGTGGAATATCGGGATGTCGGGCGGCGAGCTTTCCGGCCCCACCAGCTCCAGGTTATCCAGTGCGCACTCCTTGCAGTAGCACATCGGGCAGACGTTGCGGCAGCCCATGCACTTGATGCAGCGTGAGAAGCTGTCCATCCAGAAGGCGAAGCGCTCGGCCGGGTCCTCCGCGGCGGCTTCCTCCACGATCTTTTCTTCCGCGGGACTCGCGACGCAGGCCACAACGCTGTCCGGGGGGCACGGATGGTCGCAGCCGCAGGTATCGGCAAGCTCCTGGGAGCAGGGGATGCCTATGAACAGGATGCGCCCCGTATCCACCTGGTTGTGCTTCGCCAGTTCCACGAGCATGCGGCGGTCGCACTCGCGGCTGACCACCGCGATCCCGCCTTCGAGCAGCGGGGAGAGCATCATGACGAAGCCGGCCATGGGGTAGCGCTCGTCTCCCGTGGCTACCCTCTCGATGCCCTCGTCTGAGGAGTCGCGCGCGACACGGGGCGACGCTATGCCGTCCTCGCCGGTAAGGAACACGGCGGCCGCCGCTCCGTCCTCGAGGGCTTCCCTGATGGCGGCGGCAAGTTCCTCTCTCATGCCTGCCCGCCTCCCTTGCGGCCCAGGGGCGACTTCCCGGCCTGCCTCACCTGCTCGGTGAAGTCGGTGATGACCTGCTGGAATTTGGCGCCCTCGGCGGCGCTTACCCACTCCAGGCGTATCCTGCGCGGGTCGACGCCGATGCTTGTGAGCAGGTCCTTGAGCACGCGGAAGCGCTTTGCGGTCGCGTAGTTGCCTTTGCCGTAGTGGCAGTCGCCTATGTGGCAGCCGGCGATGAGCACGCCGTCAATGCCCTCCTGGAAGGCTTTGAGAACGAAGTAAGGTGAGATGGTCCCGGTGCACATCACCCTGATGTCGCGCACGTTCGGCGGATACTGCATCCGCGAGACCCCGGCGAGGTCGGCACCGGCATACGAGCACCAGTTGCACAGGAACGCCAGTATCCGGACGTCGTCATCGGCCACCTCGGCCGGTTTCTCTGTAGTGTCCTCGATCGTCTCGTTCGTCATGCTTTTATCATCCGCGGACTGAAGGCCGCGCCCAATCAGTTACATCTAGACCTGCATGTAGGTCGAACAAGTGCAGGCCTGTCATGTGCATCCAAATTAGGACGCGTACATGACTTGGCTGGCCGGGACTTCAGTCCCGGTCCCGTTGGATCACTCATACGCGGACTGAAGTCCGCGCCCAAGCCCGTATGGTTAAGCAGGCTTCACCTTCGCGGCGCTGACCTTGAACTCGGGGACCTTGCTTACCGGGTCCACAACGTTGTTTGTCAGGGCGTTGGCCGGTGACTCCGCGTAGTGGAACGGCACGAATATGACGCCCTCCTGTATGCGCGGTGTGACCATCGCCTCTATCTCGATGTCGCCCCTCCGCGTGCTAACGACCGCGGTTACGCCGTTCTCCAGTCCGTACCGCTCGGCGTCCGCCGGACTTATCCACACCTTGCCGTGCGGGTCCAGCTCGTTGATACCTTCCGACTTACGGGTCATGGTGCCGGTGTGGTACTGCCAGAGCACCCGTCCCGTGGTCAGGACCAGCGGGTACTCCTCGTCCGGCCTCTCGGCGGGCTCCACGTAGGGGACCGGGCAGAACCAGCCCTTGCCCCGGGTGAAGTACTTCGTGTGCAGGATCGGCGTCCCCGGGCTCTCGGAGTCCGGGCACGGCCAGTGGATGGTCACGCCCTCGTCGAGGCGGGCGTGGCCGATGCCACCGTACTGAGGGGTCACCTTCGCTATCTCGTCCATGACCTCGGCCGGCTCCACCACCGGCATCTCGTATCCCATCCTCTTCGAGATCTCGGACACTATCCAGGCGTCGGGCTTCGCCTCGCCGGGTGACTCCACCGCCTTGCGCACGCGCTGGACCCTGCGGTCCGTGTTGGTGAAGGTGCCCTCTTTCTCGGCGAACGAGGCCGACGGCAGCACGACGTCGGCGAGCTCGGCCGTCTCTGTGAGGAAGATGTCCTGCACCACCAGGAAGTCCAGCTTCTCGAGCGCCGCGCCGCAGTGCTTGAGGTTCGGGTCGGACAGCATCGGGTTCTCCCCGACGATGTACATCGCCTTGATGTCGCCCTTTGCGGCGGCGTCCATCATCTCGGTGGCGGTCAGGCCCGGCTTCTCCGGCAACGCGACGCCCCATGCCTCCTCGAACTTCTTCCGTATCTCCGGGTCGGTCACCGACTGGTACCCCGTGTAGACGTTGGGAAGCGCACCCACGTCGCAGGCGCCCTGGACGTTGTTCTGGCCCCTGAGGGGGTTCACGCCGGTGCCGGGCTTGCCGATGTTACCCGTCAGCATCGCCAGGTTGGCCACGCTGACCACGTTGTCCGTGCCCGTCGTGTGCTGGGTGATACCCATGGCGTAGCAGATGGCCGCCCTCTCCGCGGTCGCGAAGGTGCGCGCGGCCTCCCGGATATCATCGGCGGCCACTCCCGTTATCCCGGAGACCTTCTCCGGCGTATACTCCCTGACCAACTCCGCCAGTTCCTCGAACCCCTCGGTGCGCTCGGCGACGAACTCGTGGTCGTAGAGGTCCTCCTCGATAATCACGTTCATGAGGCCGTTGAGGAGCGCGACGTCCGTGCCCGGCTTGTGCTGCAGCCACCTGTCGGCGTAGTAGCACAGGCGGATGTGCTTGGGCTCGGCCACGATCAGCTTGCAGTCGTTGCGCATGACCGCCTTCTTGATGCGAAGGCCGATGATGGGGTGGGCCTCGGTGGTGTTGGACCCTATGACCAGTATCGCTCCTGCCGTCTCGAGGTCGTCGATGGTGTTGGTCATCGCTCCCGAGCCGAACGTCTTCGCCAGACCGGCGACAGTGGGAGCGTGTCACAATCGGGCGCAGTGATCGATGTTGTTGGTGCCGAGCCCCGCGCGCGTGAACTTACTTATCAGGTAGTTCTCCTCGTTGGTGATCCTGGCAGAGGCAAGGACCGCGATCGAGTCCGCCCCGCTCTTCTTCCTGATGCCGGAGAGCTTACCAGCCACCAGGTCGAGCGCCTCGTCCCATTCGGCCTCCACGAACTTCTTTCCCTTGCGTACCAGGGGCCTGGTCAGGCGCTCCTCGCTTCCCACGAAGTCGTAACCGAACCGCCCCTTCACGCAGAGATTGCCCTGGCCGGCCCCCTCCATGAGGGGCGAGGTGACCTCGACAATCCTGTTGTCGATGACGTGGAGGTCGAGCTGGCAGCCGCACCCGCAGTAGGCGCAGGTGGTCCGCGTAACCCAGCTCTTCAGGCCGAGCGCCTCCATCATATCCCCCTCCGACATGTGGAAGTAGGCGCAGGCGTTTCGCAGTATGTCGCGTGCCGCGACCCGCCCGCCCCCCTCGTAGGGCCGTGCCTTGATGGCGCCGGTGGGGCACGTCGAGATGCATTGGCCGCAGAACTCGCAGGGGGTCTCCTGCATGGGGCGCTCGAACGGCGTCCCGGGGACCGCCTCGAAGCCGCGGTTCACGAAGTCGTAGACCCCTACCCCCTGGACCTCCCGGCAGATGCGGATGCAGCGGCCGCACATGATGCACTTGTTGTAGTCGCGCATCACGAACGGGTTCTCGCCGAACTCGATGTACTCGTGCTTCTCGCCGGCGTAGCCGCTCTCGGTGATGTCGTAGCGCTGGGCGAGCTCCTGCAGCTCGCACCGCCCGGACTTCTCGCAGCCTATGCACTCCATTGGGTGGTCGCTGACCAGGAGCTCCACCAGGGTCTTCCTGATACGCTCGAGCTTCTCGTTGGTGGTCTGTATCTTCATGCCGTCCTCGGCCTTCGCGTAGCAGGACGGCAGCAGGGCGCGCGCCCCTTCCACCTCGACCAGGCAGAGCCGGCAGGCCCCGTACGGCGTGAGCCTGGGGTCGTAGCAGAGGGTGGGGATGTATACCCCGTTGGCCCTCGCTATCTCGAGTATCGTGGAGCCCGCGGGCGCGGTGTACTCGCTCCCGTCGATCTCCACCTTGATCTGGTCCACCTCAAACCTCCCGTTCCACGATGATGTCGGCGAGTGTCACTCGGCGATTATCGATTCCTCCGGGCACCTGGACAGGCACATCTTGCACCTGATGCAGGCCTCGGCGTCTATCACGTGCGGCTGCTTCTTCTCTCCCGTAATGGCCTCGGTGGGGCACACCTTCACGCACGCGCCGCACCCGATGCAGGTCTCCGGGTCTATGCGCAGGGTTATCAGTGCCGGGCAGACCCCGGCGGTGCACTTGTGGTTGAGGATGTGGTCCTCGTACTCGTTCCGGAAGTACTTGAGCGTGGTGAGGACCGGGTTGGGCGCGGTCCCACCCAGCGCGCACAGGCTGGCCGCCTTGATGTCCGCGGCGAGCTCGTCGAGCTTGTCGATATCGTCCGGCTCGCCCTTGCCCTCGCAGATGCGCTCCAGTATCTCCAGCATGCGCTTGGTCCCGATCCGGCACGGCGTGCACTTGCCGCACGACTCCTCCTGCGTGAAGGAGAGGAAGTAGCGCGCAAGGTCCACCATGCAGGTCCGGTCGTCGGCCACGATCATGCCGCCCGAGCCCATGATGGCCCCGGTGGCGATGATGGCGTCGTAGTCCACCAGGGTGTCGAGCAGGGCCGCGGGAAGGCACCCGCCCGACGGCCCGCCCATCTGCACGGCCTTGAACTCCTTGCCCGCCTGGACCCCGCCGCCCACGTCGAAGATGACCTGCCTGAGCGTGTAGCCCATAGGGACCTCGGCCAGGCCGCTTCGGCGCACCTTGCCGGCAAGACAGAACACCTTGGTCCCCTTGCTCTTCTCGGTCCCCGTCTTCGCATACTCGGCGCCGCCGTTGGCGATTATCCACGGGATGGCGGCCAGCGTCTCGACGTTGTTTATGTTGGTGGGCTTGCCCCACAGCCCCTGGTTGGCGGGGAAGGGCGGCCTGGGGTTCGGCATCCCGCGCTTGCCCTCTATGGAGGCCATCATGGCGGTCTCCTCGCCACAGACGAAGGCGCCCGCGCCCTTCTTTATCCTGATATCGAAGTCCCAGTCGGAGCCGAATACCCCCTCGCCGAGAAAGCCCCGCCGGTGGCATTCCTCCAGGGCTATGTCCAGCCGCTTGAGCGCCAGCGGGTACTCCGCGCGGCAGTAGATGTACCCCTGCTTCGCTCCGATCGCGTACCCCGCCAGTATCATCCCCTCGATCACCGTGTGCGGGTCACCCTCCAGGACGCTGCGGTCCATGAAGGCGCCGGGATCTCCCTCGTCGGCGTTGCATATGAGGTACTTGATGTCCCCGGGCGACTTCCTGGCGAAGCCCCACTTGGTCCCCGTAGGAAAACCGGCGCCGCCGCGGCCCCGGATACCGGCCGCCGAGACCTCCTCGATGACCTCGTCCGGGGTCATGGTGGTCAGGGCCTTCTTCGCAGCCTCGTAACCGCCGATCTCGATATACTCCTCGATGCTTTCCGGGTTTATCTTCCCGCAGTTGCGTAGCACCACCCGGTGCTGGTTGGCCAGGAAGTCGCCCTCTCCAACCGACTCGTCCTCGCTCTTCCTGACCACCCAGTCCTCGATGACCTTCCCGTCCTTGATGTGCTCCTCGAGAAGCCGGCCGACTTTCCTGGCCGTCATGTCGCCGTAGATGACGGAACCGCCCTCGGAGTCGAAGACCTCGACCACGGGCTCGATGAAGCAGTAGCCCATGCACCCGGCGATGTCGAAGTCCATGTCGTAACCGCCGGCTTTCTCGGCCTCCTCCAGGGCATCCCTCACAGCGGTGGCCCCGGCGGCGATTCCGCAGGTGCCGTAGCCGAGGACGACCTTGTACCTGTGCCCGTTTGTGCCCATCTCTACTCTTCCTCTTTACTGGAGCCGGAGTCATCGGCGTACTGCTTGAGTATCTTTTTGATACCGGTCGGTTTGAGCTTGCCGTGTGTGTCCTCGCCGACCAGCATGATCGGCGACAGCGAGCAGGCCCCCAGGCACATCACCGACTCGAGCGTGAACTTGCCGTCGGGGGTGGTGTCGCCTTCCTTGATGTCGAGCTGGTTGGCGATCTCGTCCGTTATCTGCGTGGCCCCCGCGACGTGGCAGGCGGTCCCGTGACATACTCTGATGAGGTACTCGCCGATGGGCTTGAGCCTGAACTGCGCAAAGAAGGTGGCCACGCCGTATAGCTGACTGAGCTGGTACCCGGCCCGCCTGGCCAGCTCGCGCATGATAGCCTCGTCGAGGTAGCCGTAGGCGTCCTGGGTCTCCTGGAGAAGGGGGATGAGGGCGCCCTTCTCCCGCCCGTACCTCTCGATAATGTCGTCAAGGGGGCCGAGGTCGCTTATCTCGGCGAACCTGGCGTTACAGCTGCATTCCTGGGCCATGTCTTCCTCCTAGGGCATCGCGTACCCGACCACGGGGCACGCCGGCGCCACTTCCGACATCGGAAACATATCACATCCGGGACCGCGCAAACCGCGCCCCGAAGGCGCCGTCCGGCTAGTGTGATGACATCCTGCTGGTATCTTCGGTGCGGGCCGGGGGTGGACCCCACCACAAGGTTTCCGATTCGATACGGTAATTATATTGAATCGTAGCACCGTTTTCAGCCATGACGGAGGGCAATACGGTCCCCCGGGCCCTGGTCCGTGAGTTAGACTGGCTTCGGGCGGAAACAGGGTAGCGCGGAAGGCGGACGCACTTGGACGAACAGCCGTATTCACAGAGACGGTACCGGTCCGTGATGGACCCGCGGGGGCTCCGCGGCTACCGGGTGGTCCAGGGCGAGAGCGACCTGTTCGTGTTCACGGAGGGGGATGCCTCCGAGCGGGCCGCCGAATCCCTTTCCCGGCACCGGAGAGACCTCGAGGAGTTCGTCGCGCTGTGCCCGCCGTTCGCCACCTCGTTCCGGCCGGTGGCCGTAACATCCGACGCTCCCGGAATCGTCATCGCCATGGCCTGCGCCGCAACAGCCTTCGGGGTAGGGCCGATGGCCTCGGTGGCGGGTGCCATAGCGCAGCTCGTCGGGCAGGACTTGCTGGAACTCTCCAGAAATGTCATCGTCGAGAATGGTGGAGACCTCTTCCTCGCGGGCGGAGGAAGGCGCGTGGTGCGGGTCTTCGCCGGCGCGTCCAGGCCGCGCATCGACGTGGCCGTCGAGGATGATGCCGAGGGTATCGGGCTCTGTACCTCCAGCGCGACTGTCGGACCCTCGGTCTCGCTCGGGGTGGCCGACGCGGTCACCGTACTCGCGAGGACCGCGACGCTGGCGGACGCGGCCGCGACGGCCCTGGGAAACATGGTCCGCTCCGAGGCCGACATGGCGGACGCGCTCGGGGCCGCGGAGAGATCGGAGGAGGTGACCGGGGCGCTGATAGCGGCCTGCGGTGCCATGGGCGTGTGGGGTGGGATAGAGCTGGTCGGATAGAGATGACGGTGGTATAGCAGCCGCGTGGTATCATCCATGCAAAGGAACCCGCAACGAATGAGACAGTCGAAGAACCAGAACTGGAACCCACCGCCCCAGGGGCATTACCCGGGGTTTCCGCCATACCAGTACCCGCCACAGTACCACGGCAGAGTATACCCGCCGGGTATGCCGCTACCTCCGGGCGCGCATCAAGAGCCCCCTCGCAAGAGCCGGGCAACGTGGAGCGTCGCGCTGCTCATCCCACTGCTCATCATCCTGGCCGTCTTCATCATCCTCATATTCGTGGGCAAGCCCTACATCGTCCGGGGCCTTTCCATGTACCCCACGCTGAACGACGGAGACAGGGTCTTCGTGGTACCGTACCGCGGGAACACCACACCCGACAGGGGTGACATCGTGGTCCTGAGGGACATCGGCCGCGGCGGTGAGATGCTCATCAAGAGGGTGGTCGCGCTCCCCGGAGACCGGATAACAAGGCAGGACGGAAACCTGGTCGTGAACGGCCAGTATTACCACAAGAGCACAAGCCGGTTCGGCGACCGTACCTACACGCAGCTGGTGCCCGAGAACGAGTACTTCGTGATGGGTGACAACGAGAGCAACTCCTACGACAGCCGTTACTTCGGGACCTTCACCTCGGACAAGATAGTCGGCAAAGCCCTGGTGATCTTCTGGCCTCCGGGGGACCTCAGGAGGCTCTAGAAAGCGCCGGCGTCGAGACGGCCCTGCCGGCCCGACGCCCGGACCGCGGACGCCAGGGCGGGCCACCCGGTTCTGGTATCATTTGCCTGTATCTACCAGGACTCACCGGGGAAGCAAATGCCCGCCACCAGCACCGACGACCAGGCCAGAGCGAGAGCCGGGGAGCTCCGCAAGGAGCTTAACTGTCACGCCTACCGTTACTACAGCCTCGACGACCCCGTGGTAAGCGACGAGGAGTACGACCGCCTGTACAGGGAGCTTCTCGAGCTCGAGGAGCGCTTCCCCGAACTGGTCACCCCCGACTCCCCCACGCAGAGGATCGGCCCGCCCCCCGTTGCGGGGTTCGCGCCGGTGCACCACCGGGGAGCGATGCGCAGCCTGGACAACGCCTTCACCCCGGACGAGATGCGCGCCTTCGACGAGAGGGTGGGCAGGGGCCTGGGCGGCGAGCCGGTCGAGTACGTGTGCGAGCTGAAGATGGACGGCATAGCTGTGGCGCTGACCTACGAGGGCGGTGTGCTGGTGAGGGGCGCCACCAGGGGGGACGGGGAGGTCGGGGAGGACATCACCCCCAACCTGCGCACGGTGCCGGCCATCCCCCTGCGGCTCCTGGCCGAGGAGCCTCCTGATGCCATCGAGATCGTTGGGGAGGTGTTCATGCCGGAGGAGTCGTTTCAGCGGCTCAACCGCGACAGGCTGGAGAAGGGAGAACCCCCATTCGCCAACCCGCGAAACGCGGCCGCGGGCTCGCTCCGTCAGCTGAACCCGGCGGTGACCGCCGAGCGGAACCTGTCCATGGTGACCTTCGCGGTGGGTTACTCGTCAGGCCCTCTCCCGGGCAGCCAGTGGGACCTCCTGTCATATCTGAGGGAACTCGGCATGAGGATTGGGGAACACTCGGCGAAGGTGGCGGACGTGGAAGGGGCCATACGGTTCTGCGACGAGTGGGGAGGCGGGCGCCGGACCCTGCCCTACGAGATTGACGGCGTGGTGGTAAAGGTGGACTCCCTGCGGCAGCAGGTCGAGCTGGGGCACACCTCCAAGAGCCCGCGCTGGGCCATTGCCTTCAAGTTCCCGCCCGAGGAGAAGACCACCGGGGTCCTGGACATCATGGTGAGCGTCGGCAGGACGGGTGCGCTCACGCCGGTGGCGGTGCTCGAACCCGTATTCGTGGCGGGATCCACGGTCCAGCACGCGACCCTGCACAACGAGGACGAGGTGGCGCGCAAGGACGTGCGCGTCGGCGACAGGGTTGTGGTACGCAAGGCGGGCGACGTCATACCGGAGATAGTCAAGGTCATCACAGACGCCCGCTCCGGGGACGAGAAGCCGTTCAGGATGCCCGCCCACTGCCCGGTCTGCGGGGCGGAGGTCACCAGGGAGGAGGGTGAGGCGGTGACGCGCTGCGTCAATATAGCCTGCTCCGCCCAGACCTTCGGCAAGATACTCCACTTCGCCGGACGGGGGGCGATGGACATCGAGGGCATGGGCGAGGTGACCGTGGCTGAGCTGCTGGAGCGTGGGTTCATAAAAGACGTGGCCGACATCTACTACCTGGAGCCCAGACATTATTTCACGCTGCCGGGCTACAAGGGCGGTGCGCTGCCGGACGGGGTAGAGGACCTGGTGGAGCCGGAGGACCGGGCGCTGCTGAGGGTGCTCGTCGGGCTCAACATCCCGCACGTCGGAGCGAAGACGGCGCGCCTGATAGCGGAACGCTTTCATACCATAGGGGCCCTGGCGGAGGCGGACGCCGCGGCGCTGAACGGGGTCAAGGGGGTCGGAGCGAAGGCCGCCGAATCGGTGGCGGCATACTTGAGCGACCACGCGAACAGGAGCGAGGCCCTCGCGCTGGAGGGGCTCACGGCCCAGGAGGTCGAGCAGCACCCCAGGATGCGGGAGCGATCCGTCGACAAGCAGATGAAGGCCGTCGAGGCGGCGAAGGACCGGCCTCTGTGGCGCCTGCTCAACGGGCTCGGCATGAGGAACGTCGGGGGGCACATGGCGCGCGTGCTGGCGGACCACTTCGCCTCGATCGACGCCCTGAGCGCCGCGAGCGAGGAAGACCTGGTGGCGGTCGAGGGTGTGGGACCGGTGATCGCCGGGAGCGTGGTGTTCTTCTTCGCGCAGCAGGAGAACTTGGCGGTTATCGAGAAGTTGAGGCGTGCCGGCGTCCGGATATCCGACTGGGCGGAGGCGGCTACCGGGCCGGGTCCTCTCTCGGGCAAGACCTTCGTGCTCACGGGAGGGCTCGAGGGTTTCACCCGCGACGAGGCTTCGGCGATAATAGAGGGCCTGGGGGGCCGGGTGACCGGCTCGGTCAGCAAGACGACGGACTACGTCCTGGCGGGCACGGAGCCCGGGAGCAAGCTCGAGAAGGCCCGGGAACTTGGTGTCCAGGTGATCGACGAGGCCGGGTTCCGCGAGATGACCGGCAAGTAATCGGGGGTTGCGGTGGCTGTTACCATCGAAGACGTGGAGCACGTGGCGAAGCTGGCCCGTCTCTACCTCACCGGCGAGGAGAAAGAGACGCTCAGGCGCCAGCTCTCCGACGTGCTCGAGCACGCCCGCGTGATATCGGAGGTAGACACCTCCGGGGTCCCCGCGACCAGCCACGCCCTGCCCCTGGTGAACGTCTACCGCGAGGACGAGGCAAGGCCCTCGCTGGACCCCGACGAGGTCGTCTCCAACGCCGCCTGGGCCGTCGAGCACAGCTTCAAGGTGCCGAGGATCCTCTGATGTCCGCCGATATCCCTTACAAGGACGCCCTCTCGATCGCGGCGCTCATAAGGGAGCGCGAGATCTCCGCCCTGGAGGCCACCGAGGCGTTCCTGGACCGCATCGAGGAAGTCGAGTCGCGGGTCCACGCCTTCATCAACCTCTCGGCGGAGCGCGCGCGCGATCACGCGGCCGCGATAGACCGTATGTTGCAGAAGGGTCAGGCACTTTTGCAACATCGGTACGCGGGAGTGCCTATCGCCATCAAGGACGTCCTGTCCACAAAGGGCTTCACCACCACCTGCGGGTCGCGGATCCTGGAGAACTTCGTGCCCGTCTACGACGCCACCGCGGTCGAGCGGGTCTCGGAGGCGGGAACGGTGATGCTGGGCAAGGCCAACATGGATGAGTTCGCTATGGGCTCGTCCACCGAGAACTCCTACTTCGGGCCGACCTCGAACCCCTGGGACCTGGAAAGGGTCCCCGGCGGCTCCAGTGGAGGCTCCGCGGCGGCCGTTGCGGCGGGCGAGGCTCCCTGGGCCCTGGGCTCGGATACGGGCGGGAGCATCCGGCAGCCGGCCGCGCTCTGCGGCATCGTGGGGATGAAGCCGACCTACGGGCTGGTGTCCCGTTACGGGCTGGTGGCCTTCGCCTCCTCGCTCGACCAGGTCGGGCCGATGACTCTCAACGTGTCCGACTGCGCGGCCCTTCTCGGGGTCATCGCGGGGCATGACCCCCGTGACTCCACCTCCATCCAGCAGCCGCCGATGGACTACCTCGGCTCGCTCTCGGCGGACGTACGGGGCATGAAGGCCGGGGTTGTCAGGGAGCTTTCCAGCGAGGGCATCGAGCCCGGGGTGCTCGACTCGTTCAAGAGGGCCGTGGAGGTGCTGGAGGGGCTGGGAGTATCCTGCGAGGAGGTATCGCTGCCGAGCTTCTCCTACGGGCTGTCGGCGTACTACCTCATCGCCCCCGCGGAGGCCTCGAGCAACCTGGCACGGTTCGACGGGGTGCGTTACGGGTTCAGGACCGACGCCGATGTGGACGACATCTGGGAGATGTACGACCGGACCCGGGCCGAGGGGTTCGGGCCGGAGGTCAAGCGCAGGATAATGCTTGGCACCTACGCGCTGTCGGCCGGCTACTACGACGCTTACTATGCGCAGGCGCAGAAGATACGGACTCTCATCGTAAGGGACTACGGGCGTGCCTGGGACTCCTACGACGTGCTGGTCTCGCCGACCTCCCCGTCGGTGGCGTTCAGGCTCGGGGAGAAAACGGCCGACCCGCTATCCATGTACCTCTCGGATATCTGCACCATCCCGGTGAACCTGGCGGGGATACCGGCCCTGAGCCTGCCATGCGGCCTGTCAGAGGGTCTCCCGGTAGGCTTCCAGGTGATGGGACCACCGCTGGCCGAGCAGAAGCTGCTCGATGTGGCCTATGCGCTGGAGCAGACCCTGGGATTCGACGCGCTGCCACCTATCGCGGGCACCGGGGAGGTGGCGTGATGGAGTTCGAGACCGTCATCGGGCTGGAGATACACGCCGAGCTGGCCACGGAGTCGAAGATGTTCTGCGGATGCTCGACCGACTTCGGGGGCGAGCCGAACAGCAGGACCTGCCCCGTGTGCCTGGGCCATCCCGGAGTTCTGCCCGTGACCAACAGGGAGGCCGTTGCCTACACGATCCTGCTTGGGCTGGCGCTGGACTGCGCGGTCACGCCGCGCTCGGTGTTCCACCGCAAGAACTACTTCTACCCGGACATGCCCAAGAACTTTCAGATATCGCAGTACGACGTCCCGCTGACGTCAGGGGGCACGCTCTCGATGGATATGGAGGGCTACAGCCGCGTGGTCGGCATCACCCGGGTCCACCTGGAGGAGGACACCGGCAAGAGCATCCACATAGGAGAGAGCGGGCGCATCCATGGGGCCGACTTCAGCCTGGAGGATTTCAACCGGGCGGGGATCCCCCTGGCCGAGATCGTGACAGAGCCGGACATGCGCAGCCCGGAGGAGGCGCGCGTGTTCATGCAGTTGCTGCGCGCGACGCTGGAGTACCTCGGTATAAGCGACTGCAAGATGGAGGAGGGCAGCCTGCGCTGCGACGCCAACATCTCCGTGTCCGTGGACGGCCGGCCCGGCACCAAGGTCGAGATAAAGAACATGAACTCATTCCGCTCGCTGTTCCGGGCGCTCTCCTTTGAAGAGGAGCGGCAGCGGACCGAGCTGGACCTCGGGCACGAGGTGGTCCAGGAGACGCGCCACTGGGACGACGCCGCCGGGGTCACCCATCCCCTGCGCAGCAAGGAGGAGGCGTTCGACTACCGCTACTTCCCCGAGCCCGACCTGGTCCCCATCGAGCCGGACCCGGGGTGGGTGGAGGAGCTGCGCGGGCGGCTGCCCGAACTGCCGATGGCAAGGCGGAATCGGTTCGAGGCCGAGTACGGGCTCCCCGGCGAGATCTCGGCGATGCTCACGGGGGAGAAGGCGCTGGCGGACTACTTCGAGGAGGCGGTCGCCTCGGGCCAGGACCCGGTGGCGCTCGCTAAGTGGATCGCGGGAGACCTGGTGGCCCTGCTCAACGAGGCGGTGGTCCCGATCCAGGCCTGCCCGGTGCACCCCCGCGGGCTGGGCGAGCTGGTCGCCCTGGTTGCGCAGCGCATCATCTCGGGAAAGATGGCCAAGGATGTCCTGAAAGAGGCGTTCGAGACCGGGAAGGGTCCCGACCAGATAGTCCAGGAGAAGGGGCTGGCGCAGATCGAGGACGAGGGAGAGCTGGAGGCCGTCGTGGACAAGGTCATCGAGGAGAACCCCGACGCCGCGCGTGACATGCGCGAGGGCAAGGAGCAGGCTCTCAAGTTCCTTATGGGCCGGGTGATGAAGGCGACCCGCGGCAAGGCCAACCCCGAGCTCGCCACATCCCTGATAAAAAAGAAGCTCTCCTAGTCTCTGACGTTGCCCATGTTACCCCCTCCCCCTTGAGGGGGGAGGGTCGGGGTGGGGGTGACCGTCCATGTTAATCCCGGCCTGAGAGGCCGGGCTCAAACCTCCTGTAATGATCCGACCCCCTCGCGCGTCTAATCATTTGAGATTGGTTGACGACAGGGGGTGAACCGGAGATGCGATGCCCGATATGCGGTGAGTCACACGGGGCGGACGAGTGCCCGTTGACCGGCGTTGTCGTTATAAAGGGGTCCGCCGCCTTCAGGGGCGCCGTTATCGCGATGGTCTGCGTGCTGGTAGTGACGGTGATAGTGCTGACCGCGGCGGTATTCGCCGGGTGTGGATGAAAAAAGCGGGCCTCGGACGAGGCCCGCTTCCGATTGTCCCGGTAAAGATCAG
>JAZDFZ010000005.1:0-2000 GCA_043807425.1 Actinomycetota bacterium
GCCAATCCCAGCTACGGTAATAATCGGGAGAGCAATTCTTACTGCCGGGGGAGTGAGATTGCCATTCACGCAACCCGCAATGGTGGTGACGGACAATGTCAGCAGTACGGTGAGACCGAAGGCCTCGAGGCGCTCAAGGTAAGGCTGGTCGAGCTCATGGCCGAGGAGGGTATCAGGTCCGAGGCCGAGAACGTGCTTATCACCACGGGAAGCCAGCAGGCGCTCGACCTGCTTGGAAGGATATTCATAGACCCGGGGGACACGATCGTCATGGAGGGGCCTTCCTACATCGGAGCCCTCGGAGCGTTTCTCGCCAACGGGCCTGAAGTGATCACGATCCCCCTCGATGACATGGGCATGCGGACCGACCTGCTCGAATCCGAGTTGGACCGCGGCGGTCAGGCTTTCCCGAAATTCGTCTACGTGGTCCCGAACTTCCACAATCCCGCGGGGGTCACCATGCACCCGACCCGCAGGGAGCACCTCCTCGAACTCGCAGAGCGTTACGACCTGCTGATAATCGAGGACAACCCGTACGGGCTTCTACGCTTCGAGGGTGACCCGTTCGAGTCCCTCGTTTCCAGGGGTTCCAGGCGCGTCGTTTACCTCGGTACGCTCTCGAAAATCGTCTCGCCGGGCATCAGGGTCGGGTGGGTGTTCGCGCCCGCCCCGATAATAGAGAAGATCACTGCGCTGAAACAATCAGCCGACCTGTGCTCGAGCACCTTGAACCAGATGTTCGCGGAGTCTTACCTCGCGCGCGGCCTGTGGCGGAAGAACCTCGAGATCCTGATGCCCATCTACCGTTCCCGGCGCGACGCGATGTTGCAGGCGCTGGAGGAGCACTTCCCCGAGGGTGCAAGCTGGACGAAACCGCGGGGGGGCCTGTTCATATGGGTGACCCTTCCCGAGTACCTGGACACCGCGAAGATGTTGCCCCTTGCGATCGAACAGAAGGTTGCCTACGTCCCCGGGGATGCTTTCTACGCGGACGGGAGCGGCGCAAATAACATGAGGCTGAACTTCAGCTTCCCTTCCGAGGAGCAGATAGCACAGGGTATCGAGTGTCTCGGCAAGGTCATCAGGAAAGAGATGGATCTGTATCATTCGCTGGGGTTGGACCGCTGAGGCAGCGGCTCGGCCTGGGAGGAGGGATATCGCATGAAGGCCAAGATAGCGGTTCTGATGGGCGGGCGCTCCCTTGAAAGGGACGTGTCGCTCAAGTCGGGCCGTCGCGTAGCGCGAGCCCTAGAGGACCGTGGTTATCAGGTTCTCGACATGGACGTCGACGAGAGCCTGGTGCCCCGGCTGCTCTCCGAGAAGCCGGACCTTGTTTACATCGCACTGCACGGCAGGGACGGTGAGGACGGGACGGTCCAGGAGCTACTGGAGATCATTGACTTCCGTTATACGGGCCCGGGACCCCTGGCGAGCATGGTCGGTTTCAACAAGGTGCTCTCGAAGGAGCTGTTCCGCGACCACGACATCCCAACCCCGCGATACTTCACACTCAGCTCCTCCACCTTCCGTGAGATGGGCGCCTTGAACCTGCTCTCGACCGCGTGGGAGAAGCTGGGATCCCCCATGGTCGTGAAACCCGCGGAAGGCGGTTCGGCGCTTGGCGTCAAGATCGTCGAGCACGAGCGGGACCTGCCCGACTCTATCATCGCAGCTCTTGGTTACTACGACAGGGTGCTTCTGGAAGAATACGTCGACGGCTGCGAGGTCGCGGTCAGCGTGATCGGCAACGAGTCTCCCCGGGTGCTACCACCCGTCGAGGTCGTGCCCGCTTCGGGATTCTTCGATTTCGACTCCCGGTACACGGCGGGAAAGACCGACTATTTCATACCCGCAAGGCTGGCGGAAGACGTCTCGCTCGAGGTCGAGAGGTTGGCGCTCGCCGCACATCAGCTCCTCCGCTGCAAAGACCTCTCGAGGGTCGACATGATCGTGGACACGGACGGCGTCCCCCGCGTGTTGGAGCTGAACATAAGCCCCGG
>JAZDFZ010000006.1:0-15473 GCA_043807425.1 Actinomycetota bacterium
GGTTCGACAGCATCTTCTTCTTCGGAGGATCGACCTGGTCCCTTCAATACCAAGAGGACAACATAGGACTGCAGGCTGTTTCGGCCGTCGATTCCATGCACGTTTGGGCCGCGGGAATCGACCATATGTACTTCGGCGGCCAGAACACGAACCTGAGTACCTGGTACCTGGCCGAGGGGACCACAGACTGGGGCTTCTACTGCTTGATAATCATGGAGAATCCCAACGATGAAGAGGTCACCGTCCAGGTCACGTACATGACACCCCAGGGACCCGTCATCCGCCCCGAAATAACCCTCGCACCGACCAGTGTCACGTACCTGGATCCATCCGAGGACCTCGGCGCGGAGGAGTTCTCGACGAAAGTGGAGTGCCTCGAGGGAAAGACCATCGCTGTGCAGAGGACCATGCTCTGGGCCGCTTCCGGCCAGATGCCCGAGGGCCACACCTCGATAGGGGTAACGGCGCCGGCAAAGACTTGGTACCTCCCGGAGGGGTCCTCGAAATGGGGCTTCGAGTGCTGGTTGCTCATACAGAACCCTAGCAGCACGGACGCGTCATGCGATATCACCTACATGATCGAGGGCGCAGGGCCGGCGACCTTCACCGAGACGATCTCGGCGAATTCACGTTGTACTTTTTCCATGTTCGATTACATCGGTGCGCAGGATGCCTCCATCCGGGTGCAGGCCAACGTACCGGTGATCCCCGAGCGAGCGATGTACCGAAACGGACGAAGAGAAGGGCACGACTCCATAGGGACCACCACCCCGTCAACTGACTACTACCTCGCCGAGGGCACGACCGATTGGGGCTTCACCACCTATGTCCTGGTCCAGAACCCGAACAGCACTCCCGCCAACGTTGATATCACCTACATGACCGACACGGGTCCTGTCAGCGGAGGTTCTTTCGCCATGGACGCGAACTCACGAAAGACGATCTGCGTCAACGACTGGGTTGTTGCGGACCTGTCGACCCGCGTCCATTCCAACAAACCGATCATCGCCGAACGCGCGATGTACTGGGATAGCGGTTATGGCGAAGCATGTCACGACTCCATAGGTCTTTCGGCTCCACACAAGTGCTTCTATCTGCCGGATGGTGAGACGAGCGCGGGGGATCCGGAACAGGGTTATCCCGACGGGGAGACCTGGACACTGGTGCAGAACCCGAACGCCGTTCAGGTGAGCGTTCGGATCGACTATTTCGGTCCGGAGGGATATCCTGACTACACCGTGCAGGCGACGATTCCGGCGAATTCGCGCAAGACCTTCAGCATGGCGGACGTGAACCCGGAAGGCACCGCCGCTATAAAGGTGGAATGCACCACAGCCGACAAGAAGATCATGGCCGAGCAGGCCATGTATATCGGCTGGAGGTGCTTAGGGGTCGATACGATCGGCGGTTACTCCGATTGAAGGGGGGTGGTGGCGACACTCCCGCTCGACATGCTTCTCTCGCTGGGACTGGGCATGGCTTTCGCCCTGGCCCAGGGGGACCGGGAAAAGAATAAGCCGGCACTGAAGAGCACCTACTTCCTGGTAGGGCTCGCCTTCCACTTCGTGGTCGCCTTCGGGGTGGCCCTGCTCTGCTACATCCTGGAGCCGGATTGGATGTGGATGTACTTCACCAGCCACGAGCAGGTCCCTACCGCCATAGTGGTCTACGTGTTCGCCGGCTACTTCCTGATGTATGCGCTGGGCTTCCTGCTGGTGAGGGCCGTCCGCGAGCTCAGCGGCACCGCCGCGTGGGCGGTGTTCGGGTGCGAGTTGGCGCTCATCGCGGTTTTCATAGGCACGACCTGGCATCGTCTCTGGTACGTCGGGTCAATAGTCGAGTATTTCGGCACAGGGCCCGACATCCTCGTGGGCAGCGTGCGGGCGGCGAGACCGATCACCGATACATCCCTATTCTGGGTGCTCCTCGTCGCAATGCCGCTCGCGGTCATCGGCCTGATCGCCGCCCTGTGGCTGCTGCGCAGGCACTTCGAGGTCCCGGACGGGACCGCAACCGGGGTCGTCGATGCCTGAGTCCGCTGTCCTCGTCACAGGCGCCGGCGGATTCGTCGGACACCACGTGGTATCCTTGCTCCGCGAACGCGGACACCCGGTCAAGGCGACCGACCTGCCGCCGGTCGACCTGACCTATGCCGCCGAGCAGGGGGCCGTCATCGAGCAGGGCGATCTCATGAGCCACCACTTCTGCTGCTCGCTCGTCGAAGGCTGCGAATCGGTGATCCACATCGCGGCCGCCTTCGACCTGAGCCTGCGGCGCGAGGTCATCGAATCGATCAACGTGGGCAGTACGCGTAGCCTTGCTACCGCCGCCGCGCGGAAGGGAGCCGGGCACTTCATCCAGTACTCCACCTGCGATGTGTACGGGCTCAAGCGGCACAGCCCCATCGTCGAGGATGAGCCCAAGCGGCCGGACTGCGCCTACAGCATCTCCAAGTACCTGAGCGAGCTGACCGCGCTGGGGGTGATGAGGCAGGAAGGCCTGCCGGTCTCCATCATCAGGCCCACCTTCGTCTACGGGCCCGGGGCGGTCTACACGGCCAGGTCGTTCATGGTCCTGCCGACCCTGCTCAAGAAATATGCCGACCGCATGCCGCTGCCGGCCGGGGGTCCCGGTATAAACACCATCCACGTGGAAGACCTGGCGGAGGCCACCTGCGCCGTGCTGGAAACAGGGCCCGGACCGGGAGGCCGCGCGTTCAACGTGGCCGACGACTCGGTGATGACCGGCTCGGATCTCATCCGGCTGGTGATGGAGCCTTTCGGCGTCGAGTGCGCCCCCGAGATAGGCCTGCCCTGGGCGGCGATCGAGGTCTTCGCCCGCGCGGCGTCGCTGACCCCCCTGCCGGTCATCAGGGCCGTCAACGAGTTCCTGGCCGGGCGCTGGGACTCGATCGCGTTCGAGAACGACCTGGTCCCACTGCTCTCCCCCAGGATCGACCGGGATTTTCTGGGCTTTCTCTACGGAGAGCACCGCTACGCCAACGATCGCCTCAAGTCGCTGGGCTGGAGCCCGAAGTACCCGACCTTCGCCGACGGCTGGCCCGAAACCGTCGCCTGGTACCGGGAAAACCGCTATATACCTTGAGGGGCGTCAGTTGGGGTCAAACCTGAGATCTTGCATTTCTTGCATTGGGGGTCAAACCTGAGATCTTGCATTTCTTGCACTCCCGGTGTCTTGATCCTCGCTCTACGAAAAAAACGCAAAATCTCAGGTTTGACCCCATTTGGTATACTATGCGCGGTGCCGCGCGAGCGACACCTTTTCGTTGATTGCTTCCCCTCCGGAGGGGCGAATGAACAAGATGTTCTACCCACAGAGCGTCGCGGTGGTAGGCGCTTCGAACAGCGACACCAACATGGGGCGCAATATAGTCCAGAATCTCATCACCTGGGGGTACTCCGGCGAGGTGTACCCGGTCAACCCCCGGGGCGAGGACGTGCTGGGTCTGAATGGCTACTCGTCTCTGTCCGAGATCGGCAAACCGATCGACCTCGTGGTGGCGTTCGTGCCCGCGAAGGTGGTCCCGGGCGTTATGGACGAGTGTGCCGCTCTGGGGGTGAGGCGGATGGCGGTCCCCAGCGGCGGCTTCTCCGAGTACGGAGAGTCAGGCGACGAGCTGACACGGCTGGTCGCCGCGAAGGCGGTCGAGTACGGCATCCGTTTCGTGGGGCCGAACGGCCTTACCTTGATCAACACCGAGAACGGGCTCTGCCTGCCTTTCCTCACCCTCAAGAAGCGGGAGCCCGGGAGCATCTCCATCGTGAGCCAGAGCGGCGGGGTGGGCCTGAGCCTGATGATGTTCCTGGACAATGCCGCCGCCACCTTCAACAAGTTCATCTCGGTGGGCAACAAGGTGAGCATGGACGAGTTGGATTTCCTGGAGTACCTGGGGGACGACCCCGGGACCAGGGTCATATGCCTGTTCCTGGAGAGCGTGGTCAGGGGCCGGCGCTTCGGGGAGGTGGCCTCACGTATCGACAAGCCCATACTGGTCTACAAGGCGAACACGACAGAGGCCGGCGCGCGGACGGCGGCGAGCCACACCGCGGCGCTGGCCAACGACGACGCCGTGGTTGATGGGATGTTCCGCCAGGCGGGCATCATCCGTGTGCGCTCCATCAGGAGGCTCATCGACATGGCGCGCGCCTTCGAACTCCCGCCCATTCGCGGAAACCGGATCGCGGTGGTCAGCCAGGCGGGCGGCTATACCGTTCTATGCGCGGATGAGGCCCACAGGCGCGGCTTCACCTTCCCGCCGCTCTCGCGGGAGTTCCTCGACGGGATGAAGGAGTACGTCCGCTCCGACGTGATCCGGATGGGCAACCCGCTCGACCTCGGGGACATACACTCCACGGACGAGATCCTCTACGCGCTGGACAGGGTGCTGGGCCAGCCGGACATAGACGGGGTCGCGCTGGTCCTGCTGCGCAGGTCGGACGCGAAGTACGACGGCGCCTATGCCCGGATGCAGAGGCCCCCCTACGCCGACCTCCAGGGGCTGATGAACAAGCATCACAAGCCCATCTCGATGTGCCTGCTGACACAGAGTGCTTTCCTGCGGGAGGTCCAGGCGGAGGTCGGATATCCCATCTTCGAGATCCCGGAGGACGCCGTGGAAGCGCTCAGGGTGTTGAGAGACCACTACTCGCGCCGGCCCGCCTGAGGCCGAGTGATGCCCGCGTTCGACCTCGCATCACTCACTTCGCTCGTGGACCCCGGTGCGCGCGTCGGCATCGGACTGGTGGCGGGGGACCCCAGGGAGCGGGAGGTCGTCCGGCACGCGGAGTTCTGCAGCCTGAGCGTATACCCCGACGCCGTGGCCCTTCTCGAGGCGCTTCGGGCCGGCGAGGTGAACTCGGCGGTGAGAGGCTCGCTCCCATCCTCCTCATTCCTGGAGGCGGTCCGGATGAGGGCCCCGGGGCGGCTGAGAAGGATCGCGCTGCTGGTCCTGCCCGGAGGCACTCCCTTCCTCCTGGGACCGGTCGGGATCGACGAGGGCGGCAACCTGTCCGAGGCGCGCAGGCTCCTCTCGGACCTTCGCGTGTTCTGCGACCTGCTGGGCTGGGAGCCGCGCATCGCCGCGCTTTCGGCGGGCAGGCCGGAGGACGCCGCCAGGGGAGGCAGGATCCGGAGCAGCATCCAGCGCGCCGAGGTCCTGGCCGCCGAGGACGACGTCAGGGCGTACCACATCACCATCGAGGAGGCCTTCCCCTGGGCGAACTGCCTGCTGGCCCCCGACGGGGTCACGGGTAACCTCATCTACCGGACGCTGGTTCACCTTGGAGGAGGGCGCTCGCTCGGGGCGCTCTACTTTCCGCGGAGGCTGCGACTGGCGGACACGTCCCGGAGCGGAACGGCGGAGGAGTACCTGGGGGCTATCGCACTGGCAGCGCTATCTGTTAAGGCATGATGAAGACGGGGGTGCCCTCGTTGACCTTGTCGAAGATCATCATTGCGCTCCACTCCGACAGGCGGATGCACCCGTGCGAGACGGAGAAGCCCAGCGACTTCTCGTCCGGGGTGGAGTGTATACCCAGTCCGTCCCCCAACTCCATCCAGTAGGGACCCAGGGGGTTGCCCGGGCCGGGCGGTATAGTCTGCTTGTCCTTGGCCCAGTCGGACTTGGGAGGGTACCAGGTGGGGTCCTTCTGCTTCTTCCTGATGTAGAACTTGCCGTTGGGGGTCGGGTACTGGGGGCTGCCGACCGCCACGGCGTACTTGCTGTCCAGGACCTCTCCCCTGTACAGGTACAGGGTGTGCTCGGCCTGTTTTATCACGATGATGTACCCGAGGTCCGCCTCGGTTATATCGGGCTTGAGCGAAGCTGTCACCACGGTCAGGTTCCTGTTGTTGGTGGGCATCGCGGCCTCGATGGCCTCCACGGTCTCCTTCTGCTTGACCTCCAGGCCGTAGCGTGACTCGCGGATGACCGGCACACCGCCGGAGACGTCGATGGACACGCTGCGCGGACCGAAGTCCAGGTCCTCGGCGATTCCCGCCACGAAAGCTTCGACCTTCTTCTCGTCGTAGGAGAGCATTACGGGAACGTTCACGTGCACGGGCTTGCTGAGGAACCTCCGGAACAGCCTCATCACGATGTTCTGGTCCTGGCCCTTCCAGTAGGCGGTCTCGACCATCTTGTCGACGTCGACGCTCAGGTCGATCGACTTCAGGTCCAGGGTGAACTCGTTGTCCTCCTGGGTCAGGACCATGGGCTGCTCGATAGGGGTGGCGACGTTCTGGGTGATCCAGGTCCTGGCCTGGGCTCGAGTCATGCCCCCGACCGGTTTTCCGTCTATTGTGACACCGTTGAACATCCGCCCCGCATGCGCGAAGTCCTGGACCAGCAGGTAACCCATCAGCCCGATCCCCACGACGAGGAGGAAGCACAGCGACACGAAGAGCACGACCCGCGCCTTGTTCGCCCTGCGCAGGTACAGGTAGGTGCGCCTGAAAGACCTGGGGCCCCTTATTCTGCTCTTTATCGATACCGTATCCGCCCGCAATCTTCCTCCGCTCCTCTTCGAGTGGAAGAGAACGAAATCGATTATGAGACATGCCCTCATACGCGGCAAGGAAGTACGTCAACCCCTCCGCCGGAGCGGCGTTCTCCCGCAGTACCAGGAGCTCGCCGCGCCTGGTCGCCGGGCATGCCTCGATACTTCGACGCGGGAACGCTTCATCCCGTTCTCGATGTCCCTTCTGATATACTCTTTCCGGCCGCGAGACAGGACAAACCCGGCCATGGCCGGGATGTAACAAAAGTGTCAAGCACTTCTGTTACATACAGCGGCCGGGAGGGGGGTTTTACCCGGATGGAACAGGGTCTGGTGCAGGTGTACACGGGGGACGGCAAGGGGAAGACCACCGCCGCGGTGGGGCTCGCCATGAGGGCCATCGGCAAGGGCTTCGACGTCTACATGGTCCAGTTCCTGAAAGGGCGTCCCTACGGGGAGCTGGAGACGGCGCGGCGACTATCGCCCGATTTCACGCTCGTCCAGAGCGGCCTGGATTCCTTCGTCAAGAGGGGGGAGCCCTCCGAGGAGGACCTGCGGCTCGCCGCCGAAGGGCTCGAGCTGGCGCGCGAGGCGATAATGAGCGGCCGCTACGACATAGTCATCCTCGACGAGGTCAACGTCGCGGTGGACCTGGGAGTGCTCGAGGTCGCGGACGTCCTGCCACTCATCGACGACAGGCCGCCGGGGGTCGAACTGGTGCTGACCGGGCGGAACGCGCCCGGGGAGTTCCTCGAGCGGGCTGACACGATAACCGAGATGAAGTGCGTGCGGCACTGCTACGACGCGGGGGTGCCGATGCGCGAGGGGATAGAGTTCTAAACGGGGTGGGACCTGCATGGAGCCCGAGGATTTCGACCGGGAGCGCGAACGCTGGCTGAAGGAGACCTACCCGGCCTCGCCGGAGCGCTCCGAGCCTTTCGTCACCGTCTCGAGTGAGGAGGTGGGCCCGCTCTACGGGCCGTCCGATAGCAGCGCCCTCGACTACGAGGAAGACCTGTGTTTCCCGGGTGAGTACCCGTACACGCGCGGCATCAGGGGCAACATGTACCGGGGGCGGTTATGGACCATGCGGCAGTTCGCCGGCTTCGGGA
This sequence comes from Actinomycetota bacterium, assembly GCA_043807425.1. GTDB lineage: Bacteria > Actinomycetota > Geothermincolia > Fen-727 > Anoxymicrobiaceae > JAHJCO01. The sequence goes on from JAZDFZ010000006.1 coordinate 7,631, forward strand.
CGGCGCGCGAGACCAACGAGCGCTACCATTTCCTGCTTGAGCGCGGGCAGACCGGAATCTCCGTGGCGTTCGATATGCCCACCATCATGGGGGTGGACTCGGACGACCCTAGAGCCGAGGGAGAGGTAGGCCGCTGCGGGGTGGCCATAGACTCGGTGGTGGACATGCAGACCCTCTTCGACGGTATCCCGTTGGAGAGGATAACCACTTCGATGACGACCAACGCTCCTGCGAGCATCCTGCTCTCGTTCTACCTGGTCACGGGCGAGCGCCAGGGGGTCTCGTTGGGCGACATGGGCGGCACCATCCAGAACGACATCCTCAAAGAGTACATCGCCCAGAAGTCCTGGATATTCCCACCGCGGCCCTCCCTGCGGATAATCACCGACGTGATGCGCTTCTGCGCCTCCGAGGTCCCCCGCTGGAACACGATCAGCATCAGCGGCTACCACATCCGGGAAGCGGGCTCCACCGCGGCCCAGGAGCTCGCCTTCACCCTCGCCGACGGCATGGCCTACGTCGAGGCGGGGATCGAGGCGGGGATGGACGTCGACGACTTCGCCCCCAGGCTGTCGTTCTTCTTCAACTCGCACATCGACTTCTTCGAGGAAGTGGCCAAGTACAGGGCGGCACGGCGCATCTGGGCCCGGGTCATGAAGGAGAAGTTCGGCGCGGAGAAGGAGGAGTCGCTCCTGCTGCGGTTCCACACACAGACCGCCGGGTGCTCGCTCACGGCGCCGCAGCCTGAGAACAACATAGTGCGGACCGCCTTCGAGGGGCTCGCGGCGGTGCTCGGCGGCACCCAGAGCCTCCACACCAACTCCATGGACGAGGTGCTGGCGCTGCCGAGTGAGAAGGCCGCCGAGATCGCCCTGCGAACCCAGCAGGTCATCGCTTACGAGACGGGGGTGGCAAACACCGCCGACCCCCTGGGGGGCTCCTACTTCGTCGAGTACCTCACCGACCGGCTGGAGCGCCAGGCGCTGGAGTACTTCGCGGAGATCGAGGCCGAGGGCGGGGTGCTCCAGGCGATCGAGAGGGGCTACTTCCAGCGGCGCATCGCGGACGCGGCCTACCGGTACCAGATGGAGATCGAGAAGGGAGAGCGGGTCATCGTGGGGGTGAACCGCTTCGCCCACGAGGGTGAGTCCATCGACATCGAGCTGTTGAAGATAGACCCCCTCGTCGAGCGGGAGCAGGTCGAATCGCTGCGCAAGGTACGGAGCGAGAGGGACCAGGGCAAGGTGGACGAGGCGCTGGCCGGACTGAAGGGCATGGCCGAGGGTACGGACAACCTGATGCCCGCGATACTGGACAGCGTCAGGGCTCACGCGACCCTCGGAGAGATAGTCGGCGTGATGAAAGATGTCTTCGGGGAGTACAGGGAGAAACCCATCTACTGATTGGGCGCGGACTTCAGTCCGCGAACGATAACGACGCAGGTACGGGACTGAAGTCCCGTCCCAATCGCATGGATCGGGAAGGGTGATATGTCGGAGAAGACCGTGAGGGTGCTGGTTGCGAAGCCCGGGCTTGACGGGCATGACAGGGGAGCCAAGGTGGTGGCGCGCGCGCTGCGCGACGCCGGCATGGAGGTCATATACCTGGGGCTGCATCAGACCCCGGAGCAGGTAGTGCAGGCGGCTGTCGACGAGGACGTGGACGTGATCGGGCTCTCGATACTCTCGGGCGCCCACATGACCGTCTTTCCGCGGGTGCTCGAGATGCTGCGTGAGAGGGGGGCCTCCGACATAAAGGTCGTCGGCGGGGGGATAATCCCGGAGGAGGACATCGAGCGGCTCGAGGGCATGGGAGTGGCGAAGCTGTTCACCCCGGGCACCCCGACCGCCGAGATAGTGGACTATGTACGCGGGCTACGATGGAGGTGTTAACGATGGCGTATGACTACGAGTTCCTGAAGGTCGGCATCGAGGACGGCGTCGCGACGATGCTGCTGGACCGTCCCAAGGTGAACGCGCTCAATGCGCAGGTGTTCATGGAGATCGGCAAGTGCGCCACCGAGCTGCAGTACGACGACGAGGTGCGCGCTGTGGTGGTCACCGGGGGTGAGAAGGTGTTCGCGGCGGGTGCCGACATCAAGGAGATGGTGGATGCGACGCCGGCCCTGGTCGCCAAGATAATCGGTGGCGCGCAGGACTCCCTCAGCCGCCTGGAGAACGTCATGAAGCCGGTCATCGCCGCGGTCAACGGGTTCGCGCTGGGCGGCGGCTGCGAGCTGGCCCTGACCGCCGACTGGCGCTTCGCGGGCGAGACCTGCCAGATCGGCGTCCCGGAGATACTGCTGGGGATAATACCGGGCGCGGGGGGCACCCAGAGGCTCCCGAGGCTGATAGGCCCGGCCAAGGCCAAGGAGATGATCTTTTCCGGGCGTTTCTACGACGCGAAGACCGCGCAGGCGTACGGGCTCATCGACAAGGTCGTCGAAGGAGACGGCGCCGCAGTGATAGCCGAGGCCAAGAAGGTCGCGAGGAAGTACGCCACCAAGTACCCGCCGTTCGCCCTGGCCATGGCCAAGAGGGCGATTAACGACGGGATGAACTGCTCCATAAAGGACGGCCTGGTGATAGAGGCGCAGGGCATAGCGCTCTGCTTCTCCACCGAGGACCAGAAGATCGGCATGCGAACCTTCCTGGAGAAGGGGCCTGGGCAGGCCGAGTTCACCGGGAAATAGTGCCCTCGAGGGCCGGCGCTTGAAGCGCTGGTCTTCGCCGGGGCGAATTGGTAGGATATCCGGAGCCATCAGGCAGTATCACTTGAGATAGCTTTCCTGAAAGGAGGAAGTGCTGTGATCGACTTCGAGTTGACAGACGAGCAGAGAGCGGCAGTGGACATGGCGCACGACTTCGCGCTGAACGAGCTGCGACCCATCGCTGAGGAGTGGGACAAGAAGGGTGAGTTTCCCGCGGACCTGATCCTTCCCAAGGCGGCCCAGGCCGGGCTGCCCACGGCCGGTATCCCCGAGGAGTTCGGTGGAGGCGGCCTCGACCCGCTGACCAGCGCCATGGTGTTCGAGGAGCTGGCGTGGGGCTGCGCGGGGCTGGCCACCAGCATCGGCGCGAACAACCTGGCGACCGCCCCCATCCAGATCTCGGGCACGAGTGAGCAGAAGGAGAAGTGGCTCCCGCGTCTTTGCGACGAGAAGAACCCCAAGCTGGCGGGCTTCTGCCTGACCGAGCCGGGCGCCGGCAGCGACGTCTCGGCGATCTCCACCACTGCCAAGGAGGACGGCGACAACTTCATCCTCAATGGCCAGAAGTGCTTCATCACCAACGGCGGCATCTCCGAGGTGTACACCGTCTTCGCGCAGACCGACCAGGGCCTCTGCGGGTTCATCGTCGACGGCAACGCCGAGGGCGTCAGCATGGGCCGCCACGAGGACAAGCTGGGCATCCGCGCCTCCCACACTGCCGAGGTGTTCTTCGAGAACGTGAAGGTCCCCAAGGAGGACATGCTGGGAGCCCCCGGCAGCGCCTTCGTGACCGTGATGCTCACCCTCGACCAGACGCGTGCGGGCGTCGCGGCCCTCGCGGTCGGCGTGGCCAGGGCGGCGTTCGAGGAGGCCAACGCCTACGCCAAGGAGCGCGTGCAGTTCGGCAAGCCGATCATGGTGAACCAGGGCATCAGCTTCATGCTGACCGACATGCTCATGAACATCGAGGCGGGCAGGCGGCTGTACTACTACGCCGGCTGGCTTGCCAACAAGATGGCCGAGACCGGCAAGACCTCGCGCCGGCTCTCCGTGGCGTCCTCCATCGCCAAGGCGTTCTGCGGCGACATGGCCCTGAAGGTCACAACCGACGCGGTGCAGGTCCTGGGCGGCTACGGCTATATGAAGGACTACCCCGTCGAGAAGTACATGCGCGACGCCAAGATCATGCAGATCTACGAGGGCACCGCGCAGATACAGCGCTACGTCATCGCGGCCAACCTGATGGGTATCAAGGAGGTCAAGCAGTAGACGGCGCGAACATAACCTGAGAAACGAGCGCCGGGCCTCAAAACAGGCCCGGCGCTTCTCTTGTCTGGTATCATTTTGGGGCGTGTCCTACCGGAGAGGGAAGATGGACGTAGACCTAAGAAAAGCGAACGAGCTCTTTCACGACGTCGAGAGCATGCAGTACGACGGGAAGTGGGGGATCGCCTATGACCTGGAGAACGCCGGGCGCGTGCGCGGGAAGTACGAGAAGCTGCTTGGAGGCGAGTTCCCGCACGTGGACCGTATGCTCGAGGTCGGGTGCGGGACCGGCTACGTGGGGTTGAACCTGTGCCTGTACCAGGGGCTCATCGGCGAGCTGGACGTCTGCGATATAAGCCAGGGGATGGTGGATGCCTGCCTGGGCAACGCGGCCGAACTGGGGCTCGAGGTGCGGGGCAGGCGCAGCGAACTGGAGGACCTGGACTACCCCGAAGGGGAGTTCGATATGGTCATCGGGCACGCGATACTGCACCACGTCCCCGACATAGAGAGGGGACTCACCGAGATCTTCCGGGTGCTGAAGCCGGGGGGCGCGTTCATGTTGGCGGGCGAGCCCACGGTGGTCGGTGACCTCATGGGCAGGTTCGCCCGGGGCGGGACGGACCGGCTGGTGAGGCTCTACGCGCGGCTGGGCGGGAGACTGGGCGGTTCGAGGGCGCGGCTCAAGCTGGAGCCGGGTGGCCTGGACGAGCACGGCAGGGAGGTCGCGCGGTACGAGCATGTGGTCGACATACACACCTTCTGGCCGCCGCGGGTGGCCAGGGTGGCCCGTTCGGTCGGTTTCCAGGACGTCCGATGCGAGGGCGAGGAGTTCCTGTCGTCGTTCGTGGGCTGGATGACAAGGACCGTGGAGAACAACCTCGCAGATGAGAACATCTCCATGCGCTGGCGGTTCGGCGCCTACCACACCTACCTGAGACTGCACCGTGTAGACGATCTCATCTACCCGGTCCTGCCGGCGTTCCTGTTCTACAACATGCTGCTTTACGGACGGAAGCCGGGGGTCTAAGTGCTCCATTCAGGGCCAAGCGAGGGCACCGGGAATCGGCCGGGCGGGTGGCTGGCCCGCAACGCGCGCTTCATCGTCAAGAACCGCATGTACGGATTCAACTACTGGCGTTCGCTGTACAGGTTCTGCAAGTTCAAGCTGCTCCACCCCGGGATAAAGACCGAGGGGTACGTGTTCCTCCCCAGGCACTACGACATCAGCAAGGCGAAGGGAGCGGAACTTATCATAGGCGGGTTCACCTGGATAGGGGAGGGATGCGCCTTCAGGTCGCACGAAGGGACGTTGCGCATCGGGCGTAAGTGCACCTTCGGCGGCAAGAACACCATCAACTGCTACGAGTACGTGGAGATAGGCGACGAGGCGCTCTGGGCGGACAACATCTACGTTGTGGACTTCGACCACTGGTACGTAGACCCCATGATGTCTATCCGCAGCCAGGGTATACGCAAGGAGCCCATCATCATAAGGCCGAACGTTTGGATAGCGGAGAAGGCCACGGTGCTGAGAGGGGTCGAGGTGGGTGAGGGGGCCGTGATCGGCGCCATGAGCCTGGTGCACAGGGACGTACCCCCGTACGCGATGGTGGGCGGAATCCCCGCTCACGTCATCAAGTACCGCAGGAGCCCCCAGGACGTGGCGTGGGACGAGGGCCGCTACGGAGCTCTTGAGGCGGGGCTCTCAGCCCCGCGTGAACAGGACGACACGGTGAGCGGAGAGTAGATGCCGGAGCTAAGGCAGGACATAGTCACGGGGCAGTGGGTGGTCGTCGCCGCCGAGAGGGCGAAGAGGCCGACGGACTTCACCCGCCCGCCCAGGCCGGAGGCCGAGGACAGGGAGACATGTCCGTTCTGTCCGGGAAACGAGCTGATGACCCCCCTGGAGACACTCGCGGTCCGGCCCACGGGGAGCGAGCCCAACACTCCCGGCTGGAGCGTGAGGGTGGTGCCCAACAAGTTCCCGGCGTTTGAGAGCGGGGGTCCCCCGGTGAGCGGCACCGCCCTGTTCCAGCGGCGAAACGCCGAAGGCATCCACGAGGTGATAATCCACGGCCCGGATCACGACGCCAGCCTGGCCGCGCTCGAGCCGGACCACGTTGAGCTGATCCTGCGGGTATACCGGCAGCGTTACAGGGCCCATCGTGAGAACCGGAGCATCCGGTACCTCCACTACATCATCAACCACGGGCGTGAGGCGGGCGCCTCACGGGAGCACTCCCACTCGCAGCTGTTCGGCGTGCCGCTGGTGCCGCCGCTGGTACACCAGGAACTGGCCGGGGCGTCGTGGCACCATACCAGCAGGGGGGAGTGCGTCTTCTGCCGCATCATCAGCGAGGAGATGGACGGGGTCCGGAGGGTGGTACTGCGCACGAAGAAGTACGTGGTGATCGCGCCGTTCGCCTCCCGGCTGCCGTTCGAGCTCTGGGTCCTTCCGCGGGAGCACCAGGAGTCGTTCGACATGATCGACGACGAGCAGCTCGAGGACCTGGCGCACGTCATGAAGGACGTCCTGGGGCGCTACCGGGATGGCTTCGATGACCCGCCGTACAACGCCTACCTGCACACCAGCCCCTGCGACGGGACGGAATACCCGTACTACCACTGGCACTTCGAGCTGATCCCCAAGCTGACCACGCCGGGCGGATTCGAAATGGGCACCTCGATGTGGATCAACGTCACCACCCCGGAGGATGCGTCCGACTTCCTCTCCGGAAGGGCCCAGGGAGCGCCCGGTCTCTGATAACGGAGTATCTTGATGAGCGCCGCGGTATTACAATTGAGTGGAGGGCCGGCGCAGGTGCCGGATAGAAACATGAACCGGGCCCGATCGATCGCAGTCTCGTTGATACTGATCGTCTTCTGCGTGTCCCTGCTGCCGGGATGCGGAGGGAACACCCGGCTGGCCAGGCAGTACTGCGAGAACGGCGATACCTGGTACCAGAAGGCGGTTGTCCTGGGGCGGAAGCTCACCGAGGACGAGCAGCAGATCCTGAAGGTCATGCTGGCAAACGACGTCCCGGGGCTGGTGGCGCTCAAGGGGCAGTTGACCGATATGATCGGGGACGTGGACGAGAGCCTGGGCTACCTCGAGAAGGCGGATGACTACTACAACAAGGTCCTGCGTTTGAAGGACGTCCCCGAATACAAGCAGTACGCGGAGATCATGCGCGAGGCGGTGCAGAAGAACAAGGACTCACTGACGGTCGGCAGGCAGCTGGCCAACAGTGTGATGGGGATCATCCAGGCCGCGGAGAGCGGCGTGCCGGTGGACCTGCAGGCCTACGTCAAGTCGGGGAGCCACACGGTCAACCTGCTCGACCAGTACGTCCGGACCGTAATCGAGCTGGAGACCGAAGCCCGCACCTACGCCACCCAGCACAACCTCTTCTAGTGACAGGTACTTTCAACAGGTCTTGTTAACCCCCAGGGGATTGCCATCTCGTCGATGACACACAGCATTGTAAGCAAAGCTTGCATTATTGATTGTATTGCTTGTAGAATTCACATATGAGCAGGCAACCTCGAGTCAAGTGCGCCGGTGCCTTCTACCACGTCACATCTGCTGGCGTGCACGAATCCGCCATCTTCCTGGACGATACTGACCGAGTCATCTTCCTAGAGCTCCTCACGAGCTGCGTGGATAAGTTCAAGTGGCGGGTACACTCCTACTGTTTGATGACAACCCACTACCACCTTCTGATCGAGACGCCGGAGGACACCATCTCTGAAGGGATGAAATACCTGAACGGTCACTATTCGATCCGTTTCAACAGGCGCCACAGCAGAAAAGGACACCTCCTGAAAGAGAGGTATTGGTCAAAACTTATAGATAGCAGCGGT
>JAZDFZ010000007.1:0-13273 GCA_043807425.1 Actinomycetota bacterium
ACCTATGTCTTCCTGGTTGACCCTCAGCTGAAGGATGACCGACCTCTCCCCTTCGATGACCTCGACCTGGACGTCATCGGGATGGTCGACGATAGCCTTGGCGAGATATTCGAGAAGATCCTTCATCTCGAGCCTCCAATGTTGCCGCTGCCGCCCGAGGCAGGTACCATGTCGGTCTTGAGCTGTCTTATCAGGTTGCGATCAGCCGCGTTCTCGGATCTCTACCGGATTATGTCTCCCGGACACCAGGAACTGGTCCCACGCGCCGGTTATCTTCATGAGGTGCTGGACCTGCCTGGAGGGCTGCGCGCCCTGCTTGAGCCAATAGACCGCGCGCTCGGCGTCGATCTCTATCTTCGAGGGCTCCGGTCCCGGATCGTAGAAGCCGACCGCTTCGATGTAGCGGCCGTCACGGGGCATGCGCGAGTCGGCCACCACCACGCGGTAGACCGGCTGCTTCTTCTTGCCCATCCTGCGTAATCTTATCCTGACCAAGTAGTTCCTCCGATTTTCAGGTCCAGACCGGGACTGAAGCCCCGGCTCAAGAATACTTATTGTAACAGACAAGGGGCCATTTTAGCAGAATGCCGGGTCTTCGAACAACGCGTGAGGCTCAAAAGGGAAAGAGCCGTTTGAGCATCCCCATCCCAGGCGCGCCGCCCTTGCCGGTGAAAGCCTTGAGGAGCTTCTGCATCTGGGCGAACTGCTTGACGAGCTGGTTCACGTCCTGAGTGGAGGTGCCGCTGCCGGCCGATATACGCCTGCGGCGGCTCGCGTTCAGAATATGAGGATTCCTGCGCTCCTCGCCAGTCATCGACTGGACGATGGCCTCTATCCTCTTGAGGTGGTTGTCGTCCACCTCGAGCCCGGAGCCCCGGGCCATTCCGCCCATGCCCGGCACCATCTCGAGCACCTTCCCGAGGCCGCCCATCTGGCGCATCTGCTGCATCTGCTCGAGGAAGTCGTCGAAGTCGAACTTCTGCTTGCGGAGCTTCTCCTCGAGCTTGCGGGCGCGCTCCTCGGTCATCGTCTCCTCGGCCTTCTCGACGAGCGTCACGATGTCGCCCATGCCGAGGATTCGAGATGCCACGCGGTCGGGGTGGAACACCTCGAGGTCTCCCACCTTCTCGCCGATGGAGGCGAGCTTTATGGGCCTGCCGGTGACCGACTTCATGGAGAGCGCCGCTCCGCCCCGCGCGTCCCCGTCCATCTTGGTCATGACGATGCCGTCGAAGTCGATCTTCTCGAGGAACGCGAGCGCGACGTTGACTGCGTCCTGGCCCGTCATCGCGTCCACGACGAGTAGTGTCTCGCTCGGGCCAAGCGCCTTTGAGATGTCGACGAGCTCCTGCATCATCTCCTCGTCGATGTGCAGGCGCCCCGCGGTGTCCAGGATGACCACGTCGTTGCCGGTCCTCCCCGCCTCCTTGACCGCCTCCTCGACTATCTCCCGGGCGTTCTTGTGCCGGTAGTAGGCAACGGGGATGTCTATCTGCTTTCCGAGCGTCTGGAGCTGCTCGACGGCCGCGGGGCGGTAGACGTCGGCGGCCACCAGCATCGGCTTGCGCCCGCCGTGCCGCAGCAGCACCGCGAGCTTGGCCGCCGCCGTGGTCTTGCCGCTCCCCTGAAGGCCAACCAGCATGATGATGGATGGCGGGTGCGCGGCGAAGTTCAGCGCCTGCTGCTGGCCGCCCAGTATCTCGGTCATCTCGTCGTAGACGATCTTCACGACCTGCTGGGCCGGGGTGACGCTCTTTACGACCTCCTCGCCCACGGCGCGCGCGCGCACCCGGTCCACGAACTGCTTGACCACCTTGAAGTTGACGTCGGCCTCCAGCAGGACCAGGCGGATCTCCCGCATGGTCGCGTCCACGTCTTTCTCTGTCAGCTTGCCCCGGCCGCGGAGCTTCGCGAACACCCCCTGCAGCCGGTCGCCCAGGCTCTCGAACATCTGGTCTCCTGGTTATCCGGGTGAAAGAGATTGTAGCACTGTCTGCCACATCCCCGACTCCCAGCCACCAGACGTCGATAATCGTGGGGTCGGACGTTTGAATTGCCGTTGGATCACACCTACTTGAGACAAGGCCATAACGCAATTAAAAAGTCCGACGCCACTCCATATTTCCGGATTGCCAATCCCTTGCGATCGCGTCGATCACAATCAGGCGGCGAGCGCCGGCTTCATGCCCCTGGCGTAGCCGATTACACGGGAGACGGGGCCGCTCTCGATCTCCTCCACGCCGGCATCTTCCATCAGGGAGATCACCGTTTGAAGGGCGCCTGAGGAGAGATGGTGGCTGAAGTGCAGCAACATGCGCAGTCGCGCGGTTTCCAGGGCGAAGTCGACGGCCACCAGCCTGCCGCCCGGGACCAGCACGCGCAGCATCTCCGCCACCGCGCCCTGGAGCACGTCATCCGGCAGGTGGTGGAGCACCAGGGTCGTCGTGACAACATCGAAGGTCTCGTCCTCGAACGGGAGATCCTCCATTGCCGCCAGCCGGAAGTCCACCTCGACCCCCCGCCGGGAGGCGTTTTGCTTCGCTCTCTCGATCATCTTCGGGGAGGCGTCTATCCCCGATGCCTTGCCTTCAGACCCGATCCGCTCCAGCGCGGCCAGCGGCAGGTGCCCGGGCCCGCAACCGCAGTCCAGAAGGCTCTCGCCCGGGAGCAGGTCCGCAAGGTCCAGTACCTTGCCGAAGAACCCGGACGGCCGCTCTACGTGCAGCAGCCCGCTACCCAGGTCGTACAGGCGCGCCCACCTCAAGGTCCTGCCACGGGTCTCCACGACGTCCACCGCCGCCTCCTTACACGGTCCCGGAAGGAAGAATAGCCCGACCTCGAGGCCGGGCTATCCCGAATCAGTCGCTCTTGAGATGAATCAGGCCTTGCCGGTGATCTTAAAGATCTTGGTCCCGCACTTGGGGCAGGTGCCCTTCATGGCCTTCATCTTGTTCTTCATGACGACCTCTTCGGGCTCCTTCATCTCCTGCTTCTCCTTGCACTTCACACAATAACCTTCTGCCATGTCGCCTCCTTTTGAGCCGCGGCCCCCCGGCCCCGGCCATTTACGGCCTATTTACTCACTATTTTGGCTGCCCGCGCGATTATCCCTTTGAGTATGAGAGTGGTCAACCTTACCAGTTAACTCAATGAGTAAAGTGACTACGGAAGGGGTCAGGCACCATTCAAGTCATCGAGGGCCTTGATCGTGGTAATGTGGACGATGCACCGAGATGGTACCAGACACCCGGGAGGCGACATGCCCGAGGACTTCGATCACGTACGAAAAGGCTACATGGAGAGCCGGTGCGAGGCCGCCGTGAAGGCGCTGGACAAGAACTGGTTCGACGCCCGCTGGTTCGACAACCCCGAGCAGGTGGTGGCCGAGGTCCTCAAGGAGATACCGAAGGGCAGCCGCATCGGTGCCGGCGGCTCTGTGACCCTTCAAGAAATCGGCCTGCTGGAGGAGCTGGAGGCCCGCGGGGAAGAGGTCGTCTACCACCGGCCCGGTCAGGATCCCGAAGAGAGCATGAGGGTCCGCAAGGAAGCGGTGACCTGCCAGTACTTCCTGAGCTCCGCGAATGCGGTGACCCTCGAGGGCGAACTGGTCAACAGGGACGGCATCTGCAACCGCCTCACGGGGATGATGTTCGGCCCCGAGACGGCCTTCATCATCGCGGGGGCCAACAAGATCGTGCAGGACCTGCCCGAAGCGATCAGCCGCATCCGCAACGTGGCCGCACCCGCCAACGCCCGCCGTCTGGGCATCGACTCCCCCTGCGTTAGCAAGGGGAAGTGCGTGGACTGCCGCGAGCACTCCAACATCTGCCGCGTGACCAGCATCATGCACAAGCAGCCGATGTGGACGCAGGTGAAGGTGTTCCTTGTCGCGGAGCAACTCGGTTTGTAGCACCGTTCGAGGCTCAAGCCTGACCGGCTCTGGAACGATAACGCAAGTAGATGGCGCTCGCTCTGTGCATTTAGCAACCTACACGGCATTCACCACGAGGAGGTAGTCGATGGACCGACAACGCCTGCGTACGGCGTTATCCACCTTGACCGGCATTACGGTGCTGACCGGCCTGCTCGTTTTCCCGCCTTCAGCCGCTGCGGGGCCTGGAATACGCTGGAGACCTGATGGTGTCCCCGTGGTTGGTCTTGAGGCGGTTTCGGATGAGCATGGAGGCGCCATTATCAGTGGGAGTCAGCGCGTCGATTCGCAGGGTAACGTTCTGTGGGACCGCGGAACCGGCCTGGGTAATACCGTGCCGGATGGTGCAGGGGGCGTCATTGGCCTTGGCTATTTCGACGAGTGCGGATACACGGTCCAGCGAATAGACAGTCGTGGCAATCCTCTATGGGGCCCACCCGGCGGCAATGGTGTCATCCTGGAATCAGTCTACGAGGGAGAATTCTTGCTGGTTCCGGACCGTTTGGGCGGAGTTATCGTAATCGTGTCATACGAAGATGATCTATCCTTTGACCCCCATTTCGTCGGGATCAAAGTGGATATGGCCGGTAACCTAACTTGGGGCCCGGAAGGCGTGAACTTACTGTCGACTTCAGAGGATATCCAGTGGCCGAAAGCGGTTACTGACGGGCAAGGTGGCGCCATTCTCAGTTGGTATAGAGAAGGGTCTGGAATCCCGGAGATCCGCGCCCAGAGGATCTCTGCTTCCGGCTTACGACTCTGGGGACAGAGTGGCATCACGGTGAGCCTTTGTTCTTACTCACCTTTCAAGGATCTATCCCCTGACGCAACCGGCATCCCTGTGATGTCGTCGGACTCACGGGGAGGGGCCTATATTCTTTTCGGCATGAACGTTGAAGGTGGAGTTGGCCTTTACTGCCAGAGACTGGATGGAGACGGGAGTCTGGTCTGGCCAGATCCGGTAATCGTCTGCGACACGGGCGACGAGAAATACGTGCCCTCGACATGCCTTGAAGGCACGGACTTGATCGTGGCCTGGACCGAGACGAGGTATATCGACATGCAGCGAGTGTATTTCAACAGTTACATACAGAAGCTGAATGAGTTGGGTGACACGATCTGGGAAAGGAACGGAGCGCGGGTGGCAGCGGACGGCCTCGATTACTTCGACCCAGTCTGTGTGGGCGATGGGTCTGGCGGAGCGGTCGTCCTAGCCGTCCGTTCTAGAGAAGATGGCTCCGGGCGACCTGACAATAGGATCGCACAGTGGATAGACAACGGGGGGCTCAGGCGCCTCGGTGAAGGCGGATTGCTGCTCGACCACGAATCGGAGGAAGCGAGAGTACTCTCCGAATGTGTTGTGTCTGATACAGCCGGAGGTGCCATCATGTTATGGCGGGACTATCCCGACGGCGCCGCCGCTCAGCGCGTCACCTGCGTCGAGCCCGCCGGGACCGACCGCGACTGGGGGAGCGAGTGCGTGGGGAGCAGTGCCCCCTCCACGGACTGGTACCTGCCCGAGGGCTCCACCGGGCCCGGGTTCGAGACCTGGGTGTGCGTCGAGAACCCGGGGACGCAGGCCGCGCAGGTGGAACTGACCTACATGACCGAGTCGGGTCCGGTTCCAGGGCCGGAGGCAAGCGTCCCGGCGCTCTCCCGGGCCACCTTCAACGTCGCCGACACCGTTCCCGGGCACTGGTCCGTCTCCACGCATGTCCACAGCGATCGTGCGGTGGTCGCGGAAAGAGCCATGTACGGCGAGAACCGCAGGTGGGGCCACGATTCGCTGGGCCTGACGAACATGGCGACCGACGGCTACCTGGCAGAGGGCTCGACCGGTCCCGGGTTTGAGACCTGGGTATTGGTCCAGAACCCGGGTACCCAGCCCGCTGAGGTTACCCTGGAGTTCATGACCCCCACAGGGAAAAAGGGAGGTACCGGCGCAACCGTCCCGGCCAACTCCCGGAAGACCTTCAACCTTGCGGACTTCGTCCCGGGTGAGTGGGAGGTCTCCACACACGTGAGAAGCACCAGGCCCGTCGTGGCCGAGAGGGCGGTCTATGGGACGGGCAGAACCTGGGGGCACGACCACGTGTGGGTGGAGAGCCCCGCTGAGAAGTGGTACCTGGCGGAGGGCTCCACCGGCCTGGGGTTCGAGACATGGGTGTGCGTTGAGAACCCCAACGACCAGCCCGCGAACCTCACCCTCACCTTCATGACCCCATCGGGGGAGGTGGAGGGGCCCTCTGCCACCGTCGGGGCCAACTCCAGGCATAGCTTCAACCTGGCGGAAAGCATCCCCGGAGAGTGGTCGGTCTCCACAAAGGTAGAAAGCGACCGCCCGGTCGTGGTGGAGAGGGCCATGTACGGGCAGGACAGGACCTGGGCTCACGACTCGGCGGGAGCCACCGCGAGCGCGACCACCTGGTACCTGGCCGAGGGCTCGACCGGTCCGGGCTTCGAGACATGGGTGCTCATCCAGAACCCGAGCGAAGTGGACGCCGTCGTCAAGCTCACCTACATGACCGAGGGCGGTACGGTCCCCGGCCCGGAGGTACTGGTGGTGGCGGGGAGCCGGGTGTCCCTCAACGCGGGTGAGATGGCACGGGGCAGGGACTCGCTCTCCACGCTCGTAGAGAGTGATGCCCCCGTGGTGGTGGAGAGGGCGGTATACGGGAGTGCAATTGGGCAGTGAGGGACCGGGACTAAAGTCCCGGCCCAAGCGGACGACAAAGAGCCCCGGCGGACCGGGGCTCTTTTCGCTTCAGTTGCAGTGCCGGTCAGTGGCCCAGAACGCAGGTCCCGCCCTTCAGGCCCCGGTAGTCGAAGTAGATCGGGCGTTCGGCGACTATCGCCATGCCGTTCGTACACTCCACCGTAGCCGAGAAGTCGTGGGCCGCGTCGTCGCCCGTTCCCAGCACGTCCGGAGGATGGACCGTCGCCCTCGAGCGCGCGGGTATGATCATGTCCTGCGTCTTCGAGGTGCCGTCCCCCAGCAGGTAGGTCACCCGCACCACGGCATCGGCGCTGGAGACGTTAGCCACCGCGATGAACGGGTCGAAGCCGGGACGGCAGGTCCCCTCCGCGAAGAAGTACGACAGGGACGGGACGCCCGCTCCCATGACGTCGTGCCCGCCGCTGAGCACCATGTTGTGGTTGAAGTACATTGGACGCTCGGCGACTATCGCCGCGCCGTTGAGCGATTCCACCGTGGCCGAGAAGTCGAAAGCGGCGCTGTCGCCCACACCGATGACGTCGGTGGGGTGGACCGTCCCCCTCGAGTTCTGCGGGATGGTGATGTCCTGCGTCCTCTGCGTCCCGTCGCCCAGCAGGTAGGTGACCTTGACGCTCGCGTCTCCGCTGGACATGTTGGCTATCGCGATGTAGGGGTCGTAAGCCGGACGGCAGGTCCCTTCCGCGAAGTAAGCGGTCGTCGTGGTCGAGGTCGCACCCATGACGTCTGAGCCCCCGGACCTTCCGAGGTAGTCGAAGTACATGGGGCGCTCGACGACAATCCCCTGCCCGCTGGTGCACTCCACCTTGGCCGAGAAGTCGTGGGCGGCGTCGTCGCCCTCTCCCAGCTTGCTCTTGACCGCGATGGTGTACCTCGACTGCGGCGAGACGTTGATCTTCTGGGTGAGGGTCGAGCCGTCGCCCTTCATGTAGGTGATGGTCACCCGGGCGTCCGAGTCGGCGGTGTTCTGTATCGCCAGGTACGGCTCGAAGTCGGGCCGGCAGGTCCCCTCGGCGAAGTAGAAGAGCGTCCCGGGCCTGGACTCGCCCATGGCGTCATGGCCCCCCGGCCTGCTGCCGCCGTAGTCGAAGTAGGTCGGGCGCTCGGCTATCACCTGCTGCCCGTTGGTGCACTCGACCTTCGCCGAGAAGTCATGGGCCGCGTCGTCGCCCGTGCCCAGCACGTCAGGGGGATGAACGGTCGCCCTGGAGCCCGCCGGGACGGTGAGGTCCTGGGTCTTGCCGGTGCCGTCGCCCAGCATGTACGTGATCTTCACGGTGGCGTCCTCGCCCCCCGTGTTGGCCATCGCTATGTAGGGGTCGAACCCGGGCCGGCAGGTCCCCTCCGCGAAGAACGAGGCCGTGTTCAGCGCTGTGATGCGGCCCTGCGGCGGGAAGTAGGTGGCCGGCATGTTCGCGAGCCCGTCGCCGTCGAGGTCCGGCATGGCCGCCACGCCTCCGGTCAGCGCCTGCCAGCACTTGAGCTCCACCCCCGGCGCCGGGTGGACGATGAAGTCCTTCATGGGGTCGGGGTAGGTCGGAGGCGTGTGCTGAGCGCCGGACTGGTCCCTGGGGAAGAGCCCGAACATGCCGAGGAAGGCACCCACGTAGTAGTTGGCGGCGAGCTTGTACAGGGTGCCGGGCTGGATGGGCCCGTACACCCCCGAGCCGTTGTCGACCATCACGCTCACGATCTTCCCGCCGGCCGGACCGTTGGGATCATATGTGTATTCCAGCCCCGACGCCTGGACGAAGAAGTCGTTTCGGCCCAGTTCTACCAGCTGGTTCATCACACCCTCGATCTCGGCCCCGAACAGGTAGAAGGCCACAAGCGGGTAGCCCGGCGTGGTGAAGTCGTACGGGGAGCCGCCCAGCGGCAGCGACCGGTACAGGTCGTAGAAGGAGTATATGCCGGTGGCTCCCTTTGGAACCCCGGCACGGATCACCCCGTTGGCCTCGATGGCGAAGTCGACCGGGCTGGCCGGGTCCACCTGGTTCGCGGCCCCGCGGTAGGTGTCGGTTATGAGGTCGCCCAGGTTGCTCTCGGCCAACGGCGGCATGTCCGTCAGGGGGAACCCGCCGTCTCCGAAGAGGTCCGTCTCGGCGTACTTCGCCAGACAGTCGAACCCGAGCTGCGCGTTCAGCCCGGCCATGTAGTTCCCGATCACCGCGTCGACCGCGGGGTTGGTCCCCACGTTCTGGTCCATGCGGATGGCGTCGGCGTTTCGTACCGTCACCTTGGGACCGTCGACGACGCTGGGGTCGTACTGCAGCTCGAGCTTCCCGAGGTACTCTGAGTAGTCACCGGCCTGCACGATGATGGTCCTGCACCTGCCCCAGACGATGGGTGGGTAGTTGAGGTCGTGGCTGTGTCCGCCGACGATGACGTCGATGTTGTCTATAAGGGCGGAGAGCAGCTCCTCCTCGTAGGTCCCCATGTGGCTCAAGGCCACCACCACGTCGCAATGCTCCGTATCGCGGAGGATCGCGACCATCTCGCGCGCCTTGGCCACGCGAGCGCTGAAGGAGGCCGACTCGTCGTCCGGCACATTGCCGAACGTGAGGGGCGCCATCCCTGGAGCGACCGTCTCGGCTTCAACGCCGAGAAGGCCGAAGATGCCCACCTTCAGCCCGTTCGGGAGCAGCCTGGTGGTGTACGGCTGTATGAACAGGTCCGAGCGCTGGCGGTCCGTCGCGGACCAGAAGCCGTAGAGTGGGAAGTCGGGGCTCGCCGGGTTCGGCGGGTAGCCCGAGAAGGTTATGTTCGCGCTGAGGAGCGGCAGGTTCACCCCGTTCGCCTGCGCGGCGAACAGCTCGGCGGCCAGGTAGCCCGGGCCGAGCTCGACTTCGTGGTTGCCGATGGTCACCGCGTCGTAGCCCATCTGCTGCATCAGGGTCAGCTCGGGCGCCGCGTTGGTCTCGAGCCAGCTGAACAGTGTCCCCTGGGACCAGTCGCCGGCACCCAGTGTCAGCACCGGCTCTCCGGCCGCGGCCTTGGCCGCCTTGACGTCGTTGATGGTCTTCGCGAGGCGCGAGAAGCCGCCCATGGTCGGGCTTCCCGGGTAGTCCATCGCGAGGTTGTAAGGGATGAGCTCGGAATGCTCGTCGTTGGTGTGCAGGATTGTGAAGTCCTTGACCCCGTCGGCCGCCGTCGCCCGGGGCGCCGCGCCACCGAGAGGCCCTGTGAACATGACAAGGGTCAAGGTCAGCGCCGCGATCGATACCAGGGTCTTCTTCCAGTGAGTCCGTGCCAATTCGAACACCCCCTGTAGGTAGGACGTTCAACGACGTCCGCGGCATCCGTGGCGGATGCCTGAAACCGAATCCCCGCCGCTGTCACCGACATTCTATAGCGTCAACCGGGTGGAATGCACCATTTTAAGCGGAATCCAAGTCTCGATGTGCAAAAGGGTCTGACCCTTTTGCACAACCGTCAATACAGGAACCGCCGCCCGGGCTTGAGCAACTCAGTCGGGTAGAAGGTACCGCGCCAGTAGATGCCTCCCCGTAGCTTTCCCAGCACCCCGGTCCTCACGAAGGCGAAGGTCAGGACGGGGATCGCAAACGGCTGGAACAGGGCCAGCCAGGTAGGATGCCCCGACCAGTCCGCGATGGACGCGGAGGCGGCCAGGTCGACCCCCAGTAGCACCGCGCCGAGCGCGCGCAGGACCTTAGAGCGTGACAGCATCAGCGCGAACGGCGACAGCTCCAGCAGGAGAAGGCCCGTTCCCATGGCGGTGAGCCGCGCCAGGCTGAAGTTGCCGATCGAGGTGAAGCCCGCCCGCTCGCCGCCCCGCAGCCCCTCCATGATCGAGCCGTAGAACCGCACCACCACGAAGCCGCGCCCGTTCGCTACCACCTGCCGCGCCCCGGACTCCTTGAGCATCAACCCCAGGCCGACGTCATCGGCCACCTCCAGCCTTATCCACTCGAGCCCCCTGGTCGCTTCCAGCGCGCTCCGGCTGACGAGGTTGAACGAGCCCGATCCGGCCGCCGCCCCCGAGTCCGGGTCCGGGACCTTCCAGATGCGCCCCGCCACAACCAGGCCGCGCGCGGTAGCCGAGATGCCAATGTCCAGCGGAAGGCTCACCCGCTCAAACCCGGGAAAGACCGGAAGGTGGTCTATTCCGTGCGACCCGGCGAAACCGATGACCCGTCTCATGGTGCCGGGCTCGACGCGCACGTCGGCGTCGCTGAAAAGTATCCAGTCGCCCGTGGCCTCCGCAAGGCCGGCCCTCATGGCGTTGACCTTGCCCAGCCACCCCTCGGGCAGCTCGGTCATGTGCACTGCCTTCACGCGGGGGTCCTCCCCCGCAAGCGCGTCGATGATGCGTCCCGTGTCGTCAGTGGAACGGTCGTCAACCACGATGACCTCGAGGTCGGAGTAGTCGTCATCGAGCCTGGAGCGCACCCCCGCCTCGATGCCCTCCGCCTCGTCACAGGCGGTCAAAATGACCGACACCTTCGGCCACAAGGTCAGGGCGTCCGCGGGCATGTCCTCCACGAACGGGACCTCTCGAGCACGAATGGCCGCGTAGGCCTGTGCCAGCCAGAACGCGCCTCCCGCCACCGCGTAGGCGGCTGCCAGGACCCTTGGGACCTTCGGCCTCAAGGCGGGGTCCTGTACCACTCGGCGAAGCGGGCGATGGGCGGGTAGACGTGCCTGGCCAGGAACAGGGCCCGTGCCACCATGCCGGACTTCGCGGGCACCAGGGGCTCGGCGGCCCTGATGGCATCGAACCACACGCGGGGGTCGTCGTGGTCCAGCACGCCCTCCAGGTTGTAGATGCTCACGTCCCGGATGCCCGCGGCGAGCGCGGCACGAAGGCCCACGAGCAGGCCTTCCGGCTCGTCGAAGGTCGGCTCGTCCTCGAGCACCCCGGAGCCGGTCAACCCGAGGGATACCCCGGCCCGCCCCCCGAACCGCGAGCGTAGCTTCAGGCAGGCGTCGTAGACCAGCCAGTTGGCATCCTCCTCGGTGACGATTCCGTTAGTCATACCGGCGAGCATGGAGACGTAGAGCATGGGGCTGAGGAGGTCCCACCCGATCCCGGCCACGGGTGTCTCGGTCATGTCCTGGATGAGCTCGTGCTCGCCCTCCAGCTCCAGGGCGACCCAGGGCAGCACGGCGGTGATGGTGCGCACCCCGCGGTCCTGGATGCTGTCATTGAGCTCGCGGAGCCCGTCTTTGGCTACGAGGTAGCGCTCGCGGCCCAGGTTCCCGCGCATCACGGAGAGCGCGTTCTTGACGCGCGCAAAGGGGTGCTCTGCGTCCAGAACCTCTCGCATCTGCCCGAACGGGAGCTCGAGGTCTATCGCCAGGGCGTCGGGCGTGACGTCTTCCTTCTCGGCCCAGTCGAGAACGCTGCCGACCAGCTGTGCGTACGTGTCGACGTTGCTCTCT
The DNA here is from genome assembly GCA_043807425.1 of Actinomycetota bacterium. Lineage (GTDB taxonomy): Bacteria > Actinomycetota > Geothermincolia > Fen-727 > Anoxymicrobiaceae > JAHJCO01. Next base: position 12,069 of record JAZDFZ010000007.1, read on the forward strand.
CCGGGGAAGTAACCGTCCTCACGGTCCAGCAGCGGCCAGTACGCCAGTTCGACCCCCGCGTCCAGGATGGCGCGGAACGCCTTTGCGTTCTTCTTGTTGAGAGACCCGGCGAAGACCGCGACAGCCACCCCCGCCCGGTACTCGACAAGCAGCGGCAGCGCCCGCTTCACGACAGCCGGCGGCTCGATCATCTCGGCCCAGAACCGCAAGGTGAAATCCATGGGTAACACAATACAACAATTCAAGAACATGTTTGCGACTGAAGACGCGGCCTACACGAGGAACACCACGCCGAGCATCACGCCCAGGGGCTCGCCGTCGTGGCCGACGTCGGACTCGGCCCAGTCCAGCTTGCGGTTCAGCAGTTGGAAGTTGACTCCGACACCGGAGAGCGAAGGCCGGGCGCGGTCTGGGTTGCGGCAGTTGCCCGAGCCTTCGATGACCTCGCAGTAATCCTCATCCCGGCAGAAGGCCTTTCGGCACGAGCCGCCCGCGAAGCCTCGCGCCCTCTCGAAGCCCTGCTCTACCGCGAACCGCTCGAGCTTCGCCGTGGTCTCCTGTAGCACCTTGATGACCTCGAAGCGATGCTCCTCCTCCAGCAGCATCGCCATCGGGGCCTCGATCTTGAGGACGACCGCGTGTTCATATCCCGCGAGCAGCTCCTTGAACTCGTCGGGACTCATCACGTGCGGAGGGCAGTTGCCGCCAATCCCAAACGCATCGCACTGCGGTGGCCTGCACATCTCGACGAACTCGGGGTTGATAACGATGTCCGCCGGGTCGATGAGGACGGCCGCGGCCGCCCCTAACTCGAGGGCTTTATCGTTGATGTTGGCTAGCGGTCTGTCATCCATGGTGCGATTCTAGACGAGTTCGCTGCTTGCGAGACACCCCCACCCTTCCCTCCCCCGTCGAGGGGGAGGGGAATCGGGTGATGCTCCCCGAGCGAGAGGGCGGGGATGGGGTCTTTTTCGAAGGCCTCCGCAGGTGATCCCGCAGGTTTGAATAGCAATAAGTAACAGTATTATTCAATAATAGAATGTATCATTCATTACTAACAGGTTAAACCTGCATTTCGCGGATATGCTGTGGTTTATTTATAATATATAACAATATTGTTAACGATATAGTATTGTTGTTATTCAAATCTGCGTCATGTAACGGTCCCTCCCCGGTTTGCTGCAGAGACCCCCCCCCCCCCCCCC
>JAZDFZ010000008.1:0-2227 GCA_043807425.1 Actinomycetota bacterium
CGATCAGCGCGAGTCTGCCGCCGCGGGCTGGAGGCAGGTCGAGGCGGGTGACCTCGACGGCGTGGCCTTGATCGAGGTGGTACGGGAGCACACGCCCGACGGCGAGACCCGCGACGGGATTGGTCGCGCCGCGCGCCTGGGCCTGGAGGCGCCCGTCGACGAGGCAGCCCGAGCCCTGGGCACCGGTCAGCGCGTCTCGGCCCAGGACACCGTCCCATTCGTCATCTGGTGCGCGGCGCGCTGCCTCGCCGGGTCCTTCGAGGAGGCCTTCTGGACCACTTTACGCGGCATGGGCGACCGCGACACCACCTGCGCCATGGTGGGCGGCATCGTGGCGCTCACCTGCCGCGAGATCCCCGACGCCTGGCTCGCCGCGCGGGAGCCGTTGCCGGAAGGGTTCTCGCTGTGATCTGCTTCTGCTACGTGGTCAACGATGATGTGGCAATTCCCTTTTCGAGAGCGTGTGCACGCCATGAAATTTGTGGCCATCCTGATCATCCTCATCGCCGACTCTGGATGCATGGGTATCTATCGGATCGCCGTCGACGATAGCCGAGTGGTCACTATCGAGAAGGACATGAGCTGCGCCGAGGTGCTCAAGGCGCTGGGGCCTCCTCAGTTCGAGCAGCCTGACAAGTTCCTTGGCGCCGTCAGGTGGGTCTACCAGTACGCCGACCTCCGCCACTCCGTACCGGAATACCGGGTGCACATCGTCCGCTTGTACCGTGGTAAGCTGCACTGGGTTATCTCGAGAACCTTCGCCACGCCATGGGCGGGGCCTCTGTTGAAGGGGCCACCGCCGTGTTCAAGCCCCTGAAGGAGCCGCTCATGGAGATCACGCTCAATGACGCCGTCCTGAAGAACCTATCTGCCAGTGGGAAGCTCGGAGTCGACTTCTACCAGAAGCTGGCGATGAACATCCTCGCCGCGAAGGAGCCGGGCGCCTTGGCGCCCCCCTGCTGTTGACGTCGGAGTCGGTGCTGGAGCTGCTGGTGGCGCGGCTGCAAGAAGACCTGGCGGGGACCATGGCCAAGGTGAGCGCGATGCCCGACCGGAAGGGGCCCGCGCCCCGGGGGCGGCGCAAGGCCAAGACCCGGAATGGCGCCAAGGTCACGTCGAAGAGCAGGGGGCGGAAGCGGACGCGTGTCGGGGCGAAGAAGATCGACAAGCTGAAGGAGCAGGTGCGGGCCTTCTTGAAGGCGAACCCGGGCTCCGGGCGTAAGGAGATCTGCACCGGCGTGAAGCTGCCCTCCGCCTCGATCTACCTGCGCCTGATGAAGGAGCTGAAGGACGCCAAGGCCAAGGGCGAGAAGCGCCTGACGGTGTACTCGCTACGCTGAGGTGGATTTGCGACAGGAGAGTTGATGATACGCAATTATAGCGGAGATAAAAAGAGCATCGAGGCGCGGAGCAACGACAATGGCCGGACCTGGTCTGTGAAGCTCTTCGAAAACGGCCGGCTCACGGAGTACACGGGCGGGACGCTCGCCGAGGTTGACGCCCTGGCCGCCAAACACGGGATGAAGCTCACACCGAGGCAATGAATGGCTGAATCAGACAAGAGAAAGCAGAGCCTATACTTCCCAGAGGACATGCTTAAACAGATCCAGGAAGAGGCGACCCGTCAGGACCGTTCCCTCTCGTGGATCGTGCAGAAGGCATGGAAGGTCGCCCGCAAGGAGATGTCGAGATTCCCGTCAGTGAATGAGATCCCCGGCGAGCAGGACGAGAAGGAATCCCATCAGGGGTGAAGGCAATCCGCTGTCGGGGTTACCGCGCGGGCACTCCTTTACCGGGCAATGCCGCGGTCCCGAAAAACCAGCTCCTACTGGCAGACCACCTGGAGGTGCGGGGTGGAATAGGTCCCGGTGATGTTACCGGACGGATCCGTTGTGGTCACAGTAGCGAAGACATCAGTCGCTCCGAGCGGTAGGGCGAGCGTAGGGAGGTCGGCTGAGGCGGTCGAACAGACACCAGGGTTCAACCAGAAGTACGAGTCCCAGTGCTTCTCGCCACCAATCCTCGTGGACCCGACCCAGTGCGAGACTTCGTGAAGAAAGAACGGGCTCTTGGACTGCGCCCGGCACAGCATCGTGGTCAGCACGGAGCCGTTGATCGGTATCCGTTCGACGAGTCACGTAGGGACATAGCCCCAGCCCCGAGCTATCACTGGGGTCATGAGAAGCGATGCGCGGAAGCTATGGTCGAAGCGAGTTGAGCGGTGGCG
>JAZDFZ010000009.1:0-26771 GCA_043807425.1 Actinomycetota bacterium
CTGGTCGTCGCGTTCAACCCGAACGTGGAGTCCGCGCTCTCGTGCGCCATAAACTCCGCGCTGGGAGTCGAGGTGGTCTCATTCGATCCCGACACCAACACCTACTGCATCCGCGCCCCTCCCGGCTGTGCGAGCACCGATCTGGAAAAAGTCTACATGCGCCTACCCGAGGTCAAGTTCGCCGTAGCGGCCGGGAAGAGATGTGCCCATGTAGGCGATCCGGCGAGCGTCAAGGTAAGCTACCAGCCGGTTCAGTGGGCCCGAATCTACGTCAAGTACGACGCCAGCGCGACTGCGGATGAGATCGCCCGGATCAACGAGCGCTTCGGGGCCGTCCTGGAGAACATGGTAGTGGCCGGTCTCTACAAGGTGCGCATCCCGGTCAAGTACACCGACAGGATGGCGGCCGGGGCATACGCGCGGCTCTTCGAGACCGTCCCCAAGGTATCCTACGCCGTCTACAACTCCTACTACACCCCGCCGGCGAACTGCACCAACGGCGTTGACCCCCAGGGCCTGGTTACCGATTTGGCCACGGGCCTGCCGATCGAAAGTGCCCTCGTCGAAGCCAGGATGGATTACGGAGGGGGCAACTGGTACACGTACGGCTCCGGCGCCACCGCAACCGACGGCACGTACGACTTCATGGTCCCGGCCGGCGAATACAAGCTGGTGTGTTCCCGCGAGGGGTACAGGACCGAAGAGCGCATGGTAACCGTGGTGGAGGGCGAGGTCCTCGTGGCCGACTTCTCGCTGGCCCCCCTGGCGGTGGTGAGCGGCCTTGTCACGGGTCCGGGCGCGCAACCCATCTCCGGCGCGGTCCTCAAGGCGAGCCTGGGCGGGGTGGTGCGCTACGTTGCGAGTTGCGCCCCCGACGGCACCTACTACTTCTTCGCCGAGCCCGGAGACTACGTGGTGACCTGTTCGAGTCCCGGCTTCACCCCATCGAGCGCGATCCTCACCGTCACCGGCAGCGATGACGAGACGCTGGACTTCATCCTGACCCCTGATGCCACGGCGCCCGTCCCTCCGGAGAACCTGCTCGCGGCACAGGACGCCGCCGGCGTGGCCCTCACCTGGGATGCCGTACCGGATGTCGATCTGGCATGTTACCGCGTCTACCGCTCGGCGGATGCCGGCGGGCCCTGGACATCGATCGGCCAGGCGATTGCATGCGGCTTCCTGGATGCGAGGATAATGGCGGGCGCCACCTACTACTACAGGGTAACCGCCCTTGACGCGGCCCAGAACGAGAGCGCGCCCTCGCAGGAGGTCTTAATAGCCGTGGTGGACATGGCACCGCCCATAGGAATGCCGGACTGGCCCATCCTGGCCGCGGTCGTGCCTTCTCAGGCCAGGCTCTTCAACATCCTGTTCGACGAGACCGGGGTAACACAGGCAACGTTCCAGTACTTCGATACCGCGACGGCCTCCTGGGTTGACATTACGACTGACGCCGAGATCCAGTGCATTCCCGTGCCCTACTCGGTAGGCGGCAGGCAGTACCCATGTATGTGGTGGATATTCGCGCCCTGGGACACCTCCGCGCTCGTTCAAGGGGCCTCCTATCCGGTGCGACTCGTCGCCACGGACGGCTCGAACTCTACCGAGATACCGATGACCACCTGCGTGATCGACCATTCGGCTCCCACCGGAACCGCCCCGCCGCCGCTGGCCTTCGCCGAACCGGGAAAGAACCTCATCGTCATCGAGCCGCTCCAGGGCGATCAGGCTCTCTACACCATCTACCGCTCGACCGACCCCGAGGGAACCTACATATCCCTTTCCATCGTCTTCGGTTCTTACTGCGTCGCCGACACATCGGTAGAGCCCGGGGTCACCTACTACTACAAGGCAGGGCGCCTGGACTTCGATTTCCGCGCGAGCGGGCTTTCGCAATGGGCAAGTGCAACGGCCCTCGCCGAAGACGGCGCCCCTTCTGTCACCCGAATAGGATCGGGCCAGACAAGCATCGGCTCCAGCGCTCTTGTTGCCGTTTCGGCATTCGGGGCCGTGAGCTCCATCACTCTCGAGGGTTCGTTCGACGGCGTGGGCTGGACCCTTCTTGGAGTCTGTTCCAATCCCACCTACGATGCTTCATCGCAGATGTTCATGGGCCAGTTCGTCCTCGACAACAGCGCGAATTCGGCTTCCATGGTGTGGCTGCGCGCACGCGCTCTGGACGCTTCTGGCTCCGGAGGAGAGCTCATCGCCTCCTTCATAATCGAGCGCGGTCCTCCCGCTTCCCCATGCGACCTTGCCGTCCTTCCCGCCGAGGGAGGGGCCGTCCTCTACTGGCGCCGTGCCCCCGGGACCGAGGGCTACAGCGTCAGGGTCTACCGCTCGCTCATCCCCGCAGGCCCGCGCACCCTCGTCGGCGACTACCTCACCGCAGATTCGTTCACCGACTCCGGCCTGGAGCCCTCCACCACCTACTACTACACAGTCACCTGCCTGGACTACATGGGTAATGAAAGCGCTACATGCGCTCCCATGGCAGTCGTGCCGTCCGCCGACACCACCCTTCCCATGATCGCGGGCCTCAACCCCCAGGCGCTATCGGGTATCACCAAGCTCACCATCATGGCCATGGATGCCGGTGGAATAAGGGCCATCCGCCTGCTGCGCTTCGACGGCAGTGACTGGGTGAGCGTTTTCGAGTGCGCATCTCCGCTGTTCGATCGTTACTCCGGCGTGTATGTGGCCCAGGGGATCTGGGACGTTTCCGGCATGCCCGAGGGGCCGGTACAGGTGCGGCTCGAGGCAGACGACCTGGCCGGCAACACCGCCTCTATGGAGACGAGCCTGCTCATCGACCGCACAGCCCCGGACGCGCCCGCGGACCTGGTCGCGACCGCTTCGCTCGGCTACATCTCTCTCGCCTGGAGCCCGAGCGCCTCTGGCGACGTTGTCAGGTACGACGTCTACCGCTCCGATTCCCAGAGCGGCCCCTATCGCCTCATTGGCTCCGACTACGGCTCGCTCGCCTTTATGGACCCGGTCCACGAGCCCGTCTCCACCTATTACTACCACGTCGTGGCGATCGACTCGGCGGGGAACACGTCCGCAGCGACCGAGACATCAGCGCTCACGGTGCCGGACACCCAACTCCCAACGATCGACCAGTTGAGCGCCTCCTACAGCCCCGACCTCCCGGGCTTCCTGATCATAGGCGTCTATGCGAGCGATGATGTCGGCGTTACGCCGGAGCGGCTCGAGTACTCTGAGGACGGCGGCGCCACCTGGAACCCAATCGGGTACGTTCTGGGTTCCGGCTCCTACAAATGGGATGGGGGCCACCTCACCGACGCACAGGTGCTTATCCGGGCGACCGCAGTGGATGCCTGGGGCAATGAAGCATCCGGCGAAATCAGCGCCTCGGTTGACAGGACGGCGCCCGAGCCCCCCACGGATCTCGCGGCTCAAGTGACGGGCGAAAACGTGGCATTGACCTGGACGGCCTCGGTCTCCGGCGATGTCGTCAGATACAGGGTCTACCGCTCGAGCTCCCCCGGAGGCCCCTACCAGTTGGTGACAGAGACATGGTCCACCACGTACGAGGAGTACCTGCCCGAAGGAGTGGTCTACTACTACGTGGTGGCGGGGATCGACGAGGCCTACAACGAGACGAGGAGCACTGAGGTCGCCGCGAGCCGCGGAGACGGCCAGCCCCCCGTGATACTCGCCATCAGCCCGAGCGAGGGCACCATCCTGGACGGGATCGTCATCTTAGGCGCGACCGCCACCGACAACACGTCGGTCTGTGCCATCGCCTTCCACTACTTCGACGGCTCGGCCTGGGTCCAGATCGCCTCCGTCACCCCGACTTATCAAGAAGGGGTCGGTTGGACCGCTCAAGCGACATGGGATTCGGGATGCGCCCCCGGTCAGTCCGTGACGATAAGGGTGACAGCGAGCGACCCGTTCGGAGCCTCCTCGTCCGCGGAGAGGGTCTACCAGGTGGCCGACACCTTCCCGCCCGAGGCGCCCGAAGGCCTGGAAGCCCTGTCAACCATGACCGAAATACTCCTCACCTGGCAGCCGGTCCCGGATGTCGACCTGGATCACTACGCGGTCTACCGCTCGCTTGTCTCCGGCGGACCTTACGAGCTGATCGGCACCTGCGCCCAGGAAAGCTACACCGACTCTTCAGCCGCGCCGGAGGCGCTCTACTTCTACGTCGTCACGGCGATGGATACGAGCGGCAGAGAGAGTGGGCACTCGGACGAGGCGTCGGCAAGTCTTTTCATCCCGCCGCAACCACCCGGTAGCCTCACAGCGCACGGGCTGCACCACGCCATCGAGCTGTACTGGACGGCGTCGGCCTCACCGACCGTTTCGTACTACCTGGTCTACCGCTCGACCGTAACCGGTGGGCCTTACGAACTGGTGGCGGACCATGTCCTCGCCTGCTCCTGGGTCGACGGAGGGCTCGAACCCGGCACGGAGTTCTACTACGTCGTGATCGCCGTGACGGACGGGGGGGCCGAAAGCGTCTCCTCCAACGAGGCTTCCTCCGCCGCGCTGGAGGGCAATGCCCCGCCATACGTCATCTCTATCTCGCCGGATGACAACTCGACCCTGGCCGGGGTAGTTCACTTCACGGTCTTCATCACCGACGACGACGTGGTAGGCGATGTCGCCTTCCGCTACTCGCCGGACGGTGCCGTCTGGACCCTTATCGCACTCGTGACCGCCTCCTGGGATGAGGTCAATGCCAGGTTCGAGGCGGCGGCCGACTGGGATACGGGCTTGGTCACAGACGGCTTCTACCTGGTCGCGGCCTTCGCCACCGACTCCTCCGGGATGACCGGCTCGAGCTACGGCACCTACCAGGTGGAGAACCTGGTTGCCCCGCCCGGGCCGCCCGAGCCTCCGTCCCAGGTACTGGTATACGTACAGGAAGGCATGGCCCGTAAGTTGCTCGTCTACGCCCAGCCCTCACCTTCTCCCTGGGCCACCTCCTACAACGTCTACAGGAGACTGCCTGGCGGCGCTTTCGAGTTCATGGGCTCGATGATCCCCATTGAGCAGTACTTCTGCTATCTGGACACCGAAGTGGAAGCGGGGCAGACGTATGAGTACATGGTCCGGGCGGCGGGTCCGGATGACGTAGAAGGAGGCGACTCGCAGATCGCGACCGCCGTGGCGCTGGCCGATGAGGACACCCCGGTGCTGGGGGATGTGAGCCCGCTGTCCCTGAACAAGCTGTTCGAGGCCGCGCGCCTGAGCGTGACGGCGACCGACCAGGGCACCATCGACGCCTTCACCTGGGAGTACTTCGACGCTTGGAGCGGCGCCTGGGTCGCGATCGGTACCTTCGGCCTGGCCAATCCGTACGCCTCCGACCCCGTGCTGGGTCCGCACTACGCCCTGCTGCGCAACCTGCAAGGCACCTTCTCCTGCGAGGCGACCTGGGACACCACCGGGGTCGAGCCCGGCAGCTACGAGGTCCGGGTGAGCGTGGGGGACCAGGACGGCCACGTGGGCACGAGGACTTACGCCGTGAGCGTGGTCGGTGCCGACCCCGCCGACGTGACCGCACCAAGCCTTGTGGCCATCTACTCGCCGAACCAGTACAACCCCGCGGGAATCCGCTCCTACATCTTCACCCGCGCGGCAGACGAAACGGGCGTAATCCTCTTCCGCTACTACTGGTCGGCCGATGGCATGGCATGGACCCCTGTGGGAAGCGCGGTCGCGCAGCAGGACGGCGACTACTGGGACGGCCAGATCTATCCCTGGGATACCTCGGCACTCCCGGAGGGGGCGGTGTGGTTCAGGGCGGTGGCGATCGATACCGGGGGCAATGAGACGTCTTCCGAGATACTGGTAGTAATCGACCACACCCCACCGGGCGCGCCCGGTGGCTTTACGGCGACCCCGGCGGAGGGAAAGGTAGTCTTGTCCTGGAGCCCGCCCGGCGACGCCGATTTGGCTTGGTATCGCATCATGCGGGGGACCTCGGAATCTGGGCTCTTCATAACCATCTCCGACGGCGTGCACGCCACGACATTCGAAGACGTGGAAGCGCTCCAGGGACAGGTCAACTTCTACCATGTTGTGGCTGTGGACAAGGCCCATAACGAGGGTCCGTACGCGAGCGCCTTCGCCATCCCGCTGGTCGATGTCACTCCCCCCGTCATCCAGAGCGTGAGCCCGCCGGACGGCTCTGTGGTCGGCCTCTCGGTGAACCTCGAGGCCAGGGCCTCGGACAACGGCCGCATCGATACCTTCAGCTTCGACTACTTCGATTCCACCCAGGGCGAGTGGGTGCACATCGGCACGGATGACGCCTGGTACCGCTCCTACGATCAGACCTGGTCCGGCGACTGGTACTGGTCGACCGCGGGCTTGGATAGCGGGGCGGTGAGCCTGCGCGTAACCGCCACCGACGGCTGCGGGAACCAGGCGATGAGCCAGTGGACGCTCCTGGTGGACCACGAGGCGCCTTCTGCCCCGGAGAACCTCGCCGCCGCCGCCGGGATAATGGTGGCGATACTCACCTGGGACCCGGTAAGCGATCCCGATCTCTATACTTACCGGGTCTACCGGGCGGAGGTGACAGGCGGTCCCTACCTCGTGGTGAACTGGTGGGCTTCTGATACCGACTGGCTCGACAACACGCTCGAGGTGCCCGGCACCTACTACTACCTGGTGACGGCAGTGGACGCCGTCGGCAACGAGAGCCCGTATTCCAACGAGGCGTCGGTCACGGTGCTCCCCGACGAGCCCCCGGTCTTCCTGGAGCTCTCGCTCGAGTCGAGCACGGGGCTCAGAGGGACGGTGCATGTCTACGCCCGCGCCACGGACGACGTCAGGGTCTCATACTTCACCCTCGGCTACTCTGTTGACGGCGCGGATTGGACCGAAGCTGCCTCGAGCAGCGCCTATTCAGGCGGCTCGTACTGGTACTGCAACATCTACTGGGACACCCCAGCAGTCCCCGACGGAGTCTACCTCGTTGAGATCAAAGCCTTCGATTCGCGGGGGCAGAGCTCGGGCATCACGCGCACCGATATCGAAATCGATAACACGGCGCCGCCGGCTCCCGCCGAGATAACCCTCACTCCCATCGAGCGGGCGATCATCCTTTCCTGGTCGCCGGTGGATACGGCCGACCTCGCGCGTTACTCCGTCTACCGCTCGACCGACGGGGGAGCCACCTTCTGGCTGCTTGCTAACCTGGACGCCCCCCAGACGACCCTGACCCACGGCTCGCTCGATCCCGAAACCGTCTACTATTACTACGTCACCTGCACCGATGAAATCGGAAACCAGGGCGCGTCTTCCCAGATCGTCTCAGCTCAGCCGTTCGCCGACCTCACTCCGCCGGTGCTCACCGCCTTCGATCTCGAGGACGGCTCCCTCCACGCGAGCCCTGTTTCCATCTCGCTCGCCGCGAGCGACAACTACGGGGTGGCGCGCATCACCCTCGAGTACTCGGTCGACGGCGCTCAGTGGACACTTATTGGAGAGGTGCCGGGCGGCTCCGGGACGCTTACCTGGGAGTCGGCCGGTCTGCCCTCAGGGCAGTACCTGGTGAGGGCCTTCGCCACCGACGTCTACGACCTGGTCTCAGAAAGCGTGACCAGGACGATTGCGCTCGACAACACGCCGCCACCCATCCCGGAGGATCTCGCCGCCCTTTCCGGCGAGCGCGTGGTGATACTTACCTGGTCCGCGGTAGATGCGGGCGACCTTGCCGGCTACCGCGTCTATCGCTCAGGGGAGCCCGGGTCCGGATACATCTTAATCGCTTCGTGCGCCCCGGGCGCGACCGGGTTCGAGGACCGGTCCGGCGAGTTGGATACCCGCTTCTACTACGTGGTGGCCGCCTTCGACGCCCTGGGGAACGAGAGCGAGGCTTCCGTCGAGGCAAGCGGGGTTCTGATATCGGATACGACACCACCCGTGATGGAATGCATCAACCCCGGCGAGGGCTCACTCACCCGCAGCCCCGTGCCCATCACCATCACGGCCCGAGACAACGTCGAGGTCGCTTTCATCACGATCTCTTACTCGACCGACGGTACGACCTTTACCGACATCGGGCAGGTGGCGGGAGCGAGCGGCAGCCTTACCTGGGACTCGGGCGCCCTTGCCTCCGGCTGCTACATCCTTCGCGCGGCGGCGACCGACGCCGTTGGCCTGGTTTCCGCCGCCCTTACCGTCGCCGTTACGCTCGACAACGACCCCCCGGCCGCCCCGGTGCTCTTCGCGCTGGAGGGCCAGGTGGTCCTCACCCTCTACTGGCAGGCGGGCTCAGAGACAGACCTGGCGGGCTACCGCCTGTACCGCTCCGCCGACCCGCTTTCCGGCTTCGAGCTTCTCAAGGAGACCACCTCCACGTTCTTCACCGACCGGGACGTAGTCCCGCTCGCGACCTACTTCTACCGCCTGGCCTCAATAGACCGCGCGGGCAACGAGAGCGTCCCGGGCGAGGTGGTGTCCGCGACGCCTCAACTGGACACGACGCCTCCTTTCATCCAGGTCGTAACCCCCGCTGACGGGACGCGCGTGAACGGTGTGGTGACCATTACTGTGAGGGCCAGCGACAACGTGCTGGTGGACCTCTTCAACTTCTATCGTTTCAACGGTACCGAGTTCGAGCTCTTCGCCTCCGCGGTCCCTGCCGTGGAGGTCACACCGGGTGTCTGGGAGGCCTCGGCGGGCCTGGATACCAGCGAGCTCGCAGAGGGCGCGGTAAGCCTGCGCGTAGAGGCGGTTGACTACGGTTCCAACGTGAGCTTCCTGGACTTCGTCCTGATAACCGACCGGGCCCCGCCCGCCGCTCCCGCAGATATAGTGGTGCTCGACCCCGAGACCGGCGGCCGGCTGCTCCTCTCCTGGGACGCCTCCACCGAGAGCGACCTTGCCGGCTACCGCCTCTACCGGGCCATCGACCCCGCCGGCCCGTTCACCCTTGTGACCTCACTCCTGGCCTCGAACGCTTTCGAGGATTCCACGCTGGAAAACGGCACCGTTTATTACTACCGGGTGACCGCCGTGGACGTGGCCGGCAACGAGAGCGAAGCAAGCGCTACCTCGAGCGGCACCCCGAGCGCGCTGTGCGACGTCGCGCTGACCGGGATCTCGTTCGCGCCGGTCAACCCCGTGGTCGGCAGGGTCTCAACCATCTACGTCTCGGTTCACAACGCGGGTCCCGCGCCCGCTTCCTTCACCGTAGGCATCTACCTTGGAGAGCCGCTCACCGGTACCCTTATTGGACAGGTGAACGTCTCCCTTGCGGCCGGCGCCTCCAGCCTGCTGCCGGTAGCCTGGACCCCTGAGGCGAACGGGACCGTAACCATCAGCGCTGTGGTCCTCTCCAGCAGCGTCACGGACACGGACCCCGGCAATGACCTGGCTGTAGTCACCGCGGATGTGACACTCGCTCCGGTCGCCGAAGCCGGTGAGGACCTGGCGGTCGACCTGTGGCAGGTGGTCGACTTCGACGCCACCGGCTCTTACGACACCGACGGACAGATAGTCTCCTGGTCCTGGGACTTCGGCGACGGCTCTACCCTCGCCGCGGCGCAGGCCGAGCACACTTTCAACGCCCCGGGACTCTACACGGTGACGCTCAGGGTGACCGACGACGCCGGGGCCGTCTCGACCGACACGCTGACGGTCGCCGTGCGGGAAATCCGGCCCGACCTCTCGATAGAGGAGCTCATCTGGGACCCCGTCACGCCGGATGAGGGCCAGCTCGTCACCGTCACCGTCCGGGTAACCAACCAGGGCGTGAACCCCACCACGAAGGGATTCCTGGTCGGTTTCTACCTGAACGGCACCTACCTGGGCTACGCGCGGGTCGACGCTCTTGTCGCGGTAGGACAGACCGTCGATGTGACCTACCTCTGGACGGCTGCGCCCGGCGCGCACCTGCTGAAAGCCGTGGCCGACGACCTGCTGGAAAACATCGATGAGTCGAACGAGACCAACAACTCGTTCGAAGCCCCCATAGCCACCACGCAGGTCTACTTCCCAGACCTCGAGCTTGTAGACCTCACCTGGAGCCCCGCGAGAACCGCCTGGTCGTCCGAGGAGATGGTCTCCTTCGCAGCGGGCGTGGTGAACAACGGGGACGCCGAGGCTTCCTCCTTCTACGTCTCCTTCTACCTCGACGGCGAGTTCCTGGGAAGCGCGTACGTCGAGACGCTCGCCCCCGGCCAGTCCTTAAGGGTCAGCATCTGGGCCTCTCCCCGCCCGGGAAACCGTACCCTCGAGGCGCGGGCGGACGGGACCGGCAGGGTATCCGAATCCAACGAAGCAAACAACGTGGCCTCACTCGCGCTTCCCGCCTTCACCCTGGACTACCCCGACCTCGCCGTGGTGTCCCTCACCTGGCTGCCCGGCGAGATAGAGGTGTCCTGGGGCGCCTCGTGCGAGCTCATTGCTTCCATCCTCAACGATTCGGGCTCGGACGTCCTGCACGCCTTCAACGTGACCTTCTTCGTGGACGGGACCCCCGTCGGCCGCGAGCGCGTCTTCGGCCTGGCCGCGGGCGCGAGCCTAAACACCCGAGCCTACTGGCAGGCCGGCGCGGGCCCCCACGCGCTGAGGGTGGTTGTAGACGAGCAGGACGAGGTGCTCGAATCAAACGGCTCCAACAACGCGTGTGAGACCTCCATCCCGCCCCTGAGGATCGTCTACCCGGACTTCTACCTGAGCGATGTGTCATTCCAGCCCGCCGAGGTGCGCTACGGAGAGCTTGTCACCTTCTCCGCGACGTTGAGCAACGCGAGCGTGGTGGGCTGCTTACGTGAAGTGACCGTGGGCCTGCTGGTGGACGGCCAACTGGTGGCAACCGCCCGTGTGGACTCGCTCCAGGGCTACTCAAGCCGCACGGTTGTCATCGCCTGGAGGGCGCTCGTTCCAACCTCGGTCGCCCACACCTTCGCCCTGGTCGCCGACCCCTCGAATGCTCTTCCCGAGGAGGACGAGTCAAACAACGCCTTCGACCTGGGGACGCTGGTGGTCCTGGACAACCTGGTGGTGGAGCTGGAGCCCTATGTCGACTACTACGTGAACGGCGAGACCAGCGACCTCGCCGCCCGCGTCACCTACGCGAGCTCCCCCGGGTTCACCCTCACACCCGACTACGGGGTGGTCTGCTACATGACTATTCACCACAGGGACGGCGGGGTCTGGGTGGAGCGCGCCCAGATGAGCTTCGACGCGGCAGAAGGCCTCTACCACTACCTGTTCACCCCAGGCAACACGGGGTACGCCGAGTTCACCTTCACGCTCGATGCCGAGACACCCGAGTACGCGGTAAGCGTCCCCGGAGAATTCAACTACATAGACGACATCATAGCGACCGTCGCATGCGACAAGCTGGTCTACGAGCGCGGCTCGGTGATCCACGTCACCGGGCGCTTCACCTTCCTGGACGGCACCCCCATATCCAACAAGATAGTCTCCCTGCTCTTCGAGCGGGGCATGATGCCCGTATCGTCCAAGAACACCGGGACCGATGAGGACGGATACTTCTCCTACGACTACCTGCCCCCCGCGGGGCTGGCCGGGCGATTCATGCTGGTAGCCGAGGTGTTCTTCGGGGCCATGCCCTTCGGGGCGTACACCGAGTTCGAGGTGCTGGGGCTCCTGCTCACCCCCGCATCGCTCTTCCTTACCGGGGTAAAGACCCAGATGATCCTCTACGAGCTGGTGCTCTCCAACGTGGGGGACTCGGCGCTGAGCGATCTTGCCTTCGCTCTCAACGACCTGGACCTCTCAGACGACATCACCGCCACACTGGATGCCAGCGGTGTCCCCGCGGTCCTGCAGCCCGGGGCGAGTCACAGGATAGCGCTCCTGATAATGAGCGCGAGTGAGCTCAGTCCTTCTGCCGCCGACTTCACGGTGAGGGTGACCGCCTCGGGCGGGGAGGCCGAAGCCTCGATCATCCAGGTCCGCCTGGCCGACCCCGTTCCGCTCCCCGTTGCCGATCCCCTGATGCTGAAAGTCGCGCTTCGGCCCGGGATGAGCCTCCTGCGCGAGGTCAGGATCACTAATCAGGGCCACGCCACCCTGCACGGCCTCAGCCTTGATTCCTCCACCCTGGTCCCCTGGATAACCCCCGTAGGGGAACTGGCCGGGGACCTGCCCCCGGGAGGGGTGGCCAGCCTACTGTTCATCTTCGCGCCGCCTGAAGGCACGGTGCTTGGCACCTACCAGGCGCTGCTCACGGTCACGGGCGCGGAAGCGTCGTTGAGCTTCGGGATCTCCTGCGAGGTCACCAACTCGGAGAGGGGTAGCCTCTTTTTCCTGGTTGAAAACGACATGGGCTCCTCCCTGCCCGACGCCCACGTGACCCTCACCGGCAGAAAGCCCATGACTCATGTGCGCGACGGGGGAGAGGTCTCCAGCTACTTCACCGTCATAAACGCCGCCACCGACGCCCAGGGGCGCGTGCTTATCGAAGACGTGCCGGTAGACACCTACGACTTCACCGTGACGGCCGCCCACCACGAGAGCGTCTTCGGCGTGGCCGAGGTCCTGCCGCTCTCCGAGCCGGAGATAATCCCGGTGATGCTCACCTGCAGCCCGGTCTCCTGGGTGTGGACGGTCGTGCCCGTCACCATCACCGACACCTACCACATTACGCTGGACATCTCCTACCTGGCCGAGTTCGACAAGCCCGCCCTCCTCGGCACCCCTCCCTGGATACTGGTCGCCCACCAGGTCACGACAGACATCTACGACCGGCTGGTTGTCATGAACCCGAGTAGCGTGGCCATCTCCGAGGTCACGCTCTCGGTGGTGGGCTTTTCCGGCCTGGTGCTCGGGACCAGCTACCTGGGAACCATAGAGGCCGGAGCCGCCCAGAGCCTCCCCTACAAGATAATGGCCGGTCAGTACGGGGATCTGGACCCCGAGACCTCCTACCTGCTGGTGAAGGGAACCTTCCTCACCTATGATGCCGAAGAATCCAAGTGGGTGGAGCACACCGTAGAGCTCCGCATCCCCATAGGCCACCCATCAGAGCAGATGATCTACTTCCACGCCGAAGACGGCTGGATGGAGGTCATGCTGCCTGAATTCGAGCAGTTCCCGGGCCTCCCAAGGGTGGAGAATCCCCTTACAGCCCTGGTCAAGATCCGGATATCGCAGCAGGCCACGCTGGAGAGGGAAGCCTTCCAGGCAACGCTCACCCTGACCAACCCCACAGCCCTGGCGCTGGAGGGCCTGTACCTCGAAGTGAGGGTCCGGGACGAATCGGGGTTGGATGTCACCGACATGTTCTACCCGGTTCCGCCCGAGCTCGCCGGCCTGTCCTCCATAGACGGGGACGGAACGCTCGCCTCCGGAGCAAGCGCGAGTGTCTCCTGGACGCTCATCCCCAAGCCGGGGCTCGGTGGGGATATAGCTGAGGGCAGGCGTTACTCGGTGTATGCCGCCATCTCCTACCGCCAGGGAGGAAGGCTCACCTCCACCACCACCGAGGACGCACATATCACCATCTTCCCCGAGCCCGAGCTCTTCCTCTATTACTACCTGCCCCGCACCGTTGAGGCGGGAGTGCCCTTCAAGCTGGGAATACTGGTGGAGAACAGGGGAGCGGGGACCGCCAGAAGCTTGCGGATTGAAAGCGGCCTTCCCCGCATCGTGGAAAACCTGGCCGGCCTGGCCATATCCTTCGACATCCTGGACTCCTCATTCGGCAGCCACACCGCAAGCGGCTTCACCGTGGACTTCGGGGACGTGGGCCCGGGAGAGACCAGGGTGGGCTACTGGATACTTCAAACCAACCTGGACGGCGCTTTCCTCTCCTTCGAGGCCGAGCTAACCCACGAGGCCTACAAGGGGATAGACATCCACCCGCTCATCACCGGGGTTTCCTCGGAAATCATAGACGCCGAGGACATGGCCCCCCTGGAAGACGACCCGGCCGACTTCTACACCCTGGTTGACCGGGATGCCGACGGCTTCCCCGATTACCTCATCAGCCTGGTCTCCGGGGTGAGGGTGGAATTCCGGCTCGCCGACCAGGTCCAGGTCACGCACCCCTATCTCGAGGCGGAGCCCTACCTGGGATTCAGCGTCCCGGTGAGCCCGGGGCTCTTCCTCACCATACTCGCCGACCCCGCTCTGGATAGGCCCAACGTAACGGGTGTCACCACGGGAGAGCGCACCCTCTCCATCCGCAACTACTTCCGCAAGGAAGGAAAGCTCTTCGTCCTGGATCGTGAAGGCGGGGAGTACGAGGCCACCTTCGGGTCCGGCCTCGTATTCCACGACCTCTACTACACCGTGGGCGAGTCCCCGAGAAGCTACCCCTACCTGCCCGACCCGGGAAGACTCATCAACTTCATGGTGGAGGTGGAAAACAGGGGAGCGGTTTCCGAGGCAGGCCTGCTTTCGGTCTACCTGGGTGGAAACCTGGTAGGATTCCTGAGCGTTCCCAAGCTCCTGCCCTACGAGATCTGGGAGAACGAGGCCTACTCGCTCTTCTACATAATCCCCGCAGAAGGCTATTCAGTAGAAAACCCCTTCGAGGTGCGCCTCCCCGGCGAGACGCGGACTCTCCAGGTCACCGTCAACATACCACCCTCCGGAGCAATAGAGCTCCCCGGCGACCTCACCGTTCTGGTCCCCGCCACCTTCAAGGCAATTGACCTCCTGGACCCCGACGGCCAGATCGTCACCTGCTACTGGGACTTCGGGGACACAGGCTACGAGGGATTCCACTACCAGGCCTTAGGAACCGAGGTCACCTACACATACCTCAACTCAGGCACCTACACGGTGAAGATGCTGGTCAAGGACTCCAACCAGTGCACCACTCTTGTCAGCCGCGATGTGACCGTGGCCGAGACCAGGCCGGATCTGCTGGTAAGCCTGATCCTCACAGATCCAGAGACCCTGACCGAACCCTGGACCCCCGCGGAAGTCTCCTTCACGGTGACTGTCACGAACCAGGGGGTTGGCCCGACCACCGGAAGCTTCCTGGTGGGCCTCTACCTGGACGGCACCTACCTGGGCTCGGTCTCCTGCACGGATATCCTGGAACCGGGCGCGAGTGCCACCCTCGAGCCCTTCACCCTCACACTCGACTCGCTCAACCACGTGTTCACCGCGAGGGCCGACGACAACGACCTCATTTGTGAGGCGAACGAGAGCAACAACGCTTTGTCCCTGATGCTCACCATAGACTACCCGGACCTCACCATCACCGAGCTCACCTACTCCCTCCCCGACGGCAGGACCGACCTCTCCTACGGGGAGTTGATAAGCGCCACGGCCAGAATCACCAACCTGTCGAATGCCACCGGCCTAACCTTCTACGTGGTCTTCTACCTGGACGGAGAGGCATTCGCCTCCCGCGAGGTGGCCGGACTCGCCTCGGGCGAGGAGAAAACCATCAGCGTCGACTTCCTGCCCCTCTCGGGCGTCCATCTCTTGAGCGCGAGAGTGGACGCGGATCTCAACCGTGTGGTGGAGGAGAACGAGGATAACAACGAGGCCGGCGTCACCCTGCCCGAGATCACCCTCCTACTTCCAGATATCGAGATACTCACCGTAAGTGCCAGCCCCTCGTCGGGTCCGGTCCCGGCCGGAAGCCCGCTCTCCCTCCAGGCCCTCATCCGCAACTCCGGGGCGGGAAGCGTTCTTACAGGGTTCAACCTCTCCTTCTTCCTGGACGGGGCCTTTGCGGGTAGCAGGCGGATAGAAGCGCTCGCGTCTGGCGCGACCGCGCTCCTCACGCTCGCCTGCCCGGCCTCGAGCGGGAACCACACAGTCCGGGTGGTAGCCGATGAGGAGGGAATGCTGCCCGAGACCGTGGAGACAAACAACGAGGCCTCCGTCTCCTTCGGAGTGCTATCCCTGCTCTACAGTGATCTTGTGATAAGCGGCTTCACCCTCACGCCCGATGCGGTGAACGCCGGTGACACGGTCCTTGCCAGGATCAGCATCGCCAACCTGGGAGAGGCCGCGACCCTGGCAGGCTTCGACCTGCTCATCACCCTGGACGGGATCGAGGTGGCGATAGCGCATGTCGGTTCGCTGCAGGCCGGATCCACCACAACGGTCGAGCAGGCGTTCACCGCTTCCGCCGATGAGGGGACCCACACCGTTACGGCCGCCCTAGATGCCTCAGGGCTGATCGAGGAGAGGAACGAGGCCAACAACACCGCGAGCGTGACTCTGACCACCACCGGGACCTGGACCCCGCCCCCGGCAGTAACTATTACTCTAAGCATCGAGGCCTCCCAGGCGGCCTACTCCTACTTGGATGTAATCAGCCTCCAGGGTGATGCCTCGAACGCCTCAGCGACGCTCTCCGGCCTCCTGGTGACGGTTTCCTTCGCCAGCGCGGGGGCCTGCTGGACCGCCTACGTGCAGACAGACGACACCGGCCACTGGACGCTTGAGGTCCCGGTTTCCGACCTTGTGACCAACCTCCTCGAGGCGGGCCTCTCGGGCCCGCTTTCCGACGTCACGGTGACCGCGAGTGTCAAATACGAAGGAACAGCGGCGCAGACCCAAGCAACCCTCTCCATAACCGGCCCCGACCCTGCTTCCCCGATCCTCATCCTCTCACCCTCAGAGCTGCTCCTGGGCTTAAGGCCCGGAGACTTCAGATGCATAGAGCTGAGGATAGCAAACGTGGGCAACGCGTCCGTTTCCTTGACCGCGATAAAGGGAATAGCGTTGCTCCCCTGGATGAGCGTTGCGGTCCCGGCCAAGATGGCGCTAGAACCGGGTGAGAGCATCACCGTTAACCTCTATCTGGCACCTCCCTCGGAGATGACCCTTCCCCACGCCTTCAGCGGAGAGCTGAAGGTGGAGGGGACATACGGCCCGGAGGGAGAAGAGCAGACCGTCACCCAGGTCCTTCCTTTCACGGTGGAGCTGTCCAACCCGGACCTGGCATATCTGGACTTCCAGGTGTTCGGGATCGGACACGCTTTCCTGGGGGGCGCGACCGTCACCCTCCTGGACCTTCTCAGCTACGCCGTCTGGCAGACGACCTCCGTTTCCGGGGGAAGCGCCTACTTCAGTGACATGCCGTGCGGAGACTACCTCTGGATCGTCACATCTGAGGGTTACGGGCATTCCCTTGGCAAGGTACAGGCCGGCAACCTCCAGTCCGGACACACCATAGAGGTAGACCTTGCCCCCGAGACAATCGATCTCCCGGAGGCGCTGGCCGCCGCTTTCACGGTAAGCGCGAGCGCTGACAACTGCTACGAGCGCGAGCCGGTGCTCTTGACCCTCCGGGTCTCCTCGGGGATCACCGAGCTTACCGACGCAGCCGCCTCCTTGAGAGTTCTGGATGCCAGCGGGCAGGACGTGACCGGCCGCTTCGAGGTGATCTGTCTGTCGCCGATAGCGGGAACAATTCCCCAGGCCGGATACCGAACGCTACACTTCCTGGCCATTCCCTACTCGAACACCGCGGGTGACTACACGCTCAAGGCTCTCTTCAACTACTCGGTTGAAGGCCTGGTTAAGTCAACAGGCCTCACCACCACCCTCCAGGTCAGGGGCCCGCCCGCCCTCGCCATAACGTACTTCATCCCACCGACCGTGGAGCTCGGCAAGAACTACCGCGCCGGCTTCGAGCTGACCAACTACGGCTTTGAGGTCACCGACCTCCGCATGGACTACTTCTACCTCCCCCTTAGGCTCTCCAACTGGAGCGTGCCCGCGAGCTACCTGCTCTACGACGGGAGTATCACCCTGGATGAGGGAGGGCTCTCGGCGGACCTGGGGAGCCTGGAGAGTGGGGGGAGCACCAGGGGTTACCTGCACCTGGCGAGCTCTTTCGACACCTACCTTGACTGGGCTTATGCATCCTTCTCTTACGCCACGCCTCTCGGTGTGCGCATGCCGGTCTTCGGCCTGCCCCTGGCCACCGGCTTCATCTTCAAGGACCAGGTGTACAGGGAGGAAGAGCCCGACGACGACCCATCGCTCATCTCCACCTCCTGGGACTCGCTACCATCCTTCATCTATTCCTGGATCGACGGGGAGTGCGTGCCTGTGGAGATCGTGCTTGCGGACATAGAGAAGAAACCGACCTTCGTGGACCCGACCCTGGAGCTGACGATCCCGGAGAAGGATGCCTACGTGTTGATGCTCGTGCCGGATTTCTGGCGTGGCTTCGCAATGCTTGATCTTACCAAGACGGAAGGAACTGAGACATCAACTATCAACCAATTGGACTTCTGGCGAGATGATACATGCGTCTACATACTGGACGATGCTTACAATTCGTATCATGTTCTATTCGACAACGTCTTCCGCGTCGACGAAGCAACCAGCGGCTACTTCGCGGGTCAGGCTCAAGTCGCGAGTCTCCCGTATGCCTGGATGGTGGTCACCTGGCAGGAGCTGATTCCACAACTGGTTCTTGAAGTCAGTTTCAAGAACGTTGATATCTACTTCGCGGCGCTGACGCACTGGCCGATGCATAGTGACAATCCCTATGAATACGAAGTGAAGTGGCATGAATTCGCTTCCTACCACGTGATGTGCGCAATCGTGCCGGTCCTGCAGCCTGAATACGAAATGGAGCTCAACTGCTATATCTGCCAGGTTGACAGCCTCATGGGAAGCGGAGCTGGTCCCAACCTCAACCACTTCGTGGTTACGGACAACCCGGCCATCGCCGCCGGTGACGACGGCACCTTCGTGATCGTCTTCTCAGGCTACGATCCCGGCAGAGACCCTTCAGAAAACCACTTCTGCGGGTTGTTCTGGTGCGATCCGGCGAGAGGCTACTGGGAGTACGACCGCTTCCCGACCACAGACATGGTGACAGCAACGGCCGTGGCCTGGGATCCAGAATGGGAATGCTACCATATTGCTTTCCTTGCTGACAGGGACGAGGATGGCACCTCAACGCTATGGCGCTACGCATGGAAGCGTAAGTCGGGCGAAATCTACACCGGGACGCCGATCACAGGCGTCTCCGGGATGAGCCGCGACGCGATAGCCGTCATCGTGACTGATGAACCACGCCCAAATACCGCAAGGGCAAAAGTCCTGTGGACCTATGAGCTTGATGGCCAAATAATCCTAGAGGGCATGGACTATCTGAAAGATGACCTTTTCAGAGTGGTCGTTGCGGATAGCGGAAGCGGACGAGAGCCTTCAGTTTCGGCAAGCCTGTGGCAAACGTGCATGGTCGCTTGGCACGAAGACGGTAGCGTCCATTCCAGGATGGTTGATCTGACCGGTCTCGAGAACAATCCTGAGCCGATCCTTGGACCTGACATACTGATCGGCGAAGGATCCAAGGCCCGGTTGACGACATACAGGCGTGGGTACTTCGCGCTCGCCTTCCAGCAGCAGGGAGCCCCATGGTGGGCGCTTTATGACTACCTGGGAGCGCCACTAAGCGGGCCAGAACCCGTAAGGTCGGACATCTCGGGGATATGGCCGTCAATCGCGGGCTTTGACTGGTACAAGGACCTGGTGGTCGTGTGGACCGGGTGGAATGGGACTCAGTATAGCGTCTACATCAAGTCAGTGTATGATGACGTAACGTGCCATGATATTCCGGGGTGGTACCCGGGGGATGGGCACGTGCATTCGGCCAGGTCGAGCTTCGACCAGGACGATCAGCCGCATTGGGATGAGTACTGGTTTGACTCGAAGTACTACTACTCCTGGTTTGACGGGGTCTACAGCGACCAGATGTTCCACTCGTTCGTCGGTGCCAAGCTCCTCGCGCTGACGTTCGACAAAGACGGTGGGAGGAAGATCGCCTGCGGCATCCTCGACCGAGATATACTGGGGACGCTGATTCGCTTCCCTAACCCCCCGACACCCTACACCCAGTCGGAGGGTGCCAAGCTGATGGGCCTTACGTGGGTCATCATGACCGATCATGGCCCCATGCTCGGTTTGAAATCAAACCTGGTCTATGAAGAGGATGAATTGGGAAGGCCAGCGTGGGAATGGGAGAAAGAATATGATTGTGATGATCTGACATCAGCAGGCGTATTCGTGATGATCTGCGGGGAGGAACTGGGGAGCGCGGCCGTGAATTGGGAAGGACATTATCTTGCCTACGGGATCTCTCAATACATCAAGGGCGGGCTCCTCCCGGATGGGCAGGATCCTCTCTATTACTTGCCTGGTCTCGAGTCTATAGGCCCGAACTACGAGTACTACTTCTTGCAGAGCCTGAAGCAGCAGCCCGGGGCGTTCGCGTATATCCCGCATCCTTGCGGCCCCCACAACGGGAACAAGTGGCACACCTGGGAGATCTTCGGCTTCGGCGACCGGGCGGACATCTGGCCATCCGAGCTGTCCTACGAAGCGTGCAACGTGAAGGGCCTCGAAATACTGACCGATATAAACCAGGGAGTGAAGGAGAATAGGGAGCTCTGGGATTATCTGCTTTCCTTGGGTTGCAGGCTGTTCGGAATCGCCAACAGCGACGGTCACTGGTCGTTCTCGGAACTGGTCAAGGCTCAGATTGGAAAGGTGGGGAGGAACAGGACATTCGTTCTGTATGATCCGCAATCTGATATCGACTCTGACGGAGTCTTTGGGCAGACTGATGTTCTCCATGCTCTGAGAACTGGCAGGACTTGTTTCTCCGACGGGATCGACCAGATGTACTACGTGCTCGACCTCGGTGAAGGGGCGAACCCGAGGACTTACGAGCCGACCGACGTGGTTCTGAAGAGCACACTCGAGACCCGCACACCGACGCTGATAGTCACCTCGACGGCACCTATCAAATACCTGCGGGTGTACTTCGGGAAGAATGATTTCGAGACCTTCTACGACCTCGTCGGTGCCATCGATCCGGTGACATTCTGCTACGTCTATTCGATAGGAATAAGCGATTTGGTTGGTCGTTTCGGCGCTTACTTCCGTGTAGAAGCAAGGACCATCGGCGGAACCCGGGTCTTCGCCCAGCCCATATGGGTAGAGTCGGGCCCCAGGACCAGGCTCGTTGAAGACGACGGCCTAATGTCGGGGGCGGGAACCCCGCCTGGTGATCTCGTCCTCTACATCGCCGAGATCAGCAGGACAGCGACCCTGACCGGGCTCTGCGTTACATGCACCGATCTGATTGATAGCAACGGAAATGTCATCCCGGCCGGCGCGGTCCGGTTCGAACACCAGACCGGCGGCATCGTCCCCGGCCTCATCAGACAGATAACCATAATCGTAGACTCCCAGGGGGCATTCGCGGACGGCGACTACCGTGGAACCGTTACCGCGGAGGCGACCACAGAAACAGGAGAGGTGCTAACAACCTCGATAGAGATCGTGTACACAATCGACTCGATTGCCCCCGACGCCCCGGTGCTGAATCAGCCCGATGCCGTGTCCATCGGATATGCGCCGCTCGAAATAAGTGGCACGGCGGAGCCTTACTCCTGGTGCGATATCCTGGTGGACGGGCAGGTCTCGACCCGGACGCAGGCCGATCCCCAGGGGATGTTCTCGGCCGCGGTTTCGCTTTCCAGAGGATCGCACCACATCTCCGCGATTGCCACCGATGCCGGCGGAAACGTGAGCCCCGAGTCAGAACCCATCGCTGTGGACAGCGAAGTGGACGGCCTGCCCCCCGTCTGCGTTGTGGACCTGATAGGTGAGGCCCTGCCGAAGGAAGGCTGGTACTCCTCCGATGTAACGGTGGTGATCTCCGCGACCGACACCGGGGAGGGTTCCTGTGTCTCGCGCATCAGTTACTCCCTCCTCGGCGAGACTGCGACGCTGGAGTATACCGGGCCGATAACCATCAGCGGTGAGGGCGTGCATGTCCTGGTCTGCGAGGCAGCCGACGATAGTGGCAACGTCAGCGAAATGACAGCCGTGGTCATAGGCATCGACGCCGACACCCCGCAGGCAACGATCCTGTCGCCCCTGGACGGCGAGGAAACCGCGGGCGACGTAGAGATTCAAGGCACGGCGCTGGACAGTCAGTTCGCGGCCTACGAGCTCAGTTACTCTGAGGGTGTTGAACCCGTTCCGGACGCCCATTGGATACCCATCGCGTTCTCTCGGGAACTGGCCGCTGATGGTTCCCTGTCGGCGGTCTGGGACACTTCTTCGGTCGCAAGAGGGCTCTATACGATCAGGTTGGTGGTCACTGACCAGGGTGGAAGGATGTCCGAGACCATGGTTACGGTCGTTGCCGGGGTATTGCCCCGGATCGAAGCGATCACCCCCCCGGCCGCCTGTATTGGCATCGTCGTTACACTAGTGGGGAGCGCGTTCGGCGACGCCGGAGCGGGCTCCTACGTATCCTTTGGGCAGGCGGTCGCTTCCGACTACGTGTCATGGACGAATAGCGAAATCCGAGTAGTGGTGCCGACCGGTGTCTCCGGCCAGGTAGATGTGCGTGTGACAACGGCGGCGGGGACTTCGGACATGCGCACGTTCCTGGTGCTGCCATCTCTTGATTCGCTGGACCCCGAGATCGCTTGCGCGGGCGAGGCCGTGCAGCTCGTTGGAACCGGTTTCGGGCCGGAACGCGGCGAGTCTTATGTCACGATCGGGGACATCGAAGTGGGCGAGTACATCGCTTGGAGCGACACGCTCATCACCGTCTCGGTACCCCCCGGCATATCCGGTCATCAGCCGGTTGTCATCACCACCGAAGGCGGGGCCTCGGCCCCCATAGATCTGACCATACTGAGGAGGACCGTCCTGGATATCAGCCAGCCCGAGGCAGTCCAGTATTCCGATACCGTCCAGGTGCTTGCGAGGCTCACCGATGAGCTCGGGGTCGGGCTTGCCGGGTTCTCGGTCGTATTCACGCTGGAAGGACAGATATGTGTAGGGCAGACCGACGCTGAAGGATTCGCTATCGGGGTATTCGAGGTGGGTCTGCCGGCGGGCGTCTACCAGGTCACCGCCTTTTTCGAGGGGAATGAGAGCTTCGCCGCCTCCGGTGGAGTGGTTGAGCTGGTGGTCACGACTGAGGGCGTATTGGTCGACTACACCGGTGATGACAGAGTGCGCTCGGGCGAGGAGTTCATCCTGCGAGCCTCGATACTCGAGGAAGACATCGCATCGGGGAACATCTCCTTCGCCTCGGTCGTCTTCGAGATATGGGATTGTGCGGAGGTCATGGTGCGTGAGGTCGAGGCAACGATGATCCAAACTACGCCGGGCCACGGGTATGCCGAGATTGTCACGGATCCCCTGCCAGCCGGCCTCTATACCGTAAGGGTCAGATTGGGCGAAAACGACTACTATTCCCAGGATCAGGTTTGTTCGGCAGATCTGGTCGTCTACGACCCTCTCTCGGGCTACGTACAGGGCGCCGGCCTGTGCCTGCTGGGAGGGATCAGGATATTCGACCTTCGGGTGAGGTACCCCTCAGCGAATTCGGTTTCGCCAACCGGGCATCTCAGGCTGACCGAGGTGCTCCGCCACGGACCACCGAGGGTGATCGTGGCTACCGACTTCGAGTACATGGTCATTCCCGAGGATGTGGATATCGCCTTCCTCGCGGGAGCCTGCACTATCAACGGTGCAGGTGGTTACACCTTCTACGTTGAAGCCCGTGACAGGGATTCGAGAATCATAGGATCGGCGGATGAGCTCTACATAAGGATCAGGGACTCTCAAGGGACGGTCGTGTACGAGTCGACGTGGGCGGTGAACGCCGGAATGATTCGAGTGAGGCACTGGTGAGCAGGATGGATGAGTTCTCGAGCAGACCGGCCCTGGAATCGAGTCAACCCGATGCCGCGGTGCCGCCACAACAATACCACCCCGAGGCCGCTTTCGCCGGAAGGAAACGCACCGGGTATCCGGTATCGGGCTTCAAGGGTTTCCTGCTGCTCGCCGCCGCGGTCATCGCCGCGCTTATCTGCGCCCTCCTGGTGACGCAGGTCGCCTGGAGCGCATCAAATGTAGGAAGCCTTTCAACGGGCTCTATTGCCTGGTACTACCTGGTCGCCTTCATGGTGATGGCGCTTGCAGGGGCCGTGATCCCCTTCTTCCTCGGTTCGACTATCGAGAGGTATGGCTGGATCCTGGCCATCGCCTATGCGCCCACCTATCTCTACATCGTGCTTCCCTGGGTTCAGAGGAATATCACCGGGAAGGCCCCCATATTCTGGGGAAGGCCCGTTCCCGAAGGGACGATCGTGACCATCGGGTTTCTCTCGATCGTGGCCGCCGTCGCCGGGGCGTTCATGGGTCCGATGAAGCTTCGCCTGGAGATGGACAGGCCGCTGTTGTCCCTGGTGCCAATCGCCCTGGCCTTCCTGGGACTGGCCATCATCTCCGGAACCACCCTCAAGCTCGCGCAGCCTTATCAGGCGGAGGTGAAGGAATACCCGCAGTGGGGGTTTGAGATTGAGAAGCCCGACAACTGGGGAGCGCGCTCTTCGTTGATTCCTTCCGATGATCCGCTAAGAAAGTGGGCAGATGGACGCATTAGCCTTAATTCGTATTCCGGGCGGGGGCAGCAGGGCAGGGTGGAGGTGTATGTCTATCGCGTGATGCCGTGGACGGGCGCACCTATTGATACGAGCCTGCCTGCTGAACGGGTCTATGATGAATTGAAGGAAGCCCTGGATGTGGCGAAGGCGAAGGTGGTGAATGCCGATGACTCTTATTACTACAATGACTATAGATGGTACGGTAGAACAGCCATCGATGGGGTAGAAGGAGCAAGGATCAAATACCGCAGTTACTATGACGAGGAGTCGCCGGTGCCGGAAGAGCCTCTGCCCAGTCAGAGCGAATACGGTGACATCGTGGTCTACAAGAAACCGTACCTCTACTGGATCGAGATGAACGTCGAATCTCCGCTTTATGAGCAGATCAAGGACTCGTTCAAGTTCATTACAAGTTCTACGGCTTCTGATAATAATTAGTGGTGGCGATCTGCTTGACGTCTACATCGACGCCTTTAGAGTGAACCGCCGACGGTCCTGAATGCTGCCCGACTGTCCATCCCTGAAAAGCAGCCGTACGTCAACTCTCGCGCTCGTGGCTCATTTCATCATCGGGACTCCTTTCCGTCTTGCACTTATCATCCGTCCGCTATGAGCGAAGCTCGTTCATCCATCCCTTCGTGCTTCTTGTGAGAGGCACAATATGTCATGCGAACCGGGGCTGCTCAATCAGCTTAGCGGGCTTTCGGTGCCCAGGACAGTTCGCGGGCTCACCCCAGATCGCTTTTCAGGTAGCGGATGACGCTTTCGTAATCCTTGTCCTCTTTCAGCATGTGGTAGATGTAGGTGCAGAGCTTGCGGGCGGCCGCCACCCGCGCTATTTTGTTTCCCTTCCTCTTTTTGAGCCTCGCATAGCTGTCCTTTATGGGACTCTGGTATCTGACGGCGTGAATGACCGCTTCAATCAGGGCCCAGCGCAACCACGCGGATCCCTGCTTGGTGATCTTCCCGTGCCAGGCGTGGGCCCCGGACTGGCTCGTCGAGGGTACCAGCCCTGCGTAGGAAGAGACGTGTTTGGCCGAGTGGAACCTGTCGATGTCGTCGATCTCGGAGGCGATGGTCAGCGCGAGAACCGGTCCCACACCGGGGATGGTGGCAAGAAGCTGCGCCTCGTGAGATCCGCGAAAGGCCTCTGCGACCTGTGCCTCCGCTCTCTTCATCTCGGAGTTGAGGTAATCCACGAGTCGCAGGTACCCATCGAGAGATTCACGGTGCAAGGGGCTGAGCTCGAGGCGCTTGAGATAGCGTCTGCCGGCCTTCCCGAAGAGGTCGCTGTAGGCGTTCTTTACATTGAGCCTGGTGAGAAGAGCATGGATTCTGTTCTTGACGCCGGTTCGCATCCGCACCAGCGAGGCACGGTACCGCATGAGGTCGCGGATGTTTCTGGTGGCGATGTCCGGCTTGTGTGCATGCTCCTGCCCAAGCTGGACACCGATTCCTGAGCAAACTGGACAGTGATTCCTGTCCAAACTGGACACCTATTCCTGCGGAAGCTGGACACTCGCGCCTGAGCTGAACGGGCGCTGGTTGAACAACCCGCCACCGGGCGAGGACCTCGCCGGATAACCCCCCCAAGGCTGACAATCCTCTTGCCTTGATCGAGAGGAGGAGGAAATGCCAGCCAGGAGGTTATCCATGAGAAAGACTAAAGACATACTGAGGCTTGCACAAGAGGCCGGTCTCACCAACCGCCAGATCGCAAGGTCCTTGAACATCTCGGCGACCACCGTCGGCGAGTGCCTCAAGCGCGCCCGGGAGGCGAACATCACCTGGCCCCTTCCCGAAGGGGTAGATGACGACATCCTCGAGAAGGCGCTCTATGGAGAGTCCGAGCACGAGCCGCAGAAACCCCTCCCCGAGTGGAAGGACGTCCACAAGGAGCTATCCAGGAAGGGCGTCACGCTCATGCTGCTCTGGTACGAGTATGCCGAGGAGCACAGAGGCGACCATTACTCCTACTCGCGGTTCTGCGAGCACTACAGGCGATGGAGGGCGTCGGGCGAGCTCTCCATGCGCCAGGACCACAAGGCGGGGATGAAGCTCTTCACGGACTTCGCCGGGATGACGATGCCGATCGTGGACCCCGAGACCGGCGAGATCGCCCAAGCCCAGGTGTTCGTCGCCACCCACGGGTTCTCGAGCTACACCTACGTCGAGGCCACTCCCTCCCAGGAGATCATCCACTGGATAGGCGCCCACGTGCGCTGCTTCGACTTCTTCGGCGGAACCCCGGAGATCCTGGTTCCCGACAACACCAAGACCGGGGTCACGCATCCCTGCCGCTACGAGCCCGACATCAACCAGACGTATGCCGACATGGCCGAGCACTACTCCTGCGTGGTGATCCCGGCGCGGGTTCGCAAGCCC
>JAZDFZ010000010.1:0-2338 GCA_043807425.1 Actinomycetota bacterium
GGGCTCCTTCTGCACTCTCTCTCGATGGTCTTTGTGTGGACGCCGTTGTTCCTCGTGCTGAACGTGATTGGGCTGAGACTGGTGGAGGAACCTGAGCTCGAGCTTCGTTCGGTACCACGTGTGCGCCAGGCCAAGCCTGGAGGAGGGGGAAGAGATGACCTGAAATAAGTGAGCAGGGATCTTGGAAACCTCCTTGACGAACCTTGCGGGTGAGAATCCCGTCGGCGAAGGGTGGCCACCAGCCAGAAGCGAGTCTTGCGTGCAGTGCGGGAGTGATCCCGCCCACGAAGCGTAGACAGCGAGTGCGTAGGCCGCGCCTGTGGACCCCGAAATCACGAAACGCAGGTGCTGACGCCCGACCAGGAGCGGAAGGCAGCATCCGAGGGTTGTATGGCCTGACCCGAGGAGCCTGCCGGGGGCGATGCGCGCGCGGCATGCCACAGAGGTTCGCCAGGAACCTGGGAGGTCCTGCCGTTTCCGGCCACGAGGGTGGGCGGTACCGGTTGCCGAGGCAACGAGGCGGTCGGGACGGGCGGCAGGAAGTCGGAGCATCTCACAGTACCGACGAAGCGGGGGAACCGGACCCGAAGGGACCCCGTGGAGGGAAGGGGATGCCGGGGGCACGGAGCTGACGGAGGGACAGATGGCGGGGACCTCGGGCCTCGATCGCATCTCAACGCAACTGTGTCAGGTAGCGGAGCTGGCGAGACGCCGGCCACAGATGGTGATCACCACCCTGGCGCACCACATCGACATGGAGTGGATGCTGGAGGCGCACCGGCGGACCCGGAAGGATGGGGCCGTCGGGGTGGATAACGTGACCGCGGAAGCGTACGCAGCGGACCTGCAGGGCAACCTAGAAGGGCTGCTGGAGCGATTCAAGGCGGGGACCTACTTTGCGCCGCCAGTGCGGCGTGTGCACATACCCAAAGGCGACAGCGGTGCAACCCGGCCAATCGGCATTCCGACCTTTGAGGACAAGATCCTGCAACGGGCGGTGGCGATGATGCTGGGGGCCGTGTACGAGCAGGACTTCCTGGACTGCTCGTACGGCTTTCGACCCGGACGCTCGGCGCATCAGGCGTTGGAGCGGCTGTGGAAGGGCCTCATGGACCTGCGGGGCGGGTGGGTCATTGACCTTGATCTCGCGAGCTTTTTCGACACGCTCGATCATCGACAACTGCGGCAGTTTCTCGACCAGCGGGTGCGTGATGGTGTGATACGCAAGGCGATCGACAAGTGGTTGGCAGCAGGAGTGATGAGCGAGGGGCACGTGAGCCGCTCGACCACCGGGACCCCGCAGGGAGGTGTGATCTCGCCGCTGCTGGCGAACATCTACCTGCACGAGGTCCTGGACCTGTGGTTCGAGCACGACGTGACGCCACGGATGCAGGGGCCGGCGTTCCTGGTGCGATACGCGGACGATGCCGTGCTGGTGTTCGCCGAGCGCCGGGACGCCGAGCGCGTCTTGAAGGCGCTTCCCAAGCGACTGGGGAAGTACGGCCTGACCCTGCATGCGGAGAAGACCCGGCTGGTGCCGTTTGGCCGGCCCCGGAAGCGACCGGGAGAGCGAGGGGACGACGGGCCACGGCCCGGGACCTTCAACTTCCTGGGGTTCACCCACTACTGGGGGGCGACGCGGAAGGGGAGCTGGATGGTCAAGCGGAAGACCGAGGCGGGTCGGTTTCGGCGAGCGGTGCGCGCGGTGAACCTGTGGTGCCGGTACAACCTCCATGCGGGGGTCCCGGTTCATCACCGTATGTTGTCCGCGATCCTGCGGGGGCACTTCGGCTACTACGGGATAGCGGGGAACTGCTTTGCCATCGGCGCCTTCCGGCAGCGCGTGCAGCGCATCTGGCGGTACTGGTTAGCCCGCCGGAGCCAGAAGGCGAAGATGACATGGGTGCGCTTTAACCGCCTCCTCCAGCGTTACCCCTTGCCACCAGCCCGGATCGTCCACAGTACCTACACCTCAGCAGCGAGCCCGTGACCTGAAGAGCCGGATGCGGGAAATCCGCACGTCCGGATCTGTGGGGAGTCGAAGGTTGTGGAGATGCCATGGTTGGTCTACTTAGGCACCCCTGGGAAACCCGGGGAAACAGATAAGGCCGTCCCCTAACGCGCTCCACACCTTCGGCTTACCCGACATCACACTCTGTCGATTCTGTGATGGACTCCTGACCTGGAACTCCCGGGAGGTGCTGGATGCCGCGGAAGCCGAGGGTGTTCGTGCCAGGAGCCGCGTACCACGTCTGTTGCCGCGCCGCGAGAGGGGAGCGACCGTTCGCCGAGGATGCCGTGGCCGCGCGATTCGTCGACACCCTGACCGCGATCAAGG
>JAZDFZ010000011.1:0-58867 GCA_043807425.1 Actinomycetota bacterium
ATGGGGTGCATCGCAACGCCATACTCCCCGGTTGTATGCGGCCGCGTAGAGGACGTCACCCCCGCTGTCGTATACCATCGAGGTAACATTGTTCTCGCTTACCCCTTCTCCGACCTGAGACCAGGACGGGGCTGTGTCCGGCAGAGTACAGTCAAAGATCCCGTTCACATAGGCACCGGTGAAGACAACGTTGTGTATCGAGTCGTATGCAACCGCGAGCAGGTAATAGTCGGCGCTCGGCCCGCCGGTGCCGGTCCACGAATGAACGGTATTGGGATTGTCGCAACGCGAGACGCCCGTGGCGCCTATGGCGACGTAGAGATGGTTTCCGCCGACGTCCATGACCATACAGCCCGGGTTGTGCACGACTCCGCCTCCGATGTCAGTCCATGAGGGCGCGCTGTCAGGCGTATCGCATCGCTGCACATTTCCAAGGTCCGTGCCGGCGTACAGCACGTTTCTCGCGGGACCGTCGTACGCCAGGGAGGTAACCCTCCCGCCTATACCTCCAGGTATGCTGGCCCACGAGGGGGACGTGGCGGGACTGGTGCATATCCAGGTACCGTTCGTATTGGTGCCCGCGTAGAGCACGTCGTGTCCCGTACCGTATGCGAGAGAAAAGATCCATTTGCCATCAAGTCCGCTCGCCGTGTCTGTCCAGGTGGGGGAAGTATCCGGGTTGTCGCATCTCCAGACGCCGTCGTTATAGGTCCCTGCGTACAGGTGGTTACCGGAACCATCATAAACCAGCGCGAATATGTCATAGGTGCTCACGCCACCCGACATGCTTGACCAGACAGGAGAAGTATCCGGGTTATTGCATCGCCAGACGCCCTGCTGATATGTACCCGCGTACAACACGTTGTGGTCCTCGTCGTAAGCCAGGCACCTGACGCCCGAAGTAACCGGGAGGGTTCCCGCCTGGGACCAGGCTCCTCCCTGGTATTTCCAGACACCTCTTCCAATTGTCCCGCGGTACAAGATGTCGTTCGTGGCATCGTATGCCAGTGAGTACCCACTCCCCGGCTGAGGACCGTGCGAGTCGTTCCACACGAAGTCCGCCAGCGCCGGCCCGGACAGGAAAACGGCCGGAACAACAATGCTCAAGACGAGAAACAAGACCGTAGAAACTGCGATTGGTTTTGCGCGCACCGCTACTCCTCCCCTAGACTGCCACCCGCCTTCTTTCTTATCGGTAGATTCGAGACTACCCTGAATAGTCCGAGCGGTTTTCTTGGGTGCGAGGTCATCTGCGACCGTGAGGGGAAGCCCTGTACCACCGCATGTCACGCTCCAGCCGTCCCCACTTCAGACAGCCCTTACTACGGCCATGTCTAGTGCTGGCCGCCCCTAGTTGTCGTAGAGACAGAAGCTACCAGCGGCGCTTGTCATGGCATCGCCTAACTGGCGCTCTTCGCCGGGTCCTTCCGGTTCGGCGTCTGGCGCTGCGCGGACGAGCAACAACCGACGTGAAAGGGCGGCCCTACGTGTAACACTTGAACGATCCCGCCGTCATGGTTTCCAGGTACTGCTTCTGATGCGCACGATAGTCCTAATTATTGGGTTCGACCAGTGCAGAGGAGAGGCCTAGAACACCATAGAAGTCAAGGCCTTTGACCACCCCAAAACACTGCAGAGACCAGCTGAATATCCAGGTGTCGGCGGTTCAATTCCGCCCCTCACCACCATCCCTGCAGAATCCTTATGATTTGGATGGACCTCGTCATCGCGCAACTTGCGCAGCCTACATACCACGTTCCAGGACCATGGCCTCGCTATTGACCTTGAATCCGATATTTCACTCCTGGTCTACCTTTGCTTGTACTTGAACCGCCGACAGGGGGGGCCGGGGGAAGTCCCCCGCAGGATTGCGTAGCGGATCTGCGCGCCATCTCCTTTTCCTGCCCATCTGGTTGCTCCTTGCTTCTCCGGGATCTTCCTGGTTCGTCTACTCCCTGTGCCGGGCCTGCCTGAGCCTGGTGCTGAAGCCGGTCATCGTCGTGTGTGGTCCTTCGGCTTCAGCATTGTCCTGATCCTGGATACTGAAGGCGTAGGCGTGGATCACCTGGTCGTCCACCACCAGGGCGGAGCCCACCACCGTGTCGTCCTGGAACCGGACGTCCTTGCCCAGCCCCGGCGGGCTGAAGATGTCCATCCCGGCGGCGGCAATGCTCTCGAGGAACTCCCTGGCCGCCCCCGTGTCGGCCTTGCCGTCCTTGCCGGCACGCAGCGCCTCGATGGCATAAGAGTTGATGAGCTTCTCCCAGGCGCGAGCCGCCGTGCCGTGCTTGTCGAAGGTGTCCATGCCCAGGATCCTGCCCTCCAGTGTGAATACGGCTCCTACGATGCTCTCCGGGCGGTCGAACCTGTCGATAGCCAGCGCCTCCAGGAATACCTTCAGCCGGTCCTCCAGCGACTCGTACATGTCTTCCATGGCTGAAGTGTCCGACTCCACACCGATGTCGTACATGCGCTCGCTGAGCCTGTGCCAGGTCCCGCCCTGGTCTCCGTCGTACCTACGGTGCGCCCTGAGGTTGGAGGATACCGCCACCGCCTTCCTGGCCCTCTCCTGTGCGACCATCTGGTGCCTCGAACCACCCATGTCCCTGCTGCCGGCGTACTTCCCCTCCGCGTAGGACCACCTGCCCTGCTCGACGCAGGTGACCGGTATCGTGAGGGTGTCGTGCGCCTCCACGAGAACAGTCGTGTTGAGGATGCGGTTCTGCTTCGCGCCGACCAGCTGCTCCCCGTCGAGGATCAGGATCCTTTCACCGCCCTTGTTGGTCAGCTTCAACTCCGGCACGGAGCCGCCCTCGCTGACCTCCGTGACCGTGATCGCCTTCTTCCCGAGCGCTTCGTCGTAGGTGATGTAGACGAGCTCACCCGGTCTGCTCGAGTGAACGGGCAGGACGCCCAGTGCCCCCTCGACCACGCCCTCTCCGATCGCCAGCTCCTCTATGTAGTCCTTCAAGACCTCTGTTACCGCCATCTCACTCCCCAATCTGCCGTGGAGGCCGCGCCTCGATGTAGTTGCTCCGAGGCTGGTCTGCCGCTGTTGAAAGCCACAATGACAGGGTAGACCACGGGTGTGACATCAAGACGGCGTGACCGTGCATCACGGTTGTTACTTCCCCCAGCCCGTAAGTTTTTCCCCTCTTCCCGGTTACACAGGTGGAAGCCGACCGTGTAGGAGTAAGTGTGGGTCCGTCGTAGTCACCCCCGATGCTCTATAGGTATGCCTGGACGGCATCGCGCCGGTCCGGGGTGGTCTCCCATCGGACTCCTGTTACTTCAGCTCGTACTCCTCGACGAGCACCTGCGGGGCATTTGAGCCCGGGTCTTCCGCGCGGGTGCTCCAGGCATAGAAGAGCCTGTCACCCAGCACCGCCAGGGTCGGATGCGAGTGCCCCGCGCCGGGCCTGTCGCTTACCTGGAGATCCGCGACGGTCTCCATGGTCGCCGCGTCGATCACCATGAGGTACGGCGAGTACGGGTGCTCCTCGACCGAGCCGCTCCAGTCATTCCGGGACCCGTATCCCACGAAGTAGTAACCATCCCGATAGAGGACTCCCGTCGGGAAGCTGTCGTCCCTGCCCTGGGTCTCGAACTCCTTGAAGGCCACGGCGTTGTACTCCTGGTCCAGCGTCGCTACCGTGATGTTGCCGCCCTCGGGCGTATGGGTGCTGCTGAACAACAGGATCCGCCCGTCCGGCCCGTAGAGCATGCTGTTCCCTATGCTGGATGGAACGCCGCTCCGGGAGACTGGCCGCCCGACGGTGCTGAGGACATTCCCCTCCATGTCGACCTCCCTCATCTTGTACCCGCCGCCGCTGCCGGTGCTCACCAGCAGCCTGTCGCCGCCGGGGAGTATGCAGAAGTCGGGGAAGTTGTCGTCCTCAAAATCGGTGGCCCTCTCCACGACGGGCCCCCTGAAAAGCTCCCGCCCATCATCAGCCGAGAACCGCGACAGCAGGAGCGACTGGCTGCTCGCGTACTGCTCCATCGGGCCCCCGCGGTACTCCCTGGAAGGATCCATGATGTTCGACTGGTAGACGACGACTATCTCGTCACCAACGATGACGGCCCGGTGGTCCGCACCCTGACCGTACTCCTCCGTCTCGCAGCTCACCGGGAAGCCGGCGTCCAGCCGCCCGGAGCCGGGTTCGAAGGTGTATCCCATGTGCCTTACCCGCTTTTCCTCCCGCTGGAGGTGCTCGACGACCACCAGGTAGAGCCTGTCCCCGTTGACGAGCAGCTCCGGCCTGTGAGTACCCGATTGCATCTCGTGCGTGGCCAGGTGGGAAAGTGCAGGGGCAGAGCCGCCGCCGGTCCCTGAGCTCTCCAGCAGCGGAGAGTTGCCGGACGGAACGCGTGCGCCGCCGCAGCCGGCGGCCTGTGAAGAGACTGTGGCGAGGAGGAGGACCAGGACGCACCCGGTCACGGTCCTCACGGGGTTTTCGCAACGTCCTGCACCAGAACCCATCTCGTCAATCCTTCCTGACCGGCTCGTGCTACCTGTATACGGCACGCCCGTTAACCCGGTTGCACCCTGGTATCGATTTCCGGTTAAAAAGGGGAGTCCATCACGCCGGGAGTCCCGGAGAGGACGCGGTATTTAGTAGGAAGGCGGGTTCAGGCGATACGTCTGAGCGCTTCCATGTCTCCGCTCAGCAGGACCGGGAGGTTCTCTTTGACCTTCTCCTCGGGCCAGTCCCACCACCTGACCTCCAGGAGGTAGTCCACGATCTCGTCGCTGAAGCGGCGCCGGATCTCCCTGGCGGGATTGCCCACCACCACCGCGTACGGACGTACGTCCCTGGCGACCACCGCGTAGGCGCCGATCGCCGCGCCGTCCCCGATGGTGACCCCGTGCATGATGCGGCACCCGTAGCCCAGCCAGACGTCGTTGCCGATGACGATCTCGCTGGGCCGGTTCAGAGGCTGCAGCGGAACGTCCGAGCCCCAGCTCTCTATGTTGTGAAAAGGGTAGGAGGTGATCCAGTCGATCTTGTGATCGCCGATCATGTTGAGCTCGACCCCGGGGGCGATCGAGCAGTACTTCCCGATGGTGACCTTGCCGTGCCACGGGATCTTCAACGGGTCGCCGTAGGAGTGCGCTCCCGCGCCCTCTATGTAAGGGATGTCAGCCATGGTCAGACAATTAAATCTCCACCCCGGGCAAAATGCAATCAGGAGCGAGCGGGCCGCGGCCCGTCCTCCTTCCGGCCCGGAGCGACTGGCACTATAATCGTCCTCGTGGAACGAAAGCGACCGTTGGAGGACTGGTGGCGATAGAACTCTTCGAGTGCTACGAGGAGGAGGGCATGCCGGGCTGCTGCCTCGTCTCCCGCGCCACCATCCGGCTCGGTGGCTCGCCGATGGAGCTGACCTACACCGTCACGACTCCGGACGACGCACGGCGGGTCGATCCCGACCAGCCGCAGGCCAGGCTTGAACTATCCGTCGGCACCTCCTTCAGATGCACGCGGGACATCACCCGCAGGGAGTTCGACAGGCACGACGAGACCCTCAAAGCCGCCGAGTACGTGACCGGGCTGGAGGCCGAGCTCTCGGTGAGAGCCGGGGAATGCCGGCGGCTGGAGGCCGAGCTTTCGGCGAAGACCGAGGAATTCCGGCAGCTGCAGGCCCACTCGCTCCTGCCGGAGGTTGCCAACCCCCCAGCCGAGCCACCGACCCCCGCGCGGTTTCTCCCCAGGCTCCGGGGCCGCATCAGGCGGCTGCTGAGCGACCTCGGAAGAGCGGGGCGGTGAGACGGCGTAACCGGCGGGACCGGGCCCGGGGGAATCCGCGTGGCGCGGACCCGCCTCAGGGCAGGCCGAGCAGCTTCCTGATCTTCTCGACCTTCGGCTCGATCACGTAGCGGCTGTACGGCTGGTCGGGGTTGTTCTCGTAGTAGTCCTGGTGGTAGTCCTCCGCCGGGTAGAACTCGCCCAGTCTCACTACCTGGGTGACGATGGGCCCGTCGTAGTCGCCCCTGATGCTCTCGATGTAAGCCTCGACCCTCGCCTTCTGCCCGTCGGAGTCGCAGAGGATGACGGAGCGGTACTGGGTCCCCTCGTCGTTGCCCTGCCTGTTCAGCGAGGTCGGGTCGTGAGAGGCGAAGAAGACGTCCAGCACCTTCTCCAGCGAGGTCCTGGCCGGATCGTAGACCACCGAGACGACCTCCGCGTGCCCGGTGTTGCCGGCGCAGACCTCATCGTACCCCGGCGCGATTGAGGTACCGCCCGCGTAACCTGACGTCGTTTCGACGACCCCGTCCATGAGGTCCAGCGACGCCTCGATGCACCAGAAGCAACCGCCTCCCAGGACGACGCGCTCGGTCCCGCTCGCCGGAGCGCCGGATCCTGCACCTTCAGCGACCGTCGAGGCGGCCTGGCTCGCGGGTTGCTTCACCGACCCCAGGCCTTCCTCGACCTTCCCCGCCCCCGTGCCGCCGCACCCCGGCAGGAACGCGACCGCCGCAACGAGCAACAGGGCCACCACGATACACAGCTTCTTCAAAGTGACTCCTTCACCCGGTTTGTACTTCTTGCTGTCAGTATGGCTCCTCGCGCACCAGGGCTGAATGACGGCTGTCAACGACGGTTTCAGATGAGGGGGGGCATCGGCTGGAGATCGCGGACGGAGCAGGCTCAGTGCTCGAACTGCGGCCAGGAGCCGCGTTCGATGGCCTCCAGGTTCTCGATACGCCGGTCGATGCTGACACGCGGGAAGGCGCCGCGCTTGCGCACCCAGCGCAGCTCGGACTCCACCTCCTCCGGATCGGGCGGGACGTCACCCGGCTCATTGTTCCACTCGCTCAACGCCTTGTAGTCCACCTCGGGACGGACCTCGTAGACGAAGAGCAGCTCCTTGTAACGCGACAACGGCGGGAACGGCTCGGCGCTCGCGTTGAAGATCCCGCGCGCCTCGATAATGGCGTCCTTCAGCGCCTCGGGATCTCCCGTAATCTTCGCGGCGATGGAGTCGGCCAGCAGGTCGTTCTGCCGGTACATCCGGGGACCGAGCAGCCCGACCAGGGCAAGCGTGAACAGCATCCAGGCGCCCATGCAGGGGTAGATCCAGGTGCCGAACCCGAATGCCAGGGCCAGCAGCACGAACGGGAGCAGCACGGTCGCCTCCAGGATGAGGAACATCAGCGCCACCCTGCCCCATGAGGACCCCACAACCACATCTTCCAGTACGACGTGGGCGAGCTCGTGCGCCATCATCGCCTCCGCATGCCGCGCCGGTAACGCGGCCGCAAGCGCGTCGGCAGTGACTCCGACCGACGGCTTCCCGCCCGAAAGGAGGGATATCGAGTTGACCGTCGGCAGGTCGAGTGCTGACACCGGCGGCACCTCCGCCCCTACCGCGAGGCTCACCCCCTCCAGGGCGTCGCGGAATACCTCGAGCCCGGCGGGGTCCGGGTGCGGCACTATGGGTGGCCGCTCCGGCTTTACCATGGGGATCAGTACGGCGGGAACCGCGGCGACCACCAGGAGCAGGACCCACAGGAGCGGATTGACCTCCGGCAGCGCTCCGGGCCTCGCAGCCCTGGAGATGAGGATTGCGAGCGCGACCAGGACGCCCAGCAGGAGCGGCGCTGCGGCGGCCCCCCGGACGATCCACTTCCCTCGGCTGTGCCGCCTTATACTGGCCAGGACCTCGGGCTCGAGATGAACAGCGTGTCTCACCGGTTCTTTCCTCCGCGGTATCCGGATGGTCCGGGCATGCGGGCACGGCTCGCGAATATGGTACCCTTGGATAGCTCCAATCGGAAGTCGTGAAGCGTGCTGAGAACCCAGATGACAAGAGCAACCAGAGCGGCTCGCGCCACCACCGTTATCCTGCTTGCCTGCTGCCTGGCGCTTCTTCTCCCAGGAGGCTGTGGCGGCACGGCGCGGCAGGAAGCCACCAGTCCCTCCTCCCGGGAGCCCGACGGCGTTGCAGGCGACCTGTCGGGGAGCGACAGCCGGGCCCTGAGCGAGCCCGAACTGCCCAGGCCGGGCTACCTGGAGCCTTTCGAGGACCCGGTGTTCGGCACGACCGTCGAACGGGTCACCGATGCACGATCGATGGGGCTCGACTTCATCGTGAACGACTACTCCAGGATGAACCCCTGGAACTCCGACGGCACGCTAATGGTGCTGCGCGACTCGGAGTCGCAGTGGCTGGTGCTCGACGCGGAGACCTACGAGGTGCTGCACCGCGTGAAGACCGGGGACGGCGAGAACCTCGTGTCGGCCATAGACCCCCGCTGGGACCCCGACGACCCTGACGCCTTCTACTACG
Source organism: Actinomycetota bacterium (assembly GCA_043807425.1). Taxonomy (GTDB): domain Bacteria; phylum Actinomycetota; class Geothermincolia; order Fen-727; family Anoxymicrobiaceae; genus JAHJCO01. The sequence continues at coordinate 8,296 of JAZDFZ010000011.1, forward strand.
TGGACGAGAACAGCCTCATGAGGTGGTCCTGCAGCCGCCGCCGGGGGTCCGTGGTGCACACCTGGAAGGAGTACGGCGCGGTCAACCTGACCGGAGAGGGAAACCTCTCACGGGACGGGAACATCGTCGCGCTGGCCGGGCTCGGTGGTGATGACGGGACTCCTCAAGACGTTTTCGTCTACTACATGGGCGAGGACCGGGTCGGGCCGAAGAAGAGCTTGGGTGAGGCGCCGGCCGGGATCGACTGGGTGTCCGTCACCCCGAACGGTGATTACGTGATGGTACTCTGGGGCGACGTCGGTAAGGAGCCGTACCTCGGTGGTGAGCTCTTCGACCTTGACTGGAACCTGGTCGGGCGGGTGACCGGGGGTTGTCACCACGGCGACTTCGCGCTGGAGAAGGACGGAAGCCAGGCGTTCGTGATGTGCGGGGCCAACGACCCGGACTTCCCGGACACTTCCTACATAATCAAGTACAGCATCCCATCCTGCCGGGCGACTCCCATCCTGGAGACCGACTGGTACTTCGGCACGCACGTCTCGGGCCGCTGCCTGGACAGGCCGGGGTGGGTGGTCGTCTCGACGTTCCACGAGTGGAGCGAGGAGGGAGGCGGCCCGGAGCACGGGGATCCCGAGGGCGACTGGGACCCCTTCGAGAACGAGATCTTCGCCCTCGCCATCGACGGCTCCGGAGAGGTCAGGCGGATCTGCCATGACCACGCCGAGAAGCAGGCCTACTTCGAGGAGCCCCACGCCGCCGCCAATGCCGATCTCACCAGGGTGGCGTTCTCCTCCAACTGGGGCATCGACATGGGGGAGGAGAACGTCGACGTGTACGTGGCCGACGTGCCCTGGCCGTAGGCGTGCCGACCCGGGCGAGGCCCGCTTCCGCCTTTAGCCCACCATCGCGTAGCCGCCGTTGGCCGAGAGCACCTGGCCGGTGGTGAAGGTGAGGTAGTCGGAGACCATCATCATCATCGCGTTGACGGCCTCCTCCGGCTCGCCGATGCGCTTCATGGGGTAGCGCTTGACCATCTTCTCCTCCATGCCCGGCATGGTGTCGAACATGGCCTGGATGCCCTCGGTCCTGATGGCTGAGAAGCACAGGCAGTTCACCAGCACGTTGTTCCGGGCGACTTCCTTCGCGATCGCCTTGGTGAAGCCGACCACCCCGGCCTTTGCCGCCGAGTAGGCCGCCAGCCCCGGCTCGCCGACCCGGCCCGCATCCGAGCAGATGTTGAGGATTCTGCCGGATCCCCGCTCGATCATCTGTGGCAGCACCGCGTGGCAGCCGTTCATGACCCCGTAGAGGCAGAGGTCGATCTCGAACGTCCAGTCCGCCGGGGACGTCTGGACGAACATGGCCATCTTGCTGGTACCCGCGTTGTTAATCAGCACGTCCACGCGGCCGAACTCCGTTGTGGCGCCGTCGATGAGCGCCTTCACCTGGTCGTAGTCGGTCACATCGGCCGCGATGGCCAGAGCCCTGCCCCCCGCCCCGGTGATCTCGGAGGCGACCGCCTCCGCCCTCTCGTTTTCCAGGTCGCTCACCGTCACCAGGCCGCCCCGGGAGGCGAACTCGAGCGCCGCCCTCCTGCCGATGCCCAGCCCCGAGCCGGTGATGACTATCGAAGTGTCGCTGAAGTCCATCATTACCCCCTCACCGATGTAATAAAAGGGTCAGGCCCTTTTGTTACATACTGACTTGAATCCTGCCTGACCCCCAACTGAGTCATTTGCCGTGGAAGACCGGGGGGCGCTTCTCCTTGAAGGCGAGCAACCCCTCGCGCATGTCCTCGGAGCGCCGGTGCGCGTCCAGCGCCTCTATCTCCTCCCACAGCGCGTCCTCCTTCGGCATCCCACGCGCGCCGTTGACCAGGGACTTCATTGTCCGCAGCACCAGCGGGCTCTTCTCCTCGAGCCGCTCGACGATCCCGTCCACCGTCGACTCCAGCTCCCCGTCGGGGGCCAGCACGTCGACCAGTCCCCAGCGCTCCATCTCGGCCGCGCCGTGGGAGTCGCCCGTGAACATGAGCAGCTTGGCCCTGCTCGCCCCGATGCGCCTCGGCATCCTGACGGTCGCCCCGCCTCCGGGTATCAACCCGTAGTTGGAGTGCGCGTCACCGAAGACGGCGCTCTCGGCGGCCACGATGAGGTCGCAGCAGAGCAGGAGTTCCAGCCCTCCCGCCAGCGCCATGCCGCTCACCGCCCCGATCACGGGCGCCGGAAAGCCCTCGATCGAATCCAGCATCCTCTTCACGTCGGCCAGGAAGCCGTCTTTCAGGCTCCCGTCTCCCATCAGCTCGCCCAGGACGAACTTCAGGTCCGCCCCCACGCAGAACGCCTTCTCGCTCCCCGCCAGCACCAACGCCCTGAGCAGCGGCTCGGCCGCGGCGTCGGCCAGCGCGGACTCCATCTCTTCCACCAGGCGCCCGTTGATGCCGTTCATCGCCTCCGGCCGGTTGAGCCTGATGGTGGCACGGGTCTCGCTGCGCTCGTAGATTATGGTCTCGTACTCCATGGCCTCCCCCTGGTCCGTCCTATGCAAGATCTGGTTTGAGGGTTTTTTGCGGTTTGAGGGTTTTTACGCTGTCAGCAGAAGGCGCTGAGCTTCAAAAGGTCGCGCGCGACGATCAGCTTCTGCATCTGGGTCGTCCCGTCCGGAATGGTGAACATCCGCGCGTCGCGCCACAGCCTCTCCACTCCGAACTCCTCGGACAGCCCGTTGGCCCCGTGTATCTGAATCGCCTTCGAGGTCACCTCCACTGCCATCTCGGTCGCGAAGTACTTGGCCATCGATGTCTCGCGGTCGCAGCGCTTCCCCTGCTGGAGCATCGACAGCGCCCGGTAGGCGAGCAGCCTCGCGCAGTCGACGGATGTGGACATGTCGCAGATCATCTCCTGGATCATCTGGTGCTCGCCGATCAGCTTTCCCCATTGCTTGCGCTGCTTGGCGTACGCGATGGAGTGGTCCAGGGCCGCCTGGGCTATGCCCACGGAGCCGAGCGCCATGATGGTCCGCATCACCTCGAACCCCCGGAACACCGCCTTGAGCCCCTGGGAGGTCCCCGCCGCGCCACCGTCCCCCCCCACGACCATGTTCCGCTTCGGGACGCGGCAGTCGGTGAAGAAGAGCTCGGAGGTGGGAAACGCCTTGAGTCCCAGGTGGGGCAGCTCGCGCGACTCGTACGGCGAGACCTCACGGTCCACCAGCAGGATCCCGATGGACTGCTCGTCCCCGTTCTTCACCCGCAGGACCAGGACGGTCAGGTCGGAGATGTCACCGTTGGATATCCAGGTCTTCGTCCCGTTGACCATGTAGTGGTCGCCCTCCGCGACGGCGGTGCATTCGACCCCCGCCGGGTTGGAGCCCACGTCCGGCTCCGTGATCGCGAAGCAGCCGATCTTCTCGCCCGCTAGGACCGGGCCGATGAACTCCTCCTTCAGCTCGTCGGGGGCGAAAAGGTGGAGCATCATGGCGGGAGCCGCGGAGATCGCCAGCACGCAGCAGAGCGACGGGTTGACCTTGAAAAGCTCCTCGGCCAGGATTCCCAGCGAGACGTAGTCGATGTCCCCGGGCTCGAACCCGTCGGCTATCCTGCGGAACGCGGGCTCGAGCCGCCCCCATATCTCCTTGACCGCAGCATTGGTGAGGGGTACCTGGAAGTCGTAGTCGTCCTCCAGGGGGAGCAGCTCTCTTGAAGCGAACTCGCGTGCCATCTCCCTGACCATCAGCTGCTCTTCGGTGTAGTCGACGAACATCTCGTACCCCCTGACTCGCCCAGCCCGGTGACCGCCGAACGCCGTCCCGCCTGACCTCGGCTCGCCCGAACATTACGAAAACTAGTATTTTCGATTTTATGCAGCTCAACCGTGCCTGTCAATACTCGACGTGAGAAAATCTATAGTCGGAGGTTGAGCTTAACGTGGACTACTATCTCGGCGATCGATGCAGGCAGTGTGGCGATTGCCTGGCCGGATGCCCGGTATTGAAGCTGAAACCGTCGGTCGCGGGTGACCTGGTGAGGCGGCTGGCGGCCGGCGAGCGGATCGCCGCGGTGCTCGACCGCTGCACGGGGTGTATGTCCTGCGACGCGATCTGCCCCGAGGGAGCGCACCCCTACGGCCTGCTGCTGGAGCGCTACCATGAACGTTACCTGGCATCGGGCATCCCGCGGGTCTTCTGCAACGCCATGCCCCAGAGACCGGGCCCGAACCTGTGGCGCTCCATGGATAGATGGCTGACGGTCCGCGAGAGGAGTGACCTCGAGCTCTGGTCGCGGCCGCCCTCCTCACAGGAGGTGCTCTTCCTGGGGTGCAACCAGCGCCTCACGCCATACATCGCCCACACGTCTCTCTTCAAAGACATCGAGATCTTCACGGACCCGGGGGAGTGCTGCGGCGAGTACTTCCTGCGCCTGGGGCTCTTCGAGGAAGCGAGGTCGAAGGCCGCTTCTCTCGCGGCGAGGTTCGAGGAGCTCGGGGTCCGCCGGGTCGTCACCTTCTGCCCCGCCTGCCAGAACACGATATCCAACCTGGCACCCGGTATCCTCGGTGTGACCTTCGACGTGGAGGTCATCGGGCTCGTGGACTGGCTCGCCGACCGAATCGAGCGTGGCGAGATCGCGGTGGTGCGAAGAGCGTCCGGCCGCGTAACGGTCCAGGACCCGTGCCACGCCTCCGGGCTGGGGCAACAGACGGTGGACGGGGTCAGGCGGTTGCTGGAGCTCATGGGGTTCGAGGTCGTGGAGATGGAGACCTCGGGGTGTGAGGCCGAGTGCTGCGGCCTGGGAGCCTCGCTTGCACGATACCGGCTCGGCGACGTGGTGAGGACCGGTCTGCACCGGGCCCGGCAGGCGCGCGGCACCGGGGCTGGTTTGACCTGCGCCTGGTGCAACGGCTGCTACATGACCATGAACCTGTTCAGGCTCGTCTACCCGCGCATGCAGCCTGTCTACCACCTGGTGGAGCTGGTGCAGTCGGCAACGGGTGAGACGCCTGAACGGCGCATGCCGGCCAGAGCGATTCAGCACCTCGCCTCTGCATTCGAGGCCGCGGCAAGGGACGGCTTCCGCTTCGGCAACGTCCGGGTTTGAACAGGAGAGCACCGGAGTCCGCGCTCAGTACCTCCGTGACAGGATCAGTACAGCCACGCCCGGTACTCGGGGACGCCATCCTTCATATCATCGAAAAGCCAGACCATGCGGTCCATGTACCAGGTCTTTCCGAGGATTATCAGCATCATCCCGAGAAGTGTGGGCCAACCCTTCTGCTTCGCCAGCCCGTAGATGCTGAACAGCCCCCCGCAACTGATGACGGCCCTGGTCACCTTCAGGACCGGGAGGTGGTGTCCGGGTACCGGGATCTTCTCCCTGTTGGCCATCGCCCTTTCGCCCAGGACGACCTTCGACATCCAGTTATCGGTGGATTTCGGCTTGCCGAATACCCGCGTGTTGTACCAGGTCCACGCACCGAGGATCGCTACCGGGACCAGCGCGAACCACTTCAGCCATTTCCTGCTCCACACGGCCAGGAAGATGAGCGGGAGCGTGAAGAACCTGGTCCAGCCGCTCACCGGGTTGGCGTGTCGCTCCCACTGCTCGTCGCTCATCTTCAAGAACTCGGCGGTGCTCTTCTCGATGTTCATGGAGCCCACCCCTTCTCCTGGATCGACTGAAACCTCCGCTTGTCCTGCTGCTGCAGTATCTCAGATGTCGGCGCGGAGTGGCAATCGGGCCCTGAGTCGGGGCAGACCGTTCGCGTCACACATGCCTGATAGAATTGACTGGTCATCGTTTCAAAGGAGCAGCGCATGGTCTGGCTCGCGGTAGCGATCGCGTTCTGTGTGGGGGCGGCGGGGGGGTTCCTGGTCGCCTGGTTGGTGCGGAGGCACAGCGAGGCCGAGCGCGCGGCCGAGCTCGAGGCGGTCAAGTGCGAGATGAAGGACTCCTTCGGCAGCCTGTCGCTGGACACCCTCAGTAAGCTCACCGAGGAGTTCTCCAAGCTGGCCTCGGGTACGCTGGCGGCGGATAAGGAGCTCGGCGCCAGGGACCTCGACGCCAAGAAGGGACTCATCGACAAGCAGCTCGAGCAGATGAACACCCAGCTGACGTCCGTGTCAGAGCTCGTGAAGACGCTCGAGAAGGACCGCGAGAAGAAGTTCGGGGAGCTCTCGTCCAGGCTCACCGAGGCGAGTGCGCAGACGGGAGCCCTGGTGGAGGTCACCAACACGCTCAACAAGGCGCTGGCCAACACCGCGGCGCGCGGCCAGTGGGGCGAGAGGATGGCCGAGGACGTGCTGCGGGTGGGCGGCTTCATCGAGGGCATCAACTACGCGAAGCAGAAGCAGATCAACGGCGTCGGCACCCGCCCCGACTACACTTTCTTCCTGCCCCGCGAGCTTGTCCTCAACATGGACGTCAAGTTCCCGCTGGACAACTACATGCACTGCCTGGGCGCCGACAGCGACCGCGAGGTCCAGGAGTTCTCGAAGAGATTCCTCGGTGATGTGAAGCTCAAGATAAAGGAGGTGGCCGGGCGCGATTACATCAATCCCGAGCAGAACACGGTCGACTGCGTACTTCTCTTCATCCCCAACGAGCAGGTCTACTCGTTCATCCAGCAGCACGACAGCACCGTCATCGACTACGGCATAGAGAACCGCGTGCTGCTCTGCTCGCCGGTGACCCTCATCGCCATCCTGTCGGTCATCCGCCAGGCGGTGGACAACTTCGCGATCGCCGAGACCTCCCGCGAGATGCTGGGGCTGTTCGGCCAGTTCAGGCAGCAGTGGGGCAAGTTCACCTCGAAGATGGACGAGCTGGGCCAGAAGATCGAGCAGACCCAGCGCAAGTACGTCGAGCTCACGGGCACGCGCCGCCGCCAACTGGAGAAGCCCCTGGAGGATATCGAGGAGCTCCGCCAGCGCTGCGCGCTGCCCCAGGGCGACGAGCCTGGTCTGATCAGCTCCGACGAAAAGCTGGTGGTGCTTCCGCCGGTCGATATAGACACGGCGTCCGAGGGAGAGACTGACTGACACCGTGCCCTCTCCCCCGGGGGAGGGTTCAGTGCTTGGTGCCTTCCTTCTCGTAGACCGCCACTCCGCCGACCACAGTCATGTCGACGAAGTCGTCCAGCTCGCCGAGCTCCACCTTATGGGTCAGCAGGAACCACCACGAGGTCAGCTTGAGCGGGCTGGTGTTGAACAGCACGAAGTCGGCGCGCTTGCCGACCTCCAGGGACCCGATGTCCTCGTCCATCTTCAGGGCCCGGGCCGAGTCGATGGTCCAGTGCCTGATGCCGTCCTCGAGGTCGATCTTCTGATCGGGGCCCCAGTCACGCGTCCCCTTGTAGTTCATCCTGGTGGCCGAGACTATCAGGCCGTACACCGGGTTCAGCGGGCTGTTGCACCAGTCGCTTCCGAACGAGAGCACCACCCCGGCCTTCTCCAGGCTCCTCCAGGGGTGATACCTCTGCCGCCGAGCGGGGCCGAGCACCTTCTCCACCGTCTCGTCCCCGAAGAAGTGGGTGGGCTGCATGGCCGCGTGCACCCCGAGGGCGGCCATCCGCTCGATGTCCTCCTCCGTGGGAAGCTCGCAGTGCTCCAGCCTGTGCCTCGCGTCCCGCTCGCCGTTCTCCTTCATAGCCCGCTCGTAGGAGTTGAGCGCCCTCCGGATGCCGGCGTCTCCGCAGGCATGCGTGCAGGCCTGCAGTCCCAGCCCATCTACCAGCCCCACGATGCGGTCGAAGTCCTCCTGGCTCCAGTCCGGCCTCCCGAGGCAGTCCGGGTCGTCGGAGTATGGCTCGAGGAAGAAGGCGGTGTGGTTGCCCTGGGTCCCGTCTATGTACAGCTTAATCGAGCGACCGAGCGCCAGCCGGTGGTCTGATTCGGCGGCCAGGCCCGTCCACCACTCCAGGTCCTCGCGGAGCCGCGGCTCGTCCTCCAGGTCGTGGGCGTCCACGTAGAGCGCGCCCCGCAGCCTGACCTTGTCGAAGATGCCCATCTCCCTGTACTGGAGCACGTAAGGGACGAACGAGCGGTAGAACTGCACGTCGTCCATGGCGGTGACCCCCACCGAAACCGCCTCGTCCATGACCCTGGCTATCTCCTCAGGCACCGCGGTTTCGAACAGTGGCTTCATCTCCTCCTCGCCGAAGAAGTCCAGAGGCGAGAACGAGTGGAAGTGGTCGAGCGTCCCGATGTACGACCCTGATTGGCTCTTTTTCGGGGCCAGACGCCTGAGAGCCGCGGGGTTCCTCTCCTCCATCAGCTCCACGGCCGCCGTGTTGAACCACCCGCACTGCCCGCACAGGGACATCAGCATGACCGGCCTGTCCCTTATCACCGAGTCGAGCATCTCCATGGTGGGGATGCCCCCGGGCATGTGCTCGAACCTCCAGCCGACGCCCATCACCACGGGGATGTCGGGATTCGCCCGCGCGTGGTCGAGCACCATCTCGTTGACCTCCTCGAGGCTGGTGGCCTCGAACAGCCTCTTGGTCATCAGCGCCATCAGCCCGCCGACCCACACCACGTGGCAGTGGTTGTCGATGAACCCCGGGGTGACGGTCTTGCCGCCCGCGTCGATGAGCCTCGTTTCCGGCCCTAGAAAATCGGCGACGCCCGCGTCTTCTCCCACGAACACCAGCCGGCCGTCCTTCGCGGCAAGCGCTTGCGCGCGCGGATTCTTCTCGTCGGACGTGAAAACGTCCGCGTTGACCACGACCATGTCCGCGGGATTGGAGCCGTCCCTTGCAATAGTCGGGCCGAGCGAGAACCAGGACGAGACACCCATTGCCAGCAACCTCCCATGTTGACCGAGGCACGTCACCCACAGACTGATATCGTAACACTGAAAGAAGTGGTTTGAGGTTTTCTTTCATCCTGTGAAAGAAACGGTCTGAGGTTATCTTTCACAGGATATAATCGTGGCGAAGACGGCACCGGCGCCGACACTGGGGAGGGACCGTGAAAGACCTGGCGGGCAGGCTGGCTCTCGTGACGGGGGCGGCAAGCGGGATCGGGCGGTGCACCGCGCTGGAGCTCGGGCGGCAGGGCGCGGAGCTCCTGCTGGTCGATGTCGACGGCGAGCATCTGGGCGAGGTCGCGCGGGAGCTCGAGGCCTCCGGCGCGAAGGCCCATCCTTTCTGCGTCGACGTCTCGGACTGGGAGCAGGTCAGTGGCCTGGCGGACCTGGTGCATGCGCGCTGGGGACCGCTGGACATCCTGGTGAACAACGCGGGGTTCGCCATATACCGCGACCTGGTGTTCACGACGATGGACGAGTGGGAGGCCCTGCTCGGCGCCAACCTCTGGGGCCTCATCCACTTCTGCAACGCCTTCGTACCCGGGATGATGAAGCGCAGGTCGGGGCACGTCGTGAACGTCGCCTCCTGGATGGCCTTCTTCTCCCTTCCCGGGAGCGGCGCCTACAACTCCACCAAGGCGGCGGTCGACGGCTACTCGAGCGCGCTTCGCTACGAGCTCAACCGCTTCCACGTAAAGGTGACGACGGTCTACCCGGTGATAGTGGGTACCCGGTTCTACGAAGAGATCCAGGGCAATCTCTGGACCCGGCTGGGGCTCAAGATCGTGCCCCTGGTGGCGCAGAAGCCCGAGGCGCTTGCCGCCAGGATAGTGAAAGCGATCCATAGCGGGAGGAGACGGGTGCTGGTCGGCCCCCCGGCGTTCCTGGCCTTCTACTTCGGGGGCCTGCTGGACCTGTTCTTCGAGGGTGTGGGGAGGCTGGTGGCAAGGCTCACCTGCAGGCGGGAGGCTTGAGTGCCGCGACTCGTGACCCGGCGGCCTTATGCCTGGCGCGACAACCCGTGGCGGACGATCTCCATGAACTCGCCGACTATGGTGTCTATGTCGTCTCTCTCCCCCTCGACGACGCACTCTATCGCCACCCCGAACACTCCGCCGATGGTGATCGAGGCGGCCACCTCCGGCTCGACATTCCTGGCGATCCCGGCCTGGCGCGCCTTCACCAGTATCTCGCTGAGCTGGGCGACGACGGCATCGACGATCATCTCCCCCTGCTCCGCGAACTTCTCGTCGATGGGCACCAGGCGCCTGAAGACCACCTTCGCCACGTCCCTGTTGTAGCGGTAGAAACCGAGGATGGTGCGGAAGGCTTCAGCCATGCCATCGAAGATCTGCTCGCTGGTGAGGTCCGGAACGACGAGGCTCTGGTAAATCTGCATCCATATTGCAGCGAAACCGGACAGGAAGCCGGTGACGATCTCCTCGTAGATATCGTCCTTGGTGTGGAAGTAGCGGTAGAAGGTGGCGGTCGAGGCCCCTGCTTCCGCCACGATGTCCTTCACGGATGCATCGCGGAAGCCCTTCTTCTTGAAGACCTCGGTCGCCGCAGCGATCAGGTCGGCCCTCTTCTGGCTGGTGAGCTTCCTGGCCATCGGACCTTTCCCTCCCGGTCAAATCCCCGGGCGCGCTTGTGCAAAGCCGTCGAAATACCGGATGTTACCAGTCGATATTAACCGAAGTTCAACGTGGTAGCAGACCAGGCGGACCTCGCGAGGCTCAACTGCCCGTCGCGTAGCCCCTTCTGCGGAGTTCTTCCTCGAGGAGCCGTGTGTTCTGGAGGGGCGTCACCCTGTCGTTGAAAAGGCCGAAGGAGTAGTCGCGCTTGATCCTGTCGCACGCGATCTTCACCTCCCTGTCGGTGAGGTCGAGGTCCTTTACCTCCTGCCTGGTAAGCCTCTTCATGCCGGACGCAACTCCTTTCGTCTTCGCGTGTCTCTACTTGTTCCTACGCTTTAGACTTCAAGGAGCGGACAGGTTTTCCCTTTGCTTGCTCTACCTGCGCCGGCGCCACAAGCTCTTAGTGACGGACCCGTCTCCGGGCCGGAGTCGTTATAATACGCGGGGGTCGTTACTCCCCTGGGTCCGCGCGATCGGCGGGTGTTTATGAAAGACGTGGAAAAAGACCCGGCCTTCCTGGAGAGCGCCATCGACACTCTCCAGGATATCTTCATCGTCTTCGACCTTGGAGGCCGGCTGCTCCGGTGGAACCTGCGCGGCCTGGAGGTCACCGGCTACGACGAGGACGAGCTCGCCGACATGAACATCAAGAGCTTCCTGGGTAACGGTGATTTCGAGCGGGTGTCGGAGGCTATCGCCGTGGGGATCCAGGAGGGGTACGCGTCGGTCGAGACGGACCTGCTCCGCAAGGACGGCGAGGTGATCCCCTACGAGTTCTACGGCACCCCTCTGCTGGACGGCGCCGGCAACGTGTTCGCGGTCACGGCGATAGGCAGGGATATCACCGAGCGGAGGAAGCTCCTGGAGAAGGAGAGGGAGGCCTCGGCGGCCGAGGCCGCGCGCGCGGAGGCCGAGAAGTACTCAGCAGAGCTGCAGGACCTCATCACGGTGGCGGCGCACGAGCTGCGACACCCCGCCACTGTCTTCAAAGGGTACTCGAGGCTGCTCCTCGACCGCATGGACCGGATGGACCCGGTAGCGGTCAAGGATGCCCTCCGGGCGATCTCCGATTCGGCGGACCGCCTGGCCCACCTGGTCGCCGAGCTGTTCGAGACCGCCCTGATCGAGCGCCGGAAGCTGGAGCTGGAGTACGGCGACGCGCTGCCCTCGGAGCTGATGGCGTGCTCTCTGCAGCGGGCACTCGAGATGGGAGCCGAGGAACAGGACGGGGTCGTGCTGAGTCCCGGTGGGGGACGAGAGCGAGCCATACAGGTCGACCCCCACAAGTGCGAGGAGGTCCTCGCGATCCTTATCGAGAACGCCATCAAGTACTCGCCCGCGGGAGCAGCGGTCGAGGTGCGGTTCGACCAGGACTCCTCGGAGACCGTCTTCCACGTGGAGGACAGGGGACCCGGCGTCCCCGAGGAGGACCGGGAGAGGGTGTTCGAGCGCTTCTACCAGGTCGAGGACACCCGGTACCACTCGATCCCGGGTCTCGGCCTGGGGCTCTACATAGCGAGGAGCATCGTCGAGGCGCACGGGGGCCGGATAGGCCTCGAACCGCGCGAGGGCGGCGGTTGCGCCTTCTTCTTCGCCCTGCCCAACAGCCCCGCCCGGGGCGAAGCCGCGGGGGACTGACCGGTAAACACCTCAAACGCGGAAGTCCGGGGGCGTGAGATCGAGATCGACGCGATAGGCAAGTACGACCATAACTTCAATCTCTGGTAGCCTGGGTACTGATGCGAGGGAGTGTGCCATGCTGAAGGCTTTGCAGGGCTGGGGAAAGATCGGCGCGATAGCCGGGATCGCGGGGGGCGTGATCGGCGCGGTCGCGGCGATCGGGGCCGTGCTGGCGGCGGGGCTCGCGTCGGGTCAGGCCTGGTGGCTGGTCGCCATAGAGACGGGCGCGACCGTGCTCTTCTGCGTGGTGTTCTTCGGGATCTTCTACTTCGTCTTCCGATGGGCCTTCAGGTCGGTCAATCTCGCAAACGACCTGGCCGAGCGCGGCGAGGCCGCCGAGGCGACCGTCCTCGAGGTGCATGAGACGGGCGTCACCGTCAACGAGGTCTACCCCATGATCGGGGTCACGCTGGAGGTGCGTCGAACAGGACGTCCCGCCTACCAGGTCAAGACACAGTGGCTCATCGACCGGCTCCAGATCCCGCAATTCCAGCCCGGGGCGGTAATCCCGGTCATGGTCGACCCCGAAAACCCGGACAACGTGGCGTTCGGCGTGCCCGCACCTTCGGGTGCCGCGGGAACGGAGAAAAAGGTCGGCTGGGGCGTCACCCCGGGCGGGGCCGCGGCCCCGGGGCCCGCCGGGAAGCCGGGACCGCCGGAGCAGCAGGCCGAACAGATGCTGAGGAAGAACGACGAGATGATGGAGGCCATCCTGGCTTCGGGCACCTCGGCGGATGCCACCGTCGTCAGCGCGACCTCGCTGGACATCTTCGTGAACGGCAACAACCCCGCCATGAAGTTCGTGTTGGAGGTGCACCCCGAAGGGGGCCCGAAGTTCCGGGCCGAGACCATCGGCGTCATCGCCGAGGCATCGGTTCCAAAGTACAAGGCCGGTGAGAACATCCGGGTGAGGTACGACCCGGGCGACCTCACGAAGGTGGCCATCGAGCACTCATAGGAACCCGGTCGGTCACCTGTTTCCCAGATGCTGGACGAAGTAGCTGGTGCTCGCGGAGAGCGCGGTAACCAGCCCGTCACCCTCGTAGTGGTGGTCCTCGTTCGGCAGCGGGATGAAATCGAACGGCCGGTCGTTCCTCTCCAGCTCCTGGATGAAGTTGACGGTGTTCTGCAGGTGGACGTTGGTGTCCGCCAGACCGTGGATGAGCAGCGGTCTTGCCTTTATCTCCCCCGCCCTGCTCACAAGTACGGTCTCCTTGTAGCCGTCGGGGTTGTCCCGGGGCGTCCCCATGTACCTCTCCGTGTAGATGGTGTCGTAGTAACCCCAGTCGGTGACACCCGACCCGTCCACCCCGCACCGGAAGACGTCAGGCCTGTGTATCAGGGCGTACAGGGTCAGAAAGCCGCCGAACGACTTGCCATCGACCCCGATGCGCTCGCCGTCCACGTATGGGAGTGACTTCAGGTGCTCCACCCCGGCGAGCTGGTCGTCCAGCGCCGCGGGGCCCAGGTGCCCGTAGATCGGGGTCTCGAAGGCGTGCCCGCGGCCGAAGGAGCCGCGGTTGTCCAGCCTCCAGACGATGAACCCCTGCTGCGTGTAGAGGACGTCCCGCTCCAGGCTGTTGAAGATGCTGGTCGTGCTGTAGCGGTTGGACACGAGCTGGAGACCGGGGCCGCCGTACCAGTGGATCACCACCGGGTACTTCTTCTTCGGGTTAAAGCCTGCCGGCTTTACGATCTGGGTGTAGAGCGCGGTGCCGTCGTGCGCCTTTATGGTACCGAAGGCCCGCGTGAGGTTCGGCAGCTCGATCGACGGGCCGGCGCATTGAGCCAGGACCTTCTCATCGGTGCCGTCCGCACGCGAGACGGAGGTGACGGGCGGCTGGCTCACCGAGGATGTCTGGTCCGCGAGGTACCGACCGTCTCCCGATACCGACACGGCATGGAACCCCGCCCCGTGTGAGATCTGCCTCAACTTCCCCGTCTGTATCTCAAGCGCGTAGATCTGCCTTTCGAGGGGGCCGTTCTTCGTGGAGGTCAAGTACGCCCACGTTCCCGCCGGGTCCGCCTGCACGGGCCGGTCCGGTATCAATATGTCGTAGGCGAGGGTGTCGATGAGCCAGTCTCCATCGGTGAGCTTCCTTACCAGCTCGCCCCCGCGCTCGTACAGGTACAGGTGCATGAACCCGTCGCGCTCCGAGAGCCAGAGGAATTGCCGCCCATCTCCGAGGAACACCGGGGCGGAGTACAGGTCCTCGTTTATCCAGTTCGGGTCGGTCTCCTTGATGAGGACGCGGCTGCCACCGCTCGCCGGGTCGCAGGCGTTGAGCTGGAGCGTCTGGTGGCCCCTGGCGACGGTGATGTAGAGCGCCTCGGAGCCGTCCGGCACCCAGGTGAAGAACGGAAGGATGTATTCGCTGCCCTCGGGAAGCTGCACGTCAAGGGGCGGCCCGCCACCCGGGCTGACGACGTGCAGCGACGCCTTCGGGTTGGTGGAACCCGCGACGGGGTACCGGGTATAGGTCGTGGTGGGAGGCACCGGTTGGTAATCGGTGACCGGGTGGTTCTGGACATCGGTGTCGTCGAGGCGCAGGTACATCAGGCGGGCGCCGTCCGGCGACCACGCGTAGCCGGGCTGCGCCTGCCGGGTCGCAAGCTCCTCGGTGTACACCCAGTCCAGCGCACCGTTGTAGATAGAGTCGCTTCCGTCAGCGGTGAGGCGCTGCGCTTCACCACCGGCGAGGCCGATCACGTAGATATCATTACCCACGACGAACGAGACCTGCTTTCCGGAGGGCAGGAACGCGGGAGCGTTCGTCGCCCCGCTTCCCGCCAGCAACGTCAGCTTGCCGGAACGCGCATCGAGCAACCACAGACCCTGGTCCCCGGTCATGAGCATGGCGTCTCCGGTGGGAGACCACTGGGCTGTCGTGATATCGACGTTGTCGGAGTTGCCAGCCGGGTCAAACAGGATGCGCTTCTCTCCGCTTGACGCATCGTACGACCAGAGGACCGTGCCTGAACCGCCCGGCCCCACGTAGGAGAGCGTCGCGCCTTTGGGGCTCCAGGACAGGTTGGTCGGTCCGGGACCGGCCAGCGCGTTGGGGGCCTCCAGCTGCCGGGCTGTGATGCCCCCGGACGGCTGCCACGACGCAGGCGGCGCGCCCCGGCATCCCGTCAAGCTGAGGCCGGCCAGCAGCGCCGCAAGCGCCAGCGCGCTGAAAGCGCGAGCCCTGCTGCTTGATCGGATCTCAAGAGAACCCGGTGCGATACCCATTGTTGACCCCCAGTCGCACGACCTGAGATCTGATTATACCGGACGCGGGCCCATCAACCGGACGGGCGGGGAAAGCGGAAATCGTTTCGCGTTTTCAGCGGGCGGCGATCGCCTCGATGGCCTTGCTGAGGGAGTTGACCAGGCAATCGTCCTTGGTGATGTAGGAAAAAGCCCCAAGCTCCATGGCATCCCTTTCCAGCAACGTGTCACCGTGAGCCGTGACCAGGACGACCGCCGGGGGGGAGTCGCCGGCCTGGATCTCACGCAGCAGGGTCAAGCCGTCGCAGTCCGGGAGCTGGTAGTCCAGGGTCACGCAGTCCAGGTCCAGCTCGCATAGCGCCCGCCGCGTGGACTCGCCGTCGCCGGCCACGTGGACCACGGCCCCGAACCTCTTCCTCAACAACCTGCTCAGCAGGTCGGCGAGCTCGGGCTCGTCGTCCACCACCAGTGCCCGCATGGCCGCGCCTGTTCTCATCTTCCCTCCTCACACCATGTGATCGAATGGTCACCTGATGACTTCTTCTGAGCGGGAGGGAGTTTCCCTCCGGGGATATTCCCTACACGAGACCGAGGATGCCCTTGATCAGGAGGTACGCTCCGAATACCAGCAGGATACCGGCCCCGATGAGCTTGTGGTATCTGGCCAGCCAGGTCCGCATCCTGGTGAGCACCTTCTCCCCCGTCTTCGGGAAGAGGGCATAGAGCAGCATGGGTACTATCAGGGACACCAGTGTCACCGCGGTCAGCACCAGGAACGCGATGACATCCTCGGCCGGGTCGAGCCCGGCCTTCGTGATCAGGTGGACCCCCGACATGTAGATGACGATGGTGGACGCGTTGACGGCCATGGCGCCTGCGCCGACGACGAACGCCGTGCGGCCCTTGATCTCCCCCCTCTCCTTGCGCTCCGGTTTCGGCTTCCGCATGAGCGCGGGTATCAGCGCCAGCAGGCACAGCACTCCCAGGATGAGGTCGATCCACGCATCCACGGTCCCCTTGCCGCCGCTGCCTCCCGTGTGGAACAGCAGGGCGCCCACCAGGCCCATGCCGACCAGCACGAGGGTGAACCCGAGCAGGTAGAACAGTGCGTTCTTCAGGGGACGCTTGAGGAGCATAAGCGAGATCAGGACCATGATGGACACCGGGCTTATCGCGGCGCCCAGCCCGATCACTATAAGGCCTGGGATGAGATGAGACATGGAAAGAGTATAAGTATCGCGGGACGGCCGCGCTACCCGGGTTACTTGTAGACCTGGTCGCCTACCTGCAGCGTCTGCACGTAGAACGACTCGCAGGCGCCCGCGTCCGTATCGTCGCGGGTCAGGCTGCTGGAGAGCACCTTCTCCCCGGACGGGTCACGGGATTCGGCCAGGTATCCCTCGAGAAGCACCAGGTCGTTCTTCTTGAGCGACATCAGCGCGTTGTAGAGGTTCTCGCTGGCCGGGCAGATGTGGTTGTTGGAGACGTGCGACTCGAAGTACGGAAGCGGCCAGGGCAGGTCTCCCTCGTACCTGTACATGAGCCACTGGTTGGCGGCGTACTCGTTGGAGAATCCGAGCTTCACATACTTCTCGTAGTCGGCCTTCCCGACGTCGCCCCATGCAAGTCCGAGGTCGATCGGGAACCCCGAAGACCCGGACCCGAAGGGAGCGTACTCACGCACGCAGACGACCTTGCCCGCGATGTGGTAGGAGGCCAGCGCGTTGATGGTCATGCCGTCCGCCCGCGTGGCGAGCAGAACGGCGCCGGCAGGCTGACCCTGGGCGGGCTCGGCACCCAGGTCGATCACCTGCGCCGTCTCCCCCGAGGCGACCGGCGCGGGTCCCTTGTTGAAGTAGAACCAGGCGGCGATGCCCGCGGCCGCCAGCAGGACAATCGCTCCCACCACCACGAGCAGGACCGTGCGTCGCGGCCGGGGTTCGGCGAGCTGTGTGTCGCGGGAAGTGCGGTAGGTGCCGTACGTGCCCTGCGAGAGCACCGCCCCGCACTTCTGGCAGTAGACTGCGCCGTCGGCACCGGTGATGAACTTGTGGTAGCAGGTGGTCTGGCCCGCCTGCTGATCGGGGGGCTGCCCGTAGCTGTATTGCCCGTGAAACTCTTCCACGGTTCAATTGTAGCGCAGATGAAAGAACACCTCAGACCAAAACTTTCACCGAAGACCAGTCGCGGGCCATGGATGAAAGAAATGGTTTGAGGTTTTCTGTCAGGTGCCGGGGAGGAGCTCGACTATCAGGGCCGGGTCCAGGTGCCGGATCAGCTCGGCCATCATGTCCGGCTGCTCGGCGAGCAGCTTCCTGATCGACTCCCTGGGCATGGACCGGAAGATCGCCCCCAGCAGCTCGGGATTCTCACCCAGGGCTCCCGCCAGGGCCTCCGGGTCCAGCGACCGGATGAGGTTGATCGACATGTCCGGCCTGTCGCCGGCAAGCTCGCTGAGGAACTCCGGGCTGAGGCGGCGCAGCATCTCGATCGCCAGCTCGGGGTGCTCACTGAAGAGGCGCTCGGCCAGCCCGTCCGGCATCTCCCGCATCATCCCCGCGAAGTACGCCGGCCTCTCGTTGATGAGCTCGACGACCTGTCCGGGGTCCATCTGGGCCAGCATGCCCGTGATGAACTCAGGGTTGTCCCTTGCCAGGCGCGCCATGTGGTCGGGGTCCATCTGGTCCAGCACGGCCCCGAGGAAGCCGGCCTGTATGGCCGCCCCTTCCTCCGGCGGTTTCCTGTCTCTCCCCCTCATCTGCCTTCCCTCCTCGCGTCGGTCCCTGCAGCCGGTCGGGCCGTCCGTTCAGGTGCGGTACCTATAGTAGACCCACGGCACCTGCCGGAACAGGTCGAAGGCGAACACGCGGTAGTCCCTCTGGGACAGGATGAAGTTGGCGGCGGCGGCCATGATCATGGCTGTCCCGTACAAAAGCAGCATCACCGCCAGCAGTACCCCCCACGCGTAACGGCTCAGCATAGCGCTCATGGTCCCGAAGAAGATGGCCAGCGCCGCCAGGCCCGAGCAGGTGAGGAACGCGCCCGTGCCAAGGACCTTCTTGTAGTCGTCGTCGGCGCCGCGCCTGGCAGCCAAGCCGGACACCGCCAGGACCAGGCTGATGCCGACCAGTGTCGCGAAGACCAGGAAGTGGGCCGAATCGGAGCCCAGCCTCCCGCTCGACACCCCCATACCGATGAGCGCCAGGCCGCCAAGGGTCAGCAGCAGCGAGAAGATCGAAGCCGTTCTGGGTCTCATGCGCACCTCCGATCGGTCAGTCCATCCATTACACCCGTCTCGCTCGAGGGCCGGGGCCGGCCGGACCGGGACCCGGCACGGGAATCCATCTCCTCCAGAGCCATCTCTGACACCATCATCCCGCTGAACACCGAGCCGGGGACGCTGCCGCCCGGGTGGGTGCTCGCCCCGCAGAGGTACAGCCCGTCGATGCAGCGGGAGCGGTTCGCCGGTCTGAAGACCATCTGGCTGAGGATGGAGAACGAGAAGGCGTAGATGCTCCCGTTGGGCATGGAGAGCCTCCTCTCGAAGTCCTCCGGGGTGGCGATGGTCTTGAAGACCACGTGATCCTTGAGGCCCGGCAGGAACATGGCGTCGGCCGTGGTTATCATGCCGTCGAGGAAATCCCACTTGATGTCCGACCACGTCGTGCCCGCCGGGTGGGGCGGGGCCATCGCGATCAGGGCGAGGCTCGCCTGCCCCTCGGGCGCCAGGGAGGGGTCCATGTATGACGGGCTGGAGACCAGCCCGACGGACTGCGGCAGGGCCAGCCCTTTCGTGTACACGTCCTTGAGGTACAGGTCGGTCAGGCCGGGGTCGATGAGGCCCACCATGTGCTGGGCACGGAGCTCGGGACGGTAGTCCAGGCCCAGGTACGCCACGCAGCACGACGGTGACCACTCGTAGCTCTCCAGGCCCTTCACCACGGCGCGCGGTATCCTGTCGCGGCCGACCATCTCCAGGTAGAGGTTTCGCGCGTTGTTGTTGGCGACGAGCACCCGGGAAGTGATCGCGGTGCCATCGGCAAGCTCCACCCCGCGGGCCCTTCCCTTCTCGACGAGGACGCGCCGCACCGGCGTCTCGAGGCGCAGGTCTCCTCCCAGGTCACCGAACGCCTTCGCCACCCCGCGCGGCAGGGCGCCCATCCCACCGGCGGGATAGTAGGTGCCGTCATGCTCGGTGTGGCACAACCACAGCATCATCGCGGTCTGAAGCGAGGGCGGCAGCCCGCCGATGGCCGAGTAGGTGGAAAGGAGCCCCCTGGTCACGGGGTGCTTGAAGTAGTCGTCGAGGACCTTGGAGTACGGCTTCAGGACGTCCGGCAGAGCGAGGAGCCCCGACGGGCACCTGGCGAACACCTTCGCCATGTCCCGGAGCCTCCCCTGCGGCGTCGTCATCATCACGTCGTTGAAGGCGTCGAAGCGGGGACCGTACCGCCTCATCAGCAACAGGAAGTTGCGCGCGTCGTCCGGGTCGAAGCGGGCGATCACCTCGGCCGTGCCCTCCAGGGAGGACGGCGTGGTGAACCTGCGTCCCCCCAGGACGTCCACGAACTCGTAGGTCGGGTCGTTCTGCAGGAAGGTGACGTAGTCCTCGCGACGGAGTCCCAGGGTCTCGAAGAGCCGGTCGTGCGCCCTGGGCACCTGGATTATGCACGCCCCGACGTCGAAGTGGAAGCCGCCGTTCTCGAACGACCCCGCGCAACCTCCGACCGCGTTCGACTGCTCGAGGATGAGGGTCCTGGCCCCTCCGGCGGCAAGGCACGCGCCGGCCGACAGGCCCCCCATCCCCGCTCCGATGACTATCGCGTCGTAGTCCATCTCTCCTCCCCGTGATTGGTGTGTCCCCTCTTGTAATAGAGTCATTACGAATGGTAATAGCATTTACTCAAGATGTCAAGGGTGTTATAATCGGAAATCGAGAAAAAAGACCCAGCGGGGACTCGATCCCGGCGGCAGGAGCGACATGCCAGAGAAGAAGACGGCCCGGAAGGAAGAGAAGCCCGCCGACGACCTCTCGACGAGAGACCGGATACAGGAGTCGGCCCTGGAGGTGTTCGCGGAGAAGGGCCTCTGCGGCGCCACCATGGTCGAGATCGCCAGGCGCGCGGGGCTCACCGGTGGGGCCCTGTACCGGTACTACCCGGGCAAGGATGAGCTGTTCCAGGCGGTGATCGACCGGCACTCGGGGGCGTTCTCGGCGCTGGAGATGGTGAGGGACCTGATCCCCGAGCTCCAGCCCCTCACCGCTCTCAAGTTCATCGCCCAGGGCATGTTCCTCTTCTTCTACGGCAACATCGATTTCATGCGGGTGGTGGTGAGCGAGGCGGTCAGGAGCCCGGAGCTGTCCCGCGCGTTCTTCGACAAGATGCTGCAACCTTCCGAGGAGTTCATCCGCGGCTGTATACAGCAGTGGAAGGAGCAGGGGCTCCTCCGGGACGACCTGGACCCCGCCGCGGCCACAACCGCCTTCATGGGTATGCTCGGCTACCTCATGCTGGACCTGGCCTTCTTCAGCGGCGGCACCCAGCGCGAGGTGGAATCGGGCGAGCTTGCCGAGCAGTTCACCCGGGTGTTTCTCGAGGGAGTCCTGAAGAGGTAGCTTGTCCAGACCACGAGGCCCCGACGAGGAACTGATAAAGGCCGAGGAGGGCGCACTCCCGGAGCCCGGCGACCAGGGCTTCGCCGAGGAGCTGGTGGCCGACCTCGAGTCCCCGCCTCCCCCGCTGCTGCGAAGCGCGTTCGCCTCCGGCGGAGCGCTCGCGTCGTTCGCCCACCGCGACTTCTCGCTGCTGTGGTCCGGGGCTTTCGTCTCGAACCTCGGCACACTCATCCACAACACCGCGCTGCTCTGGTACGTGAAGGAGGTCATGCACGCCAACCGCTGGGTCGCGGCGGTGAACTTCGCGAACTTCGCCCCCATCATCATCTTCGTGCTGTGGGCGGGCGCGCTCGCCGACCGGCTGGACAGGCGCCGGCTGATAATTGTCACCCAGGCCGTCATGGCGGTCTCCGCGCTCGCCCTGGCGCTCGCCACCACCCTCGGGTGGACCTCTCGTAACATCTGGATAATCCTCTCCACCACGTTCGTGCTCGGTACCGGGTTCGTGTTCACCTTCCCCGCCTGGCGCGCCTTCGTGCCGGACATCGTCCCGCGGAAGGACATGCTCAACGCCATCGCGCTGGACGCGGCCGGGTTCAACATGGCCCGTTTCCTGGGGCCCGCGATCGCGGGCCTGGTGCTGGCGGTGTGGAGCGCCGCGGGGGCTTTCTACATAAACGCGGCGAGCTTCATGGCGGTCATCGTCGCCATGCTGCTCATCGCGCCCAGGCCGCCGATGGGGCCGCCGCGGGGATCCGTGAGCCGCGACGTGCGCCAGGGTCTTTCCTACGTGCTGGGGCACCGCTGGGCGCTCAAGGTCCTGGGCACACTGCTCATGGCTACGTTCTTCGGCTTGTCCTTCATCGTCCTTCTGCCCGGCTTCGCCAAGGACGTGCTCCACGGGGGCGCCTGGACGTACGCCGCCCTGTTCGGGGCCTCCGGGCTGGGGGCCTCGGTCGGCGCGCCGCTCGTCACCCACCTGAGTCGCAGGCACCGGGAGAACGTGATAATCAAGTGGTCCCTTCTGGTCTTCAACGGGTCGTTGTTCCTGCTGGCGGTGTCGCGCTGGACCTGGCTCTCGGCGATCGGGGCGTTCTTCAGCGGGGTAGGCTTCCTCATGGCGAGCTCGTCGATGGTCACGGTCCTGCAGTCGCGCGTGGAGCGCAACATGCGGGGGCGGATCATGAGCTTCTACATACTCGTCTTCCTGGGGAGCGCGCCGTTGGGCGGCCTGCTGCTGGGAGCCCTCTCGGACCGGACCTCGGTCCCCACCGCCATGTACGTCGGGGCCTGCGGGGTGGCCGTGCTCATGGCCGCTCTGTTCCTGTTCCCCTCGATACTGCGCGAGGCCGTCGCCGGCCAACCCACCACCTGAGAAAAAACCTCAGACCTCCTTTCCATCAGCGGGGCTTATGTGCAAAAGGGTCTGACCCTTTTGCACATCAGATCTCACGCCAGGTGAGGATCCTGTAGGGGGGGGAGCCGGGGCGTCGAGTTCGGAGGCGGCCAGGACGTCCACATCTGGCCACATCGACGACCCGCTCCAAAGCTCTTCGTAATATCCTGCTCGTTTTACGTATTAGATGTGCAGACGGCCCATCCCTCCACGACGTGTGCAAGGTTAAACGAAGGAAGGGGCAGAAGATGTGGGGCAGGCATGGGGATCAGGCACCCTCCGAGGTCCGCCGGATGACGCGAGCTTGTTGACGAGGCCTGGCTATCTGAAAGCTGCGGGGTAATATGCGTGATAGTTATCGTACGCCTTCACTGGTTTCCATGAATCGCTTGAAACACGCTGTAGCAGGTGTCCTTGGTATACTGACGACCACGCTGCTTATCGGCTGTGGTGGCGTTCCCCGGGCGGGCCCGATGACGCTACAGTCAGTAGGTGATGGCCTCAAGCCCGAGTGGTCACCCGACGGTCAGAGGATCGCCTTCCACAGGAAAGGCGCCGACGGTTACTACGACGTCTATCTCATGAATCCCGATGGTTCCTCCGAGTCCTGCCTGACTTGTGACAAACAAGAGTTGCCCGGTAGAAACGCGGGGTGCGCGTCCTGGCATCCCTCCGGCGACTACTTGATCTTCACTGTAGAAAAGGCCCGGCACGCGGGTGGCTCGGAGCTGGCCCATCCGGGAATAGGCTTCAACTGTGACATATGGTTGATGACGAGTGACGGTCAACGTTTCTGGCGACTCACCGACCTGAAAACAAAGATGAACCTGCGCGACAGAACGCCCGTTACAGGCGTACTCGGGCCACACTTCTCACACGATGGAACCAGGGTCTCCTGGTCTGAACGCACAGGTCCCGGCGGCAAATGGGGTGAGTGGGCAATCAAGTTGGCCGATCTTGTGTGGAACGCGAATGGCGTCCCTGGCCTTGACAATATCAAGACCTACCAGCCTGGCGAGCAGCATCGCTATTACGAGTCCGATGATTTCTCTCCCGACGATTCCACGCTGCTTTTCTGCGGCAACCTGATTTCGGGCCAGGACGAAACGGAAATGGACATATATACCCTGGGCCTGAGTGATGGGAAGTTGATAAGGCTGACAGAAGGGGAAAGGGACTGGAACGAAACCGGGCACTTCTCGCCCGACGGGCAGAAAGTAGTCTGGCTTTCAAACAGGGGTTACACGATTGACAGTTCCTCGAAGAGCAGATTCTGGTGGGAACGCCAGAAGACCGACTTCTGGACAATGAATGCCGACGGTAGCGTCAAGAAGCAGTTGACCTACTACAACAGCCCTGGCTCTGCAGACTACGAATCGGTCGGAGGCAGGCGCACCATGGCCGAGTACGCGTCCTGGAGCCCCGATGGTACGAGACTGGTCGGTGGTCTTATTCTCGACGACAATGGAAGCACTTCAGAGAAGATCGTATTGACAGACTCGACCCGGTAGATGCGCGCTGAGGGGAAATCCGCACTTGGACAAGGCGGATATGGGGAAATGTCGGTTCGAACGAACCATGGATAGGAGTGAATAAGCAATGAAGGTCATCGACCTTTCGGAGGAACATAAAGACCTTTTCTGTCTCTGTCTCCAGGACTGGTCGGACGATGCAGAAGAGGCGGGACCAAAGCGCCGCCAATGGGTCGATCGCTGCCAGCAGCACGGTTTGCGCGCCAAACTCGCTGTGGACGACAACGGGGTCGTGGGAGGAATGATCCAGTATCTTCCCATCGAGCACTCATTCGTCGACGGCAGTGGCCTGTACATGATCCACTGCATCTGGGTGCACGGCTACAAGCAAGGACGTGGAAACTTCCAGAAGCGAGGCATGGGTAAGGCGTTGTTGGCTGCCGCCGAAGAGGATGCTCGCCAACGCGGTGCAAAGGGAGTTGCGGCGTGGGGTGTTTGGCTTCCGTTCTGGATGAAGGCTTCGTGGTTCAAAAAGCATGGTTACCACAAGACCGACCGTCAGGGGATGTCTGTGCTGTTGTGGAATCCCTTCACCGACGATGCCACGCCACCTCGGTGGTTTCCGAAGAGGGCCAAACAACCGGACCAGGTTCCCGGGAAGGTGACGGTGACGGCATTTGTCAATGGGTGGTGCCTCGCGCAGAACCTTGTCTACGAGCGGGCCAAGCGCGCGGCGATGGAGTTCGGTGACAAGGTCGTGTTCCAGGAGATCGATACATCCTCGCGGCGCGCCATCGCCGAGTGGGGCATGTCGGACGCGGTTCTCGTGGATGGCAAGAGCATCCAGAAGGGGCCGCCTCCAAGCTACGAGAAGATCCGCAGAATCATCAAGAAGCGGGTCGCACGGCTCTGACGCCGTCGCTACCTTCCCGACCAAACGCTCTCAAATGGGTCAAATGCAACAAGATGTTTGAGGTCTTGTTGCGTTTCACAATCCAAGACCTGACCCCACTCAGACCTCGCGCCAGGTCAGGACCTTGTAAGGTGGGAGCCACGCTGTTGCGTCCGCTGCCCATCGCGACCACGCGAACCTGGTGTTCTCGATGAAGGTGTTGTTCCTGTAGTACACGCGGTTGCCGGCCGTGAAGGAGCCGTGGAAGGTATTGCCGCCCCCCAGCGAGAAACGCACGTTGTCCAGGTAGATGTTGCGCGCCGCCCAGAAGTGGTAGGTGCTGTCCTTCCTCTCCCAGATGGTGAGCCCGCCGGTATGCGAGTTTATGTCGCCCGTGTCGGGGAAGCCGTCGCCGTCCAGGTCCTCGCCCCCGGCGAGGACGTTCAGCACGTCATTTTCCCCGACGAACCAGTCGACTTCCGTGGAGTCCAGGTAGACGTCACCCCGCGATACGATAGTGCCCTCGAAGACGGCCGAGTCATCCGGCCATTCGAGCTTCTCTATGACCAGGCTGACGTCCGGGTCCCCCTGGTAGATAGTCTCGTTGGAGCTATAGGGAAGTGTGGGGTCCCATCGGAACAGTATCTCGCCGTTGAGCGCCTGTCCGTCGTAGTCACCGTCCGAGGCCAGGCCCGTGTCGTACAGGACGTGGGGTACGTCGGGGTTGGCGGCGTCGTCGTCCTGGGCCGACTGCAGGAAGTACGACCAGTTGGGCTGGATCATATTCACCGGGGCCTGCAGGTCGGCCGCGGTCGCCACGTCCACGTCCCCCCCCGCACCCACGACCGGGGCGGGGGGTTTGGACAGAACGGGCGACTGGACGTTCGGAGCGGGGCACCCGGGTGCGTCGCCGGGGTCGACAGCATAGAGGTTGTCGTAGTCAACGGCGCCCGCCTCCGTCACCCCGCCGGGGGCCCTTATGTCGGCCGCGTCTATGTCGGGCTGGAACGGCCATAGGTCTCCGCAGCCCTTGAGGAACACATCCCCCCTCGATCGGATGGAGTCGTTGCCGTAACCGGCCATGAGGCCGATATACATATCGGTATCCGACACGTCCAGGGCGTCGTCTCGTATGACTGTGACCGAGTGCCCAGGGTCCGGCTGCGCCGCGGGGTCGTGCGGGATGTAGTCGCCGGCCCATATTCCGCCGGAGACCCGTGAGTCACCCTGGAATGGGACCGCACAGCCTCTCCAGTAGACACTCCCCTGCGCCCTGATGGCTCCTTCTACTCTGACGCGGGCTCCGATGCTCCCGATCAGGTTGCTCTTGACAGACTCGACCCGGACGTTCCCCGCCGCCTGGATGTCCCCTGTCTCGATGGGGTCGTGGCAGAAGGCGAGAACATCCCCGGCCGACTCGATGGTGCCCAGGCTGAGGCTGTCCTCGATGATGGAGTCCGAGTGGGTGAATACGTAGACGTTATAGGTCGTGTCGTAGGTGAGGTCGTCGTTGTAGTCGGGGTCACCGGGATCCGGCAGAGTATCGCCGGGGATCTCGTTCGGGAACGTACCGGCTCCTCCAAGGTACTCGCGGACGTATCCCGGCCCGTCGCTCCCCCCGGAGCGGATACTGCCCACCTGGAAAATGGCGTGGCTGCCTAGCCAGGCCATGGAGTCACATATACCGACGTTCCCGTTCGCGGTGACGTTCCCAACCTCGATGGAGTCCTGTCCCTGGATGCTGACGTCTCCGACCGCCTGGACGTCTCCGACGCTCAGGCGCTCCTGCGTCACCGGGAAGTCCTGTCGCAATTTCACGTCCACGTCCTCCCCGGACCATATTTCCCCGATGCCCATGTTCGCCCAGCCGGAGCCGTCGAGGTACCAGGCGAGCAGCTGTATGCTCACGTACGAGACCGAGGTCACGTCGCCTGTCGAGACGTCGCAGGCGCCCGGCCAGTCCTCCGCCATGAACTCGACCGCTCCGACCGAGAAAACGTTACCGATCCCGGCGGTGGCCGGCCCGTGCGTGTAGTAGTAGAGCCCGGTCCCTCCGGCCGCCTCGCCGGCGAGCTCGTTTCCGCACACGACGTCGCCGAGCGATATCTCAGCGAGGGCCGCGTCCGCCCTGACCTGCCCCCGGCTGGTAATCGCCCCGGTCGAGACGCTCGACGCGGTAATGCTGGAGACGTCCACGCCGGTGCCGTCCGGGTGCTGGCCGGCGGCG
Organism: Actinomycetota bacterium; assembly: GCA_043807425.1. Classification (GTDB taxonomy): domain Bacteria; phylum Actinomycetota; class Geothermincolia; order Fen-727; family Anoxymicrobiaceae; genus JAHJCO01. The sequence continues at coordinate 35,237 of JAZDFZ010000011.1, forward strand.
ATGCTCCCTACCGAGATGCCCGTAAGCCAGCGGCTCCTGATCGTGGTCTTGCGGCCGGAGACCACGGGCCCGATCCTCAGTTCGGCGCTCACGTCCATCGTGCCCTCTATGGTTACGTCCCGTCCCGCCCGGATGCCGTCCAGCACCACGGGGTTGTCGAAGCCGACCGTATCGTTGGAGCGAACGGTGACGTCCTGAGCCGCAACGACGTTCCCCTTGTCCGGCGCACCGTCGGCAAGGACCTGTAGCGACTCCTGAAAAAGCGAGGCCGTCCAGCGGGTCTCGACCAGTGCAGAGCCCGTCCCATCGAGGCCGGCAACCACGTTGCCCCTCCTCACCTCGATCCCCGGATCCGCCGCATGTACCTCGAACGCGTTCGAGAGGGTAATGTCACCCGTGGCCACGATGTTGCCGAGCACGTCCAGGTCCGCCGCCAGTCTGACCGGAAGGTCTATGTTCCCATTGGCATACACCGCCCCCCTGGGCGCGTGTCCCTCCGACGGAGTGGCACCGTCCATCGTGAAACTACCTACCAGGTAGTCCACGTCAGGCCAGGTGGCACCGGGCCCCTCCATGTGGAACCCGTTGAAGAAGCAGTAGTCGAACGAGGCGTCGTACTGCTCGTCCGGCGGGCTTACTACCAGCCGGGCCTCGATGGTGCGCTCGGCCTGCCTGTCCCCTCTGGTCGCGGACCCCATCGAGACAACCACCTTGTAGGTAGGATCGGTCGGGCGGATCTCACTCTGCCAGATGCTCACCGTGTAGGTCCCCCCACCGAACTGCTCGGACTCCGGGGTGCTCCACTGGGGGGTGTCCCCCTGTTCGCCGAAGTCGTGCGTCCCGTCGGGAGTACCCGCAACCAGAGTGGGGTCGACCTTCATCTGTACCGTCGCCCGGTTCACGCCTGCGTCGGCTATCAAGTATGCCTGGTCCATCAACCTGGTCCTGGCGGACAGCGAGAACTCCTGGATGCCGACCACGATGAGCGCCACTCCTATCAGAATGGAGACGACCATGACGAACAGGGTCATCACGATGACGTATCCGGACTGCCCGGCGGCCATCTTGCCCGTGAGCCGGAGTATCGGCGAGGCATCCATCTATTCCCACTCCCTTCCATCCGGGCCCCCGGCGGCCGGACGTCCGCCGAAGCCCCTCGAGCATTAGTACCCCATTCCATAAATACGGTTGCATTCGAACGCCGATCCATCCGCACCTGCTGCGTTCCGCTCCCTCCGAGTACGACAGGCGTACGCGTCAGTCGCGCGCCTTGCATGAGCGGCGCCTCGCCGTTCTCGGTGCTACACCGTACTTATGAAATGGAGCACTAGTGCGGATACAGCCGCCAGAAGTCGTCGACAGTCTGGGTCCAGTTCGTGTCCCCCGCGTTGTTCCGCACCCTGACCGCGTTGTCGGTCACGCCCCATAGCCAGCCGCTCCCCTCCGGGTAAGGCGCGCAGTCGTGAAACTCGCTGGCCTGCTCCACGTATATCATCCTGGTCGGCCTGTCTATGTACGTTACGGCCCCGCTCCATGTCTGACCGGGGTAGTAGTCATCGGGCCACTTGAGGTCGTTCCAGTAGTCGCGGCCGCTGGTCTGGATGCTCACGTTTCCCCACATTCCCATGCCCCTCAGGCGGAACTTGTGGTAGTAGTGGTGTGTGTGGCCGAACAGGTGGGTCCAGCAGTCGTCGGACCACGGCATCGCGTAAGCACTGTCCCAGGAGCACAGCGTGGTGTGAGGATCCGCCTGGTTGCAGCGCTCCTGGATGCTCACGCCCCTGGTGGCCGGGTCGCCCGTCTGTGATGCGAGGACGGGCTTCATGTAACGTACCTCGAACGAGTAGCCGCACTCCTGCCCGTTCTCCTCGTCCGCGATCCTGATCCATCCCCACCCCACCGGCACCTTTATCAGGTTGAGCGTATTGCCCGTGATGGTCTGGCCGGTCCCATACGCTCCGGTCACTATCGGCGTCCCCTCCACGGTTAGCACTCCCTCGAAGGGGTCATAGCAGGTCGAGCCGTTCCAGAAGGTCACGCTCGTGCCACCCGGCTGGAAGTGGTCCCCGGTGATTGTGCCGAGCGTAAGTGGGTGGTACGCGCTGTCGAAGTAGTTGTAACCCGCCTGCGCCGTCCCGGGGATGCTGACCGCCATGGGGGCGTTGGCCACGTTCGCGACTACGGTCTCGGCGGTGCTCTGGCCGTCCTGGTTCGTCACCGTCACGCTCCAGTCACCGTTCTCCGAAACCGCGTTGCCCCAGGTGAAAGGCCCGCCCGCCTGGGATAGGCCGAGGTCCAGGTCCAGGTCGATTCTGGTCTCCATATCGCTCACCTCGGTCACTCCCACGGCCTGGCACTGGGGAGACTCGATGACGGGACACCCGCTTTTTGTGAGAGTCACAGTGGGAAGGGCTCCCGAGCCCTGGAAGTAGGACCCGTACAGGGTGACCCCCTGGTAGGCCTTCTTGCGGTACAGGTCGGGATCTCCCGCTCCGCCCTCGCAGTCCTGAACCGCCGTCAGCACCGGCTTCGGGTTTATGAGCATCCGCGCGCAGTCGTCCGCCGACGTGCCGGTCCCCCCCGGCGTCGTCACCTCCACGTCCCAGTGCGTGTTCAAGTACGCGGGATCGGCGGGGACCGCCGTGAGGTTGAAGTCTGCGACCACCTCGTGCGGCTCGGAGGTGACCACCGAGCCCGGCAGGATTACCTGCGGACCGCCCTCACGCGGTCCGACCAGCCGTACCAGGCTCGCGTACTCGAGGTTGTCCCCGTGGACGGTCACCCGCCGCGCGGGCTGATACCGATAGCCCCAGTTGGAGTTGTCGATGCTGTCGATGACGGGGGACGGGACCTCGACGGTGAAGCAGTTACGGAATGACCTGTCGACCCATCCCTCGTCCTTCCAGTAGACCGCCAGGCTGTACATCCCCGGAGAGACCTCGCTGGGGGTCAGGTCGAACCAGCAGTTAATGGCAGTCCCGCCCGCGTTGGGCACGGGTGAGTAGGCGACCACGTCGGTGCACCCGGGGCGCCACAGCCGGACGTCCAGGAGCGCTCCCGGAGCCAACCCCGGGGCTTCGACCGAGATCTTCATCTCGAGGTGGTTGTCAACCTTCTGGCCCGAGGTCGGATCGATCTTGCTGACCTTCAGTATGGCGGTATCGGTCCCGCCGGTCACGATCAGATCGCCCACCATGGCCTGCTCCTTGCAGGATACCTCACGGTCGTCGAGCCAGTAGTAGACGCAGACCTCGACGACCATGGCATGCAGATCCTCGCCCGGACCTGCCGAGGCTCCGCCGATGGGACGGTCCAGGCCTGAGCCATCCGCGTCGGACGGGGTCCAGCCGTCGCGCATTACGGCCGGTGCCAGGTGCTCGCTGCCTCCCGCCTCGCTCACGAACTGGTACTCGACGGCGGTGGTCCTCTTGTACTCCGGCTGCCCCTTTACCTCACCGTAGTCCTCGACCGCGGCGGGCGAGTCCAGTTGAGGGTGTGCGTTCTCATCGCCTTCGATACCGTTTGGCAGCGCGGGGTCGAAGTAGATATCGTCTATATCCACGGGGCCCTTCGCCGGGTCGAAGGCACTGTAGAACGGAAGGCTCTTGACCGACTCCACCTGCTCCGTGGCGAGCAGCACGGCGAGCGACTCGCGGGCACCCCTGGTCACGTGCGCACCCCCGCTCAACAACATCGAGGAGATCCCTGTCACCGAGGCCGTGAAGATGATCATGGCGGCCACGACCTCCGCCATGGAGAAGCCCTGCTGCCTTCTGACGCGACTTGAGCCGATCATCGTCACTCCTCCCGGGTAGTGCTGTCGCTCAGTACATACGGAGATGGAGGTGTCGGATTACGCGGGCGGTCCGTCTTCACACGCGGATTGGAATTGGAAGCTGGATGCGTACGCGGATGCCGTCGATTGCGGACCGTCAATCCCGCCCGGTCTCGCTCGCCCCTGCCTCGACTCCGTCACCGGTCAGGCGGCTGACCAGCGAGGACAGCTCCCTGAAGTCGCACGGCTTGGGAATGAACTCGTCGGCACCCGCTTCCATCATGACCTCACGCCACTTGTGGTCGACCAGGCCCGTCAGCACGATGATGGGTGTAATCCGGTCGCCCTTCGCGGACCTGAGGTGGCGGCACACCTGCCACCCGTCCAGCACCGGTAACTGGATATCCAGGATAATCGCATCCGGGGCTGACATCTCGATCTCGTTGAGTGCCCCCATCCCGCTGTATGCCGCGATGACATCGAATCCCTCCAGCCCAAGGAAGAGGCACAGGGCATCAACCATCAGATGGTCGTCGTCCACCACCAGGATCCTCTTGCGACCCTGTGGCGGCCTGTTCTCTCCCGGCTTTTTCATTTCCCAGCTCCTTTCGTTCCCACTACGACCCCCAGGCCGCGTGTTTTCCATGATTGAATACGCGGTCCGGGCCTGGGGATTACCGCGGTGGGGTACGAAGAGAAGAGGACACGTCAGCAGGGAACCCGGCGCCAAACGGGCCAGCGACTCAGCGCGTGGTCGGCCCCCGGCTGTTATTCGTGCTGCTCTCCAGAGGGATCTGAACAGACACTACATTGCTGTAGGCCAGGACATTGCCTCCCTTCAGCAGACAGACCCTGTAGGTATACCTCTCACCCTGGTCGACTTCTCCGTCCGTGTAGGCGGCGGCGGCGGCGGCCACCAGCGCGTGCCGGTTTGTCGGATCGACCGGGCTGGTGTTCGACTGCGTCTTGAGAATCGACACCGAGTTGTAGGAGCCGGAGCCGCTCACGGACCATCTGAGCCTGACGTAGTCAGGGATCGCGGTCGCACTGAGCACGACCGTGAGGCTCTCGTTGGTATCGGCCGTAGTCGAAGGCACCTGCGTGCTGGACGGGGTCGTGCCGGTCGGGGTGGTACTGGGCGTGGACGCTCCGTCGGGGACGCCCGCGTCCGACGAGACTGGAGGAGGCAGGTCGATAGTATCGCCCGCGGGAGAAGTCGAGGTCGGCCCGCCGGGCCTCGTGCCGGACCGATCGAGCGTGAGGTTCCAGACGTACCAGGGTTCGGAGTAGACCCGGGGATCGATCTCGCTGACGGTCACGATCGGTTCTCCCGCGACTTCTCCGGCGAGCGCTTCCTCCCCACCGCCCACCGTCTTTGTGACCCCGCGGTTCGCGATCCTGGTATCGCCGTCCAATACCCTCGTCCTTACGCTGCCTTCAGAAGCATCGGTGTTGAATACGGCCCCGCCGCCGTTCACGGTCACTTCACCCGAGGTCAGTGTATAAGCGGCAAGCCCTCCGGCGTTGCTGAAGACGTTGCCGCGCAGCTGCCGCATCGTAGCCCCGTCTTCCCCGTGGCCCTCGATGGAGAGCGCGCTTGCGCCGTCGAGCCGCGCCACCCCGCCGTTGTCCAGGTCTATCTCGGCCAGGCCGTCCCCGCCGGTCTCGATCCGGTCGTTTACCCTGATCCGCATCTCATCGGTCACCGTGGACGGCTCTTCCCCGCCTCCCGGGTACACCCTGACGACCCCCCTGTAGATCCTGAGCAGGGCAACCTCCTCCCCCCTGCCGCCGGTGAGGGTGAGCGCCAGCACCACCGCGATCGCCAGAAGGGCTACGGCCACGCCGGCGAACGCCACCTTGCGGGTCGACAGCCATACCGGCACCGCGACCCGCGCTCTCTTGCGGCCCTCCACCCGCATGCGGATGTGTGCCTGCATCAGGGCATCGTGGGTACGGGCGACCGACGCCGGGTCCTGTTCGAGGGAATCCGGCTCGAGCGCCTCCAGCGTTGCGGCCATGCGCGCGGCGTCCTCGGCGCGTCGCCCGCGGCGGCCGATCCCCGCATCCGTGAAGAGGCGCAGGTACCTCTGTATACGCTTCTCCCTCTCGCCGTTAACCCTGGCCACCGGAAACGCCTTCCTCCACTTCGTCCAGCACACCCCTGTCGGCCGCCAGCTTCCGCAGGGCCTTCAGGGCCCTGAACAGCTTGACCGCCGCGTGGCGCCTGGTGCATCCCAGCACCTGCGCTATCCCCTCGTTCTCCAGGTCCTCTATGAAGCGCAGCGACAGCACCTCCTGGTGGGCGCGCGGCAGATCGGAGATCAGCGACATTACCTGCAGGTACTTCCGCGTGTAGTCCACCTCCACCCGGCCGTCGTACCGGTAGGTCTCCATGGCCTCGTCCAGGCCCAGGTGCCGGGTCTTGCTACTTTCGCGGTAGTAGTCGATTACCGCGTTGTTCGCCACCTTGTAGAGCCAGGTCTTGAACGACGCCCGCTCCGGGTCGAACCGGTCGAGGCCGACCAGCAGCTTCTCGAAGACCTGCTCGCTCACGTCCTCGGCGTCCGCCGTGTTGGATACCCGCCGGGCCACGTAGTTGAACATCATCGGCTGGAATGTGTCGTACAACACGCCGAACGCCTCCGGGCTGGTCCGCGCCTGCTCTATTAGCCTGTTGAGCTGTTGACCTTGCATGTATGTCATATATACGGTCGTCCCGGCCCTCTATTACGCTCCCGTGCTGGAGGCCGACGGTCCACGGGATATAACGCCGTCCTGCAGCGAGTTATTAACGCGCACCCGGCTCCCGCATGATGGTGGCGCTGATCCTCTACTCCTACTGCCTGGGTGAGCGGTCCTCCAGCAGCATACGTGCCGGGGTTACTCAGCCTCGCGCAGCTTGGGGTGCGCCTGGAAGAACTCCCAGATGAGGTCGGTGGCGTCGAGGTCGGTGGTGGCCTCGTCCCCTCCCTCGAACATCGGGGTCCCCCCGGGCCAAGCGTGCCCGCCGTCGGCGATCGAGTAGAGCACGACCTCCGTACCGTCGCGGCCGCCCGTGTACTCTTCCCTGGTCACGTTGCCGCCCCCGCTGATGGTGGTCGCCGGCGACGGGGAGCAGCCGTCCCAGCCCACCCAGGCCCTGACCGCGTCGGCCACGGGCAGGTAGACCGCGTCGGCAAGCCCGGTGCCTGCCCCGCCGTCGTAGGGGACAAGCCTGTCCTTCTTCCCGTGAAAGATCACGAGCGAGACCGGCCCGGAGGGGGCCTGGTACATGATCAGCGGGGCGCCCTCGTTCTCGCGTCCGCCGTAGGCTCCGGCCACCGGCGCGACCGCGGCGAAGACGTCGGAAAGATCGCTGGCGACCAGGTAGGAGAGCATCCCCCCGTTGGAGATACCGGTGGCGTAGACGCGCGCGGGGTCCACCGAGTAGTCGTCCTCGAGCTCCTCGACCAGCGCGCGCACGAAGCCCACGTCGTCCACCCGGTTCCGGAGCGCGTAGCCGAAGCCGAAACCCACGTTCCAGGTCAGCACGCTCTTCAGCGTCCCCGTCCCGTTGGGGTAGACGGCTATGAAACCTTCCTCGTCGGCCTTGGGGCTCAGGCCGGTCAAGTGCTCCATGCTCGGCCCGTTCCTGGTGCCGCCGTGGAAGGCCAGCACCAGCGGGTATAGCCGGGACGGGTCGTATCCCTTCGGGGCGTGCACGTAGTAGGTCCTGGTGCGGCCCCCGAATGAGAGGGTCCGCTGCTCGGTACCGCCGGGCGCATCGGCACGTTCGCCCCGCCGGAGGCAACCGGCCGGGGCGAGGACGCAGACGGCGAGGAGGACGGTGATGACAAGAACCGTGGCCGGCTCCCCAGCGCCGGTTCGGATGATGCTGCGGGACGGTCTCATGGTTTCCTCCCGGCTCACTTGCCTGCGCCGGGGAAGCCGGTCATCTTCCAGGACCCGTCCTCCATCTCGAAGACCGAGGCGAAGGTCATCCCACCCGTCGCCGCGAGGTTGCCCGCCATCAACAGCGTCCCTCCGCCGGAGTCGATTCCGTAGGTCGTGAAGTAGTCGAGCTCCTCGGAGTGCTCCAGCGGTCTGCTCCAGGCACCGTCCTGGTATTTGACCAGGGCGTAGCCGCTACCCGCGGCCCAGAGGCGGGACTCGGCGTCGATATGTACCAGGGTGAAACGCATGTCCGGCTCCCGGTGGGCAACGAACCAGGAACCGCCGACTCGTTGCAGGAAGACGGACACCGGCAGGTAGGTCGTATCCGCCGAGAAGCCCACCGCCCAGGCGTCCCCGGCGTCAGAGGCGGTGACACCGGTCAGACGGGCGCTCACGCCGGAGTCCCCGCTGCTCCACTCCCTGCGCCAGGTCTGCCCGTCGAAGGCGAGGATCCCACCTTCACCGACCGCCCAGGCGCGGTCGGGTCCGGCCGAGCATACGGAGGCCAGCCCCCAGTCCACGCCACTTTCCTGCCTGCTCCAGCTCTCGCCGTCGAAGAAGAGGATGAGGCCGGAGACCCCTACCACCCATACGTGCGAGGCGTCGGCGGCGCAGACGGCCCGCAGCCCGGATGCCCCTCTCAGGCCGGCGTCAGCGCTCCAGGACTTGCCATCGAAGGTGAGAACCCCGTTGTCGTAGACCGCCCAGGCATGATCCGGGTCGGCGGCGGCGACGCCGATCAGTGACCTTTCCGTGCCGCTGTCCTGTCTCTCCCACGACCTCCCGTCCCGGAAGTAGATGGACCCGTCCGTGCCCACCGCCCAGGCGTGGCGAGCGTCCAGGGCCGCCACCCCCCCGAAAGAGCTTCCACGCTCGGCAAGCCCGGCCGACCAGTCGACAATCCGCCCGCCCAGCAGGTAGACGAAGATCAGTACCGTAACCGATACCAGTGCTATCAGCAGCCAGGGGAGCGCCGAGGGCCTGTGCGCCCTGTCATCGCGCAACGCACACACCCCCCAGGCCCGCGACAAAGACCGAGCCGTCCTCCGCGACCGATATGGCGGTCGGGTAGAGCCCCTCGGGTGCCGGAACGGTCAGCCACGGCCCGTCCCCCGAGGCTTGCAGCACCAGGCTCTCCCGGTGCATCCACAGCGGCCTGGAGAATCCCACCGCCCATCGGGAGTCACCCGTCCGCGCGACGCCGCGGAAGGTGGTGTTGCCGTCATGGGTGACCCGGGCGGACTTGCCGTCCAGCGTCACTATGGTCCCCTCGAGGCCCACGGCCTGCGGGGCCCCGGGCGCGGCCGCGACAGCCGTCAGCTCCAAGTCGGTGCCCGAAGGCCTGCGCGCCCATCGATCGCCGTCGTAGCGGTAGAGCAACCCGGAGTCGCCGACCGCCCACACCTCCGTCCGATCCACCGCGCGCACGCCCCTCAGGACCGCCGCGTCCAGCCGCTCCGTCGACCACCGCTCGCCGTCGAAGAAGAGGACAATGCCTCCCCAGCCAACCGCCCATACGTGCTCCGGGTCAAGGGCACTGACCGCGGTCAACTCCCGGTCCACACCGGTCGGGACCGCCCGCCAGGACCGGCCGTCGAAAAGGGCCGCGAAACCCCGGGACCCGACGACCCACACGTGTGAAGGGTCGATGGCGCACACCGCGTTGAGCTGCAGCGTGGTGCCCGCGTCGTGCCTGCTCCAATTGGTTCCGTCGTAATGCAGCACCACGCCGGCGTCGCCCACCACCCACGCCGAGCCGCGGTCCAGCGCGCTGACCCCGTAGAACCGGGCGCCGAACGGGGGGTCGATGCGCTTGAACCCGGGGAGGTCCCCACCGGGCTGATAGGGAGTGGACGCGTTCCTGGCAACGGCGGCGCCGATGACGAGCACCACCAGCAGGAGCAGGCACGCCGACAACACGCTCCGCCTACGGCCCACCGGTGCCGCCCCCCTCGCGCAGGTCGAACACGAGTATCCTGTACTCGTCGGAGGTTATCGCCTCCGAAGGCTCGCTGAAGTCCAGCGCCTCGGCCGGCGTCCCCCTGACCGCCCAGTCGAGCGTGTGCCGCTCGGTGAAAGACTCCACCACGATCACCCTGTTCACGGAAGCCAGGCTCACCGGCTGAGCAGCGTGCATGTTCCCGTACAGGTAGTCGAACGGTACGCCGTTCATGGCGAAGTCGTACTCCAGCGGCCAGATGCTTATCGGGGGCGTATAGACAATGTCACCCGGCAGGAGAAGGCCCTCCAGGGCCCCGGCCACCTCCGGGCCCACCCGGAACAGCGACGGGTCCCTGGCACCGTCCTCCAGCGTCGCGTAGGGGCTCGCCCCCGCTACCACCAGGGAGGCGAAGAACAGCGTCACCGCTACCAGCAGTACGCAGGCGGTCCCCGGGCTCCACGACCCGCGCCGGAAGGAGAGCCGGCGGTATGCCATACCGGCCCTTCTCGCCGCGTAGTCCAGGCCGGCACCGGCGAACCCCAGGTACAGGGCGACCAGCGGCAGTATGGCCCTGAGCGGCGGAGGCACGCGCATGGCCAGCACTACCAGCAGGTACCAGGCGAAAGCGATGAGCGGCAGGTTCACCCGGTCGCTCGACAGCCGCCCGTGCAGGACCAGGGCCACTACGAAGCCGAAGAGCACTACGGCGGGAAGCAGCGGTCCCAGGTCCAGGTTGACGGCCCGCCAGGAACTCACCCCTATGCCCGACATCATCCTGGGTAACCAGGAAAGGGGGAACGCCCTGGTCTGCGGGTTGTTGACCAAGTACCCGACCCCGACCTTCGAGATCACCGGCAGGTACAGGAGGAATGTCAGCAGCCCCGCAACGGTCAGGGACCCCGCCAGCGCTCCGATGAACCGGGTCCTGGCGCCGGGGACATCTCCCACGAGCGCCGAGATGAAAAGCCAGGCGGCGACCGGGCCGATGAAGTAGACCATGGTCGGCATGTCGTAGAACCCCAGGACGGTCAGCACCACGAACCAGGTCCAGCCCCCGGCGCTCGGTTTCCTCTTCAGGTCGACCGCTACGATTACCAGCAGCACCACTATCAGCGCCTGCAGGGAGTACCCGCGGGCCTGCACCGACTGCGAGACCAGCAGTGGGTTGAACGCCGCGAGCGCCGCGGCGAACAGGCCCGCCCTTTCGCCGTAGAGCCTCTTGAAAAGAACGTAGAGGGCGGGTACCAGCAGGACCCCCGCCAGGAAGTCCGGGAGCCTGATCGCCCAGGCCGCATCCGAGACGTAGCGGATGATCAACCGGTCCAGGAACGTCAGCAGCAGGTGGTTGTTGGGGTAAGGGTAGTGGGTGAGGCCGACGGCGAAAGGCTGTATGGCGAAGTCGTAGAAGGTGGTGACCTCGTCGAAACGTATCGGCTGGAACAGGAAGATGAGGCGGGTAACAGCCCCCGTGACGACCAGCGCGGCCAGGGTGCAGGCGTGGAAGTGGGACGCTTTACCGGGGGTTCCGCCGGGGGGCTCCTCGTACTCCGCCTTCACCGCTAACACTCGATGCGCGCGTCACGCGCACCGCGAGGTTACCTCTCTGATCCTCGTCATCAGCCTCGGCATGTCGAACGGCTTGACGAAGCACTCCTTCACGGCGTCGTATCCCTGGACCGAGTCTATCATGTGGGTATAAGCGGTTATCACCAGGACGGGGATGTCGCGGGTCGCCTCCGAGGCCTCGAGCCTGTCCAGGACGTCCACGCCCGTCACGGACGGCATGGTTATGTCCAGGAGGATCACGTCGGGGTGACGCTCCGCGGCGAGCTCGATGGCGGCGATACCGTCCAGCGCGAGGACGGCCTCGTATCCCTCGGCCTCCAGGCGCACCCTCAGCATCCTGACTATGGACTCGTCGTCATCGACCACCAGGGCTATGCATGTGCCGCTCATCGCCCACCTTCCATCGCATCCGGGCAGTACTATTCTCGCAGTCCGGCGCAGGTATGGATAGACCTGTCCGGGATGGAGCGACCACTTATGCGGAATACGTTGCGGCGGGCCGGTGGCCGGAACAGGGCCACCGGACCCCCCTGCACGCTGATTCTAGTAGCGGTAGTTCGAGCGTGGCGGGCGGTCCGTCTTCGGCCTCGCCTCGTTCACGTTCATGCTGCGCCCGTCCAGGTCCTTGCCGTTGAGACCCGCTACGGCAGCCTTCGCTTCCTCGTCGTTGCTCATCTCCACGAAGCCGAAGCCCTTGGAGCGGCCCGTGTTGCGGTCGATGATAACATCCACAGAGTCCACCGTTCCGAACGGCTCGAAAGCCGTCCTGAGCTCGTCCTCGTTGACCGAGTAACTGAGGTTACCGACGTATATCTTCACTGGTCCTTGCACCTCCCCCGTATAATACAAAGTCCCGGGGATCGCACCCCGGGACAGGGATTGCCTCCTGCACGCCGTCTTCGCTCAAATACGAGGCGATTGTAGCAGAAACATGCGCGTGTGAATACCCGGGGCGCGAACGCCGCGGCCAGGTGAAAAAGACGTAAAAAAAAGGGTCGTGCGCCTTTCCTGCAACTTTGCGTTCCGGTGCGGGGCAGGGTCGCGGCCGGGCATGGAGAATCCATCGTGATAGGACCGTTGACAGCGCTCTCACTGACTCGAGGCAGGCAGGCCGTTGCAGGATAGACCGACCAGGATACTGATCGTGGAGGACGACCCCCAGACCGCCGACGTCATGGGCAAGCTCATGACCAGGAGGACCGGGGCCTCGGTATTGACCGCGCCCGACGGCGACGCGGCGAAGCGGCTGCTTGCCGGCCGCGGATTTCGTCCTGATATAATCGGGCACGTGGCGCTCGGCACAGGAGGTTCTTGTGATGAGGAAGACTCTGCTCGCGGCGGTCGTCGCCGTCTTGCTGGCCTCGGTACTCGGGGCGGGCTGCGGAGCGAAGGCCCCCGCGGTCTCGTCCATCGCGCCTTCCAAGGGCACGCCGGGCACACAGATAACGATAACCGGCACCGGCTTCGGTGCCCAGAAGGGCAAGAGCGTAGTGCAGTTCAGCGGCGAAGCGATCGGGGTGAAGACCTGGTCGGACACTCAGATCGTCGCCACCGTACCGTCCGACATGAAGGCCGGGGGCTACGTAGTCACCGTGGTGACCGACGCCGGGACCAGCCCCGGCAAGAGCTTCGACGTCGAGGCCGCGCCGCCCAGCCCACAGCCGCAGCAGCCGGTCACCCAGGTCCAGGCTATCGAGAAGTACGCCACGGAGCACAACCTCTACTTCGACGACCCGGTGGTCAAGGAGGGCCAGGTCCGCAGCGTCGCGCTGGTCGAGACCAGCGCCCAGGACGCCAACTGGGAGCTGTGGAAGATGGACGCCTCGCAGGGGGAGGACACCTACTACTTCCTGCTGGCCAGGCAGGGCCTGGACTGGGTCGTGATCAACGGCGGGCTGTGGACCAACCAGACGCCGGAGGACTTCGGCTCGCCGATGGACCTGACCATCCCGACCGCGCCGGAGGGCTCCAACCCCTGAACCTGCAGGATGCCGGGGTTACACCAGGCCGTCCTTTATGGCCATCATGACCGCCTGGGTGGCGAAGGACAGAAAGGCTATCACGTTGCGCCCCTGCAGTGAGCCCAAGCCGCCCCCCCCATTGCCCCGACTGCCGTCCGGGTACCCCGACCAGCCTAAATCATGGAGGGGTGCGCCCGTAAACGGCGGGGGGGAGTATGAGTGTCAAATAGGACTATAGAATGATTGCGTCCCCGGCCGAATCGGGATAGTATTTATATGAGCGGAAACCGTCGATGCTGTCCGGAAGAGGAACGGCGGGTTGTACCGTTGCTTTTCTGGTGCAAGGAGGTCGGGCATGAGAAGGCTCGTTGGGTTGTTCCTGCTGGTGGTGCTGGTCGGTGGAGTCCTGGCTGTAGCGGGCTGTGGTGGCGGTGGCGAGGAGGCCATCGTGACGCCCGAGGGAGAGATCAGGTATGACGCCGAGAAGAACCAGATCATAGTCACCGGTGAGACCGAAGAGGTGATCTGGACGGCCGACACCGGGAGCGAGAAGGCCCTGGGAGTGCCGGTGCCCGACAACGCCGACCTCGTGGAGGGGACCGCCATCGTGGTCGCCGGCAGCGAGGGCGACGAGGAGTGGGCCGGCGCTTCGTTCACCTCGCCGGACGGCGTTCAGAAAGTGATCGACTGGTACAAGTCGGAGTTCAAGGACCTGCCCGGCCTTTCCGATACATCAACAGTGCTCGACGGACAGGCCGTAGGACTGTTCTCGTTCAAGGCGGACGGAGTTATAAAGTCCATCACGGTGAACGCCAGCGAAGCGGGCGACAAGGGAGAGACCGAGATCAATATAGCCTCGGCGGCGGGTGTCGAATAAGGCTGAAGGACCCTTTCAGTGAGGGGAGCGAAGATGTTGCGCACCAGGAAGAACCAGGTCATAGCGGCAGGAGTGGTACTGGCCATGCTGGCCGGGCTGCTGCTGATCGTTTTCATCCCGACCGCGGGCGCCGAGAACAACTCGGGGATACCGGGCCTGGAGGGTCCGAGCTTCACCTTCGGCATCGTGACCGGAGCATCCGGAGGGGGTACTACGCCCGGCGGCGCGGCCGGCGACGTGTACAACTGCGCACCCTACGCCTTGACGGGCTACGTCCAGTCCAAGAACGTCGGGTCCCTCCACCTCTGGGTCTCGGCGTGCAGCCAGGTCGTGCTCGACCTCGGTATCAAGCCCGGTGACATAGTCACCATCCTCTGCTCCGAGACGCAGGTGGAGAACATCAACACCGGCGACTGGGTGCAGATCGTGGGCTTCACGGTCAGGGGCCGGCTCATCAGGGCGGAGGACATAGTCCTGCCCGCGCCGTTCAGCTACTAGCAAGCACGGCGAACCCGGGCCCCGGCCGCGCGACGCGTGCCGTATAATGAATCATTGACCTGATCCTCATTCCGCGCGCTCTCTTGCCTGCCCGGCCGTTCCGGCGGGCCGCCTCATCGGAGCCCGGGAGGCGCGGTGCGGGGCGATCCGGAGGTTCGATTGCGGATACTGGTTTTCAGCTGGAAGGACCTGCGACACCCCTGGGCGGGCGGCTCGGAGGTGAACCTGCACGAGCAGGCCAGGCGCTGGCTGGAGTCGGGTCACCAGGTGACCATGTTCACCTCCCGGCCCAGGGGCTCCCGGTTCCGAGACGATATAGACGGCGTGAAGGTCTACCGTGCCGGGTGGCGCGTGGGTACGTTCCTCTTCGCACCGCTCGCCTACCTGCTCTTCCTGCGCAGGCGCTGCGACGTGGTGCTCGACATCATCAACGGGATACCGTTCTGCTCGCCGCTCTTCTGCAGGAAGCCCGCCGCCGCGCTGATGCACCACGTGCACAGGGACATGTTCATCCCTGAGCTTGGCCCCGTGCTGGGGCGCGTGGGCATCGCCATCGAACGGTACCTGATACCGCTCGTATATATGCGCGTCCCATTCATCTGCGTCTCCGGGTCCACCCGGGACTCCATCGCCAGGCTTCTCTGGCGGGGCTCGTCCATGGATATCAGGGTGGTCTACAACGGGATAGACCACGGTACCTTCACCCCGGGCGACTCGGTGAAGTTCCCCGAGCCCACGGTGCTGTACCTGGGGAGGCTGAAGCACTACAAGAAGGTGCCGCGCCTGATCGGGCTCATGCCCCTCGTCCGCGAGAAGGTGCCCGACGCCGAGCTGATCATCGCGGGAGACGGTGAGGACGCCCCCGCAATCGAGGAGCAGGTCGCCCGCATGGACGCCGGCGGATTCGTCCGCCTGCTGGGATACGTGGGGCGTGACGAGAAGGTCCGGCTCTACAGGCAGGCATGGGTGACCGCCACCTCCTCGGGCACGGAGGGTTGGGGACTCACCGTCATCGAGGCCAACGCGTGCGGGACGCCGGCGGTCGCGTTCGACGTGCCGGGCCTGAACGAGTCGATCGAGGACGGCGTCACCGGGCTGCTGGCCTCCGACGACCGGGAGTTCGTGGAGGGCCTGGTCAAGATCCTCTCCGACCGGGAACTGCGAGAGCGCATGTCGGCGAACGCCGTGGAATGGGCCGGCCGTTTCAGCTGGGAGGAGGCGGCCCGCCGGACCCTCGAGATCCTCGAGGAAGCCGGATGCTGAGCCTGCCGGGGCGACAAGCCCGCGAGAGTGCCTTCCGCGCGGAGACCCTGGGCCCGCCCGGCTACTTCGCGGTGCTCTCGATCGCCGTCTGGGGCCCGGCGCTGTTCTCAGGCGGGTACGTGCTGCTGGGAGACATGGTCTTCACCCCGGCGATGCACCCCACCGAAGGCCTGCTCGGGCCCGCGCGCGGCACCATGAACGTGACCGCGGTGTACTGGCTGGCCTGGCTGGTCTCCAGGCTGATCGGCTCCGTGCTGCTGGAGAAAGTTGTCCTATTCCTTCTTGGTTTCCTGCCGGGCTACCTGATGTATCGCAACGCGCCCTCGAAGAACACCTGGGGGCGCTTCTTCGCCGGCACCCTGTACGCCGTCAACCCCTTCATCTATACCAGGATACTGATGGGACAGTGGGGATTCGTGCTCGGCTACGCGCTGCTGCCGGTCGTCCTGGCTTCGACGTTGAAGACGGCGCGGGAGCCCTCGGCCGCGCGGTGCGCGCAGACGGCGTTGTGGCTCGCCCTCACCGCCGCGCTGAGCCTCCACGCGGGGGCGATCGCCGTGCTGGTCTGCGCGGTCGCCGGCCTCTTCCAGTTGCGGCGCACGGCCGCCGGCAGGAGGCGCCTGGCGGCCCTTGCCGCGGTACTCGGGCTGTTTCTCCTGCTGGCCGGGTTCTGGCTGCTGCCGGCCTTCGAGTCCGGTGAGTCGCCCAACATCGGGGCCGCCGACCTCGAGGCGTTCCGGACGCGTACCACCTCGGACGCGGGGCTGGGGCTGTCCGTCCTCGGGATGTACGGGTTCTGGAAGACCCAGATCGACGGGCTCATGCCCAGAAAGCACGTGCCGCTGTGGCCCCTGTTCGGCCTGGGCTTCCTGGCCCTGGCCGCCTTCGGCCTGTGGACCTCCCGGTCCAGGCCCCGGGTGAGCAGGGAAGCCTGGGCGCTGGGGGTGCTCGGGCTCATGGGCTTCCTCCTGGCGCTCGGCTCGAGGGCCCCCCTCACGGGCCCGGCTTTCTCATGGCTCTTCAGAAACG
Organism: Actinomycetota bacterium; assembly: GCA_043807425.1. Lineage (GTDB taxonomy): Bacteria > Actinomycetota > Geothermincolia > Fen-727 > Anoxymicrobiaceae > JAHJCO01. The sequence continues at coordinate 52,084 of JAZDFZ010000011.1, forward strand.
TGGGGGGCTTCGCCCTGTTCAGGGAACCGCAGAAGTTCTCGGGCCTGCTGGTGCTGGCCTTCGCCGGGCTGGGCTCGCTGGGCGTCGAGCGGCTTGCCACGCGCAGGTCGGCCGATCCTCAGCGACGCGCGCGGATCATGAAGTTCGTTGGGGTGGGGCTCCTGGCCCTGGTGCTCCTCTACGGCTTCCGCATGCTCGGAGGATTGTGGGGACAGGCGGAGGCCGTCTCCTACCCCCGGTCGTGGTCGGAGGCCCGCTCGCTGCTGGAGGAGGACGCCGGGGACTGGAAGGCGCTGTACCTGCCACCGTACTGGTACATGCGATTCGACTTCGCCGAGAGCGACTACACCATCACCTCTCCGATGCCGTTCTACTTCACCTGCGATTACGTGAAGCTCAACGCCCTGGTCGTGGGGGGCGTCGAGCTCAACGCCGCGCCGGTCGACCGCTACGTGCGGGCCGCCCTGGAGTCGGGAAGGGAGCGGGGCAACCTCGGGGCGATGCTGACTCCCCTGGACGTCAAGTACATCGTGTTCGCCCGCAACCCTGCCAGCGCGGGCTACGACTACATCCTGCGGCAGCGCGACCTCGAGGTGGTCCGGGACTGGGGCGACATCGTCGTGCTCAGAAACACCGGCCGCGTCGGCAGGCTGGTCCTGTGCGAGGGTGAGGGCACCTACCGGGACTGGGACGCCCTCGGTGCCCACGCCCGTGGGGGCAACCTGGTCGGGTCCTGGATCGCCGGAGGGTCGCGGACCCGGATACCGGACCTCACCGGGACACCCGTCATGCACGCAGAGCGGGCGTTCGGGGCCGTCACGGCGACGGTCCCGGTGGACGCCGAGCCGGGCACGCTCCTCTTCGCCGAGCAGTACCACGAGGGGTGGCGGCTCGACGGGGAGGCGCCAGTGGAGCAGATCGGGCTCACCTGTGCCTTCGAAGTCGGTGACAGGGGCGGGCGCATGACCCTCCGCTTTCTGGACCCGGTCATTGTCATCGGCTATTCCGTGACCGCGGCCGGGCTAATAATATGTCTGGTGCTGGTGGGCATCGGGAGCAGACGCTCCCGGAAGCCGGGCAGGGACACCTAGACCGAAGGGACGACGATGGAAGGGCGGGGCGAAGCGGGGACCAGGGTGCTTGCGCTGCTCTGGCACGCCCCTCAGCAGGTCATCGCGGCGGGTGGTTTCCGGAGAGCCTTCGAGGTACTGGCCAGGACCCCGCAAGGGTTCGAGGTGGTAGCGCTGGACGACAGCCCCACATTCCTCGGCGGGCTGGGGACCGACCGCGTGCGAGTGCTGGAGTATGGTATCCCCCGTCTCCTGCGAGCCCTCGAGGTACGCCTGTTCACGTTCGAGCGCCTGCTGGAGTGGGTGGTCGCGACGCTGGCCATGTCCTGGCATATCCTCGTCATGAAGCTGCGGGGAGAGAGGTTCGAGGTGGTCTACGTGCCATCGAGCGAGCAGCTCCCGGCGCTCATCGCCGGGATCCTGGCCGGGTGGCTCTTCTCCGCGAGGCTGGTCGCCTGCAACACCAACATCGACATCTTCCCGGGGCGCGCCAGGAGGCTGGTGGCCCTCATGCACAACCCCGCCGACCGCGTGATAGCGATCTCGGAGCACCTGGCCGGCGAGCTGAAGGCCTACGGCACCCGCGCCCCGATAATGGTCAACGGGGTGGGGCTGGACCTCGAGGATATCGCCCACGCCCGCGGGGCCGAAGCACCGGAGAAGAGGTACGACGCGGTATTCGTGGGCAGGCACGACCGGACCAAGGGCGTTTTCGAGCTGGTGGATATATGGGGAAGGGTGGCTTCAGAGCGCGAGGGGGCCACGCTTCTGATGATAGGGGCCTGCGCCCCCGCGGTCCACGCGAGGCTCGAGTCGGCGATTCTGCGCCTCGGCATCGAGGAAAACGTGGTCCTGGCGGGCACCGTCCCGGACGAGGAGAAGTTCGAGATGATGAGCGCGAGCAGGGTCTGTCTTTTCCCCTCCCGGGTCGAGGAGTGGGGGATAGTCCCGCAGGAGGCCCTCGCCTGCGGACTGCCGGTGGTGGCCTTCGACCTTCCCGCCTACCGCGAGAACATCCGCGGGTGTCCGGGAGTCTTCACGCTCCCGGTGGGGGACCTGGAGGGCATGACCCGCAAGACCCTCGAGCTTCTCGCCGAAGAGGACCTCGATCGGTTCTCCCGCTCCGGCCCGGAGTTCGTGTGCCGGTTCGACTGGGACGGGGTGGCCGAGCGCGAGTTCGAGATACTGGGCGGTGAAGGCCCGGCATGAAAGAGAGCCTGATAAAGACGGTCTCCAGGCTCAAGGCCTGGCTTGCGGCAAGGGAGTACCGGCCTCTCTGGCACGGGCTGGCCGTTCTCTTCATCGTGGCCTGCTCGCTGCTCCTCTTCCACCGCAACTTCACGAGCAGCGGGACCATGATGCACGTGGACATGACATTCCCCTTCGGCATCGACCGCAACATGGCCCTGTACTCGAACACCTGGTGGCAGTACGGCAGCGTCCAGAACATCTGGAACACGCAGCGCGTGTTCTGGGCCTACCCGCTGCTGGCAGTCGCGAAGGTCCTGGGCCTTTCCACGGGCACCTACATCCTGGTCCTTTTCGCCGGGACGTTCAGCCTGGCGGGGATCTCCATGTACGCGGCCGCGTTCGGGGTCATCGAGCGCACGCGGGTGGCAGGCCAAAGCCGGTACGCCCCCTACGTCGGAGCCGTCTTCGCGGGCCTCGTGTTCATGTACAACCCCTGGTCCCTCTCTCACCTCTGGCCCTACTTCGGTTACCCGGCGTACGCCGTGGCCCCGCTGGTGCTGATCCTGCTCATCAAGACGGCGGACGAACCCAGGCCCGTGTACGTCGTCGGCCTGGCAGTGCTCATGTCGGTCGCCAGCACGGGGCCCATCACCGTCCCCTGGCTGTGGCTGCTGGTGGTCGCATACCTCCTCTTCCACCTCGCTCGGAGGCGGTTCAGCGCCGCCGGCCTCCGGGACGCCGCGAAGGTCCTGTTGCCGCTGGCGGGGTTGTACCTGGTGCTGAACGCCATGTGGATCCTCCCCTACCTCTACTCCGCCGCCTCCAGCAAGCCGTTCGTGCCCGCCTACTCCCCTACCATGTCCCAGGGCATGCTGGACCTTCTCTCAGGCACCAACAGCGTGCTCAACAACCTGCGCTTCGCCTCGGGGTGGGGCATGCCGGTGGATCCCCAGGTGCATGGCGCGGTCTGGGTGGTCCTCGGCTTCGCCCTGCCCGCCCTCTCACTGGCGGCGCTACTGGCGCTCGGCAGGAGGCTCGTGAAGGACCGGGTCGTGGTCTTCGTGTCGCTCCTGTTCGTGCTGTCGGTGCTGCTCGCGACCGGGTCTCACTGGATACTGCGACGCCCCTACTCGTGGTTCGCGTTGAACGGCCCGGGGTCTTCGACCCTGGGGTGGATGCTCAGGGCGCCGGACCGCTGGCTGTTCTACGCGCCGCTGTTCTACGCGCTGCTGCTGGGCCTGCTGGCGGCGAGGCTGGCGGGAGAGCCGCGGGTGTGGGGCAGGCTGCTCGCGGTGGGGCTGGCGGCGGTCGTCCTGGTCTCTTTCCTGCCGATTGCCGTGCCCTACGCCGACCACGTATACGACCCCGCCCCGGTGCCCGGGGACTATGCCTCGGTCAATGAGTTCGTCGCCCGCCAGGGTGGGGATTCCAGGGTAATGTGGATCCCGTTCGCCCGGTCCGGTTTCAACTACCGCTGGGCCCGCGAAAAACGCGTCGGCGCCTTCAACGTGTACTCGTCCAACGCTAACCTGAACAACCTGCAGGACCTTTTCGCCCCCGACAGCTTCTACTACTGGCTGGAGTCTATGTTCTCATACGCGTCTGTCACGCCACCCCAGGCGCTGAATAGTGAAGTGATGCTGCAGCAGGACCTGGCATCCCGGCTCTTCGTGCCGTTTGCCGCGAGATACATGATCTACGACCGGTCCGTGCCCGGCTATCGCTTCGGGGACTCGTTCACCTCGGACGGCAGCATGGATCTCGACTACCGGACGCGCATTCTGGACGTCTACGGCCTGGACCAGTACCCCCGGCTACTGCGCCCGGCGACGCGCACGGTGCGGATCGACAGCTATTACGACATGCTGGCCGTGGCCCAGCGGCTGACGGCGGACGACATGAAGGAGATAGCGTTTATCGAGCGCGGCCGACCGCTGGACGCGCGTTTCGGGGTCCTGGACATCAACGACTACGAGCGTCCGGTCTCCGATGACCCGGGGTTCGAGCAGCTTGGGCCCGACGGGCTCCCGTCCCGGTGGCTGCCGAGGAACCCCGACGTCGGGGCACAGGTGTCCGTGGAGAGTGGCGTCCCGGGCTCCAGGGGGAACTCCCTGAGGGTGGTCAACAACTCGGCGGAGGAGTTCGACCTCTCCCACATCGACGGGCCGGAGGTGACGGTCGAGCCCGGCGCGGTATACGTGCTGGAGAGCAGGATCAGGGCGCTGAACTCCGTCTGGACCTCGGCGAGGGTCGAGGGATTCAGCGATGAGTCCGCCCAGTGGATCACCCTGGTCCGATTCCCTCCCGACCAGCAGGGCACATCCGAGTGGCAGGACGCCCGGTGCTCGTTCTGGATGCCGCCGGGCATCAGCAGGATAAGACCCGTCGCGGTAGGAGGATGGACGGAGAACGGGGCACGGGGGCCGGGCATAAGCTGGTTCGACGACCTGAGCATCTCACGCGTGGACGAGTCGATGTTCCAGGCGATAGCCGACAGGCCGCCCGCGCCCGCGGTCGACTACCGGAAGCTGAGCCCGGAGAAGTACGAGGTGACGGTGGAAGGCTCCACCGCGCCTTTCGTCATGGTGTTCGGCGAGGCTTACGACCCGTTCTGGCAGGTCGGGCCGGAGTCGGGCGGCCGGGTCGAGCCGACCCGGCTCTACTCGACGATAAACGGCTTCCCGATGGAGGGCGGCAGGCTCGATCTCACGGTCGAGTACCTCCCTCAGGACTGGTTCACCCTCGGGCTCATCATAGCGCTGGCCGCGCTGATCGGGTCGTTGCTGTTCATTTCGCTCTGTCTGCTCAAACGCCGCCGCGGACCGGCTCGCGGACCGGCCGGGGACACCGGTGAGGGCGAAGGACCGGCCGGCCGACGACCGCGCGAGCGCACCGGACGCCTGTCCGTCACGCTCTGGTGGGCAGCCGTTGCTACCGTCTTCGTGGCCGTGGCCGTCTGGTGGGGCCTTCTGCCGGCGCTCGTGGTCGCCTCCTTCCCCGCGGCCCTGCTTCTCTCCCTGCCGCCCCGCCTGCCTCTGGCGGTCTCCCTCGCCGTCCTGCTACTCTGCCCGGTGGCGATCCTGTTAAACCGGACCTCGACCGCCGAGACCCTGGCGATCGCGGCCTACTGCCTGCTGGCCCTGGGGGTGCTCGCCCTCTTCGCCCGGCACCTGTCGGCTTCCCGCCCACCTCCCGGCGGAGGTTAACCTTGAGGTGGAGCCCCGTGACCGTGATATAATCGATTTGCAGGAAGAAGCGTACAGACCTGCAAGTGTCTCAGCCGCGTGGCGTCGCGCTCCGGCATTGCCCGGGCCCGGCCCGCTCGAGCGGCGATCGCAGACAGAATGGGCCTCGCCTGGAAGGCGGGGACGGGTTGTGGCCAAAAGGAGGTCCAAGTGAAGCGGTCTAAGGGTGGCCTGGTGCTGATGATCATCGGTCTCATCTTCCTGATCCTGACGCCGGTCTGGAAATGGGCTATAGCGCCGATGCTGGTCAAGCTCCCCGATAACATCAACTCGCCTTCAGTATACGAGGGCACCCTCACGCTCTTCGTCGACCCGAACACCCTGTCACTGCTGCCCGCGGACATGGCGGTCAAGATCCCGCTGACGATCACAAGGGTGGATACAAGCGATAAGGCCAAGTACACCAGCAGCATCGGGGTGGTCGAGGAGACCGTCGACGCAAAGGGCCCGGCCGGCAAGTCGTTCCTCACCGGCGACAAGTTCTTCGCGATGGACCGCCGCACCAACGAGAACGTCGCTGGGCACGGGAGCAACGTGGACCGCACCGGCTACAGCGTCCTGCTTCCCTTCGGCACCGAGAAGAAGTCCTACCCCTACTGGGACGACGACGTCGGCAAGACCAGCGACATCAACTACGTCAAGGAGGAGACCCGGGACGGCTTCAAGAGCAAGGACGTCAAGGTCTTCATCTTCGAGGGCAGCGGGACCGATCCGATGGTCGAGCCCCCGTTCGGGTTGCCCGATAAGCTGGCGGGCTCCCAGATAAAGGCGCTGGTGGCAGGCATGCCGGGCGTGCCCCCGCTCAACCTCAACGACACCGAGGAATATCCGATCACCTTCCTGAAGGGAGCGGAAGCCGTCATAGCGATCGAGCCCCGCACGGGTACGATCAACGACGTCGATCTGAAGGAGACCTACTCCGTCGACACCTCGACACTGGGGATTCCCAACATCAAGCTGGCTACGCTGAACTACAAGCAGACACCGGAGAGCGTGGCCTGGAACATAGACAACAACGCCAAGAACTTCGGCCTGCTGGACCTGGCGCAGCTCTGGATACCCCTTATACTGCTGATCCTGGGGATCGTGCTGTTCGTGCCGGGGTTGATCCTGTTCCTGCGCCCGCCCAGGGCCTAGACACGCGATCGGATAGAGTGACGTGGCGGGCACCGCGAGGTGCCCGCCTCTTCTTTTGACCGCCGGGTGTTGTAGTTCTACGGGTCCAGACCCGTGGTCGAGTGGCCGCCCATCATCTCGTAGGGCTGCAGGTCCGGCGCG
>JAZDFZ010000012.1:0-23325 GCA_043807425.1 Actinomycetota bacterium
GAATGCGAACAACTGGGTCTACGCCCTCGCGGTCTCCGGTAACGGCTCCACCGTCTACGCGGGGGGAGTATTCACGTCCATCGGGGGGCAGGCGAGGAACCGCATAGCGGCGCTCGACGCATCCACGGGGGCCGCGACCGCCTGGAACCCGAACGCGAACGGCCCGGTCATCGCCCTCGCCGTCTCGGGCGATAGCTCCACCGTCTACGCGGCTGGATGGTTCCAGACCATCGGCGGGCAGGCGAGGAACACCATAGCGGCACTCGATGCATCCACGGGGGCCGCAACGGCATGGAACGCGAACGCGAACGAGGTCGTCTACGACCTCGCGGTCTCCGGCACCACCGTCTACGCTGGGGGGCATTTCACGTCCATCGGGGGGCAGGCGAGGAACTACATAGCGGCCCTCGACGCATCCACGGGGGCCGCGACCGCATGGGACCCGAACGCGAGCGGCCCGGTCAAATCCCTCGCCCTCTCAGTCACCACCGTCTACGCGGGGGGAGGCTTCGCGTCCATCGGGGGGCAGTCGAGGAACAACATAGCGGCGCTCGACGCATCCACGGGGGCCGCGACCGCCTGGAACCCGAACGCGAACACCGTTGTCGAGGTCCTCGAGGTCTCCGGCTCCAACGTCTACGCGGGGGGAGGCTTCGCGTCCATCGGGGGGCAGGCCAGGAACCGCATAGCTGCCCTCGACGCGTCCACCGGGGCCGCCACCGCATGGGACCCGAACGCGAACGGCTATGTCGAGGACCTGTCTGCCTACGGCTCCACCGTCTACGCGGGGGGACAATTCACGTCCATCGGCGGTGATTCACAACCATATCTTGCACGTTTCGACACCCCCGCACCGACAGTTACCTCCATCACCCCCAACAGTGGCAGTAGGGGTGGGACAATAAGCATCACCAACCTGGCCGGCACGGGTTTCTGCAGTGGGGCAAGCGTGCACCTTGCCTACAGCGGTGAGTCTGACATCGTCGCCTCGAGCGTGAACGTGGTGTCCTCCACCAAGATAACCTGCACTCTCGACATACCTTCGGGTGCAAAGCTGGACAACTGGGACGTGGTGGTCACGAACGACGACGGCCAGTCGGGTACCCTCCCGAGCGGCTTCGAGGTCCAGTACCCGGCCCCTACCCCCACCTCCATCACCCCCTCGAGCGGCAACAACAACGGCCCGGTAAACATAACCAACCTTGCGGGCACCGGCTTCCGCAACGGGGCCTCCGTCAAGCTGGCCAGGGGCGGGGAGTCTGATATCAACGCCACGGGCGTGAGCGTGGTCTCCCCCACCCAGATAACCTGCTCGTTGGACCTTACCGGCGCGGAGCCCGCCAACCGGGACGTGGTGGTGACCAACGACGACGCCAAGAGCGGGACGCTGGCCGGGGGGTTCGAGGTTCAGTACCCTGCCCCGGCCGTGACCTCCGTCTCCCCGAACCTCGGGATAAACAACTGCCCGGTCTACGTATCGAACCTGGCAGGCACCGACTTCCGCTCAGGTGCCTCCGTCAAGCTCTCCAAGAGCGGGCAGAGCGACATAGACGCAGTGGGAGTAGATGTTGTCTCCTCCACCAGGATAGCCTGCACCTTTGACCTTACGGGGGCAGCAACAGGTCTCTGGGACCTGACCGTCACCAACCCCGACTCCAAGAGCTCAACCCTTCCCGCATGTTTCGACGTCCAATACCCCGCTCCCACGGTTAGCTCTATCACCCCCTCCTCAGGGATAAACTCCGGCCCTGTCTCAATCACCAACCTTTCGGGTACCAACTTCCGCAGCGGGGCAGCCGTCAAGCTCTCCAGGGGCGGTCAGAGCGACATAAACGCCACGGGGGTGACGGTAGTCTCCCCCGCAAAGATCACCTGCACCTTTGACCTTACGGGAGCACAGACGGGGGCCTGGACCGTCACCGTCACCAACACCGATGCCAAGAGCGGGAGCCTCACCGACGCCTTTACCGTCCAGTACCCCTCACCCACAGTCACCTCCATCACCCCCTCGAGCGGCAACAACAACGGCCCGGTGAACATCACCAACCTTGCGGGCACCGGCTTCCGCAACGGTGCAACCGTCAAGCTGGCCAGGGGCGGGGAGTCCGATATCAACGCCACGGGCGTGACCGTGGTCTCTCCCACCCAGATAACCTGCTCGTTCGACCTCACCGGCGCCGAGCCCGCCAACCGGGACGTGGTGGTGACAAACGACGACGCCAAGAGCGGGATGCTGGCCGGGGGGTTCGAGGTGCGCAACGCGAGGATAGTCTCGGTAAGTCCCACCTCCGGGGTGCAGGGCCAGACCATGAACGTATCTATTGTGGGGGCAGACACCACGTTCCAGAACACGGTGTCCGTCGCCAGCTTCGGTGCCGGCATCACCGTGAACTCAACCACGGTCTCCGACACCACCCACGCGACTGCCAACATCACCATCGCGCCGGGTGCCGGCACGGGGACGCGTGACGTGAACGTGGTTACGGGAAGCGAAACCCCGGATCCACTCACCGGCGGCTTCGAGGTCCAGTACCCGGCACCCACCGTCACATCCATCACACCCTCGAGCGGCAACAACAACGGCCCGGTGAACATCACCAACCTTGCGGGCACCGGCTTCCGCAACGGTGCAACCGTCAAGCTGGCCAGGGGCGGGGAGTCCGATATCAACGCCACGGGCGTAACCGTGGTCTCTCCCACCCAGATAACCTGCTCGTTCGACCTCACCGGCGCCGAGCCCGCCAACCGGGACGTGGTGGTGACAAACGACGACGCCAAGAGCGGGATGCTGGCCGGGGGGTTCGAGGTGACGCAGTCCGCCCCCTCCATCACATCGATATCCCCGACCTCGGGGACGGTGGGCACCCAGGTCACCATAAACGGCTCGGCCTTCGGGGCCACGCGCGGCACCTCGTATGTCAACTTCGGGACGGTGCAGGCGAGCGATTACGTCTCCTGGGGCAACTCCCAGGTAAAGGTCAGGGTGCCCTCGGGCGCATCCGGCACGGTCCAGGTGAAGGTGATAACACCCGGGGGCACATCCAACGGCAAGAGCTTCAACGTAACCCCGAGCATAAGCTCCATAAGCCCCCAGTACGGCACGGCGGGCCAGCAGGTGACCATCACCGGTGACGGCTACGGCTACTCCCAGGGCGCCTCCTACGTAAAGTGCGGTGGCAGGAAGATAACCTCCTGCTCCTCCTGGAGCGCCGACCGCGTATGCTTCAGGACACCCGAGGGCCTCTCGGGACAGGCGGGCGTAACGGTCACCACCGCCGTGGGCACCTCCAACGCGAGGACCTTCACCTACTCCTATCCCACCTGGTACCTGGCGGAGGGGACCACAAGCTGGGGATTCTCCACCTACATCTCGATCGAGAACCCGAACGAAAGCGCGGTGCACGCGGCGATCACCTACATGACCGACACGGGACAGGTGGACGGCGGGGACCACACCCTGCCGGCCATGAGCCAGACCACCGTGAACCCGGCCGACACTCTGGGGGCCAGGGACTTCTCCACGCTGGTGGTCTGCGCGGAAGGAATGACCATCGCGGTGGACCGCACCATGGTATGGACAGGGACGGGGGCCGCCTCGGAGGAGGGCCACTGCTCGGTGGGGGTGACCTCCCCCGCCAAGACATGGTACCTGCCAGAGGGGTCTTCCGATTGGGGCTTTGAGACATGGTTGCTCATTCAGAACCCGGGGGGCACCGAGGCCACCTGCACCGTCACCTACATGATCGAGGGGGAGGGCCCCGTGGACAAGGTCAAGACGGTCCCCGCAAACTCCCGCGCCTCCTTCAGCATGGAGACCGACATAGGGCGTAAGGACGCCTCCATCAAGGTAGTCTCCAACGTACCGGTGATCCCTGAGCGTGCCATGTACAGGAACAACCGCCGCGAGGGTCACGACTCCATCGGGACCACCGCGGGAGCCCCCGACTACTTCCTGGCCGAGGGCACGACGGGGTGGGGTTTCACCACCTACGTGCTGGTGCAGAACCCGAACAGCACCCCCACCGACGTGGACATCACCTTCATGACCACCAACGGCCCCGTGGCATACCCCACCTTCCAGATGCCCGCGAGCTCACGCAAGACCATAAGGGTGAACGACGTGGAGGGAATGGCCAACCAGGACTTCTCCACGCAGGTGAGCGGCTCCGGGGACATCATAGCGGAGCGTGCCATGTACTGGGACAACGGGACCGGGGAGGCCTGCCACGACTCCATAGGGATGAGCGAGCCCCGCACCACCTTCTACCTGCCGGACGGACAGACCTCCAACGGACGCGAGACCTGGACGCTGGTGCAGAACCCGAACACCTCCGATGTCCAGGTGGAGATCTCCTACCTCAGTCCAACTGGAGGAGGCAACGTGGTGTCCACCGAGACCATCGGCGCCAACTCCCGGAAATCCTTCGGCATGGCGGACAGGCTCCCCGATGGCAGGGCCGCCATCACGGTCACCTCAAAGACCGCCGGGAAGAAGATAATGGTGGAGCGCGCGATGTACTGGAACAACCGTGGAGCCGGCACGGTCACCATAGGGGGGTACGGGGATTAGGTGACCAGTATTCTGGTCGTCGGAAAAACGTCCCTTTAGAAGAGAGTGGCGTCAGACGTTTTCATTGCGTTATGTCCTTCTCGAAATCGACGTACTCCAACGGCACTGCAAACGTCTGACCCCACAGATCGTCCATGGGTTGATCGACCGTATGGTATGGAAATAGACGTTTTGACTTGAATCTCGCCTGACCCCTGTTCTAGTCAGAGGCCCAGGATGGGCTCCAGGCCGATGGTGAGGCCCGGGAGGTCTGCCACCGCCTTGACGGCCATCAGCACTCCCGGCATGAAGCAGGAGCGGTCGCTGGTGTCGTGCCTGATGGTCAGGGTCTGGCCCTTCGATCCGAAGATGACCTCCTGGTGGGCGACCAGGCCGTCCAGGCGAACGCTGTGTATCGATACGGGCCCCAAGGCCCCTCCCCTGGTGCCCCGGACCTCGTTCTCCTGGGACGGGGGCACGGACGCCGCCTCCATGGCCTCCGCCACCCTCGCGGCGGTGGCGAGCGCCGTCCCGCTTGGCGCGTCCTTCTTGCCCCGGTGGTGCAGCTCCACTATCTCGCACTGGTCGAAGTAGCGGGCCGCCATCTGGCAGAACCGCATCATCAGCACGGCTCCCGTGGCGAAGTTTGGCGCCACCAGCGCGTTGGCATCCGAGCGCTCCGCAAGCCCGGCCAGCTCCTCCAGGTCGGAAGTGCCCAGCCCGGTGGTGCCGATGACGGCGTGCACGCCCCCTCCAAGCGCCCACCTGGCGTTCCGCATGGCCGAGGCGGCGTTGGTGAAGTCCACCGCTACGTCGACCTCGCCGGGGTCCAGCAGCTCCACGCCGGCAAGCACGGGTATTCCGCTCCCGCATGCCATCTGGGACCTCGCGCCTCCCACGTCCACCGCGGCCAGCAGCTCGAGCTCCGGGTCGGCGCAGACGGCCGTCACGGTCTGGGCGCCCATCTTTCCCAGCGCTCCCAGTACCGCGACCCTGATGGTGCCAGACATCAGATCCTCCCGCTCGGCTCCAGGTCGCCCCCGTCGAACGGGCCCACCACCGCCAGGCTCACGGGCGTGGCTCCCCAGGTGATGTCAAAGACGTGTTCCAGGTCGTCCAGCGTGACCGCCTCGACCTTCTCCACGATCTCCTCGACGCTGAGGTGCTCTCCCCCACCGAGCTCGGCCTTGGCGATCCTGCTCATCCTAGTGCCGCTGTCCTCGTTGCTGATGAGCAGGTACCCCTTGAGGTGGTTCTGGGCGCGGTCCAGCTCCTCGGCCGTGAAGCCGTGGTCCCTGACGCGCACCATCTCGTCCTCCACCAGGCCGATGACCTCCTGCGCCCTCGACGGCTTGGTCCCGCAGTAGATGCCCACCATCCCCATTCCGATGAAGAGCCCGCTGAAGGAGTATATGGAGTACACCAGCCCCTTCTGCTCACGTATGGCCTGGAAGAGCCGCGAGCTCATGCTGCCCCCCAGGAGATTGTCCATGATCGAGAGTGCGAACCGGTCGGGGTCCTGGCGCGGCAGGCCCCTTCCACCCATGGTGATGTGAGCCTGCTCGGTGTCCTTCCGGTGCAGGTACACCCCGGTTGCGGGGGTCCGCATGCTGTCGGCGCGTTCGGGGGCCTCCCCTTTCTCGACACCCTCGAGGTTCCTCTCCACCATCTCACAGAGCGACCCGTGCTCGACGTCACCCGCGGCGGTGACCACGACCCTGCTGCCGACGTAGCGGCTGCAGTAGAAGTCGGACAGGCGTTGCCTCTCCACGGTCCTGATGATTTCGGCGTCTCCCAGCACGCTGCGACCCACCGGGTGATCCGGCCATAGCACGGTGGCCAGGAAGTCATGCACGAGCTCGTCGGGCGAGTCGTTGTGCATGTTTATCTCCTCGAGCACCACGGTGCGCTCGTTCTCCAGCTCGTGCTCCTCGATGGCGGGGTCCCTGGCCATCTGCGAGGCGATATCGACCGCCTCCTCCAGGTGCTCCGAGATGACCCTGGAGTATATGGAGGTGTGCTCGCGTCCCGTGGCGGCGTTGATGTCGGCCCCCATGTGGTCGAACGCCTCCGCGATGGCGCGGGCGTTCATCCTGGTGGTGCCCTTGAACAGCATGTGCTCCATGAAGTGCGAGAGGCCGCTATCGCTGACGTCCTCGTCGCGCGAGCCGGCGTCCACCCATATCCCCAGAGAAACCGAGCTGACGGAGGGAACGCGCTCGGAGAGGACGCGCGCTCCGCACGGGAGATCGGTCCTCTCCAGCCGTTCGTCTGTCACATCGACTCCAGGGGGTCTACTCCGAGGCGGGGGGCTTCAGGTCGATGACCCTCAGGTTTATGCGCCCCAGGTTGTCTACCTCGGCTACCTCGACCTCGATCTTGTCACCGACGTTGACCACGTCCTCGACCCTGTCTATCCGCTGCTTTGACAGCTTGGATATGTGCACCAGGCCGTCCTTGCCCGGCGCCAACTCGACGAAGGCGCCGAAGGTGGTGGTCTTTACCACGGTGCCCATGAAACGGTCACCGATCTCCGGGTCGTGCGTTATCGCCTGGATCTCCTTCTCCACCTGCATGGTCTTGGCGGCATCGCGCCCGAACACGAACACCCGGCCGTCGTTCTCGACGTCTATCTCGACGTCGTACTTCTCGATGAGGCCGCGTATGTTCTTGCCTCCCGGGCCGATGAGGTCCCCGATACGGTCGACCGGGATCTCGAGCTGCAGCATCCTCGGCGCGTTGGGCGACACCTCGGAGCGTGGCTCGGGGATCGCCTCGGACATGGCCTTGATGATGAACGAGCGCCCCTGGCGCGCCTGCTCCAGGGCGTCTAACAGCATGGCCGAGGAGAGGCCGGAGCACTTGATGTCCATCTGCAGGGCGGTTATCCCCTCACGGGAGCCCGCCACCTTGAAGTCCATGTCTCCGGCGGAGTCCTCGAGGCCCTGGATGTCCGAGAGGATGACGTACTTGCCGTCCTCCAGCACCAGGCCCATGGCGATGCCACCCACGTGCGAACCGTCCTTGAGCGGCACACCGGCGTCCATGAGGGCCATGCTGCTGGCGCAGATGCTTCCCATGCTGCTCGATCCGTTCGAGGCCAGCACCTCGCTGACCAGGCGTATGGTGTAGGGAAACTCGTCCTCCGCGGGGATGAGCGGTATCAGGGCCCTCTCCGCCAGGGCTCCGTGCCCGATCTCGCGTCTCTTGGGCCCGCGCATGGGCCGCGCCTCACCCGTGGAGAACGGCGGGAAGTTGTAGTGGTGCATAAAACGCTTGTACTCATCGACACCGAGGTCGTCCAGGATCTGCTTCTCTCCATAGGCCCCGAGGGTCGCGATCGCGAGCACCTGGGTCTCACCCCGGGTGAACAGCCCCGTCCCGTGTGTCTTGGGCAGGAGCCCCACCTCGGTGCTCAGCTTGCGTATCTGGAAAGGCTTGCGCCCGTCCGGCCGCAGGTTGTGCTCGAGTATCTGCTTTCGGAGCAGCTTCCTCTCCAGCCCGTTCATGGCGTCGGACACGTACCCCTCGAGTCCGTGGTAGCGCTCCTTGAACGGCTCGGACAGCGATCGGCGTGAGTCCTTCCTCATGAGCGAGCGCTCACTCTTGTTCAGGCCCGGGACCGACGCGTCCAGCAGGACCCTGGACATGGCCTCCTCGACCTCAGGCTCGATGAGCTCGGAGATGCGAGCGCGCATCGTACGGTCACCCAGGACGCGGGCGAGGTTGTTGACCACCTTGCGGTACTGGTTGGGGAACTCGCCCGCCGCGTCGAGCGCGACCCGGGCGTAGGCGTCGCGCGCCTGCGCGGCCGCCTCGTCGTCGTCTTTCCGGAGAGCGTCGAGCAGGCCGGCCACGGCCTTCTCGTAGCGAGGCTCGAGGAAGGCGGATATCTCGCCCAGGATCTCGTCCTTGGGTCGCTCGCCGTTCTCCAGCCTGTTGTCCCGGTCCACGCCCACTATGGCCTCGATCAGCTCCCTTATAGCGCGGTGACCCACCTCGAGGCCCTCGATGATCTTCTGCTCCGGCACCTCGCCGGCTCCGGCCTCCACCATCAGCAGACACTCGGGGTTTCCGGCCACTACGATGTTCATGGTCGACTCCGCCATCTCCTGGAACGTCGGGTTTATCACCCAGTTCCCGTCGACGTTGCCGACCCTCACCCCGGCCAGCGGCCCGTGGAACGGTATGTTGGAGATGCCCAGCGCGCAGGCCGCGCCCAGCATCCCGAGCATGTCGGGCGGGTTCATCTGGTCGGTGGAGAGGACCGTCACCACTACCTGGATCTCGTTGCGGAATTCCTTGTCGAAGTTGGGCCTGATGGTGCGGTCTATTATTCTCGCGGTCAGGGTGGCCATGTCGGTGGGGCGTCCCTCCCTGCGGAAGAAGCTCCCGGGTATCTTTCCCGCCGCGTACAGCTTCTCCTCGACGTCCACGGTCAGGGGCAGGAAGTCGATCAACCTCACGTCGTCGCTCGCCACCGCGGTGGCGAGGATGCTGGTGCCCTCGCAGGTCACCTGCACCGCGGCGTCGGCCTGCCTGGCCATCTTACCTGTCTCGATGTGTATCTTTCTGCCGAAAATCTCGATGTCTCTGGACACTATGCCCATAATAAAAAAAACCTCCTCTTACCTCGTGTGTGACGCAAGCCCCAAGTCTGTAACTCACGTTTTCATGGTTCCGTTGTGCTGGAGCCCCGTCACCGCGTCCCCCTTTGGGACGCTACCTCCTCAATCCGAGTCTCTTGATGAGAGCGCGGTACCTTTCGATGTCCTCCTTCTTCAGATAGTTCAGCAACCTCCTTCTCTGTCCGACCTTCATCAAGAGCCCGCGACGTGAATGATGGTCTCTCTTGTGCTCCTTCAGGTGCTCTGTCAGCCCGCTTATCTCGCTGGTGAGCAGCGCGATCTGGACCTCGGCGGACCCGGTGTCCGAATCGTGCAGCCTGTACTCGTCGACTATCGCTCTTTTCTCTTCCTTACGCAGCATCTACTCTCCTGTTTAATCATGCAGACAACGCCCCACATAGTAGCACAAGTGGCGTCTCATCGCATGGGTCGGTAAAGCGCAACGCCTCTAGGTGAGCACGGCCCGCGCCCTGGCCACGTCGCTCTGCATCTGCCTTATCAACTCTTCCTCGGTGGAGAACGCGCGCTCGTCGCGCAGCCGGGCATGGAACTCGACCTCGAGGGATTCGCCGTATATATCCCCCTCGAAATCCATGACAAAGACCTCCATCGCGGCGGTATCGGTATCCGCGAAGGTGGGATTGCCACCTATGTTGATCGCGCACATGTACTTGCGTATGCCCAGGATCGCCTTCCCGGCGTAGACGCCGTCGGGCGGCACGCAGAAGTCACTCTGCAGCACCATGTTGGCCGTCGGAAAGCCAAGCCTCTTGCCCCGCGAGTGCCCGTGGACAACGTTCCCGATAACCGTGTAGGGACGGTCGAGGCTTATTGCGACCTGCTCCATCCTGCCCTGCCTGATGAGCCCCCTGATAAGGGTGCTGGACAGCTGGTTTCCCTCCACCCATACCATGGGCACGGTGGACACCTCGAATCCCAGGCTCTCTCCCTCGCGGGCCAGGGTGGAGGTGTCCCCGGAGCCCCCGGCTCCGAAACGGAAGTTTTCACCCACGCAGACGGCCTTCGCTCCAAGGTCTCCCTCAAGAACGCCGCGGCAGAACTCCTCCGGCTTCAGCGAAGCGAACCGCCGGCTGAACTCCACCGATATCGTGAAATCGACCCCCAGCCTGCGCAGCACGGTCAGCTTCCTCTCCGGTGAGGTGATGACGCAGGGCGAGCTGCCCTCGACCAGCTCGCGTGGGTTCCGCTCGAAGGTGAGCACGACCGACGGGACCGTCAGCTCGCGCGCCGCGCTCACGCATTCGCGGATGATCGCCTGGTGTCCGTGGTGTACCCCGTCGAATACGCCGATGGTCACCGCCGACGCCCGGGCGTGTTTCTTGAAGTCGGCCGTCCTGCCGAGGATCATCATCTCAATGTCTCTCCGGCGTTCGCGGGCCTCAGCACCCGTCTGACCCGGTAGCACCCCATATCGGCCTCCCCGGCGGGCGGGCCGTAGAGGGCCAGCAGGGTGCCATCCGTATCCAACACCCGGAAGACATCCGGGACGTCGTCGGCCCGGAAGTCGATGTTCCCGGCGGATTCGGGGGGCAGCTTCTTACCGAAGCGCACCGCGCGCGCCGCTTCCTCCCAGACGACCATGGTCGGCATGCCCCCGGTCGCTTCCTCCATCGACAATACTCGCCGCTGTGGCGTATCCTCCCGCTCCAGCTCCTCGAGCGTGACCGCCCGCTCGATGCCGAAGCGGCCCGAAAGGATCCTCCTGAGGCCCGACACCGCGGCGCCGCAGCCCAGCAGTCCGCCCAGCTCGTGGACCAGGCTCCTCACGTAGGTGCCCGGCCCGCAAGTGACCTCCAGCGTCGCGGTCACCGCTCCGGCTTCCCTTTCGACCGATAACAGCTCGAAGGAATCGACCCGGACCTCCCTGGCCCTGGAGGGCACGGGGCGGCCTTCCCTGGCGTACCTGTAGAGGGGCTTTCCCCGATGCTTTACGGCGGAAAACGCGGGAGGCGACTGCTCGATGGTACCGGTGAGGGACTCCGCTGCCCGGTCTATCGCCTCGTCCGTCACACCGGAGGCGTCCTTCCTGGCGACGACCTCTCCCTCGCTGTCGTAGGTATCGGTCTGGATCCCCAGGACCGCCTCCACCAGGTAGCACTTGGTGCCGCCGGATAGCACGCTGGAGAGCAGCGTCGCCCTTCCCAGCAAGACCGGCAGGACACCGGTGGCCAGGGGGTCGAGCGTACCCGCGTGCCCCGATCGGGGGGTTCCCAGCACCCGGGCGGCGCGCGTCGCGGCCTTCCGTGAGGTGATGCCGCCGGGCTTATCCAGCACCAGCACTCCGTCCACCAAGCTCCTCCCTCAACTCCTCTACCGCGGCATCGACACCGCGCGCGCTGGAGGTGTAACCGGCGGCGACACGGTGCCCTCCACCGCCCATCCGGCGCGCCAGCGACCCGATATCGGTGTCGGCGCGCGACCGCAGCGACACCCTCACCTTTCCGTCCTGCAGTTCCTTGAAGAGCGCGGCTACGCGATGCGCCCGCAGCGTACGCAGGCTGTCCACCAGGTCCTCGGTCTCGTTCATTGCGACCCCGAACCTCTTCATGTCCTCGCGCCTGAGGGCCGCGTAGACCAGGCCCAGATCATCGTCGTAGACCGCCCCGGAGAGGATGGAGCCGGTGAGCCGCAGGTACGCCAGCGAGTCGTTCTGGAAGACGTTGGCGAAGACGAGGTTGGGCTCCACCCCCATCCTGACCATCTCGGCCGCAGCCTCAAAGGTTCCCGCGTGTGTGTTCGAGTACTGGAAGCGTCCCGTGTCGGTGACAATCGCCGTATACAGGCACAGAGCGGATTCGAGGTCGAGCCGGATATCCAGCCCGGTCGCGTGCTCGTAGATGATCTGCGCGGTCGCCGCGCACTGGTGGTCCACCAGGTTCGCGTCCCCGAACATGGAGTTGTCCGGGTGATGGTCCATGTTGATGAGGCCCGGGGCCGAGGTGGCTACCTGTTCGAGCTCCTCGAGGCGCCCCGCGTTCGCGCAGTCCAGGGCGATAGCGGCGCCCGCGGGCACGAGCTCGGAAGGCCGCCTGAGCATCCGCCGGCCCGGCAGGAAGTCGTACTTCTCGGGAGGCTCGAACGGCTCGGGCCAGCTCGCCTGGACCCGGTGACCCGCCTTCTCGAGCATGAGGCCGAGGCCGAGGATAGATCCGATGGCGTCTCCGTCGGGGAAATGATGCCCGAATATCATCAGCTCGCGGCTGGTAGAGATTATCTGTGCGGCTCGCGCGGTCTCCCGCTCGTCGATCAAGAGGTCACTCCTCCCCCCGCTCTTCCCTGGTCCTCTCCATGACCTCCGACAGGTGGAGCGCCTCCTCGGTAACGGTGTCCTTTACGAACTCGATCTCCGGCAGGTACTTCAGGCGGAGGTGCCGTCCCAGCCTGGCCCGCAGGTACCCCTTCGCGCTCTCGAGGCCGGCGATGGTGCTCTCCACCTCCCGCTCGTCGCCCATGATGCCCACGTAGACCCTGGCGTACCTGAGGTCCGGCGTGACCTTAACCCGGGTTATGGTCACGAACCCGACCCGGGGGTCCTTGGTCTCGCGCTGGAGTATCTCTGAAAGCTCCTCCTTGCACGCCTCCTCGACGCGGTCCATCCTCCTCGACATCATTGCCTCACTACGCGTCCAGATCCTCGGGTTTCAGTATCCACTGCTCGGCGTCGATCACTTCCACGCCGCTCGATTCTATGGTCCGCCTCGCCTTTTCCAGGGTTCCCCGCACCAGGTCCATCGAGCCCGAGACGCAGGTGACCGCGACGGTGCCGGACTTCCAGGAGTCCTGCCCGCCGACCTCGCTGGCCGCGACCATCCGGCTGTTGCCCAGTCGGTCCAGCAGGCTCTTGACCACGCGCCTCTTGTCCTTGAGCGAGGATGATTCGCCCATCAGGAGCCCGAACCTTCCGATGCCCACGTAGAATTTCACGAGAACCTCCGGGGGTATGCGCCTGAGGGGCGGGTCTACCTCGGGACCTCGCGCATGCGGTACGCCTCCAGGATATCCCCATCCTTGAGGTCGTTGAAGTCCTCCAGGCCTATGCCGCACTCGAACCCCGCGGCGACTGTCTTTACGTCGTCCTTGAATCGGCGCAGCGAGCCTATCCTGCCGTCGTGGACGACCACGCCCTCGCGAAGGACCCTCGCCTGCGCGTTGCGGGCGATCTCGCCGTCCAGGACGTAGGACCCGGCGATGGTCCCCATCCCCGGTACCCTGAAGGTCTGTCTCACCTCGGCCCGGCCAATGACCTCTTCCTCGAAGAGCGGCGCCAGCATCCCCTTGAGGGCGGCCTCCATGTCCTCGGTGAGCTGGTAGATCACCTGGTAGGTCCGCACGTCGACGCGCTCCCTCTCGGCGACGCGCGCGGCCTTGCTGTCCGGGCGGACGTTGAACCCCAGTATTATGGCGTCGCTGGCCGACGCCAGCATAACGTCCGTCTCGGTGATGCCGCCTACGCCGCTGTGGATGACGTTCAGCTTCACCTCTTCCAGCGACAGCTTCTCGAGCGACTCGGCGATCGCCTCCAGGGAGCCCTGCGTATCCGCCTTGAGCACCACCTTGAGCTGGTTGAGCTCGCCTTCCTTGATGCGGTCGAACAGGTTCTCCAGCGAGATGTGCCGCTGTGGTGTGGGCTGCTCCTCCAGCTTCTTGTGCATGCGCCGCCGGTCGGTCATCTGGCGGGCCTTCTTCTCGTCCTCCACCACGCGGAACTCGTCTCCGGCCATTGGCAGGGTCGAGAGCCCCAGGATCTCCACCGGGAACGACGGCCCGGCCACGTCGACCGCTTCACCCTTGTCGTCGAACATCGCGCGGATCTTGCCCCAGGCGGTGCCGACCACTACCACGTTCCCCACCTTCGCGGTCCCCCTCTGCACCAGGACCGTGGCGACCGGGCCGCGCGCCTTGTCCAGCTTGGCCTCCACGACCACTCCGCCGGCCTCGGTGTCCGGGTTGGCCTTCAGCTCCTGCAGGTCCGACACGAGGAGGACCATCTCCAGCAGGTGTTCGATGTTGGTCCCCTGCTTGGCGGAGACCTCCGCGAAGACGGTCTCACCACCCCAGTCCTCCGGGATCAGCCCTCTCTCGGAGAGCTGCTGGCGCACCCTGTAGGCGTCGGCGTCCTGCTTGTCTATCTTATTGACGGCCACGATGATGGGGACCTGCGCCTCCAGCGCGTGGTCCAGTGCTTCCACCGTCTGCGGCATAACTCCGTCGTCGGCCGCCACTACCAGGACAACCACGTCGGTCGCCTGCGCCCCCCTGGCCCTCATCGCCGTGAACGACTCGTGGCCGGGGGTGTCGATGAAGGTGATGGGCTTTCCCCTGAACGCCACCTGGTAGGCGCCGATGTGCTGGGTGATGCCACCCATCTCTGTGGAGACCACGTCTGTCTTCCGGATGGTATCCAGCAGCAGGGTCTTTCCGTGGTCCACGTGCCCCATGACCGTCACCACCGGCGGCCGCGGCTTGAGGTCCTCCTCCTTGTCGGATATCTCCTCGAACTCGTCGACGTGGGTGTTGGGCTTGATCTTTATCTCGGTCCCGAGGTCCTCCGCCAGGAGCCTGAGCGCCTCGTCGCTGATGGCCTGGTTGACGGTGAGCATCTCCCCGAACGACATGAGCTTGCGTATGAGCTCGGCGGGTGTCAATCCCGCCTTCTGGGCGAAATCCTTGACCGTCACGCCGGACGGCACCCGGAGCAGCTTGGGCGCTACCGTGGTCGGAGGGGCTCCGGTCCTGGCCGCCGCTCCCCTGCCCTTGGGCACGAAGCGATAGACCTTTTTCTCGGGCTGCCTGATGCGGACGTCCGTGCGGCGGTCCGGCGGCGCCACCCTCAGCGTCCGCTTGGGGCGCTTCTTCTCCGGCCGTGCGGCTGCCGGGGGTATGGCGTCCCTCCTCGGCGGTGCCCCGGGCGGCCTGGCGGGCGGCCTGGCGGGCGGTCTCCCTGCCGCCGGGGGCGCACCGGGCCTCCTGGCTGCGGGGGGAGGCCCCGCGGGCTTTCCGGGTCGCGGCGCTCCGGGTCTCACGGGAGGCTTCGCCCCGGTAACAGGCCGGCCGGCGGGAGGTGCGGGCTTACCCGCGACCGGTGGTTTCGCCGGAGCGGGGGCGGCCGCCTTCGCGGCGGGCGCGGCCGTCGGCGGGGGCTGCTTGACAGGCGGGGCCTCGACGGGCTTGACGCCCACGGCCGGGACCTCGGCGGGAGCCTTCCCGGCGATCTCCACGGCGGGCTTCTTCGCCGCCGGCTTGGCGGCTGCCTTCTTGGCGACCGGCTTTACCGCGGCTTTCTTCGCTGCGGGTTTCCTGGACACCGTCCTGGCGACGGCTTTCTTAGCGGCCGGTTTCTTCTCCGCCTTTTTCGCCACGGGCTTCTTGGCGGGCTTCTTTGCAGGCTTCTTCTTGGGCTTCTCGATCTTTACCAGGGGGCGGTCGAACGACTTGCGTACCCTGTTGGCGTCCTGCTGGGTAATAGACGACAGGTTGGTCTTGTGCGGTATCTCCAGCTTGCGCAGCCTGTCGGTCACCTCTCTGAGTGACTTGCGCAGCTCATTGGCGAGTTCGTGCACTCGTATAGTATTGGCCAACTCAGTACTCCCGCTCCTCGCAGAGCATCTCTATCTCGCCGTACATCTCTCCCGGGACCCCCGCCCCGAGGGATCGCTGAAGGCTTCCCCGGCGGCGCGCGGCCTCGACACACCTTCTGTCCGGACAGAGGTATACACCCCTGCCGGGAACCTTTCCAGCCCCGCCCAGGAGGAACTTCCCATCCCGGTCGAGGCCGACCCTTATCATTTCATGTTTGGGGCGCCGTTTTCCACAGCCCGCGCAAGTCCTCACCGGCGTCTTCAACTCGGGGGCGGCTCCTCCTCCGCCACGCTCCCGGCCGTCTCCCCGGGCTCCGGCGCCTGCTCCGGCTCTCCAGGCTCCTCAGTGGCCTCGGGGGTCTCCGTCTCCTCGGGCGTCTCCGGCTCCTCGGAGGTCTCCGGCTCCGCCATGGCCTCCGCGACCTCGGAGGTCTCCGGCTCCTCCGCGGCCTCCGCGACTTCCAGGGTCTCCTCCTGCTCACCTTCCCCGGGCGGTTCAGTGGCCTGCTCCCCGGCCTCGGCCCCGGCCTCCTCCGGGCCTGCCACTTCCACGGGGGCGGCCTCGGCGAGCTCGGACCCGCCCTCTTCGGTCGGTGAGGGCTCCTCTACCGCCGCGGCCGGCTGCTCCTCGGGCGCCTCCGGGGTCACAAGCTCGACGTCGACCTCGCCGTCCTCTATGAGCTTCTCCAGCTTCGCGTGGGCCGGCATGCCGCAGAACTCGGAACCAGGCTTTGCCTTGTTCCGGCACCTCTGCCCGCTCCCGGTGATAGCGCGGCACTGCCCCTCCTCCGTGGCACCGACACCGGCGGCGGCCTGCTCGGCCCTTATGGCGGCGGCCTCCATCGCCTGGGACTCGCTGAGGATGTCTATACGCCACCCGGTCAGCTTGGCCGCGAGCCTCGCGTTCTGGCCTTCCTTGCCTATGGCCAGTGAGAGCTGGTTGTCCGGCACTATCACCTCGGCGGTCATGTTCTCGGGATCGACAATCACCTCTTTTACCTTCGCCGGGCTGATGGCGTTGGCGACAAACTCCGCCGGGTCTTCCTTCCACTCGACTATATCGACCTTCTCACCCCGCAGCTCGCTTACGATCATGCGCACCCGGGAGCCCTTGGCCCCCACACACGCTCCCACCGGATCGATGTTGGCGTCATTCGATTCAACGGCCACCTTGGAGCGCTGTCCGCCCTCACGGGCGACCGCCTTTATCTCGACGAGACCGTCGTAGATCTCCGGGACCTCCAGCTCGAAGAGGCGTTTCAGCAGGCCGGGGTGGGTCCTCGACACCATGATCTGCGGGCCCTTGGTGGTCCGCCTCACGTCCACAATGTAGACCTTCACGCGCATCCCATGCTCGTACCGCTCGCCACGGACCTGCTCGCTGGGCGGGAGCAGGGCCTCGACCTTGCCCAGGTCCACCAGCGTGTAGCGCGAGTCGCTCTGCTGGACGATCCCCGTCACTATGTCACCCTCGCGGCCGTGGTACTCGTCGAACATCATCTCGCGCTCGGCCTCGCGGATGCGCTGGATTATGACCTGCTTGGCGGTCTGGGCCGCTATCCTGCCGAAGTTCTCCGGCGTTACCTCGACCTCTTCCTCTTCGCCCGCCTCGTTGATGATGGTCTCGAAGACCCGTACCTCGCTGGTCTCCTCGTCGATATCTATGCGGGACTCGATCTCGTGCTCTTCTTCTTCCTCTTCCAGTCCCTCGACGTAGTTCTTCCTGTACGCCGTCAGCAGCGCGTCCTTCAGGGCATCCAGGACCGTGTCCATGGCAAGCCCCTTCTCGAGCTCTATCTGCTTCAGCGCGTCCATGAGCTTGAACTTCACTTACAACACTTCCTTAACCTTGGCTACCAGGGCAGCTCGGGGTCGAGCCTCGCACCGGCGATCGCCTCGTAGCTCAGCTCGATCCGGTCGCCCCCGACGTCCAGGGCAAACCTCTCCCCGTCCGCCTGGCGCAGTATCCCCGTGTAGCCTCCCTCTCCCTCGAACGGCTGCCGGAGCCGCACCCTCACGCGCTTTCCCACGCTGCGGCGGTAATCCTCGGGCCCCTTCAGCGGGCGGTCCACGCCGGGGCTCATGACCTCCAGCACATATGGGCCCGGTATCGTGCCCTCACGCTCCAGCACCTGGCCGATGAGCTCGCTGGCCTCCGCGCAGTCGTCGACGGTCACACCGCCTTCCTTGTTCACGGAGATACGCACCGTGAGACGCCCCCCTCCACCGGACACCCTGACCTCGACCGTTTCCAGTCTCAGCCCCGCCAGGAGGCCGGCGACAGCATCCTCCACTTTACCCGCGAGATCGCCTTCCACGCCTTCCTCCGCACATTTGCGCTCGGGTAAATAAAAAGCGGGCTTCTGAGCCCACTCGTTCAGGAGCGCTATTACTGGCAAAAAAAGTGTAGCACAGGCACCCCGTACCTTCAACGGGGACAGGCCGAAATACGCCTCTGACCGGGGGGTCAGACATTTGCACGCGCTCAAGTCAAGTCAATACTTGGATTGGGGTCAATGCGTGCAATTGTCTGACGCCCTACCGGAAATCGGGGGGTCAGACACTTGCACGTGCTCAATTCCCATCATCGCTGTGACTGGAGTCAACGCGTGCAATTGCCTGACGCCCCTCTTTGTCAAGAAGGGTTCATAAACCAGACCAGGAGCAGCGTGGTCACCGCGAAGACGCTACCCAGGACTATGGTGATGCGGTCGAGGTTCTTCTCGACCACGTAAGACCCGGAGAACACCGAGGCGGATGCTCCTCCGAGCACTCCCGATATGCCGCCCCCCTTGCCGGAGTGCAGCAGCACCGAGATTATGAGCCCCGTCGACACGATTATGTGAATGACAAGCACGATTATCTTCAGTACGTTACCCATGACGCTCCTATTGTAGGGGTGAGGGGCCCCACAGGCAACAGTGGCCGTCAATGGAAGATGCTCCGCCAAAGGGAGTACTAAGCCCCGAACTTCTCGAGCCGAAGGGCGTTGGCCAGCAGCAACGCCATGAGTTCCCGCGAGGGAAACGCCCCGAGCCCGCCTTTCGCGCAGGACCTCTCGCCGAACTCCATCACGTCGTCGGGCCTCTCCCATCGCGACTTAAGGATCAACGGCAGAGGGTGCCAGGAGTGAGACCGCAAGACCGTAGGGGTCGAGTGGTCCCCGGTGACGACGATGACGTCCGGATCGAGAGAGAGCAACCCCGCGATGGACCGGTCAACCTCCTCGATGGCCCTCATCTTCCTGGCGGCGTCACCGTCCTCGCCCGCGCTGTCTGCCGGCTTGTGGTGGATGAAGAAGTAGTCGTACTCGGACCAGGAACGCGCCACGGTGGCCACCTTCTCCTCGAAGCCCTCTCCGGTCTCCAGAACGTCCATTCCCACCAGCTGTCCAACCGCCCGGTACATCGGGTAGCTGGCCACGCATGCCGCGCGCATCTTGTACAGATCGGTGACGGCGGGCACGTCTGGCAGGCAGGAAAACCCCCTCGTCACTATCATGTTCGCCGGGTACCGGTCGGCGAGGATCTCCCGGGCCTTTCGCACGTACTCGTTCACCAGCCTGGCGGTATTGCGCGCCTGCTCGCCGGCGCCGGGAACGGGTTCGCATGGAAGTGGCGCCAGCCCCGTCCTCTGCGGATCGGTATCGGTGACGCCCGGTGATATGCCCCTTCCCTTGAGCACCAGGGCGGCCCTGTAATCCTTCTCGGGCGAGATGTGAGCTACGGCGCCGTCCAGGACTATCTCGTTGAGGAGGGCGCAAAGGCGTGCGTTCTCCTCCGTGGGAAGCCTCCCGGCCCGCCGGTCGGTCACGAGGCCGTTTTCCACGGTACAGAAGTTCACGCGTGCGGCGACGTCCGTTGGTTCGAGGTCCACCCCCGCCCCGATCGCGCCCAGGACACCACGCCCTATGAGGTAACAGAGCGGGTCATACCCGAACAGAGCGATATGTGCGGGCCCGCTGCCGGGCGTGATCCCCCTTCCCACCGGGATAAGGAGCCCGCAGACCGAATCGGCGGCCAGTACGTCGAGGTTCGGGGTGTTTGAGGCCTCGAGCTCCGTTAGACCCGTCGACTGGTCCGGCAAACCCCCCAGCCCGTCCACCACCACCAGGACTATCCTGGTGTCACCCTCGATCGCAAGCTCGGATACGAACTCCATGTCCAACGGACTCGCTCCTTCTTCTAGAGGGATGCAGGGTCTGGCGCAACGGCAATCAGGAAAACATGACGATGCGGCTGAAGACGTCGGCCTTCAGGCTCGCCCCCCCGACCAGCGCGCCGTCGATGTCATCCATCGCCATGAGCTCGGAGATGTTTTCCGGGGTCACGCTGCCGCCATACTGTATCCGCAGCGATTCCGCGACCTCGGTGTCGTACTCCCCGGCAACGAGGCCGCGAATGTACCCGCAGACCTCCCGGGCGTCCGCGGCACTGGCGGCGACCCCGGTCCCGATGGCCCAGATAGGTTCGTAGGCGATCACCAGCCCGGATACCCGCTCGCCTGGCAGCTCGAACAGCCCGCACTTCACCTGCCCGGACACGACGTCCTCGGTCTGGCCGGACTCCCGCTGCTTCAGGGTCTCCCCGCAGCACATTATCGGCTGCAGGCCGTGCTCGAACGCCGAGGTGACCTTCCGGTTGACCCCCTGGTCCGTCTCGCCGAACAGCTGCCGCCGCTCGGAGTGCCCGATTATGACGTGGGTGACCCCCAGGTCCGTCAGCATGGTGGGTGAGACCTCTCCGGTGAAGGCCCCGGAGACCTCCCAGTGCATGTTCTGGGCACCAAGTCCTAGCGCCATGCCCCTCTCGGAGATCAGCCGTCCCACCGATGGCAGGTCCACGAACGGCGGGCACACCACCGCCTCCACCACGTCCTGGCCGGATATCTCGTCCCACAGAGCCGCGACGAGCTCTTCGGACTCTCCGACCAGCTTGTTCATCTTCCAGTTTCCGGCGATTATGGGCTTGCGCAAGGTGACTCCCCCTTCTCTGTCTGGATAGTCCCGGCGAGGATCAGCGGTCGGCCAGGGCCTCGACCGCCGGTAGTTTCTTGCCCTCGAGGAGCCTCATGGCCGCGCCCCCGCCGGTGGAGATGAAGTCCATCCTGTCCTCCAGTCCGAACTGGCGCAGGGCGGCGTCGGAGTCGCCCCCGCCGACCACGGTGGTGGCATGAGCGGCGGCTATACACTCCGCGATGGACCGTGTGCCGTTCTCGAAGGCCGGCCACTCGAAGACCCCCATGGGTCCGTTCCAGAAGATGGTCCCGGCATCGTTGAGCACCGAGCAGTACTTCTCGACCGTCGCCGGCCCGATGTCCAGCCCCATCCAGTCCTGGGGAATCGCCTCGGTGGGCACGACCTTGTGGTTGGCGTTCTTGTCAAAGCGGTCCGCGACCACGAAATCGGCTGGCACCATCACCCGTACGCCCTTACGCCTCGCCTTTTTCAGCGCGACGGCGACCTGCGGCTGCTGGTCCTCCTCCACCACCGA
Source organism: Actinomycetota bacterium (assembly GCA_043807425.1). Lineage (GTDB taxonomy): Bacteria > Actinomycetota > Geothermincolia > Fen-727 > Anoxymicrobiaceae > JAHJCO01. Next base: position 21,269 of record JAZDFZ010000012.1, read on the forward strand.
GTTGCCGATCTCGAGCCCCATGCTCTTGATAACGGTGAAGCACATGCCCCCGCCGGTCAGTATACAGTCGGCCATCTCCAGGAAGCTGTCTATGACGCCCAGCTTGTCGGAGACCTTGTTCCCGCCCAGCACCACCACGAAGGGGTGCTCAGGCTCCTCCAGCAGGTTGCCCAGGGTCTCCAGCTCCTTCTCCATGAGTAGTCCCATGACCGACGGCATGTAGGCTGTCACCCCCACCGTGGAGGAGTGCGCCCGGTGGCTGGTCCCGAAGGCGTCGTTGACGTACACGTCGGCCAGGTCGGCGAGCTGCTTCGAGAAGTCCAGCAGGTTCTCCTTCTCGCCCGGGTAGAACCGCAGGTTCTCCAGCAGGACCACCGCCCCGGGATTCTGCCCTATCGCGTCCTTGACCGCGGGTCCGCAACAGTCCTTGAGGGTGACCACCTGCCTGCCCATGAGCTCGGCAAGCCGCTTGCCGACCGGTGCCATGCGCAGGCTCTCCACCACGCCCTTCGGCCGCCCCAGGTGCGACATCAGTATCGGCTGTCCGCCATGCTCCAGGATATACTCGATGGTCGGAAGCGCCCCCAGTATCCGGGTGTCGTCTACGACGTTGCGCTCCGTGTCCAGCGGAACGTTGAAGTCGACGCGCACCAGGACCTTCTTCCCGTCCACGTCTATGTCATGGATGGTCTTCTTGGGCGGGGTCACCATCTGGCTCACTGGCCCTCCTTCAGGAGGCGACGTACTTGATGAGGTCCACCACCCGGCTGGAGTACCCCCACTCGTTGTCGTACCAGGAGATGACCTTCACCATGTCACCCATCACCATGGTCGACTGGGCGTCGAACACCGAGGAGTAGCTGCTGCCCACCACGTCGATCGAGACTATCGGGTCCTCGGTGTAGGCGAGGATCCCGGACATGCGGTCGCTCTCAGATGCCGCCTTGACCGCGGCGTTCACCTCATCCTTGGTCACCTCACGGCCGAGCACCGCTACCAGGTCGACCACCGAGGCATCGAAGGTGGGTACCCTCATGGCCATTCCGTCTATCTTGCCCTTCAGCTCGGGGATCACCAGCCCCGTGGCCCTTGCCGCGCCGGTGGTGGTGGGGATGATCGACATGGCAGCCGCGCGGGCCCTGCGCAGGTCTTTGTGCGGCGCGTCCATAATGACCTGGTCGTTGGTGTAAGCGTGGATGGTGGTCATGTAGCCGCGCTGGAAGCCGAAGCTGTCCATGAGCACTTTGACCACCGGGACCAGGCAGTTCGTGGTGCAGGAGGCGTTGGAGATTATCCTGTGCGCCTCCCTGTCGATGGCGTCCTCGTTGACCCCCATGACCACGGTGATGTCCGGGTCGGTGGCCGGGGCGCTTATGACCACCCTGGGTGCACCCGCCTCGAGGTGCTTGGACGCCTTGTCCCTGGTCGTGAACAGCCCGGTGGACTCAAGCACCGCGTCGACCCCGAGAGCCTTCCAGGGCAGGGCCGCGGGGTCTCGCTCCTGGAGCACCTGCACCTTCATGCCGTCGATCTCGAGGAAGCCGTCGCCGGCGTTCACATCCCCCTTGAAGACGCCGTGCACCGAGTCGTACTTGAACAGGTGCCTGAGCACCTTCGCGTCGGCAAGGTCGTTGACCGCCGCTATCTCGATGTCGGGATCGGCCATCGCGGCGCGTGTGACGAGCCTGCCAATCCTGCCGAACCCGTTGATTCCAATCTTGACCGCCATGTTTCGAACACCCCTTTCTCCGGCACTCCTGCGTGGATTCCATTATACACGGGGTCAAACCTGAAATTTTGCGTTTTTTCGCAGCACCCATTACGAGATGAACCCGCGGACTAAACGTTTATCAACCCATGGACGAACGGGGGGTCGGACACTTGCGCGCGCTTAATTCCCATCAGCACTTCGATTGGAGCCAACGCGTGAAATTGTCTGACGCCCCTCTTTCTTGCATGAAATGCAAAATCTCAGGTTTGACCCCATTTTTGCAGTTTGCGCATCCTCGCCTGGACTACGGCCTTGGAGACCGGCGGCTCCAGCGCCCGCCCCAACT
>JAZDFZ010000013.1:0-28183 GCA_043807425.1 Actinomycetota bacterium
GAGAACGGCGAGGCGCCAGCCAGGTCGGTAGGCCACAGGTCGGCTCGCACTACGGTGCGGTTGAACTCAATCAGCCTACATTCACAGCGGGAAGGCTTCTGGCAAGGCGCGCGACCGACGCGTACGCCTGTCGTACTCGGAGGGAGCGGAACGCAGCTGGTGCGGATGGATCGGCGTTCGAATGCAACCGTATTTATGGAGTGGGGTACTAAGGTGGCGCGGTGCTACAATCTGCTGGGGCAAAGAGGGAGGTCCTGTGGCGGATGGCGTTCAGGAGTGGCGGATCCCGGAGGAGGGACTCTGGGGGTTCTCCCACTGCGGTACCGATGACACGTGGTACCCGTGGTCCGGCCTGGACGCGACCGGGAGGCTGGAGCGCCTTGTCGGCGACCTCGCCGCCTCGGGCGCCAACTCCTTCAGGCCCCAGCTCCACCGGCATCGGGTGGAACCGCCGGGCTGGAGGGTGCCGTCGCGTCCTGAAGAGGTCGCGGGGGATGACGTGGACTCCTACGAGGACGCGGCGGACTGGGGGTCCTACGACTCGCTGGTGGACTCCCTTACCACCGCCGGGCTCGTACCACACCTGGCGCTGGGCGCCGCATACGACTTCCAGCTTCCCCGGGTGCTCCTGGATGGAAAGATGGTACGCGCCACCCCCGATGCATTGGGGCGAGACCGTTACCTTGCCTCGCTGCTGGTCCACGCCAGGGCGGCGGCCCGCCATTACCGGGGACGCGTGCGCATCTGGCAGCTCGAGAACGAGCTGAACGCGGCGGGGGAGACCATGCTGCTGGTGCGCTGGAGGAGCGGCCGCTGCTGGCTGGACTCCGGGTTCCTGACCGCGGTCATGGAGGTGCTCCACCGGGCGGTACGGATGGAGGACCCCGTGGCGCTGACAAGCCACAACTTCCACTGCCAGTGGAGGATCATCAGGGGGGTATACGACTGGCGCCGGGACGTAAAGCGATGGTCCCGGTTCCTGGACGTGGTGGGCGTGGACTCGTTCCCGAACTACCTGTGGGGGAGGCCGCAGCTGGGGCGGCGGGTGGGTGTGAAGGTCGCCCAGGCCGTCGAGATCGCGGAGGGGAGGCCGGTGATGGTCCTGGAGTCCGGCTACCCGGTGCGGCCGCGCCGGCGGGGGATGAGCGAGAGCGGCCAGGCCGATTTCGTCCGGCAAGCGGTGGAGGCTGCTGTCGAGGCCGGGGGCCGGGGCTTTTACTACTACACGCTGGTGTCCCCGGAGGGGTTCGAGGTCGAGGGCCCGTGGAGCAACCGCTTCGTCCAGAGCGTCGAGCCGTGGTGGGGTCTGGTCCGCCGCGATGACACCAGGCGCCCGTCCTGGAACGTCTACCGCGACGAGTTGTATAAGCGGAGGGCTCGTTCCTGTACAAACGTCAAATAAACGACTCCAGGAACTCGGTCGTGTCCAGCACGGCCAGGGGGAACCCCACCTTCACGACCTGAGTCAACAGGTGCCTGCGATCGAGCGTCACCAGTACGTCGGCGGAGGCCTTGTAAGCCCCGGCAAGGACGTGCAGGTCCTTCGCGTGAACGAGTGCCGACCAGCGTGACAGCTCCCCGCTCGTAGGCGGGTCGATGATCTCCAGGTCCAGGTTGCCGAGCGACAGGTAGAAGCGGAGGAGCGCTTCCTTGCCGAGCTTCCCGCCGATCGCGTTCTCGGCTTCCAGCAGGATGACCCTGGTCGAGGCCAGCCTGACATGGCCGTCCAGGGCCAGGCGGATGATAAGCGCGGATCCCCCGGTAGGTGAACCGGCAGCCGCGACCCAGCACGAGGCGTCCAGAAAGACTCTCGGAGCAGTCATCGTCGGAGAATGGACTCGATCTTGCGCGCCAGCTCGGGGCTGAGCCTGTCGGCCTCCATGAACTCCTGTATCTCCCGTCGGCTATATTCCCGCGGCCGGGGCTCGGGTGCGGATTCGGGCTCTGTCGCGGCGCCGTAGATGTCGGTCGATTCCTTCAGGAAGAGAGTCAGCTCACTCTCCCTGATCCGCCATAGCTTACCGGCCTTCACCGCGCACAGCTTGCCTGATCGGATCCACTCGCGGATGGCACCGGGCGTCACTGACAGAATGCGCGCCGCCTCTTCCGGCGTCAGGAACTCGTCCATCAGCGTCCCTCTCCTGTTGACTTATACATTCAATATATCACTTTGCGTCATCTATGTCATACATGTAGTTTTACGTGTAGAAACCGAACGGATTCGTAATACGAGAAGTGAGCCGGCTGGGGTAGAATCATCTTATGTACACCAGGAAGGAAGACGTAGAGTCGCTGGAGCAGCGCTTCGGCTGCCCCGAGCCCGCGGAGATGGAGTACGAGATAAAGCCGTGGGAGTACGACGTTGTCAAGCGCAGCATGAGGCGCGGCCGCGCCCACGACGTGACGTTCTTCGTGCGGAACCAGGAAGATCCCTCGCTTATCGCCGTGATCCGCAAGCCGTTCTTCCCGGCCGGCGCCTTCCGGGTACCGAGCGGCGCGGCCCATCCGGACGAGGGGCTGGAGAAAGGCGCCATGCGCGAGGCGATGGAGGAGACCGGCCTGCAGGTCGAGCTCACGCGGTACCTGGTGCGCATCAGCACGAAGTTCACCTGCAGCGGCCGGGAGCCCATCGACTGGACCACCCATATCTTCGAGGCTCGCGAGACCGGCGGCAGGCTGGTGCCGCGTGACACATTCGAGATTGAGGAGGCGCGCTGGGCGGGGCTGGACGAGATCCAGGGGCCCATCCGGGAGGTGCTGGTCCAGACGGGCTGGGACCTCTTCCGTTACAGGGTCGCCCTCACCGATATGGTCGTGGAGATCCTGGGGACCGAGGAATGAGGTACGAGGACCCCGTGTTCAGGCCTCCCTGCGAGGCCGACAGCCTTATTATCCAGGCGACCATCGGCTGCCCCCACAACAAGTGCACCTTCTGCGGGATGTACAAGGGCAAGCGGTACCGGGTGCGGCCGCTGGAAGAGATCATGGAAGACATCCACATGGCGAAGCTGGTCTGGCACCGACCGCGCTCTGTGTTCCTGGCCGACGGCAACACCATCGCCATGCGCACCGACGACCTGGTCGAGGTGCTCGACTGTGTTAAGACGACCTTCCCGCTCGTCGAGCGGATCTCGGTCTACGGGGGCGCCCGGTTCATCAGGGGGCGGAAGGTCTGGGACCTGGCGCGCCTGAGGGAGCACGGCCTCTCCATCGTCTACATGGGACTGGAGAGCGGAGACGACGAGATACTGCGCAGGGTCGGGAAGGGCTGTACCGCCGACGACTACGTGCGTGCGGCGGAGAAGCTGCGCCAGGCGGGCATCGAGCTTTCGACCTACGTGCTGGCCGGGCTGGGCGGGACTGAGCGGACGCGCGAGCACGCACTGAACTCTGCGGCGACCCTCAACCGCATGAAGCCGGACTACGTGAGGGTCCGCACGCTGGCGCTGCTGCCGGGGTTCATCATGACCGGCGAGCTGGAGGCGGGGACCTTCGAGGAGTGCTCGGGACGGCAGATCGCCGAGGAGACCCGCCTGCTGATCGAGAACCTCGAGGTCGAGACGCGGTTCCTCAGCGACCACGTCTCGAACTACCTGCCGATCTACGGGAGGCTGCCGGCGGAAAAGGCTTCCATGCTGGCGGCTATCGACCGGGCTCTCGCCGAGCCCGACAACCCGATGCTGGCCCCCCGCGTGCTCCATTCCCTCTAGGCGGAGCACGGTATTGCCCTCACGGGCCCGCGGCCTTGAAAGCGTATATCTTTCCCTCGCTCAACACCGAGAAGAGGACCCCATCCTCGTTGATCGGAGGGGGCGTGAAACCGTTGGAACCGGCGTAGTCCGGCAGCCATGCCGCTGGTCCGCCGAAGCGCCACTTCTCCGTGCCCTCCGGCGTTATGCAGAACACCTTCGCGCTGGTCGTCGCCGCGTAGAGCAGGCCGTCCTTGCCGATGGACGGGCTCCAGACGGACGGGCAGACCCCCTGGCCTTCGCCCGTGTTGAACTCCCATTTGAGCGAGCCACCGGCGGGTTCGATGGCGAGTACGCGCCAGCACGACGTCCCGGAGTACAGGGTTCCGTCCGCGCCGATGCTGGGAGAATGGAGTGTGGAGAGGCCCTCGTAATTCCCGGCGAACTCCCACTTCTTCTGTCCCGCGGGGGTTATCGCATAGACCTTGGCCCTGGGCGGCACAGCGTAACCCGGTATCTGGGTCCCCGAGGTGGTCATGTTGGGCGTGTTGTACGAGCCGGCGTAGACGGTGCCGTCCGACCCGATGGACGGTGTATCGAGCGTGTTCGCCCACTCGAACAGCGCCGGGTACACAGGGAGGTCCCCCTCGGGCTTGAACTCCCACTTCCTGGTGCCCTTCGAGTCGAACGCGTACATGCAGAGCGTGGCGGCCGAGCAGTAGAGGTTCCCCTTGCCGTCGAACGAGGGGGAGCGGATGCTCCCCGGGACGCTTGTCTCCCATTCGAGCTTCCCGCCCCTGGAGAGGCACACGAGCCTGCCTCCGACACTGCCCGCGTACACCCTGCCGTCCGGCCCGACCGAAGGCTCGTCGGCGGTGCTCCCCAGGTCGTAGGACCACTTGCGGGTGCCGTCCGGGCCGAGCGCGAAGATGCCGGTCCCCGCGCCGACGTACACCGTGCCGTCCGGCCCGACGCAGCAGGTCGTGGCCCTCGCGCCGCCTGTCGAGAACTCCCAGGATACGGTCCCGTCGGACGGTTTCACCGCGACGACCTTGCCCTCGAAGCCAGCCACGACATCGCCGTCGGCGGTCAGCACCGCCCAGGAGTATGTCCGGGTCCCGCCCTCGAATGTCCAGAGGACGTCCGGGGCCTGGGGGCCGTTGACCGCGCTCCTCCCGTCCCGCTGATCGTTCCGGTACACGGTCGGCCACACCAGTCCCGAGCCGCCCTCGCTCGTCTTACCACTGTCCCTCCCGCTCGTCTTCTCCTTCGAGCCGCACCCCGCGGAAAACGCGGAGACGATAAGGACAAGGATCAGAACCGCCGCGGGAACCAGCCACCTTCTCGACCTCGTCGAATCCATCAGACCCCACCCCCAATGGTTATCAACTCGCGAATCCGTACTCTGAAACGAGAAAAGACGGGACCGGTTACCGCCTTCACCCGGTTTTAACGGAACCCGTGAGATTGTTAACGGGGGATGTGCGAAAGGGTCAGGCCCTTTTACACGCCTACCTTCGCTTGTACTCGTCGCAGACCGTGGCGTTGGGCCGTTTCGGGTTGAGGCAGACGCGCCCGTAGTCGTACTTGCAGGTGTCGCACAGGAGCCTGGGGGCTCCCGCCCTCTTGCGCAGCTTCAGCCAGAATCTCGATATCGCGTTCATTGGCAGATTATAGCCCGGCCCGGTGCCCCCTGCATTGATTGGAGTTGACCGCGCCAACTCGTCGTCGCGCGTCGGGTACAACCTGGTGTCAAAGACTTGAATAACATCCTCAACAACAGTTAACTGGTGAATCAGAAACAACGGAAATCGCCCGAAAACCGGTCTCGGACCCGCATTGGCTGTGATTTGTATAGACAATAAACAATATTAGTTAATTACAGTTAACTATTGTGATTCAAGTCTTTGACACCGCCAAACTTGCGGTGCCGGCGATCGCGGTCATTGTCTTGGCGGGACCGGCCGGTGCCCGGGGTGCCGGGATGCGGTGCCTCGCGGTTCTCGATACGACACCTTCATTCCAAGACGGGGCACTAAGTGCCACTGCGAAACCGTACCCATAAAAAGAGGCACCGGGCCTGTGTTATAAAGAGTGACATGATCGAGACACCCGAGTTCGGCCGGATCGACGCCGTCTTCTTCGACGTGGGGAACACGCTGCTCAAGCCTTTTCCTTCGCTGGAGGAGGTCTGCCGGGAGGTCATGGACCGCTTCGGCATCCACCCGTCGGACGAGGAGCTGACCCGGGGGATAATCGCGGCGGACCGCTACTACGAGGAGCGCTACTGGTCGGACGACTCGTTCTGGGCCAACGAGACGGACGCGTCCGCGATGTGGGCCTCGCTCTACGAGAAGATGCTCGAGGAGGCCGGCGTGGACGGAGACCGCCACCTTATCGGGAGGGCCATCTACGACCACTTCGGCGACGGGGACCGCTGGCGCACCTACGAGGACGTGGTGCCGGTGTTCGAGAGGCTCCGGGCGGTGGGGCTGCGCCTGGCGCTGGTGTCCAACTGGGACGCGCGATTGGCGAAGTTGTGCTTCGACATGGGCCTCTACCGCTACCTGGACTCGGTCCTCTCCTCGGCCAGCATCGGCATCATCAAGCCGGACCCCCACATCTACGAGGTGGCCTGCGAACGCCTGCGGGTCGAGCCCGGCCACGCGGTGCACGTGGGCGACCACTACTACGCGGACGTACTGGGTGCGCGCTCGGTGGGCATACACCCGGTGATGATAGACAGGTTCGGGTTCGGTCAGAGGGTCGACGTCCCGGTGATAGAGGACCTGTACGGGCTGTTGCCACTGCTGGGTCTCGATTCCCCGATTCCCGACGGAAGGAAACAGAAGGCCCGAGATGCGTAAGACAGCAGCGCGGTGGATAACAGGGGTCGGTCTCCTGATCGTGAGTGGGCTGCTCATGGCCTTGCTCATGAGTGAGGGGACGGAAGATGTTCAATCTACGGGCTGGACCGCCGTGGCCGTCGCAGCAACATGCCTGTTGATCAGCGGTGTGATCTTGATTACGGTGGAGGTCTACCGCTCAGTCTCGGGATACAAGGGGCTTGGCGAGTACATAAGGAAACACGCCCGGCTGTCTGCGCCGGGGAGCTACGACCCGCTGAGGTTCAAGTTCTTCCGCGACGCCCTCGACGCAATAAGCCTCGGGATAGGCTCGGGTTCCATCCCGCTCGACGTCGTCGAGTTCGCTCTGCCCATCGCGTACTCGGGTTCACCGCCTCGTAAGGGCATGACATCGGAGCGGGGAATGACACGGCGCAGGGTCGTGATATCCCGGCCGCTCCTTCAGATAGACCTGTCCGGGCCCGAGGTAGAGGCGCTGGTCGCCGACGTCGTGGCACGGTTCTACCTGGAGAACGTCGACGAGCCCGGTCCGGGAATCGAGGACGGCGCAGCGGCGGAGTTCGGCCGTAACCGGTTCGTGATCGACATGCTCCGCCGGGATGCCTGGGCGGCCAGGCTGACCAATAACCCGAAGGCCCTGACCTCGGCTATAGAGAAGAACGATGAGATGCTTAGGAATACGCCGCTTCCGGTCGCCTGGTCGGACCCGACGGTCTTCGTCGACCCCGTGTGCTATTTCGCGGGACGGGATGCCGATCCCGAACTGGAGCCGACGATCGCGCTCGCAATCGCCAGGGAAAGGATCATCGAATTGCGGCTTAAGAACCTGGCTGCGATCGCAAGAGGCATGAAAACCCCGCAGATTTGAATCGCAATAGATAACAGTATTATACAATAATATGATGTACCATTCATAAGTAACAGGATAGACCTGCTTCGCGCGGATATGCTGTGGGTTTTTTATAGTAAATAGCAGTATTGTTAACGATGTAGTATTGTTGTTATTCAAATCTGCGGCACGCGCACCTACTGCCTTGATGACTTCCGTCCGCCTTCGATACCCGAGCGAACCGGATTCGGCGTTTGGTCCAGGATCGAGTTGCCTATACTCGATGAAGAAAACCCTAGTAGGTCTCACCGAGGAGGCCGAGGGCGTTGCGCCCCAGGACCGCTTCCTTCTCGTCCACGGTGAGCCCCGACGCCTCGATCTCCCCCAGGTGCCGCTGCATTCTCAGCAGCGGATAGTCCGTGCCGAAGAGGATGCGGCCGGGGCCGACGATGTCGGCGGCGATGCGGTACACCTTGGGGTTGTAGAGGAACGGCGAGGCCGCGGTGTCGTAGTACACGCAGGAGCTTACCTTGGCCACCTCCGGCATCAGCTCGTAGAAGAAGAGTCCCCCGCCCCAGTGCGCGAGCACCGTGTTCACCTCGCCGAACTTCTCCAGGAACCCGTACACGGAGGCCGGAGTGGTCGGGGTCTTGCCCGGGTAGGAGTGCCCCACGTCCTCGTTGGTATGCAGCAGCAGGAAGAGACCCGCCTCATCGACGGCGTGCGCCAGCCGCCCGCATGTCCTCTCGTCCTGGAGGCTGAAGCCCTGGGCATCGGCCGATATCTCCCCGACGCCCTTCAAGCCCCCCTCGAAGCAGCGCTCCAGCTCCGTGTCGCACGCCTTGCCCGCAACCGGGTTGACGGTGGCCAGCCCGACCAGCCGTTCAGGGTGCGTTCTAACGGCCTCCATCATGTAGGTGTTGTGCTGGCGGCACATGTCGAGGCTGCGCCAGGGAAAGCCGCATACAACCGACCGGTCCACACCCGCGTGGTTCATCTCCTCCACGAGGCCCTCGAAGGTGACCATGCGCGCCTTGGGGTCGCCGTAGATCAAGTTGAACGACGGGTCCCTCTTGGCGAACAGCTCTCGGCGCTGGATGACCTCGGGGGGAAAGATGTGAGTATGTATGTCGATTATCAAGTTCGCTCCACGGCCTGCTTCACTGGCAGGGCAACACTATCACAGGGACATCGGGGGAGTCATCCCGCGGCGGGGGAGCGCACCCGGACGGCGCTCGCCGTCTATTCGACGTAAGGGCTCATCCCGGGCAGCACGATGCCCGCGAACCGGGCGAACGCGATGTTGGCGTTCATCTCTATGCCGGGCACCTTGTTGAAGATGACCACGATGGTGGCCCTGGTGGGTGGGTGATAGTACGCGGACACGCTGTATCCGAAGGCGTTCCCGTCGTGCCCCACGAAGCCGGCGAAGTTCAGCAGACCCAGGCCGTAGGTCCGCTGGCCCGTAGTGTCGGTCGTGATCTCCCACTGCAGCCGTTCTGCCTGCAGGCCGGGCTCGACCAGCCGGCCATGGGCGAGCGCCTCGGTCCATGTCTTCAGGTCCCACAGGTTGGATATCATCGCGGCCGACCCCGCGCCCGCCGACGGGTCGAGGTTTGTCCAATCGACGAGGGCTCCGTCCAGCTCGTTGTACCCGGCACTGTGAGGGCCTTCGATCGAGGGGCCGTCGGGATACCTCGTGGCGTTCAGGCCCAGTGGATTGATGACCCGGTCGGTCACCTCGGCGGCGAGCGGCCGCCCGGTCAGGGCTTCGACCACCATGCCCAGCAGCACGTAGTTGGTGTTCGAGTAGCGCCACCCTGCTCCCGGCTCGAAGTAGGGAGGGTTGGCGGTCGCGTAGGCGACCAGCTCCTCGGGCTTCCATTTGCGGAGGGGGTCCGAGGTGACCAGCTCGTCGAACTCCTGGTCGGAGACGAAGTCGAAGAGCCCGCTGGTGTGGTTCAGCAACTGCCGGATGGTGATGCCCTGCCCGCCCGGGAACCAGGGGATGAAAACGCCGAGCGGGTCCTCCAGGCTCATCTTTCCCTCACCCACGAGCTGGAGCACCACCGTTGCAACGTAGGTCTTGGTCATGCTACCGATACGCACCCTGTCCGACAGGTCCATCGGTGCCCCCGTGGCGATATCGGAGACTCCCCTCGCCTTGACCCAGGTCCCCTGGCCCGGGATCCAGATGCCGACCACCGCGCCGGGGATCTCGCCTTCACCCATCACCCTCGTAAGGGTTTCCTCGAGGCGTCTCTCGACTTCCGGGCTGAACCCGGCGCCGTCCCGCGGTTCACGGTTGAACCCCATCATTCCGACGGAAAACCAGAGCGCGAAGATGAAGGTCACGAGGACCAGAAGCAGGGTTATCGCTTCCAGCCTGGCCATCTTCTTGAGCGTGTGAACAGCCATCGTCATCGATCCTCGATCGTGCTTGAACTCCTTTGCGACAGAAGTGCCAGAGGGTACCCACATCCGCAGCTTCCGCCGTCTACAAGCGAATCATCGTCAGTTGCCGTTCGGTTACCGTTAACGCCGGGTAAAAAAGTCGTTAATCTGTTTGGGAGGTGGCAGCTTGGGCTCAGTCGAACAACGCATTCCATCATGACATCTCGGCCCCCCAGCCGGCACCGGGACTGTTCCACTACAAATAAAGGGCCCCGCATGCAGAGCCCCTACTGTAATCGGCAACCAGGGGGTCTCTCTTAAGAGTCGCGGGGCCCTGAACTTCGATCGGGACGCGGCGGATCACCCGGAATCGTCGGCTTGACAGAGGCGGCCCGCGGCGGGGATAGAATAGTATTCTTGGCGGCCCCTGGACCGGAGCGCCGGCCGCGCCGCCTGAGTAACCGTTACACGGGAGGAGTCCGATGCAATTCGAGCACGTATTCGAGCCGTTCGAGTTCGCAGGCATAGAGATGCCCAACCACATCGTGATGCCCGCCATGCACATAGGGATGGCGGCGGACGGGTTCATCTCGGAGGGCTTCATGGACTTCTACGAGGAACGGGCCAAGGCCGGCCCGGGCCCGGGGCTGATGATAGTCGGAGGGTGCTACGTCGAGAGGAGGGGGATGGGTGTCCCCAACTTCGTGGCCCTCGACGACGACCGCTACATCCCCAGCCTGAAGGTCTTCACCGACCGCATACACCGGCACGACACCCCGGTCGCCGCGCAGCTCTACCACGGCGGGAGGTACTCGTTCGCCTCGCTGACGGGCGAGCCTTCCATCAGCGCCTCGGCCGTCACCAGCAAGTTCACCGGCGAGACCCCCCACGCGCTCACCGGGGAGGAGATACTCGAGGTGGAGCGTCACTACGGGGAGGCCGCGCGCCGGGCTCGCGACGCGGGCTTCGACGCCAGCGAGCTGATCTGCGCGGCGGGCTACCTGGTCAACCAGTTCCTCTCCCCGCTGACCAACAAGCGGGAGGACCGCTACAACGGGGATATCGGGGACCGCATGACCTTCATGCGCGAGACCATCGCCGCGATCAAGAAGGCGACCGGCCCCGACTTCCCCCTGATATGCCGGCTCTCGGGCTCGGACTTCATGGAGGGGAGCCACACCCTGGAGGAGTCCATGATCGTGGCGGCCGAGATGGAGCGCTGCGGTGTCGACATGATAAACGTGACCGGCGGCTGGCACGAGACCAAGGTGCCCCAGATACCGATGGAGGTCCCCAGGGGCGCCTTCGTCTACCTCGCCGAGGGCATAAAGAGCGCGGTGGAGAAGATCCCCGTCGCCTCCAGCAACCGCATCAACACCCCCGAGCTCGCCGAGGAGATACTGGCGCTGGGCAGGGCGGACCTGGTCTGCATGGCCCGCCCCTTCATCGCCGACCCCAACATCCTGCGCAAGGCCTACGAGGGGCGTCCGGCCGACATACGGACCTGCATCGCCTGCAACCAGGGGTGCTTCGACCACGTGTTCCAGATCAAGCCCATCACCTGCACGCTCAACCCCAGGGTGAACCGGGAGAGGGAGACCGAGCTGGTGCCCGCCGGGACGTCCAGGAAGGTGCTGGTGGCCGGGGGAGGGCCCGCGGGGATGGAGGCCGCCTGGGTCGCGGCGCACCGGGGCCACGAGGTGACGCTCTGCGAGGAGGACGGCGAGCTGGGAGGCCAGGGGGTGCTGGCGGCGATCCCGCCCGGGCGCGGGGAGTGGGCCGAGATGGTCCGGTACCTGCGGCGCCAGGTGGAACGGAAGGGCGTGGACGTCCGGCTCAACACCCCGGTGACCTGCGGGCTGATAAACGAGATGCGCCCCGAGGTGCTCGTGGTCGCGACGGGCGCGCGCCAGATAGAGCCCCCCATCGAGGGAGCCGGCGGGGGCAACGTGGTCTACGCCTGGGACGTGCTGACCGGTGACGAGGTCGCGGGCGACAGGGTGGTGGTCGTGGGGGGCGGCGCGGTCGGGGTGGAGACCGCGACCCTGCTCGCGGAGCAGGGCAGGGACGTCACCGTGCTGGAGATGCTGGACAAACTGGGCAGGGACATCGGCTACTCCAGCCGCTGGGTCATCCTGAAGGACGCCGCCCGCCTGGGGGTGAAGATGGTGGACTCGTGCTGCGTGGAGCGCATCACCCCCGACGGGGTGGTGGCCGACGTGCGGGCGAAGCCCGAGACCTTCGAGGCCGACACCGTGGTCATCGCGGCGGGCTCCCGCCCCGACGACTCGCTGGAGGCGGCCCTGACCGATATCCCGGAGTCGATAGAGGTCCACAAGATCGGCGACTGCGAGAAGCCTCGCAAGGCCCTGGACGCCATCCACGAGGCCTTCAACCTGGCCCTGACCCTGTAGCTCACCTCTATTAGCGACGCCAGGATTCTAATGCTCCAAATGTAGACCGACCGACTTGTATGTACGTAACGCGACCCGAGCTGAACGCCGAATAGACTTGGCCGGGGCGGGGAGGGGCCGTTCTTCTCGGCTGTCCTCGGCCGCAACAGACGTGCCTCTGCCAGATCATACCGCGGCCTGCGAAGGCCGTCGAAAAGGATCCCATCCCCGCCCTCATCCGAACATCAACGTGCTGATTACCTCCTTAAGGAGAGGGTCAGGCTATGGGTGCTGGAATTGCCGATTACTGCATGACTTTCATCTAGTACGACTCTGTACGGCCCTGGTTGAACTCTCAGTCCAGTCATACCGGTTCACCGTACCGAGGAAGTCTTCTGATTCAACCGCGAGCGCTGAGCTGGTGTAGCTATCTACTGAATGAGAATATACCGTCACCGGCCATCCAAACGTGGTCTTCGTCAAGCGCAAAGATAGAATTCATTTGCCGGTGTGCACCAATACCGTCCATACCTTCGAGTTCCGGTATCCTGTACTGTCTGTGCCACTCTGTCCCGTCGTAGAAGAACACAGATTGGGCGGTCGACTCAGGCTCGCTACCTATTCCCCACGAGTTGTTCTCGTTCAAGATGAATCGCGGCCAATAGGTTTGTAGCATCCCGAATCCACCGCTCAATACAGCATCAACGGGACGGTACGGATAATCCGGCGACCTCAACAGGTTCCATTCGCTGTGCCGCCGGACGTACATGCACGTTGAGTCGCCGACACCTCCCATTGCGACAGTGTAGTCGGGGCTCGTTCCATAGAGACTGTCGATTGCTCCACCGGCATCGTCGGGAGCGTCATAGTCTCCTGCTCCTACCGCTGCTTTGGCAAGGTCGTCCAACTGCCGTTCCCATTTGAATCCATTGTTGAAATACACGAAATTGTATATCTCTTCTTCGCCAGAGACGTCATAGGACGAGT
Source organism: Actinomycetota bacterium (assembly GCA_043807425.1). GTDB lineage: Bacteria > Actinomycetota > Geothermincolia > Fen-727 > Anoxymicrobiaceae > JAHJCO01. The sequence goes on from JAZDFZ010000013.1 coordinate 13,160, forward strand.
TCCCGGCACACCACAGATGTGATTCATCTACAACCAGGAGATCCATCGGATCGAATGAATCATAGCCTTCTACTTCTATGTGGAATATCTGACCGAGATCTGCGACGAGTTCCCACCGTCCTCCTCTATGGCGATAGATCCGGCCGGCTTCAGCCAGCCCGAAAACCAGTCCGGCGCCAGCTGTTGCGATCACCCATAGGCTTTCAGCAACGTGTTCACTTTCCCACCTGGAATTCTTATAGGCGTAGACGCTTCCATCTGCTCCCAGCACCCATGCGTTGTTCTTATCGGCGACAGCCAGACCGAAGAGCTCTGTCGGCGCGGTCCACTGCTCGCGCCACTTGTTACCATTGAAGTGGTAAATGGTCCGGTTGGCTATCGCCCAGACACAGTCTGGAGCCGCAGCCCTTATCGAAGTAACGCCTTTGATGTCTGCTGACATCGACCACCCGCCGGAGAGCGAACAACCGCTCTGAGACAGCAGTAGAAGGCATATCACAATCAGTGATTTCAATGTCTGTCGCGAATTCCAAGAGAGATGTTGAAGACTAGTATGCCCCATGAGCCTCCTTCCACCTCTTAACAGTAGCATATCGATTGACAAAGAGCGCGATCCCTGCATACAGGGCCATGGCGTTATACTTCTAACAAGGCGGATCCGACCAACCCAGGTGGTGAGGAGTGTGGAGACCAGGCAGGAGAAGGTCCTCGTCGTGGACGACGAGGAGCACATAGTCGAGCTCGTCGAGCTGTACCTGGGCAAGGAGGGCTACCGTGTGGTCAGTGCGTACGACGGCGACGCCGCGATAGAGAAGTTCGGCGTCGAGAAGCCCGACCTGCTGGTGCTGGACATCATGCTCCCGGGAAGGGACGGACTGGACGTGCTCCGCGAGATACGCAAGACGTCGCAGGTTCCGGTGATCATGCTCACCGCCAGGGAGTCGGAGGTGGACAAGGTGGTCGGCCTGGAGCTCGGCGCCGACGACTACCTCACCAAGCCGTTCAGCCCCCGCGAGCTGGTGGCCCGGGTCAAGGCGGTGCTCCGCCGCGTCAACCCGCCCGCCGAGGAGGAGCCTGTCATCTCCGTCGGGGGTCTGACCCTTGATACCGCCCGGCGCCGGGTCGAGGTCGAGGGCCTGGGCCAGGTCGAGCTAACCGCACGTGAGTTCGATCTCCTCTACGTGCTCGCCGCCAACCCCGGCATAGTCCTCAAGCGCGACCGGCTCATGGAGAAGGTCTGGGGCTACGAGTACATCGGGGACACCCGGACCGTGGACGTCTACATCAGGCACCTGCGGGAGAAGCTCTCGGACGACGCGGACAACCCGCGTTTCATCGAGACCGTACGCGGCGTGGGCTACCGCTTCAAGGCCGGGTAGTATATTCAGCATGTTCAAGTCTTTGAGAACGCGGATAATCGCCACCTACCTGCTGGTGGTGATCATCTGCCTCCTGCTGGCCAGCATCTTCTTCGTCTTCTTCCTGACGCGCTACATCCGGGACCGTGAGCGGAGCGACCTGGTCAGGCAGGTGGGCGCGGTCGCCAACGACATCCGCCGGGTCAACGAGATACTGGTGGTGGACGGCGTGCAGCAGACCGAGCCGCGGTCGTCGCAACCGGTGAAGACCCAGCTCGCGCAGCAGGACGCGACCACCGGCCAGAAGCTGGTCACCAGCATACTTAAAAACGAGGCGCAGGTTCTGGAGGCCAAACTGGTCCTGACCACCGCGGACGGGTCGGTGGTGGCGGAGTCGCCGGGCAGGCCGGAGTTCGGCAAGCGGAACGCCCAACTGCCGGCCGACATCTTCAGCGAGCAGGGGCCGCGCATCGTGCAGCGTTACTTCGCCAAGCTGGGTACCCAGTACCTGTTCGCGAGCGCGCCCACCACCATCAAACCCGGGGCTACCGGCTACCTGCTGGCCATAAAGCCGGTAGAGGAGGTCAAGGGCGTCGCGGGCTCGCTTGTGCTCTACGTCGCCATCGCGGGACTCATCGCCCTGGCCATCTCCATGGTGGTCGCGACCTACCTCTCCGGGGCGATCAGCCGACCCGTCAGGGAGGTCACGGCGGCCGCGCAAAGCATGGCGGCGGGCGACTACGGCCAGGAGGTGCCGGTGCGGGGCTCGGACGAGACCGCCGAGCTCGCCCGCGACTTCAATATGATGGCCGGGCGGGTGAGGACGGCCTACGAGCAGCAGCGAAACTTCGTAGGCAACGTCTCCCACGAGCTGCGCACCCCGTTGACCAGCATCGAGGGCTTCAGCCAGGCGCTCCTCGACGGCGTCACCCAGGGCCCGGAGGAGAGCCGGCGGTCGCTGGAGATCATCAACCAGGAGAGCAAGCGGCTGGTGCGGGTGCTTCGCGACCTGCTGCTGCTGTCGCAGATCGACGCGGGAGAGCTGCGTGGCGAGAAACGGGAGGCGGAGGTCACCGAGCTGCTCCGCAAGCTCGAGAGCATCTACGAGCAGAAGGCCGAGGAGTCGGGCGTCTCGCTCAGGGCGGAGGTGCCCGACTCACCCCTGAAGGTCTACACGGATCCCGACCGCCTGGAGCGCGTCCTGGTCAACCTGCTGGACAACGCGTTCAAGTACACGCCGGAGGGGGGCGCCGTCTCGCTTTCAGCGGCGGCGACCTACGGGGCGGTGCAGATATCGGTGGCTGACAGCGGCCAGGGGATCGCGCCGGAGATGCTGCCGAGCATCTTCGAACGTTTCTACCGCGTGGAGAAGTCCCGTTCAACCAGGCACGGAGGTGCCGGGCTGGGGCTTTCGATCTGCCGCGAGCTGGTGGAGACGCTGGGGGGTACAATATTGGTCCGGAGCCAGGTCGGCGTCGGGACGACGTTCACGGTGACCCTGCCGGCCTGAGCCCGGAACGTATGACGTATCATCACTAAAACGGGGGGCTAGATGCGACCTGCCTGGGACCAGTACTTCTTACGCATAGCGACCGTGGTGTCGGGCCGCTCTACATGCCTGAGGCGGCAGGTGGGCGCGCTCATCGTGAAGGAAAAGCGCATCCTGACCACGGGGTACAACGGCGCGCCACGGCTGCTGGAGCACTGCTTCGACGTCGGATGCCGCCGGGACGACGCCGGCGCCGAGTCGGGGACGGTCCACGAGCTGTGCCGGGGATTGCACGCCGAGCAGAACGCCATCCTGCAGGCGGCCCTGCACGGCGTTTCCATCGAGGGGGGCCTGCTCTACAGCACCCACCAGCCGTGCGTACTCTGTAGCAAGATGCTTATCAACGCCGGTATACTGGCCATCAACTTCATAGAGCCGTACCCTGATCCGCTTGCCGCGAACCTGCTCAAGGAGGCCGGCATACTCTCGCAGAAGATGAGATTGGAGGACTGACGCGGTCCGGTCGCCGTCAGGTCACCCGTTGAGATAATGAACAGCTACTTTCTTGCTTTCAGCGCCGCACTCGTAGGCGCGCTGGTGCTCACCCCCGCCGCGCGGTGGCTCGCCCTGCGCGTGAACGCCCTGGACGTCCCGGAGGACCGCAAGGTCCACGAGAAGGTGACCCCCACGCTCGGGGGCCTGGCGATCTACGCCGCCATGATGCTGGGCATCATCATCTACGTCCTGTTCGGGTCGCGCCAGGTCTCGGCCGACATACTCGGCATCGTCATCGGTGCCACTGTCATCCTGATATTCGGCGCGGTGGACGACATACACGGGATGTCCCCCCTGGCGAAGCTGTTCGGCCAGGTGCTGGCCGCGGGGGTGCTGGTGGTCATGGGGGTGCAGATACAGAACCTGCACATCCCGGGCGGGGGAGTGCTGTCGCTGTCACCCGAGCTCTCCGTGCTGGTGTCGCTGCTCTGGGTGGTCGCCTTCATGAACATCATCAACCTGATAGACGGGCTCGACGGTCTGGCCGCCGGGATAACCTGCATCACCGCCTTCTCGATGTTCATCTACGCGACGCAGACCGGGGTCGGCGGAGCGTTCGTGGACGCCGCCCTGATATCGATAGTCATGGCCGGCGCCACGCTGGGCTTCCTGCGCTACAACTTCAACCCCGCCAGCATCTTCATGGGAGACTCCGGCAGCATGCTGCTGGGATTCCTGCTGGGGGCGGTCACCATCCAGGGCGTGCTCAAGAGCATCGCCGCCGCCGCCCTGGTGGTACCCCTGATGGCGCTGGCCATACCGATCATTGACACGGGGATGGCTATCGCGCGCAGGCTTCGCAAGGGGATATCGATAACCCACGCGGACAAGGAGCACATCCACCACCGGCTGCTCAACATGGGCCATTCCCAGCGCCAGGCGGTGCTGCTGCTGTACTTCTGGACCGCCCTGCTGTGCGGGACCAGCCTCGCGCTGAAGTTCATGGCGAACAACAAGTTCCTGTGGATCACGCTGGCCCTGGCGATCGGAGGGTTCGTGCTCACGGCGCTCCCACCGATCATCAGGGGGGAGAACGGGCGCAGGGGCAAGCACAGAGCCGGAAGGAAACCGGCGGTCCAGAGCGCGATCCCCGTGGAGTCGGGGGAGATAGAGGAGGGCTGACTTGGCGGATGACCCGAAGGCCGACGGCGGGGGCTCGAGCGCGAAGCCCGAGGAGGGCGACCCCATGGAGAGGAGGCTCGCCACCCTGATGGCGATCACCAGCGGGGTGGTGATCCCGCCTGGCCTGGTGCTCTCCGCGGTGTTCGCCGGGTGGAAAGGCCTCGCCGGCGCCCTGGTGGGTTTCGCGATCGCTTCCATGAACACCATCGCGTCGCTGGCCGTCATCAAGTGGTCACTCAGGAAGCCCCCCGAGATGATCCCCTGGATGCTGATCTCGAGCCTGTGGGGGCGCCTCGCGGTCCTGGGGCTCTCGCTGTACCTGCTGACGCTCATCAGCGCGTTCAACAAGTACGCCCTGGTGTTCTGCTTCCTCGCGCTGTTCCTCACCCACAGCGGTGTCGAGGTCGCAAGCGCCTGGAGCTCCGCCCGCGTCATCCTTCGGTCCACCGCAAAGAGTTCGAAGAAGGACTGAGCGCCCCGTTCGGCCCCCCTCGCCGGCCTTCTCATTGCTGTCCGGCCCGGCCGATGTGATAGACTTTCGATTTTGAAAAACGAGCGAAGTTTTCTCTTGAAAAGGGGGTAGAGCAGATGGCTATCGAGAAAGTCTACGTTGTCGGGGCGGGGCTCATGGGCAGCGGTATCGCCCAGGTGGCCGCGACGGCCGGCTACAAGGTCACCATGAGGGATATCAACGATGAGGCCCTGGCGAAGGGCATGAAGGCGATCGAGAAGTCGCTGGGCAAGTTCGTCGAGAAGGGGAAGGTGCCCGAGGACACGGCCAAGAGCGCTCTCGCCAACATCAAGACCACCACCGAGATGAAGGACGCGGCCGACGCCGACCTGGTAGTCGAGGCGGTCTTCGAGGACATCGACCTCAAGCTGGACGTCTTCGGGCAGCTGGAAGAGATCACCGGCCCCGAATGCCTGCTGGCAAGCAACACCAGCGCCATATCCATAACCAGCATCGCCGCGGCGACCAGGAGGCCGGACAAGGTCGTGGGCGTGCACTTCTTCAGCCCCGTCCCCATGATGATGCTGTGCGAGGTCATCTACGGCCAGCAGACCACCGACGAGACGGTGGCCGTCGTGAAGGCCTGGGCCGAGGACGTCGGCAAGGACGTGGTCGTGGTGCACAAGGACGTGCCCGGGTTCGTGGCGAACAGGGTCGGGCTCGCGATGTCGGGCGTGGCGATAGACCTGGTGGCCTCGGGCGTGGCGACCCCCCAGGAGATCGATAAGACCATGAAGCTCGGGTTCGCGCACCGGATGGGTCCCTGCGAGACGGCGGACCTCACCGGCATCGACGTCCTGCACAACGCCATGAAGGCCATCTACAACGAGACCAAGGACGAGCGCTACTGGCCGCCGGTCCTCATGCAGCGCATGGTCACCGCGGGGTTGCTCGGCCGCAAGACCGGCAAGGGATTCTATGACTACTCTTCGGGCGAGCAGGTCGCATACTGGGAGCTGTAGGCCGGAGAGTTCATGGATTACGACTATGACGTGATAGTCGTCGGCGCCGGGATCGGGGGCCTGACCGCCGCCTCGATACTCGCGCGGGACGGTATGAAGGTCGCGGTGCTCGAGCGCGAGGACCGTGTGGGCGGCCGGGCGCTGTCCATCCGCGGAGATGAGATCGGTGAGCGCGGGGCGGACTGGTACAAGGCGGTCCTGGGCAGGCACTACTGCTACCTGGCCGACTCCGAACCGCCCCTCGAGGAGATCATCGAGCACAGGCTCCTGGACGGCTACACCATAGACCTCGGCTATCACGGCGTGCCCTGCGCCGGGAGGGGCTACCTGGGCCGGCTGGCCGACTACCTCGGGTTGTCGGTCACCATCAACCCCTGCGACACCGGCATGTGGTACGACGGCGAGTTCTACGTCGAGCCGGTGCCCGGGTCCAGCCGCCTGGACGACAAGCTCTTCCGGAGGTGCAAAGAGAAGGGCATAAAGTACTGGGCGTTCAACACGGAGTCGCTCGGGTTGACCCCCGGGCAGCTCGACGAGCTGGAGACGGTCTCCCTGTGGGACTACTGCGAGCGCCTGGGCCTGACTGCCGACGACGCGGTCTGGAACTCGTACCGCTGTACCGGGACCCTGTTCACCACCATTAACAATCCCCACGACATCTCCGCCGGCGAGATGATCCGTTACACCAACGAGGTGATGCTGCCCGCCATCATGAAGGGCGAGGACCTGCACCTTGGCGGTTTCGCCGTCGGCGGGATCATGGAGTGGTCACGAGCCGTGGCCTCGGAGATTGAGAAGGCCGGCGGCACCGTGGTCCTGGGCGCCGATGTGATGAAGGTGGTCATTGCGGACGGCGCGGTGACGGGGGTCGAGGCCGCCCTTCCCGGCGGCGACGCGGTGACCCTGCGGGCCCCTGTTGTCATCAGCAACGTTCCGGTCCAGGAGACGTTCGAGCTGGTTGACGAGTCGTGGTTCCCACCCGACTTCGTGGCAAGGGCGCGCTCCCTGTACGGCTACGGCAGCCTGGCCCCCTACTTCGGGCTGAGCGAGCTCCCGATGCCGGCCGAGCAGGCCGAGCGCCTGATAAAGACGCCCCTGGTGGTCCCCGCGGGCGACGAGTACGACTACGACGTGTACATGTGCTGGAACGTTCAGTCGGCCACCGACCCTTCCTGCGCGCCCGAGGGTAAGCACCTGCTCACCGCGTACCTGCCTCTGACCGAGGAGGAGTCCCGGGACCGCGCCAGGGTCATGAGAGTGGTCCGGGCGGTCCCCGGGTTCCTGGAGGGCGCCTACCCCGGCTTCAGTGAGTGTGTCGACTGGGCGCTCTATCCGATGTGCTGGAAGCTGGAGGGGGTCGCCAAGTCCATCTCCCAGGCCGGCACCCTCAAGCCGGAGGTCCAGGCCCCGGGCGTGAACGGGCTGTACTTCACGGGGGACACGGCCCGAGGTTTCGGCGTGGCGATGGACTGCGCCTGCTCGGCGGGGATCAACTGCGCCGCGGCTATCCTGGACCGCACGCTCGGTATAGAATGAGCGGAGTACAAAATGCGAAAAAGGCGTCAGGCACCTTTTTCGCATTTTCGTAAGGGGCCCGCTACACGGAGGTGCAAGAGTTGACGGAACCCGCTTTCGAGGGCATCTACGTACCCAACATAACACCGTTCAAGGACGGCGAGATAGACGAGGGTTCGCTCAGGAGGCTGGTCGATCACCTGATCGACGCCGGGGCCACGGGCCTCATACCGTGCGGTACCACGGGGGAGAGCGCGACCCTCTCCCACGACGAGCATATAGAGGTCATCAGGGTGGTCGTCGAGCAGGCGGCCGGGCGCGTCCCCGTGATCCCCGGGGTGGGGACGAACGACACCAGGGAATCGATCCGGCTGATGGAGCGCGCCGAGCAGTTGGACCTGGCCGGGTACCTGGTGGTCTGCCCTTACTACAACCGTCCCAGCCAGGAGGGCATCATCGAACACTTCCGCGCGGTGTCCGAGGTGACCGACCGCCCCATCCTCCTGTACAACATCCCCATGCGCACCGGCCGGAACATCGAGGTCGGCACCGTGGTGGAGCTCTCCAGGATACCCAACATCGTGGGGATCAAGGACGCCGGCGGCGACATCAACGAGACCATGAGCATCATCACCCGCACCAGCGACTTCTGCGTGCTGGCGGGGGAGGACCACCTGCTGTTCAGCATGTGCTGCCTCGGGGGGCACGGCGGGGTCATGGCCTCCGCCCACGTGCTGGCCGGCCAGTTCCTGGCGATGTACCGGTCGGTGAAGGATGGGGACCTGGCCGAGGCCCGCAGGATGCACTACCACCTCCTGCCTCTGGTGAGGGCCATGTTCAAGGAGCCCAATCCCGCCCCCGCGAAGGCGGCGATGAAGCTCATGGGGGTCATAGACTCGGACGAGCTAAGGCTCCCGCTGCTGTCGGTGACACCCGCGTGTAGAGAGGACATCGCGGGGGTGCTGCACGGCCTGAAGCTTCTGTAAGAGAACCCCGCCCGTATCGGTCGCCTGATAATTGAAAAATCTCGATGTAACGCGCCGCGCGGCGATATATAGTAGAAAGCGAAGCGCCACCGGCCAGATAACCACTGGAATCCGCCGATGAAACGCAGGAAAGAGAAAGACGAGGGGCAGGACGCCCTCTTCGAGATAGAACAGGTAGCCGTGGATGACCCCGGGGATGAAGCCGCGCCGGGGCAGGGACCGGCGGCGGAAGATATCCGGAAAGCCGCTTCCGACGAACCCGAGGAAGCCATCCTGGACCCCCTGACCCGCGAGCAACGGGAGGCCCGCCGGAGCGCGCGTCGGCAGAGACGCAAGGTGGCCTCGTACTGGCTGGGGGCCGTGGCGGCCCTCTCCGCGGTGCTGCTGGTGATCCTGCTGAGCCCCTGGGGCCCGTTCAAGGACACCATCTACGGCAAGGGCGCCGGACCCCCGCGACGCACGTTTCAGAGGCAGGGCGGCCCCCCCGGTGCCCGGCAGACGGCGCCGCCCGGATCGTCGGCCCCATCCCTGGCTTCGGCCACCGTGCCCAAGGGTGTGGCCGCCAACCGCGCGGGGGCGCCGGCCCCGAACGCTAAGAAGTCGGACCCCACGCTGCCGGCCATCGCCATAGTGGTCGATGACGTGGGTAACGGCAAGGAGCACCTCAGCGAGTGGCTCGCCATTGACGCGCCATTGAACTTCGCCGTAATGCCCCACCTTCAGCTCTCCAGTGAGCTCGCCGAGACGCTGTACGGGCACGGCTACGCGGTGATGATGCACGTACCGACGACCAACGCCGGTAACTCATACTCCGGCCCGGGCCAGCTCGCGGTGGGCATGGATCGCGGCACCGTGTTCGGGACGCTGGACGCCGACCTGGCCACCATCCCTCACGTCGAGGGGATGAACAACCACCAGGGCGGAATGGGTTGCGACAACTGGAACATCATGTACTTCGAGTGCGAGTGGGCGAAAACCCGCGGGCTCTTTGTGGTCGACAGCAACAGCTCCTACAATAGCCAGGTCACACCGGCGTGCCTGGCACTGGGAATGGGCAAAAGGAAGAACCAGGTCTTCATCGACCACGAGAACGACCCCAACTACATACGCCGGGCGATGCAGGAGCTTGCCGGACTGGCGCGAAAGAACGGTACGTCCATCGGGATATGCCACTGGCACCGCCCGAACACCGCGAAGGTGGTCGGCGAGATGATCAACACGCTGAGGTCGCAGGGAATACACTTCGCGTATGTCCGCGAGATAACCGACTGATCCGGGAGATACAGGTGAAAGAGGCCGCGTTCTACGAAAAGCTGGAAAACGACAGGGTCGCCTGCCACCTCTGCCCGCAGGAATGCAGGATAAACCCCGATAAGAAAGGGTTCTGCCGCGTCCGCACCAACCGCCAGGGCACGCTTTACTCCGACGTCTACGAGAGGATCCTGGCCACCAACCTCGATCCCGTTGAGAAGAAGCCGCTCTACCACTTCCACCCCGGAAGCTCGATCCTCTCCATCGGGACCCGGGGCTGCAACCAGCGCTGCGAGTTCTGCCAGAACTGGGAGATGATCGAGACCGACTCCCCGGGCACCTACATGACTAGCGACGAGGTGGCTGAGATGGCGGGGCGCAGGGGCTCGATCGGGGTCGCCTACACCTACAACGAGCCGTTCATGTGGTACGAGTTCGTCAGGGAGTGCGCCGCAAAGGTGCGCGAGCGAGGCTACAAGAACGTGATGGTCACCAACGGCTCGGTCAACCCCGAGCCGCTGGCCGAGCTCCTCCCCTTCATCGACGCCATGAACATCGACGTCAAGTCCATGGATCCCGAGTTCTACCGCAAGATCTGCAAGTCGAAGCTGGAGCCGGTGCTCGAGACCTGCCGGACCGCCGCCGGCCGGTGCCACATCGAGATAACCAACCTGATCATCCCGACCCTTAACGACTCCGACGAGCTGATCGGTGAGCTGGTTGACTTCGTGGTCGGGCTCGGGAAGGGGACCCCGCTCCACTTCTCGGCGTACTACCCCTGCTACAAGATGACCATCGAACCCACTCCGCTCGCGACCCTCAGGAGAGCGTATGACCTGGCGAAGGAGAAGCTGGACTTCGTGTACATGGGGAACGTGCTCGACCAGGACGGCGGCACCTCCTGCTGCCCCTCCTGCGGGGAAGTGCTGGTGGAGAGAGACGGCTACATGACGCGAGTCCGCGGGCTCGACGGCAACCGCTGCTCCGAATGTGGAAACGACCTCCCCTTTGTAGTATAGTCACCACTGTATCGGCCGCCGCAGACGGGAGGTCTTGAATGGCTGTGACGATGCTCAAGGGTAAGGACGAAGGTGCCGCGGGCTCCAAGGAGAGAGACCTCGCCGAGATCGCGCTCAGGGTAGTCGTCGGCCTCTTGATGAACTTCCTGGCCCGCAAGATAAAGCAGAAGTCGCAGCTGAAAGCCGAGCGCCGCAAGGCGATCCGCAGGGCGGAGAAGCTCGCAAGCAAGGGCAAGGAGATCCCCGAGGAGCTCAAGGAAGCAGCTTGGGGCGATCTCCCGCGCCGCGAGAAGAAGAAGCTCAGCCGCAAGGCCGCGAAGAAGGCCAGGAAGAAGGCCAGGAAGGCCGGCAAGAAGAAGCGGGGCCGCAAGCTGCTGTTCCTGCTGCTCCTGGTAGCCGGCGCGGTGGTGGCGGTCTCCCGGATGAACAAGAAGTAGGAGCGCAGCGTTCTTGGAGATAGAGGTCGAGGACAAAGAGGGCTACCAGGTAGTAACACCGATCGGAGAGCTCGACGTCTACACCGTACCCCTGTTCCGCAAGGTCGTCCTCAAGCTGGAGGGTGACCGCAGGCACGACCTGATACTGGACCTGAGCAGGGTCACCTTCATCGACTCGAGCGGGCTGGGCAGCCTCATCGAGGTCTACCAGAAGGTCCAGGCCGCCCAGGGCGAGGTCGGCTACATCATCAACAACCCCCGCATCCTCAAGATCCTGAGGCTCGTCGACCTCGACCGGGTCTTCAAGGTCTTTCCCAACCTTGGCCAGGCACTTCAAGACATAGGAGTTACGGGCGGATACGTTGATAGAGAGTTCTTCTCGGACCTCACCTGATACCGCCAGGCACATGGTCGTGGACCTCCCCTGCGGCAAGAAGTCGCTGGTGAGGGCGCGGGCCAAGATCATCAAGTTCGCGGGAGAGCACGGCTTTTCCGAGGACGCCGAGGACATCGCGCTGGCGACCCAGGAAGCGCTCAAGAACATCATCCAGCACGCCTGCCCGGCCGACAACAAGATGCATTTCGAGTGCTACGCGTACCCGGACCGGATCGTCATCGAGGTCAACGACGAGGGGCAGGGGTTCGACACGACGATACTGGAGGGCGAGCCTTCCTCGCCGATGGCCCTGCACGGCCGCGGGGTGCAGCTCATCCACGGGTTGATGGACGAGGTACGCATCGCCAGCGACCAGGAGGGCACGCTGGTCCACATGGAGAAGAAGCGGCGCTAGCCGTCTCCCGCGTTTTCTCCCTCCCCCTTGAGGGGGGAGGGTCGGGATGGGGGTGCTTGCCATGACCGTCTACGTCGGCACAGCCGGCTTCAGTTACAGCGACTGGAAAGGGCCCTTCTACCCGCCCGACCTCAAGCAGCGCGAGATGTTGGAGGAGTACGGGCGCCACTTCCCGGTGGTGGAGATAAACTCGTCGTACTACGCTGTGCCTACCCCCGAGGTGATGCTGGCGATGGCGCGCAGGACGCCGGTGGATTTCCAGTTCACGGTGAAGGCCAACCGCGAGATGACCCACGAGATAACCCCCGCAAGCGGGAAGGTTTTCGAGGAGTTCAGGGGGGCGGTACGGCCCCTGGAGGACCACGGTAAGCTGGGCTGCGTGCTGGCGCAGTTCCCCTGGGGGTTCAAGAACACGCCGCGCAACCGCGAGTACCTGGAGGTGCTGGCGTCGCGCATGGAGGGGATCGATACCGTGGTGGAGTTCAGGAACTCGGGCTGGGAGTGCGACGAAACCTACGAGCTGCTGCGCCGCGCCGGGCTGGGCTACTGCTGCGTGGACGAGCCCCGCCTCAGGGGCCTGGTGTCGTCCCGGGTGGAGGTGACCTCACCGGTGGGCTACGCGCGGTTCCACGGCCGCAACTTCGAGACCTGGTGGGATTCAACACGTGAGTCCTGGGAGCGCTACGACTACCTCTACACCGACGCGGAGCTGTCCGAGTGGGTCACAAAGGTGCAGAGCATGGTGGAGAGCTCGGACCGCACCTACATCATCTTCAACAACCACTACAAGGGCCAGGCGCCGACCAACGCCCGCACCTTCGAGCAACTGCTGCGCGGCCTACTGGGCGACGACCTGGCGACCATCGATGACTTCCCCGACCAGCTCTTCTGAGAATTCACCTCAACCATTTATTCTCACCTGAAAGTTCACCTCACACCGTTTCTTTCATCGTGAGAGTTCACCTCAGACCGTTTCTTTCATCGGGCTGCGTCGGTTGTGCTATCATCGTTTTCGCGTCATGGGGGAGTGCCCGAGTGGTTAAAGGGGGCGGACTGTAAATCCGTTGGCGCAGCCTACGCTGGTTCAAATCCAGCCTCCCCCACCAAGTCCAATTCCCATCCATGCTTCCCATCCATACTAATACCGGTGCCAGGCACATTAGCTTGAAGGTATTAGCTCGGCCTTCCCCTAATAACGAATAGTCGTGTTCGAGGACTAATACCAGGGGGCTAATGTGCCTGGCACCATTATTAGGCCTTGCGTTTTGCAGGATAATCATGCCTGTTGTAGAAGTCGCTCCGCAGCCATTCTTTCGGGGGGGATTCACGAGAAGGAGGAGGAGCCATGGAGTTGAAGGGATCGCAGACCGAGAAAAACGTCATCACAGCTTTCGCAGGGGAGTCCCAGGCCAGGAACCGCTACACCTACTTCGCAAGCCAGGCCAAGAAGGACGGCTTCGTGCAGATGCAGCAGATCTTCGAGGAGACGGCCAACCAGGAGAAGGAGCACGCGAAGAGGCTGTTCAAGTTCCTGCAGGGGGGCTCCGCGGAGGTGTCGGCATCGTTCCCGGCCGGCGTCATCGCCTCGACCGCCGAGAACCTGAAGGAGGCAGCGGCGGGGGAGAACTACGAGTGGACCGAGATGTACCCCGGATTCGCGGCGAAGGCCAGGGAGGAGGGATTCGAGGAGATCGCGAAGGCGATGGAGGCCATACTGGTCGCCGAGAAGCAGCACGAGCGCAGGTACCTCCGGCTGCTGGAAAACATCGAAGCCGGCACGGTCTTCAAGAAAGACAAGCCGGTCACCTGGCGGTGCCTCAACTGCGGGTACCTGCACGAGGGCCCCGAGGCGCCGGAAACCTGCCCGGCGTGTGATCACAAGCAGGAGTACTTCGAGCTCCTGGGTGAGAACTGGTAGGGATCAGCCTGCACCCATGACCCTCCGATATCTGATAGAGTCTGGATATCCAGGTCCACAACCGACAAGGATGGAGAACGAGATGAAGAGAGTCATGGTGCCCTTGCTGGCGTTGATGCTGATTGCGGGCGCCGTTGTCGCCGTCGGCTGCGGCGGGGGGTCCTCGTCCAAATCCGGGGACCCCGAGGCCACGGTCGAGCAGTTCATGAAGTCGACCATGGCCGAGGATGCCGACGCCACCTACGAGCTGCTCTCCTCGGAGAGCCAGAAGGGCGTCGAGAACAAGGAAGACCTCGTCGAGGGGGCGGGCGACCAGATCGCGGACTGGAGTGTGGGCGAGGCAACGCAGAAGGGGAACACCGCTCGGGTCAAAGTCACCATGAAGATGAAAGGCGTCGAGCAGGAGCTCACCTTCGACGTCGTGCTGGTCGAGGAAGGCGGAGCCTGGAAGATCAACCTGGAGGAGACCGGTAAATCGATGGACGAGGCCATCAACAAGCTGATGGAGAGCTCGTCGCCCCAGTAGGGCGCACCGGCCCCGGTCCAGCCTCCGATCCCCACGGATTGCACGCTTTCGTTGAGCGTGGGCGAGAAATCTGCTACTCTACTCTGGAGCCGTGGCGCACCCGTTGGGGGCCACGGCTAAAAAAACGGGCCAGCCCGGTTAGCTCAGTCGGTAGAGCACGTGCATGGTAAGCACGAGGTCGTCGGTTCAATTCCGACACCGGGCTCCACGCGTTTGCACTCCCGTGGAGAGGAGTCTATTTTAGTAGCGTGGTAACCAGGGCGGTGTAGCTCAGTTGGTAAGAGCGCACGGTTCATACCCGTGAGGTCGCTGGTTCGAGTCCAGCCACCGCTACCAATTCACGGACAATACGACGGGCCGGCCACTGGCCAGGACCGGACCGTCGAGCAACAGGGAGGACGCCATGGCCAAGGAGAAGTTCGAGAGGACCACGCCGCACGTGCACGTGGGCACCATAGGTCACGTGGACCACGGCAAGACCATGCTGACGGCCGCCATCACCAAGGTCCTCAACGAGACGGGGCTGAACGTCGAGATCCGCTCCTTCGAGTCCATCGACAACGCCCCCGAGGAGAAGGAGCGTG
>JAZDFZ010000014.1:0-10047 GCA_043807425.1 Actinomycetota bacterium
CGCGAACTCGGTGAACCAGATCGCGCCGTCGGGGCCGTGCGTGATGCCGAAGGGGGCCGAGGCCGCGGTCGGGATGGTGTACTCGGTTATGGTGCCCGACATGTTTATCGACCCCAGCATGCCTGATGTGAACTCCGCGAACCACATGTTGCCGTCCCTGCCCAGACATATGTTCTGAGGCCTGCTGGCGGCGGTCGGGATGATGTACTCGGTGATCGCGCCCGCGGGAGTGCACCTTCCGATCCTGTTCCCGGCGGGCGCCAGTTCGGTAAACCATAGGTTGCCGTCAGGACCGAGCGCGATCCCGCTGGGGTCGCTGGCAGCCGTCGGGGTGGGGAACTCGTCGGTCAGGACGCCGGCGGTCGTCATCCTGCCGATGCGGTCGCCGTCGATCTCGGTGAACCACAGCGCTCCGTCGGGACCGGAGCAGATGAACCTCGGGCTGCGCCCTGCCGGGACCGGGAACTCGGTTATCGCTCCGGCGGTGGTGATCCTTCCGATCATGTCCGCGTCCTGCTCGGTGAACCAGAGGTTCCCATCGGGCCCCGTCGTTATCCCGGACGGATTGCTGTTTACCGGCAGGGCGTACTCGGTGATAGCCCCGGCGGTCGTGGACTGTGCAACCATGTCGGCCCCCCACTCTACGAACCAGAGGTTGCCGTCCGGTCCCGCGGTGATGCCGGCGGGACCGAAACCGGCCGGGAGCGTGAACTCGGTAATGGTCCCGTCGCGGGTGCACCTGCCGATCTGGTTGGTGCCGTACTCCGTGAACCAGACGTTCCCGTCGGGCCCACCCGTTATACCGGCGGGGCTGGCCGCGGGGGTGGGGACGTTGAACTCGGTGACCGTCGTCACGGCGAGCGCGGAGCCCGCTCCAAGGAGGGCGGGGCTGACGCACGCGAAGGCCAGCGCCAGAGCCATGAGTGCTCTCAGTCCGCCGCGCCCGCGTCCGGTCTTGTGATTCCTCGACGCCCTGCTCATGATGACCCCTTTCACTCGCCAGCGCGCATGCCCGCGCCGTCCTTATGAGCGCGACTATCCGCAAAGACGCCTTGGGTGGGCGAATCCTTACAACAGTGTTTCACGATTGTGGCCGCGGGGATAGGGCGTCTTATCGCTCACCCCACCCTGACCCTCCCTCCCGAGGAGGAGGGGAGAATCGGTCCGTTACGCGACGGGAATGGGCTCCTCGCACTCCTTGAGGACCGCCCCGCGTATGAGTCCGGGGAAGATGATGAGGACGGAGGCGACGCCCATGCACACCAGCCCGCCCAGGATGAGGCTGAAAGGCGTCGACCGCACGTCAGAGATGTAGGCGAGCAACTGGCCGCCCAGGGGGAAGATCCCGACGAACACCATTATGTAGAGACTGACCACCCTCCCGCGCATCTCCCGAGTCGAGCAGCCTTGAAGCACCGAGTTGATGGCCGAACCGGTCACCAGGAAGCTGCAACCCAGTCCCGTGGAGATGACGCAGGTAAGCCAGTAGGTCCGCGACACGGCGAACGCCAGCAGCAGAAGCCCCAGGGCCAGTATCGACACCTTTATGATGTTGCTCTCCTTGAAGCGCCTGCTAAGGAGCGTCAGCAAAGGGGCGCCGATCACCGCCCCCAGCCCCGTCATCCCAAGCACGAGGCTGTAGGCGCCCGCCCCCCGGCCGAGTTCGTCCTTGACCACCGCCGGGATGAGCACTATGTAGGAGAAGCCGAATGCGGACACCACGCCCATGGCGATAAGCGCGTTGACCATCCAGCGTTGCCGCCCCACGTATCTCCAGCCTTCCCACACGTGGCTGAACAAGGGCTTGGTCGAACGTGCCATAACGCCGCGTTTGGGGTGGATGACCAGCAGGGCGGCGATGACGAACAGGAAGCTCACCGCGTTCGCGTAGAACGCCGTCGAGTAGGTGAAGTAAGTGAGCAGAACGCCTCCTATGACCGGTCCCACGAACCGCGCCAGATTCCACTGCGCGGAGCTCAGGGAGATAGCGTTCAGCAGATCCTCACGCCGTACCAGGTCCGGCAGCATCGCCTGCCAGGCCGGGAAGTTGAAGGCGAAGGCGACGCCAATGACGGCAACCGCGACCATGACCACGGCCTTGTTGGAGGCGAGGCCCGCGGACGCCGCTATCGCCAGCGCAAAGGCGCCCAGCATCATCACCACCTGTCCGGCCAGGATCAGCTTGCGCCTGTTGTAGCGGTCGGCCAGCGAGCCGGAGAACGGCACCAGGAGGAGGACCGGGGCGAAGTTCGCCATGTTGACCGCGCCCACCCAGGAGTTCGACTGCCAGACGTTCTTCACCAGCCAGAGAAGTGCCGCGGTCTGCACCCAGGTGCCGATGTTCGAGATGAAGGCGCCCGACCATAGCACGGCGTAGTCCCGCTCCCCGAAAGCCGAGAGCACGCCCCCGTGAAAGAGCGTCTTCCTGCCTGTCCCGTCGGTCATCGGTCCCCCTGTTCATCCCCGCGCCTCTGTACTTATGCGGCGGATCCCCCGCGTCCTGCCCGGCGCAGGATTGAGGCGGGGCTCTCAGCCCCGCGATTTGGGGCTCTCGATCCCGGCCTGAGAGGCCGGGCTCAAGGCTTTTGTTGAACGGTGGTCTGCTATAATTCTGACACGAGTTTCGCGCCCGTAGCTCAATTGGATAGAGCGTCCGGCTACGGACCGGGAGGTTCGGGGTTCGAGTCCCTGCGGGCGTGCTTACCTGCGGGCGTGCTTTCCATGACTCCCTCCCCCTTGCGGGGGGAGGGTCGGGGTGGGGGTCCAGGCACCTGGTTTGAAACCTTTTCTCGAGCGCATCAAGAGGCTGCTTCTCGAGCTGACCGCGTTTGTGAAGCGCCACCCCGTCGGGGTGGGGCTGGCCTTCGTCTTCGCGTTGTATGCCGCGACCCGACTGCCCTCCCTGAAGAGCCTTCCGATCTTCTGCGACGAAGCGATATACATCCGCTGGTCCCAGCAGGCGCTACACGGTGGGAAGCTGCTGGTCTCCCTGACGGACGGCAAGCCCCCGCTTCACCCGGTGCTCATGACCTCGTTCCTGGCCCTGTTCGACGACCCCCTTATGGCGGCCCGGCTCTTCTCCGTCTTCCTCGGCGCCCTCACCGTCTGGGGTGTCTACCTGGTGGCAAAGGAACTGGAAGGGCCCAGGCTCGGGGTGCTTTCGGCCCTTCTCTACGTCATCTGCCCGTTCGCACTGTGGTACGACCGTCTCGCTCTGACCGAGAGCCTGGTCATGCCCCTGTTGGTCTTCGCCGTCTACTGCGCGATAAAGGCGGCGAAGACGTCAAACCTCTGGTTCATGGCCGGCACGGCCGTGTTGATCGGGCTCGCCCTGCTCACCAAGGCTACCGCGCAGCTGCTGTTCTTCGTGGTGCCTTTCGCATATCTGCTTTCACCGCTTGGGGGCGGACTTCAGTCCGCCAACGACAACACTACCGGGACTGAAGTCCCGGCCCAATCGCCTGGGAAGGAGATCGGGACTGAAGTCCCGGCCCAATCGTCGGTGAAGCGGCCGCTGCTGCGCTGGCTTGTCGCTGTCGTAATAACGTTCGGGGTCGCTTACGGCATATACAGCCTCCTGCGTTTCGCGAGCGACTTCCACGTAATAGGCGAGATGGCCGAGCTGCACAACCTCTCCATCTCGCAGCTGCTGCGCGATCCGTTCGAGGTGTTCTTCTCAAACGCATGGGCGCTGCTGCGGGTGCTGTTCATCTACATGACGCCCGTGTTCTTCCTGACATGTCTTGCCGGCATCGTGTGGGGGGCCGTGAAGAAGTGGAGGGGGGCGTTGTTCCTGGCCGTGTGGTTCGTGCTGGCCGGCGGGGTCACGTGCTTCGTGGTCACGTTCCACTTCACGCGCTTTTTCCTGGTCGTGCTCCCGCCGCTCGTTATCGGGGGGGCGTACGCGCTTCTGGACCTCTATGACATGGCCCGCAGGAATGGCAAAGCGCGGCTTCTGAGAGCTGCGACCATCGTCCTGTGCGTGCTGATATTCGTTCCGGCCGCGCTTCAGGACATCGCCATCATCGCCTTACCGCAACACGCCTGGCTGCCATACGAGGACCGCGAGCAGTTCGTCACTCAGTGGCCGGCGGGCTGGGGCACCGACGAGACGGTGGAGTACCTCCGCGAGGAGAGCAGGGATGAGCCGATACTGGTGGTGGCGGTGGGCGCGCCCGGAACCCAGACGGCCGCCGTCCCCGCCGACACTCTGTCGGTCTACCTGTTCGACAATAAAAACGTCGAGATAGTCCCCATCACCTACGAGGAGGGGGACAGGTTCCCGGCACTGCTGGCCGCAGACTCCCGTCCCACCTTCGTGGTGCTGAACGCGTTCGAGGAGGTCCCGGAGGGCTGGCCGCTGGAGGTCATCGACCGGTTCCCCAAGGACGGCAACCGGAGGCTTGCGATGTTTCTGACTCACGTGAAGCCCGCGAATCCGCCCGGCGGGACCGGGCCTTAGTGTGGTGAGCCGTATGCCTTCGCACAATGAGTTCATGAAGATTGCGCTGGAGGAGGCCCGCCTCGCCGCGGACGAAGGGGACGTGCCGGTCGGCGCGGTCCTCACCGAGGGCGGGAAGGTGCTCGCCAGGGGCCACAACCGGAGGGCCGTCACCGGCGATCCGGTCGCCCATGCGGAGATGCTGGTGCTGCGCGGCGCCGGGGAGGCGGCCGGCGACTGGCGCCTGACCGGAACGACCATGTACGTCACGCTCGAGCCGTGCCCGATGTGCGCCAGCGCCATAGTGCTCGCACGTGTCGGCACCGTAGTATTCGGTGCCCAGGATCCGGCGGCCGGAGCGGGGGGCTCCGCCTACAACATCCTCGAGGACGGCAGGCTGGGACACCGTGTCCAGGTTATTGCCGGCGTGTGCGAGCAGGATTGCCGCCGCCTGTTGGACGAATTCTTTGATGGGCTGAGGTAAATGTGCAAAAGGGTCAGGCACTTTTGCACATTCGAAGTGAAGATGGCGTTCATAGCGGAGGTGGACTGCTGAGTTTCTACAGGAAGTACAGGGCGCCGTTGCTCGTGCTGGCGGTGACTGTTGTATTCTTCCTGCCCACACTGATTCTCATCCGGGCCTACATCTTCGCCGACAGCGCTACCTACTACTACCCGGCCAGGACCTTCATGAGCTCGGGCCTGAAGCACGGCCAGCTGCCGTTGATGTGCCGCTACATCTACTGCGGGTACCCGCTTTTCGCCGACAGCGAGTCGAGCCTCTTCTACCCCGTCAACGTACTGGCGGCCTTCTTCCCGGACATATTCGCCTTCAACTACTCCCTGTTCGCACATTACCTGGCCTGCGCGCTCTTCACGTACCTCTACGCCCGGGTCATCAGGCTGTCGAAGACCTCCTCGGTGTTCGCGGCCCTGGCGTTCACCTTCTTCGGCTTCACCATCGCGCACATGGGCCACACAAACATCGTCAACTCGGTCGCCTGGTTCCCGCTCATCCTGTACCTGGTGGAGAAGGGCATGCGAGACGACTCGTTCTCGTGGTTCCTCTGGGCGGGCGTGGCGCTAGGTGTCCAGTTCCTGTCCGGGTTCCTCTTCATGTCCCTGGTCACGGTCGCGGTGGTCTTCTTCTACGCTGTGCTGTACCCGAGGGATGCGCGCTGGACCTGGCGGGGGCTGGGGCGGGCCGCGGGGATGTTCGCCGTGTTCGCGGTATTGGGCGCCGGGCTGGGCATGATACAGAACCTGCCCTCCTACGAGCTGGTGGGGGTCTCTACACGGGCCGGAGGGCTCTCGTCGGCCCTGTACAACTACAACAACCTGCCGCCCGTCCAGTTGATCACCTTCATCTTCCCACGGTACTTCGGCGGCCCCACGGGTTACTGGGGCTCCTGGGGATTCGTGGAGACCTACGGCTACGTCGGGCTGCTGCCGCTGGTCCTGCTGCCGGCCGCGTTCATGAGGAAGCGGACCTGGCACACCTGGTTCTTCGCCACGGCGGGACTGCTGGCGCTCATCATCTCTTTCGGCAACGTGGGGTTGCTGTACCGGCTGGTCCGGCTTGTCCCCGGCTTCAACGTTCTCAAGGACCCCGCACGCTTCCTGGTTCTTGTGGACTTCGCTGTCATCATCCTCGCCGCGATCGGGCTGGACAGGCTGCTCGACCGAGTGGAGCTCGGGGAGCGGTCCACCAAGCGCCTGGTATGGCTGGTGACCGGGGTCGCGGCGGCGGCGGTCGGGGGCCTGGTACTGGCCAAGCTGATCGCCCGCTGGGGCGTCATCGATTTCTTCACCTTCAAGAACTTCCAGATAAGGAGCTGGGCGTTCTACGGCCCGGTGATTCTGCTGGCCCTGCTGCTGGCGCTCCTGTGGCTCTGGCGCTACGGGTTCTTCACCCGGGGGCTGTTCGCCGGGCTGCTGCTCGCTTTCGTGATCCTGGAGGTATTCGCCGTCTCCTATGGCATAAACCCCCGGATAGAAACCGGCGCCATAAGGGCGGAGCCCGGCTTCGTCGAGGCGATAAAGACGGACGGGGGCGACGCCTACCGGGTCGCACTCTCCAAGGACCCGGCGGGGAGCATCGCCCTGTACAACTGGCAGCCCAACATGCTCATGCCGTTCGGCCTCCAGGACGCCCGGGGTTACAGCGCTGTCGAGCCTGGGCGCATGACGGAGTTCATCAAGCTGGCGGACCGAAACCCGGCGATGTTCAGCGTGCTCAACGTCGCGCACTTCATAGCGAACCTGACCCCGGTGGACGGCCGGCGGTTCGACACCAACCTACCGGGCTCTATCACGGTGGAGTCGGGGGGGCTGTCCTGGTTCCTGGCCGGCGATTTCGCGCCCGACGGCGTGGAGATGTTGACGACGCTGAAGGGAGTTCGGCCCGCCACGGGTACGGTCGTGGCCGAGCTGCTGGGGCTGACGGCCTCCGGGGAGGTCATCGGGCCGTTCCCGATACGGGCGGGCGAGGAGACCGGGCCCGCCGGGGGTGGAGCGGGCAGGCGGGTGGAGTACGACCGGACGGGGACGGCGAAGCCCGGCGTCGCGTACCTGGGCGAGATCGGGTTCGGGAGGCGGGTGGCGGACCTGCAGGTCCTGGGCATAAGGTCGCTGGACAGTCTCGGCGACGGGGAGCTGGCGATCACGGCCATCAACATGGTCGGTGACGGATTCCGAGCCGTGGAGCCCGGGCCGGTCATCTACCAGGACGCGGGCTACGTCGTCTATCGCAACCCCGGTGTGTACCCCAGGGCGTACGTGGCCGGCGGGGTCAGGCTTGCCGAGAGCGCCTCCGCGTCCATGCGGGCGCTGCTGGACAGGGAGAACTTCTCGCCGCAGAACACCATCGCGCTCGAGAGCTCTACCCTGCCGGACTCGTTGCGGCGCAAGGTGGAGGGCTGGAGCGAGCAGCGGGTCATCAGGGGCCAGGCGACACCGCTGTCCGTGGGGGAGGGCACCGAGGCCTACCAGGTCGAGGCGATGGAGGAGGGCGTCCTGCTGTGGAGCCAGGAGTACATGCCGGGCTGGTCGGCGTCCATCGACGGCAAGCCCACAGGTATCTACCCGGCTTTCGGCGCGCTCCAGGCGGTCTACATCCCCGAGGGACAGCACACCGTGGAGTTCTCATACAGCGCCCCGGGGCTGCTGCCGGGAATGCTCATCACCATCCTCGCGCTGATCGCCGGGGCCGCCGCGATCCTGCTTCTGTGGCGCCGCAGGAGACGCGCAGCCCCATCGATCGAGCCCGACCTCTCCCCATCGATTGAGCCCGGCCTCTCAGGCCGGGAAGATACCCCCGCGCAGACCGCGCAAGAGCAGCCGCCCGGCCCGGACCCGCTTGCCGGGGGGCTCTCGGTCTTCTTCCCGGCCTACAACGACGAGGGAACCATCGAGGGACTGGTCGAGACCGCCGCCGAGGCCGCGGGCCGCCACACGAAGGACCTCGAGATCATCATCATCGACGACGGAAGCACCGACGGAACGGGCGAGACAGCGGACCGGCTCTCCGCGGGCGACGACAGGGTATGTGTCATCCATCACGAGGAGAACAGGGGGTACGGCGGCGCGCTGAAGTCCGGCCTCGAAGCGGCGTCGAAGGGACTCGTCTTCTACACGGACGGGGACGGCCAGTACGACCCCGCGGAGCTGGAGCTGCTGCTGGAGAGGCGGTTCGAGGCGGACGTGGTGAACGGCTACAAGGTCGGCAGGGCCGATCCCGTCTACCGCCGGGTGCTGGGCAGATTGTACGGCGGCACGGTCCGGTTGCTGTTCGGCATTGCGATCCGCGACGTGGACTGCGACTTCAGGTTGATGAGGAAGAGCGCGCTTGAGGGCCTCGCGCTGGAGGCGGACAGCGGGGCGATCTGCCTGGAGATGGTGAAGAAGATGCAGGACCGGGGCGTCACCTTCGCCGAGGTCCCGGTGGGCCACTTCCCGAGAAGGAGTGGAAGGTCGCAGTTTTTCAATGCGCGAAATCTATTTAGGACGACCGTCGAGCTGATGGGGCAGTACTGGAAGCTCGAGGTAAGGAGGAACGTGCTGGGGGACAGGCTCAATTGAACGACCTCGAGGATGTGTACGGGGGCAAGAGGGCGCTGGTGACAGGCGGCCTGGGCTTCATCGGGAGCAACCTCGCGCGCCGGCTCGCCGAGCTGTCGGCCCACGTCACCGTCATCGACGCGCTGCTACCCGAGCAGGGCGGCAACTACTTCAACCTCGAGGGCACGGCAAGCCGGATCGATATCAGGGAAGGTGACATCGGCGAGCTCGTCGGGGTGGAGGGGCTGCTGGAGAGAAAGGACTTCGTCTTCAACCTGGCCGCGATGACCAGCCACGTCGGCAGCGTGGAGAACCCGCTGATGGACCTGGGCATGAACTGCCGCAGCCACCTGCAGTTCCTGGAGGTGCTCAGGGAGGTCAACCGGGACTGCGTCATGCTCTACACCGGCTCGCGGTCGCAGTACGGCAAGGCGGAGTACCTGCCGGCCGACGAGGAGCACCCCTTCGACCCTGTTGACATCAACGGCGTGCACATGACCACGGTGGAGATGTACCACAAGCTCTACTCCGAGATCTACGGGATACCCTGCGTGCGCCTGCGTATAACCAACGTCTACGGCCCGCGCCACCTGATGAGCCACTCCAAGCAGGGGTTCATCCACTGGTTCATCAGGGTCGCGCTCTCCGGAGGCGAGATAAAGGTCTTCGGCGACGGGACCCAGCAGAGGGACTTTATCTACGTCGGGGACTGCGTGGAGGCGATACTGCAGACGGCGGTGGAGGAGATGTGCCACGGGAAGGTCCTGAACGTGGGCAGCGGCGTCCCGGTGAGCGTGCTGGACTGCGCGAGGGCCATCGCCGAGAAGACCGGGGCCTCCTACAGGCTGGTGCCTTTCCCGGACCAGTACCTCAACGTGGAGACAGGCGACCTGTACCTGGACGTCTCCAGGATAAAGGAGCTGACGGGCTGGGAGCCCGCCGTGGGCTTCTGCGAGGGCCTCGACATGACCATCGAATTCTACCGGAGGCACTGGGACAAGTACTGGCAGCGGCAGGACCCCGCGGCGTGACTTCTCTATCTCCCTCCCCCTCGTGGGGGGTGGGTCGGGGTGGGGGTGCCCCTTTTTTCCTCAGGATCAACGAAGGGCCTGACTGAGATGATTCCATTCCTCGACCTCACCATGCAGTACCACGAGTGCGAGCAGGAGCTGCTGGATGCGGCATCGCGCGTACTGAACAGCGGCACTTACATCCTGGGCGGTGAGGTGGAGGCATTCGAGCGCGACTTCGCGGGCTGGCTGGGCTCCGCCCACGGCATCGGCGTCGCGTCCGGCACGGACGCCATCGCCCTGGCACTGACCGCGCTGGGCATCGGCCACGGTGACCACGTTGTCACATCGGCCTTCACCGCCGTCCCCACGGTGGTGGGCATCGCGCAATCGGGAGCCCGCCCGGTGTTCGCAGACATCGCCGAAGGCGGTTACGGCCTGGATGCCTGTGAGGTAGAACGGGTGGCGACCCCGGACACCAGGGCGATAGTCCCCGTCCACCTCTACGGCGAGTGCATGGACCTCTCCGCGCTGTTG
>JAZDFZ010000015.1:0-30712 GCA_043807425.1 Actinomycetota bacterium
TGGTCGCACACGTCCCAGGAGTCCAGGTCGGCGACCCAGGCCTCGGCCTGCTCCTCGGTAACTTGCGCGGGGTCGTCCACCATGCCCGCCAGGATGCGTGCCTCGTGGATTCCCGAGTCCCAGAGGGCCGCGGCCAGCGAATGGTCCTTGCCGATACCCTTCGCCATCTTCCGAAGGACTGGTATGGAGACGCCGAGCGTTTTTTCGCCGCTGATGCCGTAGCGGGCCATGCCCGCCGCGGCCGCGGGATCGGCATGCGACTCGAGCTCAGCAACAACCTGGTGACAGGTACTTTTAATACTTTTGTTAACCCCTGAACGCTTGACTTGCCTTACGGGATGCCCCATTTACACCGGTTCTCGGGTTAAAAGTACCTGTCACCGAGTCGGGGTGGCCGGATTCGAACCGGCGACCTCAGCGTCCCGAACGCTGCGCGCTAACCTGGCTGCGCTACACCCCGGAGGCCCTATTATAACGCCTTACTCCATCCGCGCGGTACACGTCACGGCGCATCCAGGTGACGAGCACAGCCCACCCTCTGCGGATTAACAGATTCACGCAAAGGTATTCACACGTGCTAAACATTCGCATGCGATCGTCTGACTAGACGAGTGTGAGGGGGAACATGAAGGAATGGAAAGCGGCCCTGCTGGCCCTCGGTGTCCTGCTGGCGGTCCTGGCCATTGCCGCATATGTGAGCGGCCACAGGAACCCCGCGATGCCCGGAGTCCCTCCCGCGAGCAGCGCACCGGCGGGCATGGAGGCTTATGCCCCCCCTGCCCCCCAGGCCGCGGTGATGCAGGGCGGCCCGTACGCCCACAGGGTCATGAGCGCCTCGAGCCCTGACGGCCTGACCTGGACGCCGGACGGCAGCACCCTGCTCGAGCACGCCTCGGTGCCATGCGCGGTCGTGACGCCGGCGGGAAACCTGCGCATCTACTACGTTGACGCGAGCGTGGTGCCCGAGACGGCGAACTGCGCCGAGTCGAACGACGGTGGCAAGACCTTCCAGGCGCTGGGCCTCACCATCGAGGGCCTCCCCACCGAGAAGGCTGTGGACCCGAGCATCGTCCTGTTGCCCGACGGCCGCTACAGGCTCTACTACTTCGGGGTCACCGGAAGCCCGGCGATGGCCGGAGACCACTCCATCTACAGCGCGATCTCCGACGACGGGATCCACTTCACCCAGGAGAAGGACGTCTTCCGCTACGCCGGCCTGGTCGACCCCGACGTGTTCTGGACCGGGACGGACTGGATGATGTACGTCTTCAGCATCGGCCAGGGCACCATAACCGCGCGTAGCGCGGACGGGCTGAGCTTCGAGTACGCCGGCCCGCTCTCGCTGCAGAAATGGGGTACCGTCGCCCCGGTGAGCCTGGGTGACGGACGCTTCAGGCTCTTCGCCTTCGACCAGCCGGCCTCCACCATGGTGGGCAGCTTCGTCTCAGGCGATCTCCAGACCTGGACACAGGAGGAAGGCACGCGGCTCTCGGCCCCGGACGGCTACCAGATAACGGATCCTTTCGTGGTCAGGATGCCCGACGGCTCCTGGAAGATGGTGTTCAAAGCCCAACCACCCCAGTCCGGTATGCCTCCCCCGACGGGCCGGTCACCCGGACTGCCACAGGAACAACCAGCGCTCCCTCGTGGCAAGTGACTGCCCGTATTGGCTTACCGTCTAATCGAATGCTCGCACCAGGTGGTAGACAGCCCTCTCCACGATCACGGGTTGGCTGGAGGTGACCCTGGTGGAGACCTCCCAGGTATCGGGAACGGTGTCGGCCACGTAGAAGCTCTCGCGTGACCCGGCCGGTAACACCACTGAGGGTCCCGGCACCACGCCGTCCGGTGTCATGTAGGTGAGGGTGATGTTCGCCTCGGAGTCGTTGGGATTCTGTACCAGCACCCAGGTCTCGAACCCCGGCCCGGTGCAGCCCTCCGCCAGGTACCAGGTCTTGTCCGGGACCGACACCCCGATGGAGTCGTGGCCTGCCTGCCGAACGTAGCTATACCACGGCGCGGAACCGGCTTGTACAAGTGCTCCGCCTTGGCCTACAGCCCACATATGTTCCATGTCCAGGGCGAAGATGCCTCTAAATCCATGGGTATCCGCGCGTTCGGTCGACCACCAATAGCCGTCAAAAAAGAGGATTTCTTCAGATGCCGCCCAGACCTGGGTTGGAGTAAGCGCCGTGACATCGTGGATGTCATGCGCGGTGCCGCTCATCCGGCGGACCCACCTCGCGCCATCGAAGAACAGCGCCGTTCCGTGGGCACCGACTGCCCACACGTGGCTCTCATCGATCGCATCGATCCCGTAGAGATCGCATTTCGTGCCGCTGGACTGCGCGGTCCACTCCTTCCCGTCGAAGAACATAATTGTTCCGGCTTTCCCGACCGACCAGACACTGTCGGAATCCAGGGCTGCTACGGCGTAGAGGTCTTCGCCCGTCCCAGAATCGACATGTACCCAGTTGTATGGTGCGCTGATGTCACTGTAGATGATGTCCCCATTACTGCCGACAGCCCAAAGGCGTCCATACGGATCGTTTGTTATCGAGTGCAAATCTGGCCAGTAGTCGACGGTAATATGCTTCCACTGAATACCATCACTTGACATGTAAATGCTGCCCTCGCCGACCGCGAGGACAAGTTCTCTGTTCACTGCAACGATATCCCGAAGAGTACCCCAGGTGTCTATCTCTATCGCATGCCAGGTGACCCCATCGTAATGAAGCGCGGTATATGGATACTGACTGCTAATCGCCCATACATCCATGGGACTGGTCGCAGAGATCGCCTCGAGAGGAAACGATGCCGCTGGAGATCGAGTTTCTTCAACCCAACCCCGACCATCGAAATGAAGGACACGGTCACGACCAACAGCCCACGCATCCGTGCAACTGGCTGCGGATATCCCCGACAGATAACCAAGATTGTAAGCACAGGTCCAGGTCGAACCATCGAACAGATAGACGAAAGTTGCCTCCCCCGTATCCCCTATCGCCCAGGCGTATCTGCCGTCAAAGGAGCAGATGTCGGTGATCGACATCGGTTTGGTGTATGGAGTTCGGTATACAAGGTGAGCCTGCTGGTTCCAGGACGAACCGTCATAGAAGAAGATCTCGCCAGATCGACCTCCTGCCCAAACATGGCTTGTATCCTGCGCATGCAACGAGTGAAAGTCGACGTACCATTGACTGAATTGGCACTGCCACTCGGAGCCATTGAAGAAGAATATTTCCCCGAAGGGGCCAAGTACCTTCGGTTGGTTTTCGTACACGGTGTAAATAACCCAGATGTGGGTTGGATCGACTGCGACGAGCCCCCTGAAGTAGCCCGCTTGACTAGGACCCAGAGATGCGAAGGTGCTCCACGATGATCCGTTGTAGTGGTAGATATCGCCTTCGATGGTCATCGTCCAGACGTTTAGTGCGTCAACGGCGGAGACGCTGACTAGGTCTTCGCTCGCGCCGCATGATTGCGGCCGCCAATCTATCCCGTCGTAGAAAAAGACCGTCCCACAGTCCCCAACAGCCCACGCGTGATTGGGATCGACGGCCTCGATATCGTTGAGAAGCCTCCCCACGTACGGGAGTTGCACCCGCCAGGACGCTCCGTCAAACATGAGTATCTTGTCCCCTGCAGCCCAAATATGCGCCTGATCGAGGATGAACACCTCGTTGAGTTGGGTGTTCCCGGGGATGGCGCTTTCACTTGTCCACTGATGCGTGGGATGGGGATTGTCACCGGCATTCACCGGTAATGCAGCAATCGCAAAGAGTGCGAATGGGGCGATTAGCAGAGCCAAGAGATTTCTAGCAGTGATCCCCATGAGAACCCCCGAGTCTCGATACGACCCCCAGTTGCCTTACCGCGGCCGACCCCCGACGCTCAGCGTGTGTTATTGCCATCACTTTATACGAGAACAAGCCAACATCGCGGACAGGTCAGTGCAGCAGCCTCGCAGGTAGGGATCTCCTCCCAGCGAGGTTTCCCTCCGGCTCGACAGACGGTAAGATTCAGGGAGCCTTGTTAGACAACGGCGTAGTGAGGAATGGGAGGGGGAGAGGTATTGATTCGCGATCCGGAATACCTCGAGTGGTGTGTAAGCGAGTTCCAGCGGCGTGAAACACTTAGTACGAAGCAGCGTTTCGCGCTCGCGGACGCGATGTGGGCTGAGGGCAGGTCGCTGGGGGTATTACCGCCTGCGGACCCGATGGAGGGCATAGAAGTCGACATCAGGATCGCCCGGGCGCTCAACTCATGTTCGAAGAGATCCTAGCCGGCCTCGACTGATCGCCGACGCTAAGTCGTGGAGCCCGGCGCCGGCCGACCGACCGACGATGGAGGGAAATGATGTTACCCGTCTACACCGAGGCCACGCAGCAGGCGCTGTCCAACCTCAGGAGCCCCGACCACTTCCAGTGGTTCCTGGTCCCCCTGCTGGCGTTCGTCATCTACGTGTACTTCACGGAGGTCGAGCGCAAGAACTGGAACATCATCGTGGCGGGCCTCGCGTTCTACAGCCTGGAGTGGTTCCTGGAGATCTGCAACGCGCTCTTCCTGCATATCAACAAGCACTCGGCGGTCTGGACGACCCCCGACCACTCCGCCTACATCATCCTGATAGGGCTGACCATCGAGATCAGCATGATGTTCGCGGTGGCGGGCGTGGCGTTCTGCAAGATACTGCCGAAGGACAAGAACGTGAAGATACTGGGGCTGCCAAACCGCTGGTTCTTCGTCATCGCGAACTCGGTTCTGTGCGTGGTGATCGAGATAATCCTCAACTGGTGGGGCGTGCTCGTGTGGGAGTACTGGTGGTGGAACTGGTATAACCCGATCCTCATCCTCATCATCGGGTACTCGCTCTACATGATGTTCACCTTCTGGATCTACGACATGCCGTCGATGAAGAAGAAGATATCAATAGTCGCGGGTGTCTACGCCGTGGACGTGGTGCTGCTCATCCTTTTCATGGGCATCCTGAAGTGGATATAGGAGGCTTCGATGGCCGTTGAGAGCAGGATCAGGCGGGAGATCAGGGAAAGACGGGTCGTCGGCAGGCCGCTGGTCACCGAGAAGGACCCGGTCCACAATCGGGTGGAGAACCTGGCCGCGGCCTTGGGGGCGTTGAGGGAGGCGCTTGGGGAGGAGTGGGCCACGGACGCGCCCTCGATACTGTGCGGGTACGCCCGCGACCAGAGCTTCATCCCGGCCTGCTACCCGCACCTGGTCTGCCTGCCCGGGAGCACCGAGGACGTCCAGGCGGTCTTCAGGATAGCGAACGAATACCTGGTGGACGTGATGCCCTACGGGACGGGCATCTCCACGGTGGGGGCGACGCTCCCTCCGTACGGTGGCATCCTGTGCGACCTGCGCCGGATGGACCGGATAGTCGAGCTGGACGGCGAGAGCATGTTCGCCGTCATCGAGCCGGGCGTTACCTTCCTGCAGCTGCAGTCGGCCGCGCAGAGGGCCGGGTGCAGGCTGCTCAACCCCTCGACCGCGGCGACCGCGGGTGTGCTCAGCAACCTCCTGTTCTGCAACATCAACACCATGGCTTCCAAGTACGGGTTCGGCATGGACAACATCATCGACGTCGAGGTCGTGCTCCCCACGGGAGAGATGCTGCGGACCGGTCCCCTCTCCAGCGGCGCGGTCAAGGGGCACGTGCCCGGGCCGGGGCCAGATGTCTCCACCATGTTCCGCTACGCCTTCGGGACCATGGGCGTGGTGACGAAGATGACGGTGAGGCTGTACCCCGAGGCGCCGTTTCACCAGCAGGTATTTCCCTCCCTGGAGCAGGACGACCTGAAGGTGATGGCCGACGCGCTGTACTCGATCGCGCAGGACAACCTCTCGCTGGAGCTTGCGCACCTCATGAACTCCTTCTACGGGATATTCATCGGGGACGACAACCGCGAGGCGTCCAAGATCACCGAGCTGATGCCGCGTCACAACCTGCTCACCATCTTCGGGGGTGAGACGGAGGAGGAAGCCGACCTGAAGGCTGAAGTGACGCAGCGGATGCTGGCCGAGGAGTTCCCCGTGTTCGATTTCCTCCCCAAGGAGGCGATCGAGCAGATGACCGAGGAGAACGAGTTCGCCAACCTGGACACGTGGGTCAAGTACTTCAACGTGACGGTGCGCGTCCAGAGGGTGCGGGGCTCGTTCATGATCGGGGCGCTCATCGACAAGCTGGAGAACATGGTGGGGATCGAGCGGATGATGAGGGACGCCTGCACGAACCAGATAGGCACCAACACCGATCCGTTGAGGCCGGACGACGCATCGACCTACCTCCAGCCGTACCACATGGGCCGGGCCGCCTACATGGAGTACGACCTCTACACCTGCCAGGCCGACAAGGACGACCTGATACGCATGATATTCGCCTACTTCAACTCCTCGCTGAAGGGCATGAGCCAGGGCATGGTGTTCGCCGCCGGCCTGGCGGCCTGGGTCAAGGGGCTGGTGCCCATGATGGACGCGGGCATGCTCGCGGCGATGCCGAACTTCGTTCCCCTGCTGGAAGCGTTCACGAAGATGAAGATGGCGCTCGACCCCAACAACATCTCCAACCGTCGTTGGGAGTACGAGGACGAGTGCATGAAGAAGTTCATCGTACTCTTCTAGGTGACAGGTACTTTTAACCCCCTTTGTTAATAGTGGTCATCGGGCTGGGCTGGAATTCGGAGGGTTAACAAGAGGGGTTAAAAGTACCTGTCACCTTCAGAACGGGCGGGCGTGGTCCTTCTTCCAGGTCTTGAAGGAGCTGTCCGCGCGGAAGACGATGCCGGCCAGGTCGCTCAGCCAAGGTATGCAGAACCCCCGGACGAATGCCGCGAGGTGGACCGCGAAGCGGGGCACGCAGATCTCGCGGCGGTTCTTCTTCACCGCCCGCACCACCGCGTCGCTCACCTTCTGCGGGTCCTGCCACCGGCTGATGAGCACCATCTTCGCTCCCTCGAACATCCCGGTGTTCACGTAGCCCGGGTTGACGATTGTGAACCTGACCTTGTGCCGGCGCAGCTCGGGGCGCACCGAGTCGGTCAGCCCGATTGAAGCGAACTTGGTGGCGCAGTATGGGCCCAGCCGGGCAACACCCAGCTTCCCCGCCGACGAGCAGATGTTGACCACGTGCCCTGAGCGCCTTGCGGCCATGCGCGGCAGCACGGCCTGCATCATCCAGGCCTGCCCGAAGTAGTTCACGTCCATCATCCGGCGGATCGAGCGCTCGGAGAGATCCAGGAAGTCGCCGCACTCCACCACGCCGGCGTTGTTGACCAGCACGTCGATCGGTCCGACCTCGGATTCCACCCTGGATGCCAGGTCGAAGCACGCCGCGCGGTCGGAGACGTCGTGGACGTAGGGATACGCCTCGAAGCCCGCAAGGCGCATCTCGCCGGCGGTCTTCTCCAGCTCGGAGCCGTCGACGTCGGTGATGACCACCCGCGAACCTTCACGCGCGAAGTTGATCGCGTGGAGCCTGCCCATGCCGCGAGCGGCCCCGGTGATGAGGACGACCCTGCCACTGAGATCGCGCATCCGGAACCCCCCCGATCGCGGACTGAAGTCCGCGCCCAATCTATGCGTCGAAGGCGGACTGAAGTCCGCGCCCAATCTCGTTTTTTATCAGTCGAAGGCGGTCGGGATGGCGCTCACCACGTCGAAGGTCTGCTTGAAGCCGTCGGCGTGCTTGAGGAGCGCCGCCATGTTCCCCTGCACCTTGACCTTGCCCGCCATCAGGGCGTTCATGGGGTCGAGGTCGCCCATGGTCATCTGCTTCCAGGTCTCGTAGTTGGCCTTGATTACGTAGTCCATTGTGGAGGGGTCGTTGAACTCGCCGTGCTCGACCGCGACACCCTCTTTCATGTGGACGAACTTGGGGACGAGGTCCGGCCGGTCGGTGAACTCGTAGCCGACCTTCGCGTCCAGGCCCTTGAGCGCCTCCTGCGGCTCAGGGCGCTCGTTGTACAGCTTCACGAACATGTCCAGCCAGTCCAGCGTGCCGAACAGAACCTCGTCAGCCATGTCAGCCTCCTTTTTAAGAACACCCCCACCCCGACCCTCCCCCCTCAAGGGGGAGGGAGAAATCATAGCTCCAGGGACTGTACCAGCAGGTCGGTCACGTCGTAGACGTCCAGCCCGGCGTCCGTAGCCGCGACCACCTCGGTCAGGTTCCCCTCGCAGAACGGGCACGCCGTGACCAGGGCGGCGGCCCCGGTCTCCGCGGCCTCCTTGACCCTCTCCCCGCCGACCCACGCGGCGAAGTCGGGGAAGGCGGTCTTCACGCCCGCGCCCGCGCCGCAGCACCAGCTCTTCTCCCTGCTGCGCGGCATCTCCACCAGCTCCACCCCGGGGATCGCATCCAATATCTTGCGCGGCGCGTCGTACAGCTCGCTGTAGCGGCCGAGGTGGCAGGGGTCGTGGTATGTGACTTTGAGGTCGAGCGCCTTCGATGGCTTCAGCCGGCCTTCATCGATCAGTTGCGCCAGGTACTCCGTCACGTGGACCACCTCGAAGTTACGGCGGGCGACCCTGGGGTACTCGTTCTTCATGACGCTGTAGCACCCCGAGCAGCTCGTGAGCACCCTCTCGACGCCCAGCTCGTTGAGCATCTCGATGTTCTCCCCCGCGACCTCCTTGAAGGCATCCTCGACGCCCAGGTTGTAGGTGGTGCTTCCGCAGCAGATCTCCTTCTGGCCCAGCGTGCCGAAGTTCTCTCCCGCAGTGTCCAGGAGCTTGACCGTGTTGAGCGCGAAGTGCGTGCGCTCGGGGATCATCGCGGCCGTACAACCGACGTAGTATAGCGTGTCCACCTTCTCCTTCGTGGCGTCCTTGATCCCCAGGCCCTTGGCCCAGCGGTACCGCATGGCCTTGGGCTGCTGGTAGGGGTTGCGGTAGTTGAGCGTGCTCTTTACCACGATCTTCGCGTCCCCCGGGGGGCCGCCGAGCGCCTTGACCACCTCCCGGCGGACCATGCGCGCGATCTCGGTGGGGTCCTGGTCGGTAGCGCACTGCTGCACGCAGGTCTTGCACAGGGTGCAGTGGTAGACGATGTCCGCCAGGTCCTCGTCTATCTCGAGGACGCCCTCGCGTATTCCCTGGGCGATGTAGCACTTGCCTCCCCCGGCGTAGGCGAACCACCCGTACCGGGTGTACGCCGGGCAGAGCTTGAGGTACTCGGTTTCGCCGGGGTGCAGGTTGGCCGTGCAGATCTTGCACTTGGGGCAGGTGTACATGAGCATCTCCATGGGAAGCGTCATCTCTACCACCCCCCCTCGTACATCTTCAAGCCGGGGTTCAGGATGTTGTTGGGGTCGATCGCCTTCTTTATGCGTTTGAGCAGCTCGCCGAATCCACCCGCCCTGTCCACGTAGTTGACTATGCCGTCGTAGCGTATGGCCGTGGCCCCGTAGCGCTTCATGCCCTCCTCGATGTAGTCGCGGTATATCGAGAGCGCCTTCTCGTGCTCCGCCTCGTCCACCGGGTCCACGAACGGGGTGAGCCTCAGGAAGATGCTGCGGCCCTGGTCCAGGCAGTGGGAGTAGTAGGTGGTCCCGTACTGCAGTCCCCGGTTCCAGATGAACTCCAGGCCGAACCGCTCCAGGGGCACCACGTCCTTCGGCTCGGCGTAGAGGATGTGCATGAACCCGTAGCCCAGCCCGAACCCCTTCATGAAGTGGGTGCAGGGCTCGTGGTCTATCCCGTGGGTCTTGAAGTAGTCCCAGGTGCCGGGGAAGCGCTCCACCAGCTCGTCGTTCATGGGCCTGCCGCCAAAGCCTTTGGCCACCTTCTCCAGCAGCTTCGTGTGGGTGTCGATGTCCTCCTGGAACCCGGTCATTATGTTGAGGGTCAGGCAGTAGGGCCGGTCCCCGGGGTGCTCCCACGGCTCTGTCATGAATATCTTGAGGTAGTCGCTGGAGTCCTCGACGTTACCGCCCGAGGCCAGGATGTTCATGATGGTGTACAGACCCCAGTGCCAGGTCACGCAGTGCTCGACCAGGTTGGCCCGGCTGACCACCTTCATGAACTCGACCGCGTCCCCGTAGGAGTCGAAGCCCATCACGGGGAGCGCCTGGACGTCGTTCAGCGCGTAGATGCGGGCCGCCATCTTGGTGATGATGCCGAGCGTCCCGCAGGCGTTGAGAAAGATCCCCCTCAGGTCGGGCAGCGGGCCCCACTGCACGTGCCAGCCGATCCCCGGGTACCTGTCCTCGAACGCCTTGGAGCCGGTTCGTACGATGGTCCCGTCCGGGAGAATCACCTCCAGGCCCAGCACCTCCGAGTCGATGCCGGAGGCCCTGTGGCTGCCGTGCCCCTTGATGTGGTAGTTGCCGAGCACGGAGTTCCCCGGCGGGTAGCTGCCCAGGGTCGCCCTGAACCCGTGCGGCCTGATGGCCCGCACGAACTTGCCGATCCCCACGCCCGGCTCGATGACGGCGTAGGCGGCGTCGGTGTTTATCTCGAGGATCTCGTCCATGCCGTACATATCCAGGACGATGCCGCCCGCGCGCGGGAACACCGAGGGTTCGAGCGTTCCGCTGCTGATCGGGGTCACCGGGACCACCAGCCTGTCCGCGATCCGCAGCACCACCTGGACGTCCTCGACGCTCTTCGGCCTCACCACGACGTCGGGCATGGTCTTGGGGAGGGGCAGGGCCGTCCCCGAATAGGTGAACAGTATCGCCTTGCGGGTCGTCACCTTCTCCTCGCCCAGGGCTTCCAGGAGCTCAGCGGTGGCCCGCTCGGCCAGCTTGGAGTCGAGCGGGGACTCGAGTACTTGCAACTGCCTGCCTCCTTCCGGACGGTACGTATAGACCGCCCTATTCTAACGCCTCGAAACGCTCCAAGGAAGAGAATAGCAAGTTTTTTTGGACGACCAGTCTTTTTTGCTTTTGCTACATCTGAGCGTGGCGGTTGATCAACCTTGACTAATTCCGTGGGGTCGGAGGTTTGCAGTGCCGTTGGATACGTCGATCTCGATCAGGTCATAACGCAATGAAAACCTCCGACGCCACTCTGTATTCGGAATTGGCTACCTGCCGGGGGCGGGGAGCGGAGCGGACTGGCCGGGACCGGGCGCCGACTGGCCTGGTCCCGGTGGGAGCTGCGGCAACGGAGGCGGCCCGATATTGGTATCGTCCTGCTCCCACTGCCAGTTGCGCTCATAGCCCCGGTCGCGCATCGGGCAATCGCAGCAGTCGCCGACTCCGGACTCGTTGTATCCGCCGTCTCGGTCATACCCGTAGCGGCCCTGGTGCAAACGGATGCCCTGCATGAACACGACCCCCCCGAGCAGCAGGGTGGTGAGCAGGAAAAAAACCGCGATCGCGGACACGATGATGAGCGCGATGGTCACGCCGGTCATACTCTTGCGCTGGACCGGCACCCGGGGCGGCGGGGTAACCGCCGGCGGGCCGGCCGCGGGAGGCGTGGCCTGCGGGGTCTCCTCGTCCTTCTCGTCCATGAAGCCTCCTTCTCGAATGATGAGTGGCATCAGACGTCTTCATTGTACGCCTGATGGCGCCGGGGCGGCTTGTGATAGTATTTTTCCGCCTTACTGTACGACGCGGGGGGTCAGGAATGCTGCGCACCAGGTACCTCAAGAAGAAGCTCGACGAGTACGATCGCCTCATGGGGGACCTCTTCGCCGACTGCGAGGAACGCTCGGTAAAGAGCTTCGACGGTACACGGATCGCATACCGCATGGTGGGCGAGGGGGAGCCCGCTCTCATCCTCTCCCCGGGCGTGTTCACCACCTACATGTTCTTCCACTACATGAAGGACTACTTCAAGCCGCGCCACCGGATGATCTTCTGGGATTACCGCGGGCACCCGGACAGCGAGGTCCCCGACGACCTCTCTTCCATCAACATGGACAGCCACGCCAAGGACCTGGCGGCGGTCATGGACGACGCGGGCGTGAAGCAGGCGGTCCATATCGGCTTCTCGATGGGGGTCATGACCATACTTGAGTTGTACCGGCAGTTCCCGGAAAAGGTGGCCGGGCTTATCGCCATCAACGGCCCGTATGCGGAGGGGTTTGGTGGATTCTCCGAGTCGATGAAGGTCCAGGGAGCGATCTGCGGCCTGCTGAAGTTCCTCTCCAGTCACACCTACCTGGTGGAATGGTTCCGGCCCATCCTGGTCCTGCCCATCAACATTCCCATTGCCAAGAGGGTCGAGCTGAACCCGACCATGGTCGCCGAGGAGGAGATGACGCTCTACTTCGAGTACGCGGCCAAGATGGACTGGCACGCGGGCTTCCAGGCCCTGTTCGCCATGGGCGTCTACGACGGGACGGAGATACTGGACGGGGTGAAGGTTCCCACGCTCCTTATCGGCGGATCAAAGGATACCTGGACCCCCAGGCGGATCGCGGACGAGATGCACCGGCGCATAAAGGGCTCCGAGTACACGACCATACCGGGTGGGTCCCACGCGACGCCCGCGGAGAACCCGCAGATGATCAACTTCCGGATAGACCTGTGGTTGCGCACCTACTTCTACGAGATCATGGAGGAGTACGAGTCGACCATGGCCGCCGCCAGGGCGAAGCCGTCGCGGAAGAAGGCTAAGAAGCCCGCCGCGCCGGCGGTCGCGAAGAAACCCGGCGGCAAGGCGCGAAAGCCGGCGAAGAAGACAGCGGCGAAGGCCTGAGGGAGGATCGACATGGCGGGCGGAGGGCTCAAGTGGCTGCTCGGGGGCGCCGCGCTGGGCGCTGCGGGGGCCAGTGAGTGGTACAGGCGCAACCGGACGGTGCAGATCATGCCGGTTGGGTTCTTCGAGAGCCGCTCGGTGGAGGATCTCAACAGGGGGATCAAGCCGTCCGACGACGCGACCCACCACTATGACAACCGCTTCTACTGGGAATGGTGGTACCTCGACGCGCAGTTCGACGACGGGCACCGCTGCGTGCTGGAGCTGCAGACCCCCAACATCGTCAACAACTTCAACAAGAAGGAACGGGCGATGCTGTTCAACGTCTACACCCCCGACGGTCGCCAGTACAACAACATAGTGGCGCTCCCCGCCTCGCAGTGGCGGGCGTCGGCCGAGACCTGCGACGTCGAGCTCGCGGGCAACACCATCAAGGGCTACTACCCCACCTACCACGTCAACTTCAAGCACGAGGACCTGGCCTGCGACCTCACCTTCGAGAACCTCCTGCCCGGGTGGACCCGCGGCACCGGCGGGATATCGTTCGGTCGGTTCGACAAGAACCAGACCTTCGGGTGGGTCGTGGCCCAGCCCAGGGCGAAGGTCAGCGGGACCCTCACCGTGGACGGCGTAGAGCACCAGGTGAGCGGCGTCGGATACCACGACCACAACTGGGGGAGCGGCTTCCTGCCGTCATACGTGTCTCACTGGATATGGGGCCGGCTCTCCACCGAGCGGTTCACAATGATATTCGCCGACATAAACACCACCAAGAAGTGCGGCGGCGTGCACGTCCCGCTGGTGTTCCTCGCCAAGGACGACCAGATAGTGCTCGAGAGCGCGCGGGCGGAGTGCAACGCCCACGACTTCGTCCCCGACGACCAGGGGTTCCAGGTCTACCCGAGCAAGGTGGACTTCGAGTTCAGCGAGCGGGATGTGTCCGGGGAGCTGCACTTCGAGGTCACGGGCGAGCTGGAGATGGTGAACACGCTGGCGGAGAAGCTCCCGGGCTGGGCGGTCGACGTCCTGAGCCGGACGCTGGCGGCTCCCGTCTACTACCGTTTCATCTCGGACTACAGCGGGTGGATACAGGTGGGGGACGAGCGGTTCGACCTGGACGGCGAGACCCACTGGGAGTACATGGTGATGACTCTGCGCAGGGGCCAGGTGCCCAAACCCGCCCCCAAGATGCCCATCTAGATTCCCGATTGGGCCGGGACGCCCCCAAGATAAAGATGATTGGGCCGGGACTTCAGTCCCGGTATGCGATGGCGGACTGGAGTCCGCCCCCAAGATATCAGTCCCCTGTACCGTAGAGAATGGTGCCCTTTTCGCCAACGGCCCAGGCGTGCGTCGCGTCCGGGCAGGTCACCCCTATCAGCCTTGTGCCGGTCCCCGCGTCCTCGGAGCCCCACTCCTTGCCGTCGAACGAGACGATGATGCCGTTAGCGCCCACCGCGCGTACGGTATCTGTGTCGGCGGCCGAGATGCCCTCGAGAAGACTCTTCTTGGTGACCGTCGTCCTTTCCCAGGTCGAACCCTTACGATAAAAGATGTCGTACCCGGCGGTCACCCAGAGGTCGTTGGACCCCGAGCCGGTTACGCGGTTGTAGTACGGGGCCGGCTTCCCTTTCTCAACCGCGGTGTTCGTGGCGTCGCTCCACGAGGAGCCGTCGAAGTGCTCCAGCGTCGCGAGATTCCCCACCGCCCAGGCGCTGCTCGACGATGATGCCCACAGTCCCTTGATGCCGGCCCCCGGGGTCTCCTGCTCGGTCCACCCGGTCCCGTTGTAGAAGAAGATCCTGGTGTCCTGGGTGACGATGATGCCACCCCCGACCCAGACGTGGCCGGCGTCGAGGGCGAACACGGCGTCGAGGTAGTCGGGCTGGTTGGGCGGGCCGTTGGGGTCGCGGGGCGGGATTCCCAGGTCCAGCGCTTTCCAGGAAGAGCCGTCGAAGAACAGCACCGTCTTGCCCTTGCCGACCGCCCAAACGTGCGTGGGGTCCAGTGCGAAGACGTCGTTCAGGTCGACGGTGACACCGCTCTCCTGCTTTTTCCATGAGGATCCGTCGTAGAACAGTATGGTCCCGCCGCCTCCCACCGCCCAGACGTGCGAGACGTCGAGCGCGGACACTCCGCTGAGTCCTTCCGTGGTGCCGCTGGTCTGGGCCTTCCATTCCAGGGCGATCGCTGAGGCCGGCAGGGTGGATGTGGCGGTGCCGCCGGGTGCCGTGCCGGTCTCCTTCCCCGTGTCGCCGGTCTTCTTGTCGCCCCCGGAAAGGGCGACGACGAGGACCACGGCGATGACGGCTACCAGGACCACCGCGCCCGCGGCGATAGCCAGGGCCTTCCAGTTGAACGACTTCCCCGGCGGGGTAGGCGCGGCCGGAGCGGGAGCGGGTGGAGGGGTCACGGCTGCGGGCGGAGGGGCCACTGCCGCCGGTGGGGGAGCTTCGGCTGCCGCGGCGGGAACAGTCTCCGCCTGCTCGGGCGCCGGGACCCCGGCTTCGGCGGGTGTCTCCTCCTGGGCTCCGCCGCAGAACGGACAGAACTTCGTGCCGTCCTTGATCTCCTTGCCGCACTCCTCGCAGTACATCCGCGCCTCCCCGTCGTTCCACCAGGTGACCTGAACATTCTACAACTTCAGTAGCCCGATGGTTCACCTGGTCAGGTCTTCTGGTAGTTGACCCCGGCCTGCTCTCCCGCGATCGTGAACAGTGGATTCTCCTTCAGCAGGTCCTCAAGCCACTCACGGTCTATCGCCGTGTAGAAGGAGGGCTTGATCATCCCGGGATTGTCCTCCAGAGCTCCGTAGAAGCGGCCGGCACCCGACGCGCGGGCGAGCCCGGCGAACGGGGTCGTCTCGTACAGCCTGATGAACTGCCCCACTCCGACGGTCGCCGGCCGCAGCTCCGCGAAGAGCTCCAGGGCCCTCAGCACGGAGGATTCCTCCTCTCCCGGGTAGCCCACGAGCAGGTCCACCGCCACCGCTATCCCGGCTTCCCGGCAGGTGGTCACAAAGCTCTCCACGTCGCGGGCGGTGTATGCTCCGTCACCGGCGGAGATCTCCCAGCTCGTGGCCGCGACCGTCAGCTTCGAGCACCCGGAGGCCGCCGCCAGCCGCGCCACCTCGCCGCTGAAAGGCGTTGGACGGAAGTACCCGGACCACTCGAGTCCGAGGTCCGCATCCGCCAGGGCCGAGAGCATCCGGCACGTCCCCTCGACGTCCAGGTTGACCTCGCAGTCGCAGAAATAGAACATCCGCACACCCACACCGGCCAGCAGGCGCGCCTCGGCGACGACCGCGGTGACATCCCGCTCCAGGACCGGGTGCGAGCGCTCCGTGCAGAACGGGCAGGCCCAGTCACAACCCTTGCGGTACTCGAGGCCCACCGGGTCGCCGCGCTCGATGTAGGGGGCGTAGTCGACGAGGGAGCCGCGCGGGTGGATCATGTCCCTGATGACGCCCGCGGACCAGCCGCTGACGGCGCGGGGAGCTTCACCGGCCGAGATGGAGTCGAGCAACCGGGGGAACGCGACCTCCCCGGGCCCGATGACCACGTGGTCGGCTCCCAGGTAATGCGCCAGGGACTCCTCCGCACAGCCCGTGGCGGCCCCTCCGACGACCACCGGGCAGCCGCTCACCGCGCGGACGGCGTCGACCAGCGCCCTGATGTCGTCCAGGAAGAACGTGTTCCCATGAAAGAGGGTGGTGTCGATGTTGCGGACGGTGAATCCCACCACGTCAGGATGCGACTCCTCTATGAACCCCGCCAGGTCCTCCGCCGGCGATGCGCTCCAACAGAGGTCGTACGCGGCTACGTCATGTCCCGCCGCACGCAGTGGCGCCACGAGGTACTCGAGCCCGACCGGGACGACCGGCGGCTGCCGGTAGCGGTTGGTGTTGACCAGCGCGACACGCATGGTTGCTCAGAGGCGCCCGTAGCCCGGGAGCAGCCTGAAGGCACGCTCGCCGGCGAGAGGCGCCATCACCGGGTAGAGCCGCAACCCGGCCCAGGTCATCTGCTTGAGCATCCAGATCGGGACGGTGCGGTAGAGGGTGGATAGGAGGAATCCCAACCTGAAGTACTCGTTGATGCGGTTGAACTCCTCCAGCGCCGCCTGGTGGTCCGTCACGGCCATGGCCGCGATCTTGCCGCTGACAAGCCCACCGTGGACCCCGAACAGTAGCAGGGGGTCGATGGTGCCCGAGAGCGTCCCGGCGAGTATGAAGTTCTTCGCGAAGAGCCTGGGGTTGCGCGAGCTGAGCACGGGCAGCGCGCCGATGCTGACCGCGTCCCAGCCCTCGAAGACGATACCGTCGTTCTCGGCGAGCTGGCGCTCGAAGCGGTCCTTGACCGATACGTCCAGCGGCCTGCCGCGCGAGAAAAGGCAGGCGCCGCGTGCCCCGTTGACCTGGGAGTAGAACGCGTAGTCCCGGGTGTACTCGTCGAAGTAGAGGATGACCTTCGCATCGGGCTCGTCCGTCTTGGACATGGCGAGGTAGCCGAACACCTGCATGTGCGGGACCCCCAGCGCCGGCCACGCCTCACCGAAGAGGCCGGTGGCGACGATCGAGTCCGGCGGCAGGTCCGAGAAGTCGGTCACCGTGTCGTTGAACGTGAACTCCACCCCCTCGGCGACCGCCAGGTCGTAGAGGAAGACGTCCAGCGAACTCGGGCGAGGACCGCGCTCCACCAGGTAGGTCGGAACGCCCTCGTAGAAGGCAAGGTCGACCGTTTTCCCGTAAACGTGGTTGCGGCACTCCTTGAGGGGTACGGCCACGGGGCTGATGTCGATGCCGGTGTAGGCGGCCAGCCTCTCCAGGTTGATCGGCGTGCCGTCCCCGATGTTGATGACCCTCCCCTCGAGGCCCTCGATATCGGTGAGCCCGCCGATGCTCTGCCGCCTCTCGCGGACGCGGACCTTGAAGCCTTCCCTCGCCAGGTTGATTGCCGCCACCATGCCGGACAGCCCGGCTCCGACGATGATCTGCTCGCGCATGACGCCCCCTTTCGGCCGACGCCTGCGATTCTATATGTTTTGGGTGCCTATTACTTGCTCACGCAGGGGTCAGACCCCTGGCTTTTGCATTATGTCCTTGTCGCTGCACGGACAGATCGAACGACAAAAGCGGGGTCTGACCCCGTATAATTGACGTATGCAGCAGTATGAGTGCCAGGTGTGCGGCTATATCTACAACCCGGAGCTGGGCGACGAGCGCGGAGGCGTCGAGCCGGGGGTGCCGTTCGAGGCTCTGCCATCGACGTGGGTGTGCCCGTGGTGCGACGCGATTCTGGACTGCTTCCGGCAGTACGAGGAATGACCGGACCTGACAGTGGAGGTCGGCAGGTGGATAGCAACAAGACGGTGC
The DNA here is from genome assembly GCA_043807425.1 of Actinomycetota bacterium. Taxonomy (GTDB): domain Bacteria; phylum Actinomycetota; class Geothermincolia; order Fen-727; family Anoxymicrobiaceae; genus JAHJCO01. Next base: position 18,047 of record JAZDFZ010000015.1, read on the forward strand.
TGGCCCTCTCGTGCAGCCCGCGGGAGGGCGGGAACACCGACCTGATGGCGGACGCCGCGCTCGAGGGAGCGGTCGTGGCGGGCGCGGTGGTGGCGAAGGTCCGCGTCCCGGACCTTGATATCAATCCCTGCATGGCATGCCACGCCTGCTCCAGGACGGGCCGCTGCGTCCAGGAAGACGATATGCCCGATCTCCTCGCCCGGATGCTCTCGGCCGACGGGATAGTTCTGGCGGCTCCCATCTTCAGCATGGGTCTGGCCGCACAGGCCAAGGTCATGATCGACAGGCTGCAGTGCTGCTGGGCGACGAAGTACGTCCTGAAGCGCCACATGGTACCGGACGAAGAGCTGCGCGAGGCCAGGCGAGGCCTGTGGCTGTCGGCCGCCGGCATGAAGAAGCCCGACATCTTCGAGCCCTCGCTGCCCACGGTCCGGTACTTCTTCGGGATGCTCGAGATCAAGCACAGGGAGCGCGTCTGCTACTACAACGTGGACGAGCGGGGCGCGATCCTGGAGGTCCCCGGCGCGCTCGACGCCTGCCGGGAGGCCGGCGCACGCCTGGTAAACCCGCCGGAGACGGAGGAAGGGGAGCGCGAGTGGCTGAGCAGCTTGTCGTAGGGGCGGGGCTCGCCGGCCTGACCGCGGCGACCCTGCTGGCACGCAAGGGGTACGAGGTCCGGGTGCTCGAGAAGTACAAGACCGTGGGCGGCCAGCCCGAGCGGTGGCCGTGCGTGGACGTCACCCCCATGCTGCCTGACAGGCTGGGGGACTACATCGGCATCCCGCTGGGCGACCCGCAGGTCAAGCCCTGCAAGAGGCTGAACGGCTACTTCTGGGGGAAAGGGCCCTACGACGTACCCCTGGGCCGCCTGGACCTCTGCTGCGTGGAGCGCGGCCCGCGCAAGACCGCGCTGGACGGCTACCTGCGTGACCTGGCCGAGGAGGCGGGGGTCAAGATAGAGTACGGCTCCCCGGTCCTGGGCCAGGGGGAGATCGCGGCCCTGCCGCCCGACACCATCATCGCCACGGGCCTGTACGCCGAGTCGTTCGACGCGCTGGGCATCCCCTACACCATGGGCTGGTGCTACGGCACCAAGGGGACCATCGAGGACAAGGACTCCGAGGCCGCGATCTACTTCGGCGACTACACCAACGACTACGCGTACTGGGCGTGCTTGAACGGCATCTGGATGATCCTCTTCTTCACCAGGAACCCCATCCGCCGCTCGGAGCTGGAGTCGTTCGAGGACGAGGCCGGCCGGACCGAGGGCCTGAAGGCCGAGGAGTGGCTCTACGGTTACGGGCCGACCCCGACCCGGAAGCTCAGCAACCCCCGCCTGTTCGCCTCCGACAAGATACTGGCCGGGACCCTATCGGGGATGATCGAGCCGTTCTCCCTCTTCGGGGTGCACGGCGCGCTGGTCAGCGGGAAGATCGCGGCGATGGCGGTGGAGGACCGCTCCGCGGCATACCTGGAGTTCAGGCGCTGTCTGCACTCGTGGCGCGAGATGCTGTTGCAGCGCAGGATATACAACGCGATGAGCATGGGCATGCGCCGCCGCGCGATCATCGGATTGAACGAGACGCTGAAGCACACCGGTGACTTCGGGGCCTGGATGCTGACGGGCATGTTCCGCGCCGTCCCCGGTTACCGGCGCGTGAAGAAAGGTGTCACGACCGGCCGCCTGGAGTGATCACGGCGCCGGAATCCGCGCCGGCACCCCTAGAACACCACCTCGCAGGACATCTCCTCCTCCTGGAGCGGGTCCTGGAAGTACTTGTGGACGCCCTCGGGAAGCACGTGGTAGTCGATGTCGCAGACCTGCGGGTAGAGGTCGGCCGAGTTGTAGGTGTTCCAGAACAGGCAGACGCGGCGCTCGAGGCCGTGACGGCGGATGAAGTCCAGCGCGCCCGCGAAGGTCTTGCCGGTGTAGGTGCCCTCCAGCTTGATGCCGTCGCACTCCTTCGCGCGGGAGACGGCCGCCATCCCCTCAGGCGTGAAGCATGCGTATGTCGGGCCGCAGAAATCGTCGATGAGCATGATGTCCCGGGCGCGGGTGCCCCTGATCCCCGACACGGGACAGCGCCGCGCGACGAAGTCGGCGACCCGGTTCACGTGACCGGCAAGCAGGTACCGGTTGCAGACTATCTTGTCCACGACCCGAACCGGGACCACGATGCTCTTCATTCCCGCGAGGGTGACGCCGGCCAGCAGGCCCGCCGCGGTGCTACCGCTCCCGTAGGTCACGAATATGAAGTCGGGCTCGGGCACCAGGCCTTCGTCCACCTGGCGCTTGAGCTCCAGCGCCCCGTCGACGTACCCGAGCGAGCCCAGGATGTTCGAGCCGCCGGGGGGGATGAAGTACGGGTGGCCCGCCCCGCGCCCCCGCGCTCCCTCGGCCATGCCCCGGAAGAAGCCGACCGGGGCCCCGTACATGGAGCCGGTCAGCACGAAGTGCGCGCCGTGGGCGTAGTCCAGCAGCAGGTTCTTCCTGACGTAAGCGGCGTTGGGTTGCGGCCAGAGACACGCATAGGTCTCGATGCACAGCCGCTCCGCGTGTATCACAGTGGCCAGCACGTGGTTGGAGCCGACCGCGCCGAACGTTATCACGCTGGTGTGGCCCTTCGCCTTCGCGTCGGCCAGCAGGAACTCGAGCTTCCGTACCTTGTTGCCGCCGTACAGCGGAGAGCTGAGGTCGTCGCGCTTGATGTAGAGGTGGTCCAGTCCCTCGGCGGCGCACACGCCTTCGAGCTTCTCCACGGGAGTGGGGTACTCGCCGAGCTCGAGCCAGGCCGTATCACCTGCCAGCTCCGGACAGGCCTCGAACAGCAGCGGTCGTGCCATGGGTTCTCCCTTCATCGATGAGTGGCGTCGGACGTTTTCATTGCGTTATGTCCTTGTCGAAATAGAAGTGATCCAACGGCACTGCAAACGTCCGACCCCACGGTTCGTCCATGGGTTGATCGACCACTCCGTCGAAGACCTGGATGAATTGAATCGTGCCTGACCCCGATCTCAGTCATATTCTATAGTAAGCGCATGAGCATTCTCGAAGACATCGCCACCTGGTTCATGGATCAGGTCGGCTACGCCATCTGCCATCAGCTCCCATCGCGCAGCCTCGCCTACGGAGGCCGCAGGCTGCCGGTGTGCGCCCGGGACACGGGGCTGTTCCTCGGGTTCGCCGCCTGCTTCCTCCTGCTGCTCGTCGTCTACAGGCTCGAGCGTACCCGCTACCCCTCCTGGCCGAAGGTGATCGCACTCGCGCTGTTCGTCCTCCCCATGGCGGTGGACGTCGCCACCTCCTACGGTGGCTTGAGGCAGACGACCAACATCATCAGGCTGACCACGGGAGCCCTGGCAGGGGTGGGCGCGGCCGCATTGCTCTTCCCGCTGGCCGCCCGGCAGTGGTCACAGGAGGATGGGATAGCGTTCGAGTCCTGGTGGTCTGTCCCCGCCCTGCTGGCCGTCCCCGCGGTTGTCACCCTGGCGGTCTACCCGGGCTGGTCGCCGGGGTTCTGGCTGTGGGCCCCGCTGGTGACTCTGTCCATCCTTTTCACCTTCCTGGTCCTGAACGTCACGCTGGCCGCCCTGCTGCTGGACCGGTTCCGGGAGGACCGCCCGCCTGTCCGCCCCGCGGTGCCGGTCGCGCTCGGCGCTGCGCTGGTCGCGCTCGAGCTCGTCATCTCCAACCTCCTCCACCATGCCGTGGCCTGAAGTGTGCAAAAGTGCCAGGCACTTCTGCACATCCTCCTTCTCCCCGCGTGGGCGAGAGAGGAAACGCGCGGGTTGCGAGGCTGGAAGCGGGCTGGCGCAGAATGTAATATAGAGCGACCGGTGGAGCGCCGAGGGTCAAGGAGGGCCTTTAGATGCACGTTCCCAAGGAGAAGATACAGGTCACCATGGTCGTGGACCGCTTTCGCATCGTCGGAAACATGCACAAGTACCCCGGCGCGAGGATGCTCGACCTGGTGAACATAAAGGAGGCCTCTTTCGTCCCGGTGACCGACGCGGACATCTTCAGCATCACGGACGGAAAGCTGATCTACCACTCCGATTTTGTCGGGGTGAACAAGAACATGGTCTCGTTCTTCTACCCGATGGAGGAGACTGGGACGCAGGAGACGGGTTAGCGGGGCGGGTCCGGCGGCAGCAGCCCCTACTGGTGCTCGGGGGCTATCGGGGCCTCCTTGGTGATCGACACCCTGGAGAGCTTCTGAAGCTGCTTGATATGCCTGGTCAGCAGGGTCGGTGAGTACTTCACGACCGTCACCCTGACAGACGTGTACTTGTTCGTCGGGGCGCCCTGCGGCAAGAAGGTGATCACAGACTCCCTTATCTCCTGGTCGCTGAAGCCCTTGCCCTGCATGATGACCGCGGCCGCCTGGATGGCCTCCTGGGGATTCTTCTTCATGAAGTACTCGTTGGCGACGGAGTTCGCGACGTCCTCGGCCTCCTGGAGGCCGAAGAGGCGGACCCACAGGATCGGGCCGACCTCGGCCAGCAGGAATACGACCACGGCGCCACCGATCACGATGCCCAGGACCCATCGCAGCACCAGTCCACTCTGGTCTCTGATCAACCGATTGAGCTTGAGCACCGCTTCTCCCTTCAGTCGGCGGGACTCCGGGACTGAAGTCCCGGCCCAAGACGAGTTTCGCCCCGCGCTCCCGCCCTCACTCCATAATACTGTCTTCCTCGACCGGTTCCCTGCCGGTGGGCTCGATGTCCGACTGGTTTCTCTTCAGGTATCGGACGATAAGCCGCTTGAGTGCAGCCATTTCCTCCGATCTAAGCAGGACGGCGAGCCCCAGGTACACTGCCGAGCCGACGAGGATGGAAGCCGACACCAGGATGAGCAGCGCCCAGAAAGTCGAGGTGCCGAAGAGGCTCTCGCAGCCCCAGGCGGTCAGGTATATGGCCCCGGCCATGATCACGGAAGCGGCGCAGATCTTCGACAACGAAACGGTTATCCGGCGCCCGTCCAGGGATCCGAGCCGCTTCCGCAGTACGATCCAGACCCCGATCGTCCCCAGCACGTAAGCGGTGGTGTTGCCCAGGGCCAGCCCCGAGACCTTCATCACGTCGGTCCCGAAGGAGTAGAAGTAGAGGAAGTCCACGCCTATGTTGATTACGGTGATGATCGCGGCAACTATCATGGGGGTCTTGGTGTCCTGCGTCGCATAGAACACCTTGAGGAAGAGCATGAACACCGAGAAGAAGAACAGCCCCAGCACGAAGTACAGCACAACGCTCGCCAGCATCTCCGTGTCGCTGCTGCTGAAGTTCAGCCGCTGGAGCAGCAGGCGCACTATGGGTTGGCTGAGGATGGCGTAGCCGATCGAAGCGGGGATGATGACGAAGGCGGTGGTCCTCACCCCCAGAGAGGTGGTGGCGATGATGCGGTCCTTCTGATCCCTGACGTGCTGCTCGGACAGCGTCGGGAAGAGCGCGGTGATGATAGAGACCGCGACTATACCGTACGGGAGCTGGAAGAAGATATAGCCGTACTGGAAGGCGCTGATGCCACCCTGCACCTGCGCCGCGAGGATGTTGACCACCCACATCCCCACCTGGTGGATGAGCACGAAGGCGACCACCGGTATGGCCAGCCGCCCCATTTTCCGAACCGCCGGGTGCTTGAGGTCAATGACCGGCCGGTACCGGAAGCCGGTGCGCCTCACCCACGGAAGCTGGATCATCGCCATGGCGACGACCCCGAGGGTGGCGCCGATCGCCAGCACGTAGTGGTTCGGGTAGTAGTTGTAGATGACGACGGTGGCGATCACCACGATGTTGTTGGCGATGGGAGCGAAAGCCGGGATCGTGAAGTGCTTGTACGAGTTGAGTATGCCCGTGTATATGGCACACACCCCGTAGAAGATGACCTCGAAGATGAAGAACCGCAGCAGGAACGTGGCCTCGTTCACCATCTGCGTCCGCCCGTGCGCGAGGAAGGTCTGGGCCCTGATGATGTATGGGGCCAGGACGCAGAGCACAACCGTGATGGTCGTCAACACCACCAGGGTGATGTTGAACACGGAGTTCGCGACGTGCCACGCCTCCTCCTCGTCCCTGGTCCACAGGTACTCGACGAATATGGGGATGAACAGCGAGGAGAGTACCCCACCCAGTATCAGGTCGTAGATTATGTTGGGGATGATGTTCGCGAGGTTGAAGGCGTCCGCCATGTACTTGGCGGTCAGGCCCAGCACCGAGGCGAGCGCGGCCGTGCGAACGAAGCCCGTGATCCGGCTGATGCCGGTGCCGAGGGTCATCACCGAGGTTCCCCTGGCGAACGAGGCCGGCTTCAGCCCCTTCGGCCGGGTCCCGGTCTCCGGCGGCTTCTCCGCTTTCCTGCTCAAGGCTTCCCTTCGTCCTCGTGGACCTCAACGCCCGGCCCGGGGACGTTGCCGGTCTTGTGCTTTCCGGCCTTGCCGCGCTCGTAGAGGCTCCATCCCCACGCCGCGCCGATGAGCGCCAGCAGTCCGCCGACCACGGCGATGGCGAACGTGTTGAAGCGGCTGGTCAGAACCGTGAAGTCGGTCTCACCGAGGACCATGTTGCCGGCCTGGAGCCTCGCCGAGAAGCGCACGCGGCCCTTCTTCTTCACGGTCACGGGAATCTCGAACAGGTTCTCCTTGGGCTCCAGGGTGACCTTCATGGTGGAGCCCTTCGGGAAGGTGAGGCCGTTGCTGCTGAACTCCAGCACCGCCTTTACCGGGTACCCGGTCCCGTTGACAACGGAGAGCGGGACCTCGGCCTTGCGGCCGGCAAGGGTTATCGAGCCGGCCGGGGGGAGGTCTATCTTGGCCAGCTCATCCCCTACGGCCTGTACCACCCAGCCCGCGAACGAGAGGCCCTCCACCTGGCGGTCCCACTGGCGCCAGACGTCGCTCTCGGAGATGAAGACGTCACGCTGCATCAGGTCCGGCAGTGGGTTGTCACTTTCAACGAGGCCCGAGAAGACCTCCAGGTAACGCCTGGCCCTCTCCACCTCCTTGAAGTAGTCGTTGGGCTCCACGTCCCCGGGGCCCGGCAGGGTGAGCCCGCTGTCCTCGATGGCCGGCACCGTGTGCAGGCATTCGGACACCGTGCTCCCCAACAGCCACGGAGTAGCCGAGAGCCCCCGAAGCACCTCCTCCAGGACCCCACGCGACGGGCGCCACCTCCCCGGCCAGATGAAGACGCATGCCCGCCGCGAACCGGGCTTCTCGAGGTAGAGGTTGGTCAGCTCCGAGACCAGCGCCTGCGTGACACCATGAGTGTCGCCGCTGTTCGCGAGGCGGGCTGCCAGCTGCTCCATCCTGGCGTCGGTGAAGATCACAGTCCTCTCCGCGCCCTCCTGCTCCTCGTCCAGCAGTACCGGCTGCGCGAGCGTGTCGCCGCGCAGCAGGCGCTTGCCCTCGCGGCTCCTGTCGAGGAGCGTGGGAGAGAGCACCAGGAACCGGCCGACCTGCGAACCCAGGGCCTTTATGGCGTCGTCATCGAGGATGCCGGCGGGCGGGTAGAGGTAATCCCGGGCCAGTGGCTGGTCGAGGACCTGCTCGAGGACCTTGTGCCCCCGGCTCGTCTGGGTGCTCGCGTCGTCCTTCCAGCCGAATGACACGAGCTTCTCCAGGTCCGGGGAAGCATACGGAGCGGGCAGGGACTGAACGGCGGGCGTCTGGGCGAGGCGCATGAACGACCCGATCACCGAGGACGCGTCGGCAGCCTCCCGTGAGTCCGCCGGTACGTTCGTCGTCTTGTCGCCCCGTTTCATCTGGTAGCCGCCCGTCATGCCGTCCAGCTCCTCGAGGAGGAGCGGCGACAGACAGAGGTTCAGGTGGTAGTCCTCCCACTGCTCGAGGGCCGAGGTGAGGTTGGCCAGCCAGCCCGACGCCGATGAGGCGTCGCACTCGTCGGCAAGCTCGTTTCCCTTGTACAGGCCCTCCGGGTTGCGGTGCGACGGCTGGGCGGTCTCGAAGACGACGGCCAGTCGCAGCTGAGGATTCTCCGAGACGGTATCGGGAGACATCACCACGAGCTGGCTTATCGCGCTCGCGATCGCGGTTTCATCCTGGAGGGCCTCCACGGTCATGGGGTAGACGCCGTCGGAGAAGCGGCCGGACGAGATCTCCAGCTCGAAGTCGGCCGTGGTGTCTCCCGGCTCGAGCGTCAGCTTTCGGTCGTAGGTCTGCGTCATGCGGTACGAGCGCTTGAGCTTGTTGTCGAAGGAGGCGTCCAGGTCGGCCCGGGTCTCGTTGGGTGTGTGCACCCTCACCCGGATCTGTACGTCCCGCAGGGTCTGTCGCGTGCCGTTGGCCAGTGTCACCTTCAGGATCGCCTTTGAGCCGGGGGCGTACCAGTAGGCGTCCTTGGAGAACGCCATGCGGATGTCGGGAGCCTCACTCGACGGAGCGCCACCGGCGGCGGGTGCGGCGGCACCGGGGGGCGGAGCGGCCTGCGCCCCCGCACTCATCACCGGCAGGAGCGTCCCCAGCAGAAATATCGCCAGCGCCACGCGCGCGGCACCGGCCCTTCTCCTCGGATTTCTTGTAACGGTCATCAATATCTTGTACGCACGGGAGTGGACTCGCGGCCCGCCCGGCGCCCCCCGCCCAATGTCAATACCCGGTACCTCAACCGATCATACTGATTATCTCGTTCACGATGAATAGTACCCCAAAGACGGCGAGCAGGGACGCGAACATGAGATAGAGCGTGCGCTCTGGGGTCCTTATGGTGATGCGCGCCCCGAGGATCGCGCCCGGGATGGCTCCGATGGTCAGGTAGAGAGCGAGGGTCCAGTTGACGTGGTGCAGGAGGCTGTGAACTGCGGTTCCGGGGATGGCGATGACCACTATGACCGCGAGCGAGGTGCCGAACACCTTCTTCAGGGGCATCTTCAGCAGGTACAGGAAGCCCGGTATCAGGACCAGGCCGCCTCCCACCCCGAGCAGCCCCGAGAACAGCCCGGCCGCGAAGCCGGTGGCAAGGGACAGGGGGACGACGTGCCGGGGACCGGGTGCGGATGGACGCTCCCCCGCGTCGTCCCACTCCTCCGCCTCTGCGCTGTCGACCTCCTCGTCGAGGGGCGGGCCTCCCCTTATCCCGCGCCTCGCGGTCTCGAAGGCGAGGTAAAGGATGACGGCTCCGGTGGCCAGCATGAGGTAGTGCAGGTTGAGCCAGCGGGTCAGCAGGGCCCCGAGGGCGGCTCCCGGGAGCCCGGCCGCCATCGACCAGAGAGCGACGCGGCGATCGACGAGCCCGCGGCGCGCGTAGGTGAAGGCCCCCGCGGCGGCGGTGGGGATGGTGACGGGAAGGGGCGTGCCCAGCGCTATCGCCGGCGACGCGTCCAGCAGCAGCCGGATGGCTGGCGTGGTGAGTGCCGATCCCCCGATGCCGAACATCCCGGACAGCACCGAGGCGGCGAAGCCTATCAGGATGGCCAGGACAACGTACATGGTAGTAGTCTACCGGAACCGGGTAGAACAGAGCGGCCGGAACACTGAGTCCGCGTTCCCGGGTAATCCGGGAGATAGCGACTCACCTGACCTTCCAATATGATATGCGGGTGGGTATCTGCTCGAGAGGATAGGCGCTATGGCGGGGGAAGAACTCACCTCGTTTCTGCTCAGGATCCTGGCTTCTCGCCCGGTGAACGCTCTTTCGCTCCGCGGCATGGACTACCTGTACCGGCGGTTTGCCTTCCTGCTTCCGAGGGACGCCGAGGAGGGAATCGAGAATTTCTTCGTGAGGGACCTGTTCGGCAACGTGGACCTGGACGGCGACGGCAGGCCGGATGCGTTCCGCTTCGGGCTCACCAACGGGTGGTACGACCAGCGGCTCACCGGCCTGGAGCTCTCCATCGATGGAAGGCGCGTCGCGCCTGACCGTTTGCTGGTACGGTGGCCAAGGGGCGAGATCGCCGCTTCGGGCATCACCTCCATGGACTTCCCTCCAGGTGAGGCCTACGAGGTGATCGCGCCCGGGGTCGTCCTTCGCGACGGCATCCATTTCCTCGAGATAACCGTGGGGATGGAGCTGGTATCCCAGATCGTGCCGCTGCTCCCGGTCGTAGTCCGTGGCGGCCGCGCCGATATCTCCATCCTGCCCGACCGCCTGGAAGAGCCGGAGGCCTGGCCGACGGTGGCCCTCCCCACGGGGACCGCCCACGTCGTTCCGCACGTCCACTACGACGTGGAGTGGCTGAAGACCCGCGAGGTGTTCGAGCGGGTGGGCGCCGGCAACCTGCGCGAGATGCTGCGGCTGATGGAGGCCGACGGTGAGATGACGTTCGTGGTGGACCAGGTCCCGCACCTGGAGCCTTTCCGCCGCGACGATCCGGAAGGCTTCGCGCGGCTGGCCGGCCTGGTCGAGGAGGGGCGCGTCGAGCCCGTGAACGGGATGTACGCCGAGCCGGACGTCAACCTTCTCTGCGGGGAATCCCTCATCCGGCAGTCGGTGGCCTGGCAGCGATACTGCCTGGAGCGGTTCGGGCGCCTGTCGCGCTGCGCCTGGCTGATCGACTCCTTCGGCATGAGCGCGCAGCTCCCGCAGATCCTGGCCCGCTCCGGGACGGAGGCGCTCTTCTTCTCACGTGCACCGGTGGAGGAGGGCTGTCCGACCGAGTTCCTCTGGGAGGGGCCGGACGGCACGCGCATCTTCGCCCACGACATGCCCCGCAAGTACAACGTTGGGCACCCGATGCCGCGCGACCGGGGGCGGGCGATGCGCTGGATGCTCAAGGGCTACCGCCTGCTACGCGGCCGCTCGGCCTCGGACCAGGTGTTCTACCCCTGCGGGGTGGACCACGGGCGCCCGCAGAAGGAGTACGGAGAGATGGCACGCGCCTTCAACGAGGAGGTCGAGGGCGCGCGGTTCGAGTACAGCCTTCCTTCCAGGTTCGTCGACGCGGTGCCGTCGGAGTCCCTTCCGGTGGTGCGGGGTGAGTTCCAGCGCGAACTGTGGGGTACCTACAGCGCGCGCGCGTCGCTCAAGCGGCTCAACAGGGAGTGCGAGTTCGCGCTGCTGGACGCGGGGAAGATGGCGGCGGTCGCGTCGCTTCGAGGCGCCGAGTACCCGGGGGAGGCGCTGGAGGAGGCGTGGCGGGACCTCATGGACTGCCAGTTCCACGACCAGATCTGCGGTTGCTGCACCGATGAGGTGGCCGACGGGATGAGGAGGCGCTTCACACGGGTGCTCGCCACGTCGGCGGAGGTGATGGAGCGGGCCGCCGGTGTGCTCGCCGACCCCGACGCCTCACGTGACCGTTTCACGGTGCTCGCGTTCAACCCCCTGGCGTGGCCTGTCTCCTCGTTCGTGGAGTTCGAATTCGCGCCACCCCCGGGGTGGAAGGGCATAGCGCTCTCCTCGGGCGGGGAGAGGCTGCCTGTGCAGGTGCTGGACGCGTCGCGCCGTGCGGATGGCTCGCTCGAGAAGCTGCGGGCCGGGTTCCGACCGGACCTGCCGGGTCTGGGGTCCGCGGCGTTCGAGATAACGCCCGGGGACGGCGCTCAACCCCCCTTCGAGCAGATGGCCGGGGCTTCGGGTACCACGCTTTCAAACGGCCTGTTGACGGTAGAGGTGAACCCGCGCACGGGTCTGCTCGGCCGGGTAACCCTGTCGAACGGCACCCGATTCGACATGCGGGGCGCCAACCGCCTGACGTTAGAGCGGGACTTCGGGAACCTCTACCAGGCGATATGCCTCGGGACCACCTACCTGCACCCCCGCAGGGTCGACTCTGTGAGGGTGGCTGAGCCCGGCCCGCTGCGGGCCACGGTGGAGGTCAGGGGAAAGGTCGGCCGCTCGCGGTTCGTCCAGAGGATCTCGCTGGCGGCCGGGTCACCGCGCATCGACCTCGAGACCGAGGTCGATTTCCGCGACCGGGGGTGCAGGCTGCGGGCGGTGTTCCCTGCGGGGCTGAGCGGTGGGACCTGGACGCACGAGGTCCCGTTCGGCTGGATCCGGCGGCCGGGACACGAGCTGCCCGCGCTAAACTACACCGACCTGACGCTGGGGAACCGCGGGGTCACGCTGGTCAACCACGGCATCCCCGGGAACAAGCACGACCGGGGGACCATATACCTCACACTGATGAGGAGCACGGACAAGATCTACCTCTGGGATGCCGGACCGGGGGCTCTGGAACTGGGGCGGCAGGTCTTCCGTTACGCGCTCTATCCGCACCTGGGCGGGCCGGTCGAGGCCGGTTCGACGGCCCGGGCCTGCGAGCGCAACAACGGGCCCAGGGCCTTCGTCGTCCGGGGCGCTCCGCGTGGGGTGGGCGCGGGCGCGCTCGAGTGCGACGACCTGAACGTTCTGGTTACTGCGCTGGAGAGACGGGGCGACACGGTCATGGCGCGGCTGTCTGAGATGGGGGGCGAGGACCGCACAGTCGGGCTGCGGCTCGGCTGGGAGGCGTCCGGAGCCTGGAAGGCCGACCTCCTCGAGCACAAGGAGCAGGAACTGGCCTTGAACGGGACGGCGCTCGAGGTACCCCTCGGGAAGTTCGAGATCGCGACAGTGCTGTTCGACTAAGATGGGGGTCAGGCACGATTAAAGTAAAAATAATTTAATAGTGCCAGACCCCGGCGTTATGACCCCCGCCTTAGTCTGCGTATCCACCGATCGGATAGGTACCCCCGCCCCGGTCGTACCAGTAAAAGGCGCGCTACACCA
>JAZDFZ010000016.1:0-16274 GCA_043807425.1 Actinomycetota bacterium
CATCCGGCTTTCGGACAGGTTCGGCACGGATAGGACCGAGGCCGCCTGCCGGCGGGCACTTGCCGCGAGCGCCTTCTCCTACCAGAGCGTGAAATCGATCCTGAAAAGCGGCCTCGACCAGTTAGAGGCTGAAGACATCGAGAGACCGGCCATTCCGCGGCACGACAACGTACGCGGACCCGGCTACTACAACTGAGGAGGAAACCATGCTGATGGAACCCACGATCGAGAAGATGAACGCCATGAAGCTGTTCGGGATGAGGGACGCGCTAACCGAACAGATGGAGCTCGCCTCCTACGACGAGCTCTCCTTCGAGGAGAGGATCGGGATGCTGGTGGACCGCGAGTGGATAGACAGGGAGAACCGCAAGCTCGAGCGCAGGATGAAGGCGGCCAGGCTCAAGATACCGGCATCCATGGAGGACATCGACTACCGGGCCAGCCGCGGTCTCGACGCCCCCCTCATGAGGTCTCTTGCCGACTGCCGCTGGGTGAGGGACTCTTCCTCGATCCTGATGGTGGGCCCGACCGGAACGGGCAAGACGTACCTCTCCTGCGCTCTGGCAGACCAGGCCATGAGGAAGGGGTACTCCTGCCTCTACTTCCGCGCTCCGCGCCTCTTCAGCGCGCTCCTGATGGCCCGGGCCGACGGCTCATGGCCAAGGTTCTTGTCGAAACTGGAGAAAGCGGACGTAATCGTGGTCGACGACTTCGGTCTGGCCCCCCTCACGGACGGCGAGAGGCGCCAGTTCCTGGAGGTCCTGGAGGACAGGAGCGGCACGAAGGCCACCATCGTGGCGTCTCAACTACCGGTGTCCTCATGGCACGACGTCATCGGGGAGCCGACCGTGGCAGATGCCATCCTCGATCGCCTCGTGCATAACGCGCACCGCATCGAGCTCAAGGGGGCCTCCATGCGCAGGCAGCGGTCGCAGAAAGCCAAGGAGAAGGGGAAGGAAGAGGAGCGATGAACCCGGCAGACTGCGCTCGCCTACGGCTCGCTCCATCTGCCGGGTTCCGAGTGATGGAACGGTGTCGCCGGATAGGTGATTCAAGTTGTCGTTGGAGCGGTCCCGGCGAAAAGTGGACAAGCCGGACCGGCGCTGGTAGAAAGGGGGTTGGCACATTGAGAACAGACGTCATTCCTGCCGAAGCTGGACAGTCAGGAAGCAGTTAGGGTTCCGGCGTCGCTTCGCTCCGGAGGTGTCCGCGTTCGACAGGAATTGGTGTCCACTTTCGCAGGAATGCGCAGTTGGCGCTTAGTCGAATGCATTCGCGGAATAATCGCGGCAACACAAGACTCCAATTCCATCAGACTTGGAATTCGTCATAGCCCCGACGTTTCCCCATTGGCCCTCCTAACACGGAAATCATAGGTTTCTGCAAGCCCGTTTATCACTCTATCTCTCTCAGTCGACGACCACCGCACTGTTAGACGGGTGTTAGATGCCACGCTGGAAAGCGGGGGACGCTTAATACGCGTCTGCTGGAAAAACGCATGATAGTGCGGATTATTGCTGGTGGGCCAGGCAGGTCTCGAACGCTACGACGGCGCGCGCTAACGCTAGCGCCCCAAGGGGGCTCCGCCCCCTATGGCGCCGCGTGGCGATTGCATTCCGATGGAATTTGAAGTGAAAGCGCGGCTGTTACCCCCGGATAGAGCGCGGGGGGACCTTCCCCCCACGCGATATGACTCCCCCCTGTCGCAGGTCCTCGACCTGCCTGGATGGAGTGGTGCAAGCCCGGGCTTAAAGCCCGGTCTTCAGGCGTGTGGGCCAGGCAGGTCTCGAACCTGCGACACCCGGATTAAAAGTCGTACCGGTCCAAGCAAGCTACCTTTGCTGACTGGCAGATTCACTCGTGAATGGGCCATAACGGTTGGGCTCGATTGATGCTGCTTCAGCCTAAGCTGTTAGACCAATGTTAGACAATTACTTCTGAGTCGGCGCCTACCTGCAGGAGGTGGACTTCGTCGACCGCGACCTCACCGACGCCGACTTCACCCGCGCAACAATGATCGACATAAAGACCGGCGGCGTAAAAGGGTACGAGACACCTCCCAAGAAAGCGCAGAAATGACTTGGTAATTGAAGCGCAATGGGGTCGTTTCAATACCAAAGAAGTATCAGGATTTTTTCCCGGATATTCTTGCCACTGGAGATCTCACGGCGATCATGTGGGATTGAAGGCAACTCTGGGAGATTCCCGACCAATACGCATAGAGAAAACGCAATCAAGAACGCGCCCAATCTCGAGAAAAGACTCATAGGTGCAACGATGGCCCCGCTGACAGAAAGTAGTGAGCCCCAGAAGATAAATATGCGTTTGGCTCTGACCGCCGACCATCCGTGGAACACTGGTCCCCAGATGAGCCAGTAGTAGATTTCGTTAATTACCCGTTGACGGCGGGGGGGAGCACGTGAATTCTGGATTCCCAACAGCTCAATCTCAGAACTAAGCAATGTGGTTATAAGGAGGGTACCGTGACCGGAGAAGAGGAAGATAGCACCAGCATGAGTAGGGACGAACTCACAGGCAACGAAGCCTTAAGATACCGTGAAGAGCACCTTACAAAAGTACGTGTTGACAGTAATAATTGGGCGATCGAATACGTAGATGAAAAGACCGGAGAAAGATGGATCATGGATTTCCCTCAGGGTTATCTTCAGGGCGGTGGTCCGCCCCGTTTGAGAAAGATTGGAAAAGCAGACGGGGATTAACTGAAGCGACACAACGGAATACGAGATCTTTTTTACGTTGGAGTTCACCCGATTTCGCCTACATTGAAATGATAATACTAGAAGGCCGTCTTTGTGCCGCTAGAGGCCCTGTTGCCGAAGTGGTTGATTGACTTGGTGTGAGAGCAGTAGGGCTGTCCCGAGCGCTGGCATAGTCGGGGACGGCTCGCTTCGATTGCTTACGATGTGACGGCTGCTGAAAAGTCCTATCTATAACCTTCAAAGGGTCCTTGCATAGATAGTCATCTTAATGTATATTATTCATTCAATGCGTCTCTAGTGAAAGGAAATAGGTTGTCCGAGGGCGTGAAGGTCGGGATAGTCGGCGCTTCCGGGTATACCGGGGCCGAGCTCATGCGGCTGCTGTGGGGGCACCCGGGCGCTTCAGTCGAGGTGTTCACGGCGAACAAGTACGCGGGGAAGAGCGTGGGCTCGCTGTATCCCAGCCTGGGGCCGTACTACGAGGGCTCGTACACGGAATACGACCCGGCGGCTCTGGAAGGGTGCGATGTCGTCTTCCTGGGGCTGCCGCACGGGAAGAGCATGAAGGTGGCACCGGAGTTGCTGGAGGCGGGGTTTAAGGTGATCGACATGTCGGCCGACTTCAGGCTGGGCGGCATCGAGGAGTACGAGCTGTGGTACGGGATATCCCACGAGTGCCCGGAGCTGCTGACGGAGGCGGCCTACGGCCTGCCGGAGATCTACCGTGCGGAGATAGCTGGCGCGCGGCTGGTGGCCAACCCGGGCTGCTACCCGACGGCCACCCTGCTGGGGCTGTATCCCGCCGCGCGGGCGGGGCTCATAAACGGGACGGTGGTGGTTGACGCCAAGAGCGGGGTGTCGGGGGCGGGCAGGGGGCTGACGCTACAGACGCACTTCCCGCAGGTCGCCGACGGCATGGCGCCTTACGCGGTCTCGGGTCACCGGCACCTGCCGGAGGTGAAGGGCGGGCTCGCGGGCCTGGCACAGGACCCGGAGCCGAAGGTGGTGTTCACGCCGCACCTGGCTCCCATGAACAGGGGTATCCTCTGTACGATATACGTGCCGCTGGCGGACGACGCGGAGCCGTCGGAGGTCCGGGGGGTCTACGAGAGCACGTATGCCGGTGAGGAGTTCGTGCACCTGCTGCCCGAGGGGCGCTACCCCGACACCAAGTCCGTGCAGGGGGGCAACGACTGCCACGTGGCGCTCGAGTTCCCGGGCAGCGATATGCTTATAGTGATGACCGTTATCGACAACCTGGTCAAGGGAGCGAGCGGCCAGGCGGTCCAGAACATGAACATACTGTGTGGTCTGCCGGAGGGCACCGGGCTGGCGGGCCCGGCGGTCTTTCCGTGATCGAGGGGTGAGTGGGATGAAAGCGATGGGCTTCGAGAGGATTCTGGGAGGGGTTTGCGCCCCGCAGGGTTTCCTGGCCGCCGGGGTGGCGTGCGGGATCAAGGGGGACGGGCGCCCCGACCTCGCCATGGTGAAGAGCGAGCGCACCGCCTCGGTCGCCGGCATCTTCACCACCAATGCGCTCCCGGCGGCACCCGTAGAAGTGACCGCCGAGAGGGTACGGGCGGGCTCCGCGGGCGCCGTGGTCGTCTCGAGCGGAAACGCCAACGCCATGTCCGGCGAACGGGGCCTCGCGGACGCGCTGGCCATGGCCGAGGCGGTCGAGAGCGCCCTGGGGCTGGCCGAAGGTCAGGCACTGGTCTGCTCCACCGGTCCTATCGGGGTGCAAATGCCGATGGATAAGGTCCTCGCGGGCATCTCGCAGGCGGCGGGTGAGCTGAGCCCGGGGGGCAACACGGACGCGGCAAAGGCGATCATGACCACCGACACCTACCCCAAGGAGCTCGCGGTCGAGATGGAGATCGCGGGCAGGGTGGTGCGGATGGGCGCCATGGCGAAAGGCGCGGGGATGATACATCCCAACATGGCGACGATGATCTCGCTGATCACCACGGACATGCCACTGGACCACGAGACCATGCAGCAGTGGCTTTCCCAGGCCGGCGAGTGGTCGTTCAACCGCATCAGCGTGGACGGCTGCCAGTCGACCAACGACACGGTGCTGATGATGGCGAACGGCGCGGCTTTCCCGCAAGGGTACGCCATGACCCGTGAGGAGGCCGAGCTGTTCTTCAGGGCGCTGTGCTGGCTGACCGCGAACCTGGCGATGGCCCTGGTCAAGGATGGCGAGGGCGCGACGAAGCTGCTGCGCATCGTGGTGAACGGCGCGCGAGACGACGCCGAGGCGGTGGTCATCGCGGAGGCGATCGCCGTCTCCGACCTGGTGAAGTGCTCCTTCTTCGGCGGCGCCCCCAACTGGGGCCGGATCGCCGCCGCTGCCGGAAGCGCCGGGGTTCCGCTCGATCCGGACAGCCTGGACATCTACGTGGGGGAGTACAAGCTGGTGTCCGGGGGAATACCGCTCGAGTGCGACCATGACGACCTGGTCCGGATGCTGGCGCGCGACGAGGCCGAGATCACCGTTGACCTGGGGCTGGGAAGCGGCTCGGCCTTCTACCTCACGACGGACCTCTCCACCGAGTACGTGGAGATAAACGCGGAGTTCTCATGATGAGCGGCATCGAACAACAAGGCGCGGAGGCACTGGCCCACAAGGCCAAGGTGCTGACCGAGGTCCTGCCCTACATAAAGCTCTACCGGGGGACCACCGTCGTCATCAAGTTCGGCGGGAACGCCATGCAGGACCCCGAGATACGACGGATGTTCGCCTCGGACGTGGTCCTCATGCGCTACGTCGGCATAAATCCCGTGATCGTTCACGGGGGCGGGCCCCAGATCTCGGAGTACATGGACAGGCTGTCCAAGGAGGTCACCTTCGTCGGCGGCCACAGGGTGACCGACACGGAGACCATGGAGATAGCCAAGATGGTGCTGGTGGGCAAGGTGAACAAGGACCTGGTTTCCCTTATCAACCGGCACGGTACGCTCTCCATGGGGCTCTCCGGTGAGGACGGCAACCTCATAACCTGCAGCAAGCGGCTCGCCGAGGACGGCTCGGACCTGGGCTGGGTCGGACAAGTAGACTCCATAAACGCGCAGATAATACAGGAGCTCCTCTCCTACGAGCTGATCCCCGTCATAGCCTCGGTGGGCACCGACCGGCAGGGCAACTCCTACAACATAAACGCGGATACGGTGGCCGGCGAGATGGCGCTCGCGCTGGACGCGGACAAGATGATCTTCATGACCAACGTGAAGGGCATCCTGGACGAGGGGGGTGACCTGTTGAGCAAGCTCGACGTGGGTGCCTGCAGGAGGATGCTCGACGAGGGCGTGGTCTCCAGCGGGATGATACCCAAGGTTGACGCGTGCGTGAAGGCCGTCGAGGGCGGAGTGGAGCGCGCCTACATAATTGACGGCACCATCGAGCACGCGCTGCTCCTGGAGGTCTTCACCAGCGGCGGAGTGGGCACCATGATCGTGGATTCATTCGATAAGCTCCTCGAGGGGGAATGAGATGGAGGACGTCACGCTCGAGCGGTGCGTGGAGCTGGACTCACGGTACGTGATGCACACTTACAAACGGCTTCCGGTGGCATTCGTCCGCGGGAAGGGGACCCGCCTGTGGGACTCGGCCGGACGGGAGTACCTGGACCTGCTGGGCGGATTGGGAGTGGTGGTGCTCGGGCACGGACACCCCGCCGTGACCACGGCGATAGAGCAGCAGGCCGCCAGCCTCCTCCATACCACGAACCTGTACTACGTGGAGCCGCAGGCTTTGCTCGCGCGGACCCTGGTCGAGGGCGTGTTCCCCGGTTCGAAGTGCTTCTTCTGCAACTCCGGGGCGGAGGCCAACGAGGGCGCGCTGAAGCTCGCCCGCAAGTATCACTTCCTCTGCGGCGACCCCCGCAGCAAAGTGGTGTGCCTGCTGAAGTCTTTCCATGGAAGGACCCTGATGACGCTTTCGGCCACAGGGCAGCCGGCGAAATGGGAGCCGTTCGGCCCGGTGGTGGACGGATTCGTGCACGTGGCCATGGACGACATCGCCGCGCTCGAAGAGGCCGTTGACGGAAGCACCGCCGCCGTCCTCATCGAGCCGGTCATCGGAGAGGGGGGCGTATATCCGCTGGAGGACGAGTTCCTGGCCACGGCGCGAAGGCTGTGCAACCAGACCGGGGCGGTGCTGATCTTCGACGAGGTGCAGTCCGGCATGGGCCGGACCGGCACGTTCCTGGCGAGCTCGGCCTCCGGGATCAAGCCCGACGTGCTGACACTGGCGAAGGGACTCGCCAACGGCATCCCGGTGGGCGTGTTCATGGGGATGGGCGAGTTCGGGGACGTGCTGGAGCCCGGGGACCACGGAACCACTTTCGGCGGCGGGTTCCTGGCCTGCGCTGCGGGCCTGGCCTGCGTCAGTACCATACTGGACGAGCGGCTGGCACAGAACGCTGCAGAGGTCGGCGCCAGGCTGAAGGGCGCCCTGGAGGAGATGGTCGGGACCGTACCTCTGGTCACGGGGGTCAGGGGACGGGGCCTGATGTTGGCGACGCAGTTGTCGGAGTCCGTGGCCCGTGAGGTGGTCATGGAGTGCCTCGCGCGGGGAGTGGTCGTGAACGATGTGGCCCCAGACGCGGTGAGGGTGCTCCCGCCCCTCACCCTGACGGAGGAAGAGGCGCTCGAGGGCGCGCGCCTCCTGGCGGATGCCGTCACGGCGGTCGGAGAGCGGGGAGGGGCGCGGTGAAGCACAAGATGCGCGGAGCCGATTTCCTCAGCCTCCAGGGGCTGAGCGGCGAGGATCTCTCTGACGTCCTGACCGAGGCGCTCAGGATCAAGAAGGAGGGGACCAGGGGCTTCAGGCCGCTCGCGGGCAAAGCCGTCGGCCTGCTCTTCGAGAAACCGTCGACCCGCACCCGGGTTTCCTTCGAGGTCGCCGTCCTGCGCCTCGGCGGGCACCCGATGATGCTCACCGACCTTCAGCTGGGAAGGGGCGAGACCATCGGGGACACCGGTACCGTACTGTCGAGGTACCTGGACGGACTCGTGGTCCGGACCTTCGGACAGGAGCGACTCGAGGAACTCGCCGCGGCGGCGGACGTGCCCGTGTTGAACGCCCTGACGGACCTGTGCCACCCCTGCCAGGCGATGGCGGACATGCTGACCATCCTCGAGTACCGGGGCGGGTTCGGCGGCCTGAGGCTGGTGTACCTGGGGGACGGCAACAACGTCGCAAACTCGCTGATGCGGGCGGGGTCCAGGCTGGCGATGGACGTGGTGGTGGCCACCCCGGAGGGGCACGGACCCGACCCGGCCATCACGCGGGAGTCTATGGACCTGGTGGAAAGACACGGAGGTTCGGTAACGCTCACCAGCGACCCCATCCTGGCCGCCACGGGCGCCGACGTGCTCTACACGGACGTGTGGGTGAGCATGGGGGACGAGGCGGACCCGGAGCAGGCGAAGCGCCTTTTCGGCGCCTTCCAGCTGAACGAGGAGATGCTCCGGCTGGCCAACGACGACGCGATGGTCATGCACTGCCTGCCCGCGCACCGCGGGGAGGAGATAACCGACGCCGTGATCGACGGGAGCCACTCGGTCGTGTGGGACCAGGCCGAGAACCGCCTGCACGCGCAGGTGGCCCTCCTGTCGATGATCTACGGTTAGGGCCCGGGGACAAGAGATGAAGAAACAGAGGCAGGCGGCCATCCTGGATATGGTGCGCTCGGGGAAGGTCACCAGCCAGGCGGGCCTGGTGGAGCAGCTCTCCGCGAGGGGGTTCGAGGTCAGCCAGACCACGGTCTCTCGCGACCTGCGCGAGCTGGGACTCGCGCGAGGCGCGGACGGAGCCGGGGCGCGCTACATGGATGCCGGGGAAGCCGGGCACAGGGAGGAAGGCGACCGGTTCCTGCAGGGGCTGGCCCCACAGGTTATGCTCTCCTGCGAGGCGACCGGTAACATGGTCGTGGTGCGGACCACGCCGGGCAACGCCCAGGGACTGGCCTGGGCGCTGGACACCGCACGGGTCGAAGGCGTGGCGGGCACGGTGGCCGGGGACGATACGATACTGGTCGTATGCTCGCGCGACGTCGACAGCTCATCGTTGGCGCGGTTGCTGATGGCGTCCGCGCCCTGACTCCTGAGCCCCTCCCCCCCCGGGGGCGCGGGTTAGGGTGCGGGGGCGCGGACTTCAGTCCGCGGGTGTACTGGGCTTGGGAGCGGACTTCAGTCCGCGGGTGTAAAAAAAGAAAGGTGGTAACGGTGCCGGAAGCCGACAAGAAAGGCAGGGTCGTCCTCGCCTACTCCGGCGGGCTCGACACCTCGGTGCTGGTGCGCTGGCTGATGGAGCGGGGCTTCGAGGTGGTGTGCGTGACCGGGGACCTGGGTCAGCCCGGCGACATGGAGCAGATCAGGAAGAAGGCCCTCGATACCGGGGCGACGGACGCCCATGTGATGGACGCCCGCGACGAGTTCCTCGAGGACTACATCGTACCCGCACTCTGGGCCAACGCGCTCTACCAGGGGCGCTATCCGCTGGCGACCGCGCTGGCGCGCCCACTGCTCGCCAAGCTGCAGGTCGACTTGGCGCACTCCTGCGGGGCTACCGCGGTCGCCCACGGCTGCACCGGCAAGGGAAACGACCAGGTGCGCTTCGAGGTGGCCTGCCGGGCGCTCGACCCGGGTCTGGAGATAATCGCTCCAATGCGGGAGTGGACCATGACCCGCGAGCAGGAGATCGAGTACGCGAAGTCGTGGGGGATACCGGTGCCGGTGACCGTGGAGTCACCCTACAGCGTGGACGAGAACCTGTGGGGGCGCTCCTGCGAGTGCGGCGTGCTCGAGGACCCCTGGACCGAGCCGCCGGAGGACGCCTACGAGTGGACGACCTCGCCGGGGGACGCTCCCGACGAACCGGATTACGTGGAGATCGACTTCGCCGGCGGTATTCCCGTGGCACTGGACGGCCAGGAGATGCGGCTGGCTCAGATCGTCGACAGGCTCAACGCGCTCGGGGGTTCCCACGGGATCGGGCGCATAGACATGGTCGAGGACCGCCTGGTGGGGATAAAGTCCCGCGAGATATACGAGGCTCCTGCCGCGGTCATGCTGATCGAGGCGCACCGCGACCTCGAGTCCATCACTCTGACCAGGGAGACCCTGTCGGCCAAGAGGCCGCTCGAGTGGAGGGTCGCGGAGATGGCCTACGAGGGGCCGTGGTTCAGCCCGCTGAACTCGGCCATCAGGGAGTTCAATGCCTCTGTACAGGAGAGGGTCGACGGCACGGTGCGGATGAGGCTGTACAAGGGGACGGCGGTCATAGCGGGAAGGCGCTCCGCGAACTCGCTGTACGACGCCGGGCTTGCGACCTACGATCACGCGGACGTCTTCGACCACACCGCCTCGCGGGGTTTCATCGAGCTCTGGGGGCTGCCGCTCGAGGTCTGGGCGGCCTCGGAGAGGAGACGCGGAGAGGGGGAGAAGTGAGGATGTGGGGAGGGCGGTTCGGCGAGGAGCCGGACCTCTTGTTCATCGAGTTCGGCAGGTCCATATCGTTCGACGCGCGGCTGTACCCGTACGACATCGACTGCACGGCCGCCTGGTCCGACGCGCTCCTTGAGGCCGGGGTGCTTTCGGGTTCGGAGCATTCCCGGATAGACGAGGCCCTCGAGCTCATAGAGAGGGAGATGGCCGACGGCAGCTTCGAGTTCAAGCCGTCCGACGAGGACATCCACACCGCCATCGAGCGCAGGCTGGTCGAGCTGGTGGGCCCGGTGGGGGGCAAGGTCCGCACCGGACGCAGCCGCAACGACCAGGTGGCCTGTGACTTGCGGCTGTTCGTCCTGCATGCCTGCGAGCTGGTGGGCATGGGGGTGGAGGAGCTCCAGGAAACCCTGATCGAGCGCGCGCAGGAGACGGTGGACGTAGCCATTCCCGGCCACACCCACCTGCAGCAGGCGCAGCCGGTCCTGCTGGGGCACGTGCTGCTCGCGTTCGTGCACATGCTGGAGCGCGACCTGAGCCTGCTGCTCGAGGCGGACGCCAGCGCGGACTGCCTGCCCCTGGGCTCCGGTGCGCTGGCCGGGACCCCGATACCGGTGGACCGGGAGGTGATGGCCTCGCGCCTGGGTTTCGGGGCTGTCTCGCAGAACAGCGTGGATGCCGTCAGCGACCGCGACTTCGTGTGCGCTGCGCTCTTCGCCCTCACCATGATAATGAGCCACCTGTCCCGGCTCTCCGAGCAGATCATTCTCTGGTGCTCGCAGGAGTTCGGCCTGGTGCAACTGGATGACGCCTGGGCCACGGGCTCCAGCCTCATGCCCCAGAAGAAAAACCCCGACGGACCCGAGCTGATACGAGGGAAGACCGGGCGGGTGACGGGCAGCCTGGTGTCGGTGCTCACCATGCTCAAGGGCCTCCCGCTGGCGTACAACCGCGACCTCCAGGAGGACAAGGAGCCGTTGTTCGATGCCGTGGATACGGTTCTGGACAGCCTGGCCGTGATGCAGGGGACAGTCTCCACGATGAGGTTCGACCGGCAGCGGGCGCGTGAGCTGACCCGCTCCGGGTTCATGACCGCGACCGACCTGGCCGACTTCCTGGTGAGCAAGGAGCTCGATTTCCCGGAGGCCCACCGGATCGTGGGCGAGGTGGTCCACTACTGCCTGAAGAACGACAAGACCCTTTGGGACCTCGATGCCGAGGAGCTCAAGAAGTTCAGCCCGCTGCTTGGCGAGGAGGCCGCCGGGTGGCTTTCGGTGGAGTCGTCGCTGGCGCGGCGCGGCGCCATCGGTGGCACGGCGCCCCGCGAGGTGGCCCGCCAGCTGGACGAGCTGCGCAGGATGATAGAGGGGGATGAACCCACCCCCCTGTGATATCCTGTACCCCTTGGGCCGGGACTTCAGTCCCGGATAGCATGCTGGATGGCGGACTAAAGTCCGCCCCCAAGAACAAGTAGACTGCCCGAGCAAGGAGGGCGCGACTTGGAAGTCAAGAAAGGCCAGATCGTGGCGCTGGGCTACGGCAAGTACTTCCGCTCGGATAGCATCGTCGGGTTCATACCGATCGATGATGACCGCGGGCCGGCGAGGCGGACCCTGGTCTACATCGAGGGGATCGCCGATCCGGTGGTCGCGTCGCGCACCGAGGAGCGCATGCTCAAGGACATGACCCGGGAGGGTCCGGGCGAGTTCAAGGCGGCGATGGCCCTGGAGCTCATCGAGCGGATCCTCGGGGACCTCGCCCACGCCAGGCCGATGCTTCGGCGCTCCATCAAGGAGGAGTGCGGGCTCGACCTCGACGAGTTAGAGCGCAGGATCTGCGAGCTTCTCGCGGGCGACGAAGGCAATCCGGTCCAGGAGGGCCTTTTTCAGAACCCCGGCCTGGAGTAGCCGGGAGCGGCGCGATCCAGCACGATCACCGGGAGGTTCCACCATTGAAACTCGAGAGCATTTACAGGCTCGCCATCGACATGGGCAGCCGCAAGGACCCCAGGGGTAAGGTGGGCATCGAGCAGGTGCTGGCCGACGCCGGAGCCGAGCGCGATGGGATGAAGAAGGAGGAGAAGGCGTTCTTCGACGACGAGCGGTTGACAAACCCGTTCGCCGACACCCGCATCCTGCACGGAAAGCCCGACCTCCAGGTGCGTAAGGTCATCGCGGGGGTGGACGTGGAGACCCCGGAACTGCTGCTGGTCGACAGGCTGAGGGAGCGCGGCAGGAAGTATGACGTGGCCATCGCGCACCACCCGGAGGGCCGCGCGCTCCAGGGGCTGTCGGAGGTCATGAGCCTGCAGGCGGACGTTTGGGCCGCCTACGGGGTCCCGGTGAACATCGGCGACGCGCTGATCTCGGAGCGCATGAAGGAGATATGGCGGGCCATCCTGCCCCAGAACCACCAGAGGCCGGTCGACGCGGCCAGGTTGCTGGACATCCCGTTCATGTGCGTCCACACTCCCGCGGACAACCTGGTGACCGATCACCTGGGCAGGATATTCAAGAGGGCCAGGCCGCGGCTAATGGGAGACGTGATAGATCTCCTGCTCAAGCAGGAGGAGTACCGGCGTGCCGCCAGGAAGGGCATGTGCCCGGCCGTCCTGGTCGGCGACAAGAAGGCGCGGGCGGGAGAGATCCTTGTCGATATGACGGGTGGTACGGAGGGCCCGGCGGCCATCCTGGAGAAGCTCGCCGCCTCCGGTGTGGGCACCATGGTGTGCATGCACATGGGGGACAAGATCAAGGCCGAGGCCGAGAAGCACCACGTCAACGTGGTCATCGCCGGACACATCGCCTCCGACGACATCGGCCTCAACCTCTTCTTCGACGCGCTCGAGAAGAAGGGCGTCACCTGCCAGGGATTCTCGGGTTTCGAGCGCTACTCCAGGATCAAGAAGTAACCGGTTCAGGGCCCGGTACGGGCCCCTGTGCTCAGAGGGGCCACCAGACCGACATGCCTTTGATCCCGCCACCGCCCGAGCCGCTGGCCACCGTTATGGACACTGTCGAGCCCAGGGGCATCTTGGCCCCGGCGCCCGGGCTCTGGCCTATCACGGTCCCGGCGGAGCCGCCCGGGGCGTAGCTCGCGCTCGCGGCGAAGCCGGCGGCGGCGATCCTCGTCTTGGCGGCCGCCTCGGCCATACCGACCACGCCCGGCACGGTACCCTCGGGCACGCCCGTGGACACGTAGATGGTGACGCTCCCGCCCGCGGCCAGGGTGGTTCCTGCCGCAGGCGTCTGTGATATCACGGTGCCGGCCTCCTCGCCGGAGGTCTGGTTGACGACGGTTCCGGAGTAGCCGGCGGAGGAGAGCGCGCTGAGGGCGGAGGAACTGCTCATGCCGACCACGCTGGGTACGGTCCTGGTCTGCTGCTGAGTATGGACGTTGCAGTAGCCCTGAGGCTCCTCTCCACGCTTGAAGGTACGGCTGTGGGTGGTGGGGCAGTTCGGCCCCGCGAGCATGCCGGAGACGTCGCAGACCGTGACGGTGATATCCTCGGACTGGGTGGAATCGGACCCGCTCTCCCCCCTGACGAAGGCGGTCTCCGGCGTGTCCTCGAGGGCGGGGCCCATGAATCGGGCCCAGATCGACGCGGGAAGGGAGCCGCCGGTCATGTGGCCCATGGAGATACGCCCCTGCGGGTATCCCACCCAGACCGCTGTGACCAGGTCCGGGGTGTAGCCCACGAACCAGGCGTCCGCGTAGTCCTCCGCGGTCCCGGTCTTACCCGCCTGCGGGCGCCCGATCTGGGCTCCCACGCCGGTCCCGCCGGACACCACGCTCTGCAGTATGCTGTTCGCCTCGGTCGCAACCTCGGGGTCGATGACCTGGTTGACCTCGGGCTTGCCCTCGTCGACCAGGTTGCCGTTGGCGTCGGTGATCTTGGATATGGAGCGAGGTAGCGCGTGCGAGCCGTTGTTGGCGAGGGTACCGTAGGCGGACGCCATCTCCAGCGGGTTCACGCCGACGGTCAGGCCTCCCAGGGCGATAGCGGGGTTCGGGTCCACGAAGCTGGTGATGCCCATCTGCTTGGCCATTTCGGCCACCCTGGAAGGGCCGACGTCCATGATCAGCTGCGCGAAGACCACGTTGATGGAGTGTATGGTGGCGTTGCGGACCGAGGTGGTGCCGCTGCCGTGCCCCTCGTAGTTGCTGACCTTCCAGACCCCGCCGTCGGGGAGCTGAATGGTCCTCGGAGACGACGCGTCGTATGTCTGGTTGGGCGACACCTTGTCGGCCAGCGCCCTCACCAGAACGAAGGTCTTGAAGGAGCTGCCGGCCTGACGGTGGCCGTCGGCGGCCACGTTGAACTGGCTCGTCGCGTAGTCCTTTCCCCCCACCATGGCCTTGATGTAGCCGGTCCTGGGATCGATGCACACCATCGCGGCGTCCGGGCCTTCGCCCTGCTCCGTCGACCTCGCGATAACGTTCTCGGCGAGGTCCTGGAGGCGCAGGTCGATGGTGGTGTATATCCTCAAGCCCCCGCGGAATGCCTGCTGGTCGCCGTACTTTCGCCGCACCAGGGCGGTGATGTAGTCGCAGAAGTAAGGCGCCCGGCGCGTCACGTAGACCTGGTTCTTGGGCGCGACGTCCATGGGGGTGTTCAGGGCGGCGTCCATCTCGGTCCGGTTTATGTACCCGGCGTTGTGCATCTTGCGAAGCACGTTGTTCCGCTTCTCCTGGACCTCCTGCGGCCGCGAGTAGGGGTCGTAGTAGCTGGGGGCGGCCAGCACGCCGGTCAGCATCGCGCTCTGTGCGAGAGTGAGCTCGGCGGGGGTCTTGCCGAAGTACCTCCTGGCGGCGGTGAAGACGCCGTAGCAGCCGTTGCCGAAGTAAGCGTCGTTCAGGTACATCTCCAGGATCTTGTTCTTGGAGTACTTCTGCTCGAGCTGGTAGGCGAGATGCGCTTCCTGGATCTTGCGCCAGAGTGTGCGCTTGGGACCGACATAGGCGTTCTTGACGTACTGCTGGGTGATGGTGCTCCCGCCCTCGACCACCGTCCCCTGCACCACGTTCGCCCACAGCGCACGGATGACGCCCTTCCAGTCTACCCCCCTGTGCCCGTAGAAGTCGCGGTCCTCGGTGGCGATGACGGCGTTGCGGAACGATTCGGGCATCTCCTGGAGCGAAATGATCTCGCGGTTCTGGTCCCCGTACAGCTCGCAGAGGAGGGTCCCGTCGGCCGCGAAGACCTTGGAGTTCTGAGCCGCCTTGTACTCGTGGAGCGAGGCGAGGTCCGGCAGTCCTATCCCGGAGTAGAACCAGCCGATCAGCCCTCCGATTGCTATCGCAAAACCAAGGACGATGACCAGTGCTATGCGGGTTGCTACCTTCATGTCACCTTCACATCAGCCACATCTTCAACAATTGTAACACTTCTCACCTACGCATCACATGGCAGTGGACCAACCATTGGACGAACCGGGGGGTCAGACGATTGCGGTGCGCTGGAGCACGCCGAACAACAGCAGGCCATTGCGCAACGAAAACGTCTGACGCCCCTCTTCTCCTGCTAAGCAACCACCATGCCTTCGGTTATAATACGCCTGTGCCGGCCACGAGCGGACTCAGCAACGAGAGGAAAGAATGACGCGCGGGACCGAGATAGACAGCCAGATGGAGCTGATATCGTCGGGGGCGGTGGAGCTGATCCCGGCGGAGGAGATGCGCGCCAAGCTGGAACGCTCGATTTCCACGGGCAGGCCCCTGGTGGTCAAGCTGGGGGTAGACCCCACGCGGCCCGACCTGCACATAGGCCACGCCGTTCCACTCAACAAGCTACGCCACTTCCAGGAGCTGGGCCACCAGATCGTGCTGATCATCGGTGACTTCACCGCCCTGATAGGCGACCCCAGCGAGCAGGACTCCACGCGCCCGGTGCTGACCCCGGAGGAGGTGGAGAGCAACGCGCAGACCTACGTGGAGCAGGCCGGCAAGATCATCGATACGGGACGGACGCGCATGGCGCGCAACAGCGAGTGGCTCGCGCCCCTGAGGTTCAAGGAGATACTGGAGCTGACCAGCAAGTTCACGGTGGCCAGAATACTGGAGCGGGACGACTTCAGCCGGCGCTTCCGCGAGGAGAAGCCG
>JAZDFZ010000017.1:0-66323 GCA_043807425.1 Actinomycetota bacterium
CTGCCCGTTCCTCTCCAGGTGTACGGAGGCTCCCACTCTGAAGTTGGTCCCCTTCAGGTCGGTCACGTTCACAGTCCCCGTGTTCATGGCGGAGTTGGGGTTGATGGAGGTGAAGGTTGGGGGAGGGTACTGTATGTCGAACAGGCCTGTCCCGGTACCGCTCTTTCCATCATCTATGTGCGTTACACGGACATCCCAGAGCCCGACGACGGCGTCGAGGGGGATATCCAGGTCTGCTGTGATCTGGGTGGAGTTCACGAAGTGGCAGTTGCCGAATGCGATAGGGGTCGGTGAAAGGCCGACCAGCTCGAGCTGGATGTTGACATCCGGCCCCCTGAAGTTCGTTCCCGTGATGGCCACCCCGGTCAGGGTCTGTCCGCGATTGCCGCTGTCCGGGTTGATCCCCGTGACAGCGGGCGGTGGGTACTGGACGTCGAACAGGCCTGTCCCGGTACCGCTCTTCCCATCATCGAGATGGGTCATGCATACGTCCCAGGCCCCAACGGCAGCGTCCAGGGGGATATCGAGGTCGGCCGTTATCTGGGTCGCGTTGACGAAGTGGCAGTTCCCGAACGGGATAGGAGTCGGTGAGAGGCCGACCAGCTCGACCTGGAGGTTGACATCTGGTCCCCTGAAGTCAGAGCCGTCTATCTGTACTCCGGTGAGGGTTTGACCGCGGTTGCCGTTGTTCGGGGAGATCCCTGTGACAACGGGCGGCGGGTACTGGACGTCGAAGGCTCCCGCCAGGGTGTCATTCTTTCCGTCGTCCACGTGCTGTACGTAGACGTCCCACAGGCCGATAGTGGCTCCGGCCGGGATTGTGAAGTCGGCCGTGATCTGGGTATCCGTCACGTTGGTGACTGTCCCGTCTATGGTGTCGGCACCGTTCTTAAGCTGAGCGATGACGTTGGCGTTGGGCCCCCGGAAGTCAGAGCCGTCTATCTGGACTCCTGTGAGAGTCTGGCCTCGGTTACCGCTATTCGGTGAGATGCCTGTAACGACGGGGGGCGGGTACTGGACGTCGAACAGACCCACCCCTGTGCTGTTCTTCCCGTCGTCCACGTGTTGGACGTAGACGTCCCAGAGACCGATAGTGGCGCCGGTCGGGATTGTGAAGTCCGCCGTTATCTGTGTTCCTGATACGTTGGTGACCGTCCCGTTTATGGTGTCTGCCCCGTTCTTGAGCTGGGCGATGACGTTTGCGTTCGGTCCCCTGAAATCAGAACCGTTGATCTGGACACCGGTGAGCGTCTGTCTACGGTTGCCATTGTTCGGAGATATGCCGGTGACAACCGGGGGTGGGTACTGGACGTCGAACGCTCCGGCGAGGGTATCGTTCTTGCCATCGTCCACATGCTGGACGTAGACGTCCCAGAGCCCTACGGTAGCTCCAGCCGTGATGGTGAAGTCACATGTGATCTGCGTTCCTGTTACGTTGGTGACGGTCCCGTCTATGATATCGGCCCCGTTCTTGAGCTGAGCAATGACGTTTGAGTTCGGTCCGCGGAAGTCGCTCCCGTCTATCTGGACCCCGGTCAGGGTCTGTCCACGGTTACCGTTGTTCGGAGAGATCCCTGTGACAACCGGTGGCGGGTACTGGACGTCGAAGCCATCGGTGAGCGCGTCCCACTTCCCGTCGTCGCCGTGCATTACGAACACGTCCCAGACCTGGCCGACGGTGGCGCCCACGGGGATTGTGAAATCTGCCGTGATGAGGTCCCCGCTGACCCAGTTGACATCGGTGGCGGTGATTACCTCCCCGCCGTTCTGGAGCTCAACTGTCAGAGAGACATCACGGAACTCGCTCCCCGCTATCTGCGCGTCATCCAGGGTCTCGCCCCTGTTCCCATTGTTCGGTGAGATTCCTGTCACCTCGGGGGGCGGATACTGGACGTCGAACCCGTCGGTAAGGGTGCCCGTCTGGCCGTCGTGGTTGGTGACAACGACGTTCCAAGTCCCGACCGCCCTGCCCGAAAGATCGAGGTCGCAGGTTATCCTGGAACCGGAGACGACCACGACATTGGTAGCATTGATATCGGCCTGACCGCCCCTGGTGAGCTTCACGGTGGCGCCGCTGCGGAAGTCGGTCCCCGCAAGGTCGGTTATGCTGACCGTGGCGTTGTTGTTGCCGATGTTCGGGACCAGCGATGTGACGGTGGGAGCCGGCCAGTTGGCGATCGCCACGCCGTGGTACCCACCGCTGGTCAGCGAAGTGAACACATCCCCGGCAGGGACCTGGCACTGCCCCCTGGAGTCGTCCCCCCACGCGGCCAGGGAGCCGTCGGTCTGCAGGGCCTCGCTGTGGTAGCGTCCCGCCGCAATAGCCTCGAAGGTCCCCGGGGGCACGTTGCACTGCCCCTGGTCGTTGGTCCCCCATGCGGCGATAGAGCCATCCGACTTCAGCGCCAGGCCGTGGTAAACGCCCGCGGCGATCGCCTTGAAGTCGTTCCCGGCGGGGACTCCCAGCTGCCCGCTGGCATCCGTTCCCCAGGCGCGCAGAGAGCCGTCGTCCTTGAGCGCCAGACTCCAGTAGTCACCCGACGAGATAGCCACGTAGTCGTTTCCGGCCGGCACCTCGCACTGATGGGTGCTGTCGTCGCCCCAGGCGAAAAGTGTACCGTCAGACTTCAGGGCTACGCTATGGCGCCAGCCGCCGACCACGGCCACGAAATCGTTTCCTGCCGGTACATCGCACTGGCCGTCGTCGTTCCATCCCCAGGCATCCAGGGAACCATCGTTCTTCAGGGCTACGCAGTGGAACCCGCCCGCCTCCACCGCCGCGAAGTCGGTGCCCGTCGGAACGTCGCACTGCTGGTAGTTGTTGCTCCCCCACGCGGAGAGCGAGCCGTCGATCTTCAGGGCCACGCTATGGCTCTCTCCCCCCGCGACTGAGATGAAGTTGCTGCCGGCCGGGGTGTTGCACTGGCCGCTGCTATTGTCTCCCCACGCGTCAAGACTCCCCGCATGGTACAGGTAGAACCCGGAGGGCAGGGTATCGCTTTTCGCGTCATCGTTCTCCACGTAGACGGCCCATGCCCCGAGGCACTCCGAATCCACGTCGAACAAGCAAGTGATCTTCGTCGAGGACACGACGTCAACGTCCGTAGCCGTGATATCTGCCTGCCCGAGCTTCCTGAGCTTGACGGTGGCACCGCTTCGGAAGTCCGTCCCGGCCAGGTCGGTTACCGTTACCGTACCGGTATCCTGCGCCCGGCGCGGGGTGATTGAGGTCACCTCCGGCGGTGGCCACTCCACAGTCCCATTGAGCGAGAACTGGCTCGTGTCCCCCACGTTGGGGTCACCGGCAGGGCATATGGCCACGCCTGATATGCGATCGCCCAGGGCCACACCGGTTACGGTGGTGGAGAAGGTGCCGCCGGTTGCGGTGACCGTCCCCAGGAAGGTGAGTCCCTCGCCGCTGCCGCTTGGGTCCGGCACAGCCCCGGTGTAGAACAGCTCTACCTCGGCGCCGGCAGTGGCGGTCCCTGTCACGTCCGCGGATGCCCCGTTCCAGAAAACGCTGGTAATCACGGGGACGGCGTAGTTGTGGTTGCCGTCCCCGGTGAGCTTTATTCCCAGGTCGCCGTTCCCGTAGATGGAGTTCTCGTGGATCCTGTTCTGGTAGGCGGCGGCCTCCACCAGCACCCCGGAGGCGGTGTTGTCCTTGACCTGGTTGTGGCTTACCTCGTTGGTGGAACTCCCGTTGACGCAGACCCCGCTCAGGCCGTTGAAGCGGATGAGGTTCTCCCTGTCCGCGGCGCCTCCCACGGTGGTCAGCGTGGAGCCTCCCCGGAGATAGATCCCGTTCGCGCCGTTCCCCAGGTCTGCGGTCCCGTTCTTGTCCGTCCCGATGTAGTTGCCCCGGATGTTGGTTCCCGCCGACCCGCGTACATCGATGCCGTTGCCGCCGTCCCCCGAGATGATGTTGCGCTCGGCGACGATGGTCCCCCCGATGGTGTTATTATCCGCCCCGTTCTGCATGAAAACCCCGTCACCCGCGTTGGGGAGCGCGGCCGTGCCGTTCGCGTCGGTCCCTATGTAGTTGCCCAGGATGGGGTTCCCTGTGCAATGATCGAAGTAGATGCCGTGCCAGCCGTTGCCCGAGATGATGTTGCGCCTCTCGGGGGTGGTGCCGCCGATGGTGTTGCCGTCCGAATGGTTTGCCATGAAGATGCCGTCCTGCATATTTGCCAGGGGAGACGTACCCGCCACGTCGGTCCCGATGAAGTTGCCCATGACCGAGTTTCCCGGAGCTTCGTCCATGTGGACGCCTTCGGTCCCGTTCCCGGAGATCAGGTTGCGCTCGCCCGCGGTCGTGCCGCCGATGGTGTTGCCGGTCGAGGAGCCGAAGATGTACACGCCGCTGTAATGGTTCTCGATGGAGGTGGCCCCGCTCGCGTCGGTCCCGATGTAGTTGCCCTTCACGGCGTTGCCGTTGGAGCCGCTGTCCACCTGCACACCCTGGCTGTTGTTGCCCGATATCAGGTTGCGCGCGCCCGGCGTGGTACCGCCGATGGTGTTCCCGGTGGAGCCGTTGCAGACGTGGACGCCGGTGTCGCCGTTCCCGAGGTCCGTGGTGCCCGTTGCGTCGGTCCCTATGTAGTTGCCCTCCACGACGTGGTTCTGGCAGCCATACAGCTCGACCCCCTGCAGGGCGTTTCCCGCTATTACGTTGCCCGCCCCCGCGCCATCCCCTCCAATGGTGTTCTTGTCGCCGCACAAATACAGGAAGACGCCACTCCCGGAGTTCGGCACCGCGGCGGCTCCATTCTTATCCGTCCCGATGTAGTTGCCCAAGATTGTGTTACCCGTGGAGCCTGTTATATACACACCGGCCTGGTCGTCGTTCCCCGAGATGATGTTGCGGGCCTCGGCACTGGCACCGCCCACGGTGTTACCGTCAGCGCCGTTTTCAAGCAAGACACCGTTGCCGGTGTTGCCGCGGTCGAGGGTGCCTCCCGCGTTGGTGCCTACGCGGTTGCCCTGCACAGTGCAGCCGTTCGAGCCCCGGATCAGCACGCCGTCGTCGCCGTTACCGGAGACCACGTTGCACGCTCCCGAGGCCGTTCCCCCGACGGTGCTGGTGTTCGAGCCGGCCACGATCGCGATCCCCTGGGAGCCATTGCCGAGGTCCGCGTCGCCGTTCTTGTCGAGGCCGACGTAGTTGCCCTGGATGCTGTTTCCAGTGGACCCCGTGACGTAGACGCCTCTCTGGTCGTTCGCGGAGATGACGTTGCCGGCGCCGGGGGCGGTGCCCCCGATGGTGTTCGTGTTGGCGCTCGAACCCAGGTAGATGCCGTTGCTGCTGTTGGCGCATGCGGTAACGCCGTCGGCCGCCAGGCCGATGTAGTTGCCCCGGATGTTGCCGCCGGTGGAGGCTTCGATGCGGATACCGTTTTCGCTGTTACCCGATATGACGTTTCGTTCTCCCGCGGTCGATCCACCAAGGGTGTTGCCGTCGGCTGCGAGGATGCCCACCCCCCTGGCATTTGCGATGGCGGCGCTGCCGTTGAGGTCGGTGCCGATGTAGTTCCCGGACACGGTGTTTCCGCTGCTGGTGTTGATGAAGACGCCGTAGGTGTCGTTTCCGGAGATAACGTTGCGCTCGCCCGCGGAATCGCCGCCGATCACGGTTCCCGTCGCCCCGGTGTAGATGGTCACGCCGTTTGCCGCGTTACCGAGGTCGAGCGTCCCGCTGACATCGGTCCCGATGTAGTTACCGGATACCACCTGCCCGCTGGAGGCGGACCCCTCCACGTTCACCCCGTACCTGTTGTTCCCGGAGATGATGTTTCGCTCGCCCGGTGTCGAACCTCCGACAGTATTCGCCGACGGGTTCCCGAGCAGGTAGACGCCGTCGTTCGTGTTCCCGAGATCGGCGGTCCCATTGACGTCGGTGCCTATGTAGTTGCCCAGGATGGTGTTGCCGGTGGAACCGGCGACGTGGACGCCGCTCTGGTTGTTCCCGGAGATGACGTTTCGCGCGCCGGCTGCTGCACCACCGATAGTGTTAGTGTTGGCGTTGCTGTCGAGGAAAACACCGTGTCCGGAGTTGCCGAGATCCACGGTCCCGCTAGCGTCGGTCCCAACGTAGTTCCCCTGGATCACCTGCCCGGTACACCAGTAGGCGTTTATGCCGTGATTACCGTTTCCAGAGATCACGTTTAACGAACCTGCCTCAGTTCCCCCGATGGTGTTGGCGCTGCCGCAGTAGGTCAGATAGACGCCGTGTTTCACGTTCCCCAGGTCCGCGGTGCCGTTAACATCGGTTCCAACATAGTTACCAAGGATGTTATTGCCCGTCGATTGGTCGATGCGCACGCCGCTCTGGTTGTTCCCAGAGATGATGTTACGGTGTCCGGCAGTAGTCCCTCCGATAGTATTGTTGTTTGCGCTGTTGTATATATACACGCCGTAGTTGTTGGGCACTGAGGCCGTTCCACCGGAATCGGTACCGATGTAGTTGCCGCTGACCACGTTGCCGGTCGCGGCAGCTATGTGGACACCGTAGTCGTTGCCTGAAATGACATTACGCTCGGCCGCGCTGGTACCTCCAACGGTGTTCGAGTTCGCGCTTGTGTAGAGGCAGACGCCATGACCGCCATTGGCGACCGCCGTTGTTCCCGCGGCATCCGTTCCCAGGTAGTTGCCCTGGATGCTATTGCCGGTGGAGTTTTCGATGTATATGCCGTCCAGTGTGTTCCCTGAAACAACGTTGCGATGCTCGACCGTTGTACCTCCGATGGTGTTGCTGTTGGCGTTGTTAGTAAGGCGCATGCCCATGTAGTTATGCAACGCGGACGTCCCGGTCACGTCCGTGCCGATGTAGTTCCCCTGGACGTTGTTACCCGTAGACGAACCCATCCTGACGCCATCATAAGTGTTCCCGGAGATGATGTTGCGCGCGCCGACCGTGGTGCCCCCGATGGTGTTGCTGGATCCACCGTTGAGGAGTATGCCTTGGTAGCCGTTCCCCAGGTCACCGGTGCCGTTCTTATCGGTGCCTATATAGTTGCCCTGGATGCTGTTGCCGGTCGAAGCGTTCACGATGATGCCACTGTCGTTGTTCCCAGAGATGACGTTTCCCGCCCCGGCAACCGTTCCCCCGATGGTGTTGGTGTTGGAGTTGTTGTCAAGGTAGACTCCGGCCCCACTGTTTCCGCGGCCCAGCGTGCCTCCCGCATCTGTGCCGATGTAGTTGCCCTGGATGCTGTTGCCCGTGGAACTCCATGCAACGGATATTCCGCTCGTGTTGTTCCCGGAGATGACGTTGCGCTCCCCGGCTGTGGTACCCCCGATGGTGTTGTTGTTCGCGTTGTCGTAGAGATAGACACCGTCCTGCGTGTTCCCGAGGTCCGCCGTGCCCGCCGTGTCGGTGCCTATGTAGTTGCCTGTGATGCTCGTTCCCGTACACCCGTTGACGCGTATGCCGCTGGCACCGTTCGCCGAGATGACGTTTCGCTCGCCCGCGGTGTCTCCGCCGATGGTGTTATTGTTAGAGCCGCCGTAGATGTATATGCCATCCCTGTCGGGATCGCCGGTGTCCGAGCCGTTGCCGAGGGCAGCAGTACCTGTGGCGTCCACCCCTATGTGGTTGCCTTCAATGGTGTTGCCCGCTGCGTTCCAGATGCGGATGCCGTTGCTGTAGTTCCCTGATATGACGTTGCGTTCACCCGCGGTCGTCCCGCCTATGGTGTTGCCGCTCGGGTTGCCTTCAAGATAGACGCCCCAATTGTTCCCGATCGCCGCCGTCCCGTTCTTATCGGTGCCGATGTAGTTCCCCTGCACGCTGTTGCCGGTGGCGGAAGCCCCCTGTAGAAAAACCCCATAGGAGTTGTTGCCCGAGATTATGTTGCGCTCGGCGGCGGTCGGCCCTCCGATCGTGATGTTGCTGCCCCCCAGAATGTAGACGCCGTACTGATTACCAAGATCGATAGTGCCGGTTACGTCCGTCCCAATGTAGTTGCCGGTGATGCCGTTTGGCGCTGAGACCAGGATGCCCGCGTAGCCGTTGCAGGAGATGATATTGCGTTCCGCGTCGGTGGTCCCACCTACCGTGTTGGAGTTACTTCCGTTGAATATGTTGACGCCGCTTCCGAGATTGGGGATCGCGGCCGTTCCGCTCGCGTTGGTTCCGATGTAGTCTCCCTCCACAACGTTGCTGTCGCTGTTTGAATTGATCGCGACCCCGCTCCCACCGTTTCCCGAGATCACATTCCGCTCGTCAGCGGTAGTCCCCCCGATGGTGTTGGAGTCCGATTGCTCTTCCAGGTACACGCCGCTCGACGTATTCCCGAGTCCCGCGGCCCCGGTCGCGTCCAGGCCGACGTAGTTCCCCTTGATGGCGTTGTTGCTGGAATAATAAAGACGTATGCCGTTGCTTCCGTTACCCGAGACCACGTTACGGTCCGAAGCAGCCGCGCCGCCTATGGTGTTGCTGTCAGCGCGGACGAGGTTGATGCCATGGAAGGTATTACCCAGCCCCGACGCCGTGCCGCTCGCGTCCGTGCCGATGTTGTTGCCGTTGATGGTTATGTTGGTCGCGACGGGACCGCCGGGGAAGTTGAGATCAATTCCAGTGGAGAATCTGTATATTGCAAGTCCGGTCACCTGGCTCGGGTTGGAGCCGGCCTGGAAAACGAGCCCGCTCACCCCGCCGGCCGCCACCCCGTCGAGTTGTATCCCGATGCCGGCTCCACCAATCTGGGTGGTCCCGTCGATGGTGACCGGGTCAACAATCGTTGGAAGGGCCGCCAGGGGTGTTATGGTCTGGACTCCTCCCGGCGGTATGGCGAACGTGATCTGATCGGGCCCGGGAGTGACGACATTGGCGCTGTTTATGGCCCAGCGAAGCTCACCCGGGTTCCCGGGGAAGGGGGCCCCGGGTGTGTCGACCGTGGTGGTCACGGTGTAGACCGCCGCCTGGACAGGCGCCGGGAACAGCAGCAGCCCGCACGCCGTGATGAGTGATGCCAGCAGTACGGCCGCCGGAACAGATAACCGGTAGCGCCTCATCTCCTACCCCTCCCCCGCGGCGTCCCCGTGCCGCGATGCTCATCGCCGGGGCGCGGTGCGCCGCCGGGATTGTATTGCTCATGCCACAGGGGGTCCGGACGTGGTGCCAGCGTTCAAGAAGGTCTCGCTTTCGAGACAGGTCGATCCTGGATACACCCGCATAACGCTCTCGCCCCCCTGAGAGCGGCCGGAAACGTCAGGAAACCCCTTATGGATTTGATGGCGTTCCCCTGTTGCCGCCATTCCTAACCTACGCCCGTATTGCTGATGAGTCAACAGAGCAAGTAATGACTCGAATGGGGGTCAGGCACGATTCAATTCACACCATACAGGTCGTTCGGCAGCAAGGCTGAAATTGAATTGAGCCTGACCCCCT
Source organism: Actinomycetota bacterium (assembly GCA_043807425.1). Classification (GTDB taxonomy): domain Bacteria; phylum Actinomycetota; class Geothermincolia; order Fen-727; family Anoxymicrobiaceae; genus JAHJCO01. The sequence goes on from JAZDFZ010000017.1 coordinate 9,392, forward strand.
TGGTTGACTTGCTCGGTCTGCTATGCTACCTTTTGCTTGTATTGTTGGACGAGGACGGAGGACGGATGCAGACGACAGCTACGCAACCGGCCGAAGCGGACACCTCCGAGGTCCGCGAGCTCGTCAGGCGGCGCCTGCTGGATGCGCTCGCCGGGCTGCCCGGGTGCCGGAGCGACGACCTCGACCACCACGTGGAGGAGGCGCTCCTCGCCGAAGGCTACATCTGGCCGGGAACTATGGTCCGTCGGCTCTCCCGAGAGCTCGCCGACGAGCTATTCGGCCTGGGGCCGCTTGAGGCGCTCCTGCGCGACCGGACGGTCACCGAGATAATGGTCAACGGTCCCGACCGGGTGTTCATCGAGCGGGACGGGTGCCTCGAGGAAGCTCGCGTCGGGCTCGAGGGCGACTCCCGCGTGGTCGAGCTGGTGCGCAGGGTCATCGGTCCGCTCAACCTCCGGCTCGACGAGAACAGCCCGATGGTAGACGCGCGCCTGCCGGACGGCTCGCGCCTCAACGCGGTGATCCCACCGCTCTGCCTCAACGGGCCCACCGTCACCATCCGCAAGTTCCGCGAGGCCCGCTTCACCTCCGCCGAGCTGGTCGAGCTCGGCACCCTGACCTCCGAGATGGCCTCCTTCCTGGAGCAGTCGGTGCGGCACCGCGCCAGCATCCTGGTCTCCGGCGGCACCTCCAGCGGCAAGACCACCCTGCTGAACGTCCTATCCTCGTTCATACCGAGGGGCGAGAGGCTGATCACCATTGAAGACGCCGCCGAGCTTCGCATCGAGCACCCCCACGTGGTCAGCCTGGAGAGCAGGCCCGCCAACATCGAGGGCCGCGGGGAGGTCACCGTGCGCGACCTGGTCCGAAACGCGCTTCGCATGAGGCCCGACCGGATCGTGGTCGGGGAGGTCCGCGGGCCCGAGGCGCTTGACATGCTTCAGGCAATGAACACCGGCCACCCGGGTTCGCTCTCGACCGCTCACGCCAACTCGCCGCGCGACCTGCTATACCGGCTCGAGACCATGGTAATGATGTCCGACGTCGGGCTCGACGTGCCGGGCGTGAGGCGCCAGATCGCCTCCGCGGTCGACCTCGTGGTGCACATGGAGCGCAGCGCCGGCGGCCGCCGCGCGGTCGCCGTAATAGCCGGCCTCTCGCCTGGTGACGGGGGGGACTACAGCCTCGAGCGCATTCTCTCGAACGACCCGGCATGCAAGGAGACGACACTGTGAGCGCACTTCTGCCTGCCTCGTTCGCCTGCCTCGCGCTGTTCTTCCTTTCCATGCGGGCCGCCGCCCGAAGGCGGAGCGCCGCGGGCAGGCGGCTCGCGGGCGTGCAGACAGAGACCGGCGCTGCTCCCGGGCGCTCCGACTCCCTCGCGAGCAGGCTCGGTGCGGGTGGTCGGGGGGCCCAGCTGCGGGAGGCGCTCGAGGCCTCCGGCCTTCCGGTCTCCTGGAACGCGTTCTGCGCTCTCTGGGGGCTCGCGCTCCTCGCGGTCCCTGCCGCCGCATTCATGCTCACCGGCAGCGTGGTGGCGCTCCCCCTGTCCGCCTCCGTCGTGCTGGCGCTACCAAGCCCGGTGCTCAAGGCGCTGCGGCGCCTTGCCGGGAAGAAGGCGAGCGACCGGTGTGACAGGCTGGCCGCGGACCTGGCACTCTATCTCCGCTGTGGCATCCCCGTGGAGGCGGCTCTGTCGTTGTGCGCGGAAGGGGCCGGCCCAGTGCTCCCCGAGCTGGCCCGCGCGCGCTCCGAGGTCGACCTGGGAGTGCGGGCGGACGCGGCCCTGCTCGAGATGGCGACCGACCTCGACAGCGCCGACCTCGGCCTCATCGCCCGGGCGGCGATGACCTCCCGCGAGACCGGGGCCGACGTCAGGGGCGTCATGGACGCGGTCGGAGAAGCGGTTCGAGACAGGGCGTCGATCCGCAGGGAGCTCGCGGGGCAGACGGTGCAGGGGCGGCTGTCCGGCCGGATAGTCGCGGCGCTGCCGTTTCTTTTCCTGGGGATGTCGGCGCTGCTGTCCCGGGACACCGCCCGGGTCCTGTTCGGGACCACGCCGGGGCTCATCATGCTCTGCGTGGGAGGCGCGCTGGACGCCGCCGGGTTCCTCTGGATGCGCAGGATCCTGGACATCAAGATGTGATACGGAGGTAGGTTTGGTCCTGATCCTTGTCGCCGCCGCGCTCGCGGTGGTCTTCCTGATAGCAGGGTTACGCCGTCGTACCTCGACGGGGGTGAAAAGACTCCAGGCGATATCCGGTGCGGAAGAGCCGGACGCGACGCCCGCCCGGTCTGGCCTTTCCGCGGCGGTCGGAGCCATCCTCGACGCCCCGGTCCGGCTGATGCCGCGGGTGCTGAGCGACCGGCTCGGTGCCGGCCTGGATCGGGCGGCGCCCCTGTCGGGGTTCACGCCCCAGAGGCTTCTCGGCATCCGCGTCTTCGGTATGGTGCTGCTCCCGGCAGCGCTGCTCTTCGCGACGCGGTTCTCCCGCGCGGCCGTCCTGGTCGCCCTGCCGCTCTCGCTCGCCGGTGCCGCCCTGCCGGTCATGCTCGCCAGCAGGAACCGCAACTCCTACCTCGACTCGGTGCGCAGGGGTCTGCCACAGACCGCGGACATGCTCTACGCGCTGGTACTGGGCGGCAAGAACCTCGACCAGGCGTTCAAAGGAGCGGCCGTCTGCGCCCCCGAGCCGCTCGCCGGGCTGCTCGCCAGGACAGTCCGAGAGATGGACCTGGGCGCGACTCGCTCCGAGTCCTTCGCACGGCTGGAGGAGAGCTGCCCGCTAGAGGAGCTCTCCTCCCTGCTGCGCTCACTCATCGAGGCGGAGAAGCGCGGTCACCCACTGGGTCCGACGCTGGGTGTCTTCTCGAGGGAGATCAGGATGCGCGAACGCGACAGGCTTCGGGTGGCGGTGGCGAAGGCTCCGGTCAAGATGCTGGCCCCGCTGGTCTTCCTGATCCTGCCGGCAGCGGTGATGCTCACCGTGGGTCCGACCCTGCTGGCCTCGCTGCAGAAGCTATTCTAGGGGGTTATGAGCGCCTGGCACTCATAACTGGTGAGCGAGCGCCCGCCTGTGCCTGGTAGTCCTGCGCCGGACCACCGTCTGAGCGCTTTCGATCTTCCTCACCACACACAGCGCCGCGATCAGCACCGCGTGGGAGCTTTCCCTGTTCCTGTTGCCTTCCCGGTCCGCACTCATCGTCATCACCTGTGACCGTCTTCCTACTTCCTATAACGTCTACTAAGACGCGCAGGCACCCGGTTTTGTTACGATTTCTCTACGACGAAGTCCCTGGATCCATTCGAATTGTTCGCGGGAAGGGGGAGACAAGAAAATCCCGGGAACGTGTCCCGGGATCTCCTGGCGCTCTACCCAGGTAAGGGCGTGTCGCCGGATCTTACTCGAGCCGCGGTCAGCCGCAACCTACCGCGAACACCCCGAACCAGCGCCTGCGAAGGACGCGCCATCTCCTCCTGCTCATACTACCCCCTGGATGGATGTGCCTCTCTGCTTGAGTATTCAACCATTAAGCCCCGCAGTCCTCGCATGGCGGCGGTCCGCTCGCGCGGCTCCTCGTACCGCCTCGCGGACCGCCGCCGGATGAAGATGAGTCGGAAGGCGCTCGATATCTACCTTCTCATCGCGTTGCGCCGGCCGCCAACGGCCTCCAGACCACCCTCGCCATCCCCTTTGGAGGACCGACTCCGCTGATGGAAAGGCCGGTGGGTGTCTCGCCCTGCGCGCCGAGCACGCCCCGGTAGAACACCAGGGTATCGCCGTTCGCGCCGGTCTGCTCCACCCTGGCCAGATAGTAGGCCGAGGGGTCTATCGGCGACCATTCGACGGCGTCAACCTCTCCGGCCTTTCTCACACCGGGCTCGTTGGTGCCGATGACCTGGGCCTGCCCTCCGGCCGAAGGCCGCAGGCAGACGTACTCGACGTAGGCCGAAGGATTGCCCGGATCGACGGACGCGAGCTGCGCTTCCTCCATGCACGAGATCATGCCCCCGTCGCTGTTGACCGACATCAGTATCCAGTTCGCGAGCCTTATGTCGCCCGAGTCACGGACCGGCTCGTAGAGAACCGACTCGCTCGCGGGAGACCCCAGCGCCAGCTTCCAGGCCTCGCTTCCGGGGTACTGACCGGTGAAGAGCGTGAAGTAGAGGGTTGCGCCGTCGGGCCCAGCCAGCAGCCCGGCCGGACCCTCGGACTCGAACAGGCCGGGCTTCTCGTAGACGAGGTCGATCCCGCCGGTCGACAGGTCGTACCTCTCGAACCGGATGCTGTAGTCCTGCGCGCCGTCCCGCTTCGCCATGTCCTCCGGGCTCGTGCGGATGTAGTAGACATACCGCGCGTCCGGGCTGAACGCCGGGTACTGCACCAGGCCGTACGAATCCGGGGTGGCCTGACGCGGACTCGTACCGTCCGCGTTCATGACAAACATGACGTTCCCCGCTGTCGTGAACGCTATCATCCGGCCGTCCGTAGACGGCCGGAAGTCGGTCACGTCCGCGCGCGCGGTCAGCGTCCCCGCGCCCGAGCCGTCCAGCCCGGTGACCCATATGTCCCCGTCCCTGATAAACGCAAGGCGCTCCGAGGTCGGCAGCAGGGCGAGGGTGAAGGCGACCTCGGGGCCCGGGTACCGCTTGCCGCTCCCGTCCAGCGCCGTCGGCTCCAGGGTGTGGGCGCCGGCCCTGTCGGTCTTCCAGGTGTAGGTGTAGGGGCCTTGCTGGAAGGTCCGGACGACCTCTCCGTCTATTGAGAGCTCGACCGACTGCGGCTGGTTGTCCACCTCCATCATGACCTTCACGGTCGCCAGCCCCTGCGCGTCCAGCGGCCTCTGGAGTGTCTCGCCGCCGGACGGCACCGTGATCCTCACGTACGGAGCGGGGGCGGGCGCCACCGCCTTCTTCACGCCCAGGTACGTCCCCACCCCGGCCCCGGCGACCAGCAGAGAGGCGACCGTCCCTACCAGCACCTTGGTCGCGACGCTCAGACCGGCTCCCGCGGCCGCCGCTCCCGCGGCCGCTCCAGCCCCCAGGCCCGCCGCCTTGACCACCAGCGCGGCCTTGAGCGCAAAGACGGGGGCCAGGGGGACCAGGGACCTCAGCGTAGCCGACGCTCCCGCCATCTCCTCCATCATCGCCCTGCATTCCGGGCAATCCCGCAGGTGCTCGTCCACCAGCGACCTCTCCCGTTCGGTGGCCTCGCCGTCGATGACGGCGCACATCAGCGGCAGGAGATCGCGGCACCGGTCGGCCAGCCTGTCCACATCAACCTGCTGCAATCGGAACTCCTTCCTGAACTTCAGGCGGGCCCTCGACAGCAGCACTCCTACGGCGTTTCGGGAGAGGCCCATGACCCGGCCGATATCGTCGTAGCTCCACCCGGAGACATCCTTGAGGGCGAGCGCCGTCCGCTGGTGCTCGTTCAGCTTCGACGTGGCCGTGGCCACCTGGGCGCGCTGCTCGTTCAGCAGGGCGGCCTTCGATGGATCCGCGAAGATGTTCGGGTCCTCGCTTTGAAGCGTCTCCGGCGAGTACTCCCTGTGCCTCCCCGCTCTCTTCGCTTCGTCCATCGCCATGTTGCGCGCGGTGGCGAACAGGTAGGACTTGAAATCCTGTACGTCTTTCCTGGGGTTCTTGACCGCCTCCACGACCTTGAGAAAAGCATCCTGGCTTATGTCCCTGGCCGCTTCGTAGTCATAGATGGTGTAGTAGATGAAGTTCATGACCGGTGTGAAGAAGGCGTCGTACGCCTGCTCGATCGCCGCCGTGTCACCACTCCTGATGCGCTCGGTCAGATCCTCCGGCGCGCGTTCCATGTGGCGCTCCTTTTCCGGGTCCTGGGCCCTGGTCTGCATCTGCTCGCCTGAATGACCGATAGCAGGCCCCGAATATTACGGCGGCGCGGTAAAAAGATTATACACCGATTGACTTGCTTGGTCTGCTATGCTACCATGTGATTGTACTGCTCTCTTCTCCTCTCCCGGCCGCGAAGCCGAACACCCCGAGAGCCCCATGGTAGCGGTGTCATGCCGCAGAAGGAGGTTGCGAGATGCGAGAGTTGGTAAGACTCCTGACCGACGACGAGGCCCAGACGACCGCCGAGTACGCGCTCGTCATCCTGGGAGCCGCGGCCGTGGCCGGCGCCCTGATCGCCTGGGCGGCATCGGGCAAGCAGATCAAGGGTTTCTTCACCAAGATCTTCGACAAGTTGATGGGTGGGCTCTAGGCCTATGCCGGGCGTCTACCGGCTGCTCACGCTGGCGGTGTTCTGCGCCGCGTCCGCGCTAGCGGACCTCCGGTGGGGGCGCGTCCCGAACGCCCTGTCCGCCTCCGGACTGGTGGTCGGGCTCTGCCTGGCGGCGATGACCGGGGGGGCGGCCGGGCTCGGAGCCTCGGCGCTGGGCGCGCTCGCGGGAGGCCTGCTGCTGCTTGTGCCGTTCCTGCTCCGGATGGTCGGGGGAGGGGACGTGAAGTTCCTTGCCGTCGTCGGGTCGATGCTGGGATGGCGCCTGCTTCTCGCCTCTTTTCTGCTCGGGGCCACGCTGGGCGGGGCAATCGCCGTTGTACTGCTGGTCCGACGGGGGGGCTTGCGATCTTTGGAGCGCAGGCTGGTTCTACTCCTGTCCGGGGTGTGGCGCACCCCGCAGCGCGAAGACCGGGGGGTGCCATCCGAATCGTCCGGATCGCGCGGGCCGAATCTCCCCTACGTGGTGCCGCTGGCACTGGGGGCGGTCATGGTCGCTTCCATGACCGTGAGGCCGTGAGGGTGGTCGTGTTGCGCTCCGATCGCACGGGTGCACGGCGGGACTCGGGGCAGGCGGCCGTCGAGTTCGCCCTGGTCCTCCCGGTGCTGCTGCTCGTCATCCTGGCCATCTGCCAGGTCGCCGTGGCGCTGAACTGCTACCTGGTGGTCACCGCGGCCAGCCGCGACGGCGCCCGTCGCGGGGCCGAGACGAACGACGTCGACGACGCCAGGCGGGCGGCCCTCAAGGCCGCCGAAGGGTTGCCCGGGAATCCGCCCGAAGTCCGGGTGGCCTGCCCCGACGGCCGGGACAGGGGCGACCGGGTGACGGTCACCATGGTTTACCGGATGCCGCTCCTGGAGGGCCTGGGCCGGCTGCTCCCCGAGTTGAAGTTCTCCCGGTCCACGACGATGGTCCTCGAGAGGGACGCGCAGTGAAAGGCGCGCTGAGGCGGCTGGACAACGAGCGCGGTAGCGTCAGCGTCACCGCGATGGCGGCGATCGCGATCGCCCTTATGCTCTGCCTGCTGCTCTGCGAGATAGGCTTTTTTCTCGCCGCCAGTCACAAGGCCCACAACGCGGCGGACGCCTCGGCCCTCTGCGCGGTTCAGAAGGCCTTCCCGCTTTTCAGCGACGGGGAGGACCCGACAGCCGCCGCGCGCAGGCTCGCCGGTGAAAACGGCGCCGGGCTCGAGTCGATCACGATATCCGAGGGCGGTGACCGGGTGGAGGTCTGCGTCAGTGTCGTGCGGCCGTCCATCCTTTCGCTCGCGGGAGTCGGAGACCGCGAGGTATCCGCACGCGCCGCCGCGGAGGTCGATCTCGATGCACTCGTCGCCTCCGGTTATCTCTTCAACGACATCGATCCCGTCACCCTGGGCCGGCTCCGCTCCATCCTGGCGAGCCTGGGGGCTCAGCAGCGCGGGGGGCTATCGTCCATGGTGGTCATCCTGGCGCTCTGTCAGCTCGGCAAGCCGTACGTCTACGGAGCAGAGGGGCCGAACACCTTCGACTGCAGCGGGCTCGTCCAGTTCGTATACGCCCAGGTCGGCATCAGGCTCCCGAGAGTAGCCACGGACCAGGCGTACTCCGGGCGGGCCGTCAATCGCTCCGAGCTCCAGCCGGGCGACCTGGTCCTCTTCCGACGCAACTGCCACATCGGCATCTACCTGGGCGGAGGCTACTTCGTGCACGCTCCGCGCACGGGCGACGTGGTCAAGATCTCCGAGCTCGGCTCGCGGTCGGATGTCTCGGCATGCCGGAGGATAATCTAGAGGGGCTCACGGAGGGGTGGCGGGCGTCTCCGCGCGCTATCGAGGGGCGGGCTCTAGATGACGACCCTCAGGACCTCTTCGATGGAGGTGACGCCGGTCATCACCTTGTCCCAGCCGTCCATCCTCATGGTCCTCATGCCCTGCTCGACGGCGACCTTCATGACCTCCGAGGCGCTGGCCTCGGAAATGGTCAAGCCCTCGATCTCGGGTGTCATGAGCATGACCTCGGTCAGCGCGATGCGGCCCTTGTAGCCTGTCCCGCCGCAGCGGGCGCAGCCGCTGGGGTTGGGGCGGTATATGACCAGCTCCTCGTCATTCTCGCGCGGGAAGCCGATCCGCTGGAGCATCTCTTCCTCGGGCGTGTACGGCTGGCGGCAGGTGCAGAGCCTGCGTCCCAGCCTCTGGCCGAGTACGCAGACGATACCGGACGCGGTCAGGAACGGCTCGATACCCATCTCGGTGAGTCGGGAGATCGCCCCGGGCGCGTCGTTGGTGTGCAGCGTGCTGAAGACCAGGTGCCCGGTGAGCGCGGACTCGACCGCGATCTGGGCGGTCTCGTAGTCACGGATCTCGCCGACCATTATGATGTCGGGGGAGGTACGCAGTATCGACCTCAAGGCGCTGGAGAAGGTGAGGCCGGCCTTGGGGTTTACCTGTATCTGGTTGATGCCGGGCAGGCGGTACTCGACCGGGTCCTCGACGGTGGTGATGTTCTTGGTCTCGTCGTTGAGGACGTTGAGGGTGGCGTACAGGGTGGTGGACTTGCCGCTGCCGGTGGGGCCCGTCACCAGGATGGCGCCGTTGGGCCTCCGGAACGCGGCCTCGTACCGCTCCAGCGTGTAGCCGTCGTAGCCGAGGTCGTTCAGCCTCAGCATGATGCTGGACTTGTCCAGTATTCGCATGACGATCTTCTCGCCGAAGACGGTGGGCAGCACGGCCACGCGGAAGTCGATCTGCTTTACGCCCACGCTCTTCTCGTAGTGGCCGTCCTGGGGGATCCTCTTCTCCGCGATGTTGAGGTCGGACATGATCTTGATGCGGGAGGTGAGGGCCCCCAGCGCCCTGATGGGAAGGCTCTTTATGTCGTGGAGCACGCCGTCCACCCGGTACCGTATGAGGATCTCTTTTTCCTGCGGATCGAAGTGGATATCGCTCGCGCCCCCGGTCACGGCCTCGTTGATCACGAAGTTCACGAACCGCACCATCGGAGCGTCGTCGACCGCGACGCCGATAGCCTGCGCGAGCTCGGTGTCGTCGAGCTCCTCGCCCGCCATGTCGTCCACGCCCTCGACAGCCCCGCCCCCCGTGTCGCGGTAGTAAGAGCGGATGGCCTCCTCGATGTCACCCTTGGTGGCTACCACGGGCTTGATCTGGTGCCCGGTGGTCATCCGGATGTCGTCCAGGGCGAAGATGTTCGTGGGATCGGCCATCGCGACGACGAGGACGTCGTCCTCGAAGCTCACCGGTATCGCCACGTGGTGAGACGCCATCTTCTCGTCCAGAAGGGCCACCGCGGTAAGGTCCACCCTGTAGGTGTTGAGGTCGGCGAACTCCAACCCCAGGTGCTGCGCGAGTACCTCGGTGAGCTTGGACTCTGAGATGACGTCCATATCTATGAGGGTGCGCGCCAGGGACTTGCCCGTCTTGCTCTTCTGCTCGAGGGCTTCGAGCAACTGCTCCTGCGTCACGACCCCGTCCTCGATGAGGAGCTGGGTCACGGACTTGGCTTTCTTCTTAGCCTGGGCCAATTGTCGCAACACTCCCATCGTTCAAGGGACAGCCGGACGGCCGGCCGCTTTCCGAATCAATGATAATACTTTGCACCTTTTTCTACCTAGTTATTTCGACATGAATCAGGAGAAAGCCAAGTCCATTTGACCCGATCTCGGGTCGCGTTACGTACGGACAAGTCCGGTCGACCTACATACACAGCATCAAAACCCTGGCGGTCGCGAACAAACCGGGGGGTGAATCCATAGCGCCGGTCCATGTGTGTTCAGGGCTCGGGCCTCCGGTCGACCACGTGCAGCTCCTTGATCCCTCCCTGCGACTGCAGGCGCTCCACCAGTCGCTCCGGGGTGAGGAACTCGATGGAGTTGGGGGTCACCTCGGTCGCTTCGACCAACTCGCCCTCGATGCGCTGTCTCAGGGTTTCTTCATCCGCCCCGGCCTTCACCGCCACGAACACCTCGAGCACGTCGACCTCGTGGGGGTCGTCGCCCTCCTTGCTTATGGCCACCTGCCAGTCCTGCACGTCCGGGTTCTCCTTGAAGACCCTGGAGAAGGCCCCGAGGTCGACAAGCGCGCCCTTCAGCTTGGTGAGCGAGAACCCCTTGAGCTCCCCGGAGCGGGAGACGTCGGAGGACAGTCTCGGCACCGTGCGCCCGCAGGAAGGGCAGGGCTCGTAGACGATGCCGCCCTTGACGTAATCGCCGGTGCGGAAGCGCATGACACAGGTCCCCTGTCCCTCGAGGCACGAGTACACCAGCTCGCCGTCCTCGCCCTCGGCAACCGGCTCCTCGGTCTCGGGGTCTACCAGCTCTATGTAGTCCAGGTCGGGGTAGAGATGGTAACCGGTCTCGCCTCCGGGGGCGCACTCCGAGTAGCTCTTTCGCGCCTCGGTGAACCCCAGCGCGCCGAGCACGTGGTAATCGGTGGCCCCGCACGCCTCCAGGAGCTCGCCCATCCTCTGCTTGGTCCGCGAGGTGACGCGCTCGCCCGATACGAGGACCAGCCTGACCGAGGAGAGGTCGGCACCACGCTCCGACGCCTCGCGCAGCACGTGATAGACGTAGCCGGGCATGCCGATGATCGCCCGCGCGTGCGTTTCCTCGATCGCGGAGACGATGCGCCGGGTGCCCATCACGCGACCGCCGCCGGTGTGGAGCGCCAGAAGGCCTGCTCGCGAAAGCCCCTCGGAGACCATCCAGAAGGCAAGGTGAGGCGCAAATGGCATCGCGTTCACTACGATGGCCTCGTCGCAGGAGATGCTGCCGCCGAACCCGCTCATCTCCATTATCCGGCGGCCCGCTTCCGCCATCCGCAGGACGTCGTCGGCGCTGTAGAGCACCGGTGTGGGCAGGCCGGTGCGCCCGGTGGTGAACTGCATGTGAACAGGGGAGAACCGCCGGCGGAGGTCGCGCTCGACGTACTGCTTTCCCTTGAAGATACCGTTGGCGCGCAGGCGCATCCGCTGCCAGGTGGGCGCGTACTCCTCGATGAGCTCTGCATCGGGGGCGAGTATGAAGTCGCGGGGGCGCTCCGGGTTCTCGGTGTCCGGCGCGATATCCGCCTTGTAGGTGAAGGGCAGCCTGCGCAGATCGGCCACTCCCCGGATGGACTCGGGGCTGATCTTGCTGTCGTCGAACATCCGTCGGTAGTAGGGACTGTAAGGGTACAGCTGGTTGTTGACGAAGTATGAGAGCTTGCGGTCACGGTACTCTCGCTGCTCGTCGAAGCTCATCCGGTCCCAGTTGCGGGAATAGATCTCCCTGGCCATGCGACATCCTCCAGGTTGCTGCGGTTACTGCCACCGGCCCGGTTGGGACACCGGCGACAGGTGGTATGTTACATCGGCGGAGGTCCGTTGTCAGGAACCGGGCTCCCAGTGAAGGCCGAGCGGGTCGAGCGTGTACCAGCAAAGGCCGGTCTGTCCCGCCAGAACGAAACTCAGGCAGATGTCCAGTACGCCTCCGCCTGTGAGCCACCCGGCCTGGTAGCGGATCCCGCCGTAGAGGAGCACGGCGCCGGTGACGACAAGGACGCCGATGAGCCCGAGGCTCAGGTACGCTCCCAACTGCCGGTGACGCGGCATCTGCACCCCGGCGGCGACGCCCATCATCCCGAAGGCCATCAGCAGCGCCCCCGCGAGCCACTGCGATACCCTGGCCATGGGAGCAACCAGCTCGACCAGCTCCAGCCCCCAGCTCTCAGGCGTGAAGCGGGGGAGAAACCAGGCCACGATGACACCTTCCGTGATGAGGATGAGGCCGACCGCAGCAACCTGCCAGGCGAGCGCCTTCGTCAGCCGGGGACGCCTGCATTCCGCCAGCCTGCGCTTGAGCATCCAGCTGTTGAACATCCCCTTGCCCAGCGCCCCCCTGACCCCGCCCGCCAACTCCTACTCCCCCATCCGGAGCGGGTCCGCATGCCCGCGGAAGAACCGGGCCGCCTTCCAGCCGTAGCCGGCCACGTAACCTTTCAGGATGTCCCTCATGAGCACAGGGGTAGGGACAAACCCCTGGAACTTCTGGACCCCGAACGCGGTGTCCATCGGAAGCGGCGGGCACCCGGGCAGGTAGGCGCCCCGCTTGCGGTGCTCCGCCGCGCAGTCTCCGACCACCAGCGTCCGGCGGGGGTCGAGGTCGGAGGGCAGGTCGCCCACGCCCTTGCCAACTATTATGTTCATCTCTGTGATCTCGGCGCCCTTCTCGAGCCAGGCGTCCAGCGCGCAGCGGGTCATGCCCCGGCATCCGAATGCGCAGCACTTCTCCTGTCCCAGGAACACCCGCAGGTTCCGGTGCAAGCCCTCCAGCTCGGTGGAAGGGCGCCTGAAATCGCGCGCGTGGTCGGCCAGCCTCTCTCCCACGACCTCGATATCGCGCTCCGAGAGTGGGCCCACGCCGCGCGCCTCGAGGTAGCGAAGGTGGTCTATCTCCATGGGATCGAACCCCATCACCCTGCAGGCCACCGCATCCACCGCCACGCCGTTCGCCCCCCCGATGATCACCCCCAGCTCCACCGGGGACGCGACCATGGGGCCCTGTCCCTCCCCGGCGACGATGCTGTCCGCGATGACCAGGTCGGGAGGCCTGACCCGGTACAGATCGGCGATCTTCTCGTGGAGGGTGCCGTCGGTGTGGTTGGTCACCCGGTGCGCCTGCCTGAGGAACCCCAGGTTGTTCTTCACCGATAGCGTCACGTTGGCGAACTGGTTGACCTTGATCTTGGGAAGGCTGACGAACAGGTCCGCCTCCGGCCAGACCGCCGGCACTATGAACCGGTCCTGGACCTCCGCGTCCGGGATGTCCACCTTCACGTGCCGCACCTCGTCGAAGTAGACCGGCTCGGCCACCCCCCGGATATGGCGGTAGACGTCCATCGCGTAGAACGCGGCCCGTGCCGGTCCGATCACCGAGTCCTCCCCGACCATCACCCTGGAGGCTCCGAGGTCACCCAGGGCTCGGGCCACGCCGGCGATGAACGGAGGCTGGGTGACCACGCCCACGGTATCGGGGTGGTGGCTCGGGTACACGAAGCTCGGCTTGATGAGGACGCTCTTGCCCTTCGGGTCCACCCCGCTGGAGTCGATGATCTCCCGCGCTACGGCGCGGACTCCCTCGGGATCGTATTCGGCCTGGGGGTAGATGAATACGCGCTCCATGACCCTCCGTCGGCGGTCAGGCGAGAGGGGCCTCGAGCGGCCCCGCTACTAGATTATCTTCAGGCCGGGCTCGGGGCAAGGAAGCTGGAGAACTTCAGCATGCCGATGGGGTGGGCCGCAAGGCCTTCGATCCTGATCTCGCCCGCCATGAACTTGTTGAACATCTGCTGGCCCTCGGGGCTCGCCAGGAACTTGAGGGCCGCGAGCCCGGTTCCCATCCCGGCCATCTGCAGCAGCGACTCTATGTCACACATTATCTTCAGGTCCGGAGACGGAACCGCGCCGGGCTCGATGACCAGATACCCGTCGGAGAACGTCATGGTGATGGCCGTATCGGGCTGGTCGGTCGGCTCTATCGCCACGGAGACGTTCATGGTGTCCATGAGAGCCAGCTTGGCGGGACTCTTCACGAACTCTCCCGCCAGGTTCTGCATGATCAGTCCCAACCCGCTCAGGTTCTCCTGGTCCTTGACCAGTATCCTCTCCTCGGGCCCGCCAGCGGCGATGCACGGCCCCGGCCTCTGCTTCCGCGCCACCGCGTACGCGACACCGGCCACCCCGGCGCCTATGATCACGACCTTCAGGAGACGATGCTTCTTCTTCGCCATCTCACCACCCCTTCACACGGGAATTGACCTCAACCATTATTTCTCAGCAAGGCTTGATCCAGGTGTGTATCCAGATGAGAAAAGATGGTTGAGGTGTTCTCTCACAGATGAGAAAAGATGGTTGAGGTGTTTTCTCATCTGTGCGTCCTTATGGTCATGAAGCCGGCGCGGTCGGGGGTCCACTCCACGTCGGCCGGGCCCCCGAACAGCGCCCTATGGAACCCCAGCACGCGTCCCGCCAGCAGCTCCTCGGAAAACGGGTTCTCCACGCGCACCTCGATCTCCGCGTCACCCACCGACACCGAGACCGGGTTGCCCATCCCCTTTATGCACAGGTCCCCCAGCAGGCCCCGTAAGACCTCCTCGGTGGCCTGTTCCCCCCGCGGCGCGATGCCCTCCATGTACTCACTCTCCAGCTCGACGACCATGCGCCCGACCTCGTCCCCGAGCTCAGCGGCGAGCTCCCCGAAGATGGCGGTCAGGCTCTCGACCATCACCGTCACTATCCTCCTGCCGGTCTCGACCTCAGTGGCGATGCCCTTCTTCAGGTCGAAGTGGTAGCGCCGCCCGATCTCGACGGGCATCCGGCAGCGTGGGCATCTCTCCACGTGGTAGTCGCCCGGCAGCGTGGGGGGCAGAACCGGCTTGAGCCGCTCGTCTCCGATGCGGTCCGCCGGCCCGTCCGAGGTTATCGTTATGGTCGCCACGTCGCCGGCGACCTCCCAGTCGACCACACCGGGCCGCCGGGAGAAAGCCTCGAAGGCTCCGAGCATGTTGCCCGACAGGATAGGCGGATTGAACGGGTCGCGGAACCTCACCACCATCCTCCGCCTGTGCCTGTACTCAACCAGGTGGCAGTCCCCGAACCCGGCGTTCTTCGCGGCCTTGAGGACGAAAACGAAGACAATCCGCCTGAACAGGAAGCTGCGCGACAGGACCCCGACCAGCCCGCCCAGCTTCGCGAAGATGGCGCCGGTGAAGTCCAGGCCGGCCTTTCGCTCACCCTCCGTCACGATGCGCGATATGTCCAGGCCGATTCGCTCGGAGATCCCCGAGAGTATGTAGTCGATCTCGTCGGCGTAGACCTGCACGACCCTGGTCTTCGAGGCGAAGCGCCCGGTGACCGTTCCGTCCTGGTTCCAGGACGCGGCGAGCCTGACGTAGATAGGGGCCGTGCAGCGCCCGCATCTCTCCAGTAGCAAGATACGTCCTTCCTCCTGGGAGTTCCCCTGCCGATACGGTGTCCGCCCGGGTCGGGACGCCGCCGGCCGCTAGATGCCGAGCCTGTCTGCGAGGTAGCCCATTCCAAGCTCCTCGCACTTCTCCCGGGTGATATTACCGTTCTCGTCGAGCTTGCGGTACTCGTAGTACTCGCGCTTCATGAGGTCCCAGTCGGGAACGGAGCCGGCCGACGGGCCCTCCTCGAGCGGGGTCATAACGCGCGGGTGGGCGACGTCCTCATCTCCGGCGAATCCCCACAGCTGCTGCAGGCCCCTCTTGATGAACCAGATGCGCTCGCCTATCTCCATGAAGCCGTCGAGGTCCACGCCGAGGCCGGTGAGCGCGTTGAAGGCGTCCACCATGATCGGCTCGGTCCACGACGTTGCGCAGAAATGGCAGACGACCGCCGAGTTGAGTATCTGGGCTATCTCCTGGGCGCGTGCCGTCAGGTATGCCTTGCCCACGCTGGACTGCTCGTCGAACGGTCCTTCCAGGTCGAGCTCCGGCAGCGCGACATTGCTGCCCTGCTCCATGTAGAGGTTGGTGCTGGCGCAGTGGCAGGCGCCGCGCGATGAGGTCGCATACGCGAGGACGAAGCCGTGGAAGCCCCTCGGGTCGTGGGCCGGAAGCTCCATGCCTCTCATCTGGACCGCGAAAGTCGGAGCCTCGCCGCCGATGGACTCGGAGAGCGCCTTGCTTCCCTCGGCCATCCTCGCTCCGAAACCTTCCATCCTCCCGGTCTTCTCGACCAGCTTCAGCATCGCGTCGGCGTCGCCCCAGTCGATCGCTATGCCATCGCACTCCTCGGCCGACAGCAGGCCTTTCTCCTGCGCTTCAATGACCAGGGCCACGGTCGCACCCATGGTTATGGTGTCGATGCCCAGGCGGTTACAGATCTCGTTTCCCTTTGCGATGCTCGCCAGGTTGGAGTTGAAGAGGTTGGCGCCGAGCATGACTATGGTCTCGTACTCCGGCCCGGCCCCCTCCTCGACCTTGTAGAGCTCCTCGTCGATCTTGATCACGCGCTTGCACCCGATGGGACAGGCCCAGCAGGCGAATCCCCTGACCAGGATGTCGTCCGAGTAGGTGGGTCCGTTTATCATCGAGATGCCCTCGTCCCACTCGCCCAGCTGCCAGTTCTTGATGGGCACGTCGCCCAGCATGGCTCCGACCTCGAGGTTCGCGTTGGTGCCGAACGCGCGGAGGGACTCGACCACCAGCGACTCCCGGTAGATGTCCAGCATGTTCTTCCGCCAGACCTTCATGGCCTCCGCGTCCGCCTCGGGCTGCTTCTGCCCCGTGCCCAGCACGGCCACGGCCTTGAGGTTCTTGGAGCCCATCACCGCGCCCATGCCGGTCCTGCCTCCCACGTGGTGTTTGTCATGGACGACCGCCGCGAACCGGACACCGATTTCGCCCGCCGGGCCTATCGCCGCCACCTTGGGCTTCTTGCCCGCCTCGTCGGTGAGCTGCTTCCACAGGATGTCCGTGGTCTCGTAGGTGTCCCTGCCCCAGAGGTCCGCCGCGTCTCGCAGCTCGACGTCGTCCCCGTTTATCCACAGGTAGACGGGCTTGTCTGACCTGCCTGTGAAAATGATCCCGTCGTAGCCGGCGGACTTGAGCTCCACCCCGAAGTAGCCGCCCACCGAGGCCTCACCCCAGTGGCCGGTAAGGGGAGAGCGGGCGCCCAGCCCGAAACGGTTGCCTCCGGGTACCCTGCTGCCGGTATACGGCCCGGTCATGAGGATGAGGGGGTTCTCCGGGCTCAAGGGGTCCACGTCGCCGGGGAAGCGGTCCAGGTACATCTTGGCCGCGAGTCCCGTACCCCCCAGGAACGCCCGGCAGTCCTCTTCGTTTATGTCCAGCGTCTTTATCTCGCCGCCGGTAAGATCGACCTCCAGGACTCTGCCCGCATAGCCGTGCATTAGAAACCTCCGTGAGTCATGGCCTGGCCTGGCCCGCAATCGTCAAGGCACCCGAATCATATCAACGGCGGGTGGCGGTAGCAATGTCAGTAAATACCGGGAACCGGCCCGGAGGGACCAACGTCGAAGCCTGAAGTGCTAACATATTCCCGGCACATAAGATTCGATCCGGAGGTCCGGCAGATGAGAAGGATGTTTCCACGGTACGCGGTGGTCCTGGGGTTGGTGGTGCTGCTGGCTCTGCCCCTGGTGCTGGCGGTCGGCTGCGGTGAGCAGCAGGTCAAGGTGATGACCTTCCTGGGGCCGAGCAGCAAGTCCTACGAGACCATGAAGACGGTCCTGGACAGCCTCAAGAAGAAGTACAAGGGCAAGGTCGTCTTCGTCGACGTCGACTACGATGACCCCAATAACAAGAGCGAGCTGGAGAAGTACCACGTCAGCATGAACCCGACCGTCCTGATCTTCAACACCAAGGGAGAGATCAAGCAGACGTACATGGGCACGGCGCGCGAGGACATGATTGACGGCGCGATAGCGAGCTTCCTGCCCAGTGAGCAGAAGCCGCCGTCGAGCAGCGCTACCTCGAGCGGCCCGGGCGTGGCCACCACCCCGGCGACCCCGTACCCGCCCGGCCAGGGAACGGTGCCCATGACGATTCCGGGCACGACCCCTTAGAACGGCCTCGAAGAGGAGGGCGCTTGGCTGACCGGCTGATCAGGGCGAAGGCATCCTACCTGCTGCTGGTGCTCTTCGTCGGCATGGTCCTGACGGGCCTGGCCTGGGGAGGCTTCGGCAAGGTCATGGCCAACGGCATAGTCATCTGCCTGGACTGCATCGGGCTCATCTAGGGTGCGTGCCTGAGGATGCGGACGCGGCGCTGGACGCAGATAGCGGGCACGCTCGTCGCCAACCCCTGGTTCGCCTACTTCGGGACCCGCACCATCTACCAGGGCAGCGCCAAGGGGATATGCCTTCCCGGCTTCAACTGCTACGCTTGCCCGCTCGCGCTCTTCTCCTGCCCCATCGGTGCGCTGCAGCATTCGATGGTGCTGATAAAACCGGGGGCGACGGCCGGCGCCGGTGACCGGTTGCTCGGAGCGGTCAGGCAGGCGTCGTCGGTGCCGGTGAGCGCCCTGCTCTACGTGGCGGGGTTCATCGGGTTGATCGGGATAGCCGTGGGCAGGCTGCTTTGCGGATGGTTCTGCCCTTTCGGGTTCCTGCAGGACCTGCTCTACAAGATCCCCGGCCCCAAGCTGCGCCTCCCCCGCTGGATGCGCTACGGGAAGTACTTCGCCCTGTTCGTGCTGGCCATGCTGATACCGTTCATCACCGGCATCCACTGGTACTCAAGGCTCTGCCCCGCCGGGTCGCTCGAGGGCGCTATTCCCCTTCAGCTGCTTCCCCCGAAGGGCGGCCTGCCCCCCGCCGGGTGGTTCTTCTGGCTCAAGATCGGGATACTGGTCGCGTTCCTGGCCTGGATGGTGGTGACCAAGCGGCCGTTCTGCCGGACCGCCTGCGCGCTGGGCGCCGCGTGGGCGCTCTGCTCGCCCATAAGCCTCCACCGCATGTACGTGGACAGGACGGCCTGCAACGAGTGCCGGGCCTGCCTCAAGGTCTGCCCGGTGAATATCGAGATATTCGAGGACCCCGGATCACCCGAGTGCATCCGCTGCATGGAGTGCAAGAAGGCCTGCCCACAGGGAGCGGTGACATCCGGCTTCTTGTGGAATCGGGCACGTGGGGAGCACGGTTGCCTACCTGCCGAGCAGAAGCCTGGTGAGTAGCACCCCGCAGACCGCGGGTACGAACGTCACGAACAGAAAGACCACCACCGGGTGCCCGTGCCCCTTCAACCGGTAGTCCCGCAGGTAGGTACGAAGCAGGCTCGTCCCCAGCAGAAGCACACCGAACGCCATCGCGGTGAGCCCGGCCGCCACCGCGTGCGCTCCCTTGATGGCCACGATGCCTCCCAGCACCAGAGCGCAGCCGGGGACCAGCAATCCCATCGTGATCAGGAGCTCCTTGCCCTCGCCCGGCTTCGACACCCGGGCGCTCCGGCCGGTCGCGCCGCGTGTCGGCCGCGGCGAGGGGGCCGGGCGCGGGTCGGCCGTTCGGCCCTCCGTCTGGCTTGCGCGATCTCTCATTTCAGTGCCTCCTTTTCGTTGAAAATCCGGCGGAACGTGACGTTGACGCCTTTGTCGATGCCTTTCTTCAGCGCCTTGGTGAGAACCCTGGAGGCCAGGTTCTTGAACACGCGCCCCAGCCCCTCGTTGAACATCTCGAATCTGCCCATGAGACCCTTGAAACCTCCGAGGTAGAGCGTGAAAGCTCCCATCGCCGCTCCGGAAACGAAGGAGGCCAGGATCCCTGTGTAGGTGATCGGCTTGTTGTTGACCAGGCACGAGGCTATGTGGAGCGTCGAGCCGAACGAGCCTGAGAACGCCAGGTAGGCGACCTTTTCCCCGACCCGCAGGCCGATGTCCTCGATCACGATGAGGACTCCCCTCACCGTCTCGGAGCTGATCCTGAGCATGGCGCAGCCCGATTCGAATATGGCCATCACCTTGAGGTGGCTCGCCTCGAAAGCCACCCGGAGGGTCTCTATAAAGCGGCCGGCCGTCAGGCCGTCGTTGACCACCTTGAACACGCCGCCCGAGACGAAGCCCATCGCGAAGGCCACCAGGACCTGCTTGACCGACAGGTGCCCGGTGAACAGGTAGCCGGTCGTGCCCTCGAACGCCGCCGAGAACAGCCCGCTGGTGAAGGCGGCTTTGAGTGTGCCCAGGAGCCCCGCCTCGGCCCACCCAGTCGAGACGATGGCGGAGAGGCCGCCGGCGCTCACCACAAGCGTGGCGACCGCGCCACCGCCCGCGAGGCTCCTCCAGAAGCAGTCGACGAACCTGAATCCCTCGGGGTGCATCACCGCGTAGACGATGGCAACGACCAGGCAGGCCAGCCCGCCCGCCACGGCGGCCACGGCGGCGACTGTGGCGCTGATGGGCAGAGTGAAAGCGACGATCAACACCACGCCGACCACCACGACCGCGGCCAGGAGGCCGGCAACCGTCGCCTGCACGTAGCGGTTGCTCCACACAGAGTGGAAGGTGTCGGCGAACCCCCTGCCGACGTCGCAGAGGAACGGGTAGGCCGAGTGGTCCCACCAGCGGTCGAACGCTCCGGTCGCTGAGCTCCACAGGTCGCAGGCGCCGGCCCACGCGGTCCCCAGGCCGTCTCTCACGGTCCCCAGCACGCCGGTCACGGGCGCGGTCAGCCTCCGCAGCAGGCTCGGGCCCCCGCTCGGCTCCATGAGCCCCGGCCCGCCGTTCACCGGGCTCGGGGCGCGGGGGTCGCCGGTCCCGGACACGGGGCAGAGCCGGATGAATGACGCCCGGTCGTCACCCATCACCAGCCGGGGGTCGACCGCCACGCCGTTGAGGTACACATCGAAGTGAAGGTGCGTCCGCGAGGACGACGGGTCGCGGCCCCCACCCAGTGTCCCCAGGACCTGGCCCCGCGAGACTTCCTGGCCGGCGGCCACGGATATGGAGCCCAGGTCGAGGTAGATCGTCCGGACGCCCCCCGCGTGAGAGACAGACACGAACCGCCCCGTGGGAAGCTCGCCGACCCAGGCCACCGTGCCCTCGCCCGCCGCCTTGACCTGGGCGCCCGCGCCGCCGGCGATGTCGACCCCCTGGTGCCCTCCCTCTCCGTAGTGCCCGCGGGGCGGCTCGAACCCCCGGATTATCCGCCCTTTCAGCGGCCAGCCGAAGCGCTGTTCGGCCGCGGCCCTCGGGGGCAGCACCGCCACAAGCAGGAGCGGCACGATGAAGGCGGCCAACGCCAGGCGCGCAAGCCGTTGGCGGGAGCATGACGAGAGCGAGATGGCGCACCTCCCCTGGCGTCGAGGTCCTCATACGATCGCCCGGAGAGGTGAGCAGTACAAGCATCAGTCTAGCCGATGGCGCCAAGCAAGTCAAGCACCGAGGTCAGGTGGCATTCACCTTCATCGCGATAACGCCATCCCAAATCGCCGGAAGCATCTCCTCTATGAATACAGGTCGATCGAGTTCAACCGCATCGTAGTGCGAGCCGACCTGAGGCTAACCTGACTTGGCTGGCTTTGACTCATCCACTTGGGTTCACGTATGATTTCTCAACAGCGGGGGCGGGTCTTCCGCTGTTGATAACCCTGAAAACCTCTCCAGGATGGCCCCTACGCTGGCGCCGGGGAGCAAAGGAGCGAACATGGTTGACGAGAACCTCGAGTACCTGGCCGGCATCCTCGAGCGGGAGCAGTACGTCAAGCTCACCGACCTGGGACAGTCGGACATGAACGAGTTCGTCGCCTCCGCGGTCCGGCTCTGCAAGCCTGCCACCATCTTCATCGCCACGGACGCCCACGAGGACCGTGCCTACGTGCGCGAGCAGGCGCTCGCCCGTGGCGAGGAGTTCGCGCTCGCCACCGAGGGGCACTCCTGCCACTTCGACGGCATCCGGGACCAGGGGCGCGACAAGGAGAACACCCGGTACCTGCTTCCCCCGAACGTCCACCTGGGCGAGCACATAAACTACATGCTGCGCGAGGACGGGCTGGCCGAGGTGCTCGAGATCCTCGACGGAGCCATGGCGGGCAAGGAGATGGTGGTCCGGTTCTACTGCCTCGGGCCCCGCGACTCGGTGTTCTCGCAGCTCTGCTGCCAGATAACCGACTCGTTCTACGTCGCGCACTCGGAGGACCTTCTCTACAGGCCGGGCTACGAGGCGTTCCGCAACGCGCCCGACCGCTGCGACCACTTCCGGTTTCTGCACTCGGCGGGCAGGCTCCAGAACGGGGTCTGCGCGGACATCGACAAGCGGCGGATGTACATCGACCTCGAGGAGAACACGGTCTACAGCGCCAATACCCAGTACGGCGGCAACACCATGGGGCTCAAGAAGCTGGCCATGCGCCTGGGCATCCAGAAGGGCCTTCGCGAGGGCTGGCTCACCGAGCACATGCTGATAGTCGGCGTGCCCGGGCGGGGTGGCAGGATGACCTACATCACCGGCGCGTTCCCCTCGATGTGCGGCAAGACCTCCACCGCGATGATCAGCGGGCAGAGCATAGTTGGCGACGACATCGCCTACCTGAAGAAGATCGGGGGGGAGGTCCGCGCGGTCAACGTGGAAGCCGGAATATTCGGCATCATCCAGGACGTGAACCCCGACGACGACGCCGCCATCTACGACGCCGTCACCTCGCCGGGCGAGATCATCTTCTCCAACGTCCTGGTCAAGGACGGCAAGCCGTACTGGCTGGGGATGGGGCGGGAGCTGCCCGACAGCGGGCTCAGCTTCTCGGGCGAGTGGACCAGGGGGAAGAAGGACACCAACGGCAGGGAGATAGACCCCTCGCACAAGAACGCCCGCTTCACCATCAGGCTGTCCGAGCTGCCCAACTGCGACCCCCGCCTGGAGGACCCCGAGGGCGTCCCCATCAAGGCCATCGTCTTCGGGGGCAGGGACTCGGACACCTCAGTCCCGGTGGAGCAGTCTTTCGACTGGGTACACGGGGTTATAACCAAGGGCGCCTCGATCGAGTCGGAGTCCACCGCCGCTACCCTGGGTGCCGAGGGAGTGCGCGAGTTCAACCCGATGTCCAACCTGGACTTCCTGGCCGCGTCGCTGGACACCTACATCCAGAAATACCTCGAGTTCGCCGCGGTGCTGGCCCGGCCTCCGGCGATATTCGCGGTCAACTACTTCCTCAAGGGCGAGGACGGCGCCTACCTGAACGGCATGCTGGACAAGAAGGTATGGATGCTGTGGATCGAGGAGCGGGTGAACGGGGACGTAGGGGCCCTCCGCACCCCCACCGGGCTGATCCCTCTATATAAAGACCTGCATCGGCTGTTCCGCTCGGCGCTTGACATCGAGTACTCGGTGGACCAGTACCAGGAGCAGTTCACCGTACGCGTGCCCGAGCAGCTTGCCAAGATAAGCCGTATCGAGGAGATCTACCGCCAGGAGTGGGGCATCCCGGAGATACTGTTCGTGACCCTCGACGAGCAGCGCAAGCGCCTGGAGCAGGCTATAGCCGAGTTCGGCGACAAGGTCTCACCGCTGCTCCTCTCCCAGAAGCTCGCCGAAACTTCGTAACCCCGAATCGTGTTTGAGGCGGGGCTCTCAGCCCCGCATTCCCGGCCTGAGAGGCCGGGCTCAAGCACGTCCCAACCACTCCACCAGCACCTCCACCGACCGCGGGTCGCGCCGCAGCCGGTGCTCCCCGCAGGAGAGCATCACCAGCTCCTTCGGTTCCCCCGCCGCGTCGAAAAGCTGCCGCGCCTGCGCCGCGGGGACCAGCTCGTCCTCCGAGCCGTGCACCAGGAGCAACGGGATGGGGCTGACTCCCGACACGTGGTCGATCGCGTTGTGCGCCAGCAGGTCGTCGTATAGCCAGTCGGGGGTCGGCGGGAAGTGGAGTTCCCTGATGATGCCGACCTCGCGGGCGACCTCTATGAACGAGAGGACGTTCTGCCTCGGGAACACCTCGGTCAGCCTAGCCGGGGCGGCGAAGGCGACCACGCCGTCGACCCCGCCATGACGGGCGGCGTACTCGATAGAGAGCGCGCCCCCCGCGCTGAACCCCGCCATGAAGACCGCCGGCGCGTGAAGCGAGAGCGCGTACTCCATGACGCTCTCCAGGTCCTCGTACCACCCGCCCAGGTGGAAGTTACCGCCGGAGTCGCCCGTCCCCCTGAAGTTCACGAACAGGACCGAGTACCCCGCCTCCGCCAGGCTGCGCGCCATCCCCGCGTACCCCGGGTCTTCAGGATCGGGCACCGATAGCGGTATCCCGTGGCAGAGGACGACCAGCGGGACACCTGCCCCGGCGACGAGCAACTGCCCGACCAGCTCTGTGCCGGCCGAGCCCAGCAGCACGCGCTCCTCCCTGAAAGCGGTCCCCGCGGTCACAGCGTTATCACCAGCCCGGTCTGTCCGGGCGTGAACCTGTCGCCGAACCGGTCCAGCATCCGCGACGTCACGACCGTTCCGGTGCAGTGGCACGCCACTATGCGGTCCGGGGCGATTTCCTCGAGGTAATCCATGGTCTTCTCCGCCTTCTCGAGTGGAGCTCCCATCCCCAGGTGTGTCCCGCCGATAACGGCCTTCACCCGGCCGTGTGTCTCCCCTACGTGTTTCAGGGTGTTGACCAGGCCGGCGTGCGCGCACCCGGTGATCACGACCGCGCCGTCGGGCGTGTCCACCACAAGCGCCTGGTCGTCGGTGAACGGGTCGGGGACAAGCTCGGCGTCCTTCCTGATGAACAACATGGGCTCCGGGCCCTCGAAATCTGTGACTCGGGGTATCTCGCCGGTCATCGTGACCCCGGGCATGACCTCGACGGGCGCGGCGTTGAACTCGAGGCCGCCCGCCTGCAGGACCTCGCGGCGGACCTGGATGCCGATGAAGTGCCTTGTCTCCCCGAACTTCGCGTAGCGCGGCTCGTAGGCGTCGGGGTGCATGTGTACGGTTTTCGGTCCGGAAGCGGCAAGGACCGCCGGCAGGCCCCAGGTATGGTCGAGGTGCCCGTGCGAGATGCCGATGCCCTCGATCTCGCGGAGGTCTATCCCCAGCAGCCGCGCGTTCTGCACGGCGACGTCGGACTGCCCGCAGTCCCAGAGGAACGAGCGCCCGTCCACCTCCACCAGGATGGACAGCCCGTGCTCCCCCTTGAACACCGGCGGCCCGGCTATGTTGTCAGCGAGTATGGTGACCTTTGTTTCCAAGGGCCCGTCCTTTCATCCGCCCGGTGCGATGACCAGTGAAATATATACACCGTATTGCACGGCACGGCCAACAGGGGAAGGTCCGGCGCTCACTGGCCGGCGCTTGTGCCCCTGATGCCCGTGGAGCAGGTGCCGCCGGCCCGTCCTGAGAAGTAAACGGACTTCTCGACGATGACGGGGGTGTCGGAGGCGACGCGGGCGCTGAACTCACTCGAGGGGAGGATGTCGGCGGCCGGCACCGACATCCGCGAGCGAGGCCCGACCTGGAAGGACCTGGTCGCCGCGGGGCCGGCCGGGTCCATCAGTGTGAGGGTCAGGGTCGCCACCTCGTCGAGGGGGTTCATGACCAGGAGCCAGGTCTCGAAACCGCCCCCCGTGTAACAGTCGGGAACGTACCAGTCGGTATCGGGTGACGGCGAGCCCGGGGTGGCGTGGCCGTCGCTGCGGCCGTTCCAGTACATGGCACGCTCGACGGCCAGCGGGTACTTCGCAAGCACCTTGACCGACACCTCGCGGCCGGGGAGCACGTCGCCGACCGCCACAGTGAAACGTGACCGGGCCCCAACCGTGTAGCTCCGCAGGGTGGAGGCGCCCGAGGGCTCCATGAAGAACAGGGTGACCTCGTTTGCCTCCTCGCCCGGGTTGGCAAGCAGGACGTACTCCTGGAAGCCCCGGTCGGTGTACCCCTCGGCCAGGAACCAGGTCTCCGACAGCGATCCCGCCGCGATCGAGCAGGTCCCGGCCGTCATGTCGTTCAGGTACTGGGAGCGCTCGACGACCACCGGCCTGTCGCTCTCGATCTGCGTGGAGACCTCCTGGCCAGGGAGTATGTCGTTCACGTGCACCGTGAAGCGCGAGTGGGACCCGACGCCGTATTCCCGTTTCTCGGTCGCTCCGCCGCCGGTCATGAACGTCGCCGCGACGGAGGCCGGCTCGTCCCCCGGGTTCTGCACCAGCACGAACTCGTCGAAGCCGGCGGCCGTGCAACCCTCCGCGAGGTACCAACTCGTGCCGGGTCGGCTCACCCCCACGGAATCGTGCCCGGCGCGACGGCCGTTGAAGTACATCGAGCGCTCGACGGCTATCAACCTGTCGGAACGCAGGTGGACGCTGACCTCGGCGTCCGGGTACAGGCTGTCCACGACGATCGTGAAGCGGCTCATGCCCGCGACCTGGAACGCCCTCCCGGCCGTGCCCCCGCCCGCGAACATGAAGGTGGCGGTCACCTCCGCGCTTCGGGAGCCCGGGTTCTCGACCAGGACGTACTCCTCGAAGTCGCCCGCCGCCGGGGAGCTTCCCGTGTAGCCCTCGGCCAGGTACCAGTCGAGGGAAAGGCCGGGGATGCAGGAGTTGACCCACACGGGGGTCGAGGCAGGCCTCGTCTCCCACGCGGGATCGTCGGGCTCGGCGTCTATCCTGGCGGTGTACCGGCCGTCGGCGACGGGCTGGCCGGCGTCGTCGGTCCCGTTCCAATCGAAGGAGTGCTTCCCGGCGGCCTGGTGGACGGCCGTGAAGGCGCGGACCCTGGTCTCGCCCAGCCAGATCGAGCAAGCCACCGTGGAGTCGCGGGGTAGCGTGTAGGAGATTGTGGCTGCCTGGCCGGTCCCGGCGGCCTGTGGCTCCAGGGCGTGGCCGGTCGCCTTCACGCCGGTGATGTCCTCGAACCCGGCCGGGCCCAGGGTGCCCGGCAGGAGACCCCGATTCGTCACGGTGGGTTCGACGGACGGCCCGGGGAAGAAAAGGGTGGGGACCCTGGCGGCCGGGTCGGGGTTCGCCCAGTCGGCACGGCTGAACACCGGGACCTTCAGGGGGTAGGTCGCCGGCCTGTAGTAGAGCGTGTTCCGGGATCCATCCAGGATGAGCCCCGCCGCCGAGTCGATGAGCCCGAGGCTCGCGATGCCGCGCGGGTAGTAGCTCATCAGCGGCGAACCGGCCGTCCCGTTGGTGGCCTCCACCTTGGCGGAGAAGTCATGTGAGGCGTCGTCCCCCTGGCCCAGGGTGTCTGTCACCCGGACGGTGGAGCGGGAGTGGACGGCAACGCCGAGTGACTGCTCGCGGGTGGTGCCGTCCCCCAGCATGTAGGTGATCTTCACCTGGGCTTCAGATGAGCCCGGGTTCTGCACGCACAGGTAGGGGTCGAACCCCGGGCGGCAGGAACCCTCGGCGAAGTAGAAGGTCGAGGCCGGGTTGGTGGCCCCCAGGGCGTCGTGTCCGCCTGTGCGGCCATCGCGGTCGAAGTAGACGGGGCGCTCGGCGATGATTCCCACCGGCGCGGGCACGAGCATGGGCGCGCCTCCCGACGCATCGACCCCCCGCCCCGGCCGCTCCCCCCCGGCCCCGGGGCACTCCCCCGCCCCCGATCCGTATATCATCCCGTCCCAGTACCCACCGAAAACATACTTGCCCAGGTACCGCTCGAAATCCCAGTAGGAGCGCGAGAGGTCCAGCGGGCTCCGGCCGAAGAGTGTGGTCCCGACATATCCGGCCACGGCGTCCCTCCAGATGTTCGAGGATATCCACATCCTCCCGGGGTCGTAGCTGGTGTGCCGGCTCCCGTACGGTCCCCAGGTCCTGGCCGTGGCGTTCCGCACGTCCAGGCGCAGCCTTTCCAGGTTGGTGGAGGTGACACCCCGGGCCCGATGTGCGCCCATCGGGTAGAGGAGCCCGTTTCCGGTGTGGATGCTGTATGCCTCGCGGTCCGCGGGGTCGACGCCCCCGTCCAGGCAGACGGCGAAGTGGTCCGAGAGCCATGAGTCGTACTCGAGCGTCTGGTTTATCAGCTCCGAGCGCCCCTGGCACTCCGCGGCGAACGCCGTATCGACCGGCGAGATACCCAGCGCCATCTCCCGGGCGGCGCTGTAGGCCGCCAGGGCCTTGAATCCCAGGTAGGACTGGTCCCTGCCGCCCTCGAGGGCCGGTGTCCCGTCGTCGAAGGTGGTCTGGCTGTACCTGTCGGGGAGCCCGTTGCCGTTGGTGTCGCAGTTCATGACGAACCGCGCGAGCTCCCTGACCCGGCTGAAACGCGCCTTCACGTAGGCGGTGTTTCCCGTGGTCTTCCAGTACCTGTGGAGCATCAGGATGTAGTTGAGGTTCTCCTCGACGGGCATGTCGTGCTCGTACACCTGGCCGGCGACAAGGTCGAGTATCCCGATGTCGTGCGGCAGGAACACCCCGGCGTCGTTGGATTTCGGGTACAGGAGCCACTCGTCCATTATGGTCGGCAGCAGGTCCGGCCAGAACTCGTAGTAGAACCAGGCCTGGTTGTACTCGACGTCGATCGTGCCGTGGAACCTCATCCAGGTCCCCTCCCAGACGCTGAACCAGTCCCGCCCGGCGCTCGAGCGCGCCCACCAGGTGTTGGTCAGGTAGGTCTGGAAGCTGCACGCCACGAGGTCCCGCACGCTGCCGGCGTACGCCGGGTCGAGCCTCAGGTACTCGTCCGAGGATATCGTCGAGTCGAAGAAGGCGGACCTTCCCGCGAGGTCGTCCCCCGCCGTCCTCTCCGCTGCCGCGTAGTCGACTACCTCCGTTACGCCGGCGAACGTCCCCGTGTAGCGGAACCTGAACGTGCCGTCGGTGTAGGAGTCGTTCTCCACGCGGAGGATGCTGTCCCCCGTGTAGCCGGCGAGGATGAAGTGCTTCGTCACCGAGTCTCCCGGGGGGATGCTCCCTGTGGTCCACACCGCCCCGGAGTAGCCCCGGGGGTAGAAGCTGAAGAGGGGATGCTGCGGGTCGTCCGACACGGCCGGGAAGCCCGCCGGTGAATCCCAGCCCCACAGCGACCCCGGGGTGAAGTCGGAGAACTCGCCCTGTGTCGAGCCCCGGAAATCGACGCCCCCAGCCTCGCCCGCCGGCACCGCGAGCGCCTCCTCCGCCGCCCTCATCCCCGCCGACCCCAGGCTCTCGTCCTGGTAGGTGTAGGAGGTGCGCCAGGTCAGCCCCCTGGCCTCGCCCGTGGCGTACTCGTCCAGGGTTGCCGGTGCGAAATCCTCCTTGTGGGGTCGCGCGACCAGCAGTGTGCCGGACGCCGCGCGTTCGCCGGCGTTCGTGACGGTGAGGTCTATATAGAAGAAAGGAGCGCAGCTGACCTTCTCGTCCTGCGGGTAGAACGGCGCGCGAAAGACGGCTTTCACGTCCAGGGGCGTCGAACCCGAGGAGCAATCGAACGCCTGCGAGGTCATGGTCTGTGACTGCTCGATGCTCTCCCAGGCCGGGAACCTGTCCGTGAAAGGCAGCGAGCGGACCTGGTCGCCGCTCTTCAGCGCGATCACGAGTTCGGTCAGGTCTCCGGTCCAGGTGCCGAGCGTGGAGAACCGATGTCCCAGCCTCTGAGGCAGCAGGTCGAGGCTGATGCGGGAGCCCAGGCGCCCGAGCACGGCCTCCCACGTGTCCTGGTCCCCCGAGTCGTAGTGACGCACCGGCGGGTTCATGCTGTTCCGGGAGGATGCCGCATCGATCTCCACGGCGTCCCGGCCCCCGCTGTACACCCTGATGGTGCTCACTGTCGCGTAGTCCGCGCACCCGGCCACGTCCGAGCGGAACTCGACGGACAGGAGACCCTTCGAGTCGGTCCGCGCCTCCAGCGTCCGCTGGTATGCCGCGTCGCGGCCGGCCGCGGCGAAGACGTCCAGCTCGAAGACCGCGAGCTCGGACTGGACGAACACGTCGAAGACGCGGCTGCCCGCGGAGGTGAAGTCGTGCTCGACGAACGAGAGCTCGACGGAGTAGGTGGTCAGTGGGTCCAGGTTCGCCACGACGTAGGTGAAGTGCTTCCCCTCCCGCTGCCGCCCGAACTTGTACGCCTGGCGCGTCACCCCGTCGGTTCCCGCGATCGGGTCACCGAAGGTCGTCGCGTAAGTCCGGTCTCCGGGGCTGTTCTGCTGAAGCTCGACGGTTACCTGTCCGGCTGCCCGGGCCACCGCGCTCCAGGAGACCAGCATCAGCACGGAGAGGCCCAGGATCGCGCCCGCGATCGGGAGTGCGGCACTTCCGCGGCGCGGTATCCTCCTGCTCGCGGTCTGAATAATCACAGAGTCCCCTTCCACGACAACATGGTAACACCCGGTCGCCCCGGCGCGATCGCCCCGCACGCCTTATAATGTCTGCCTGTCGGCCGAGTCGGGAGGTGGGTCCTGGAAAGAGTAGCGCTGGTCGGGTGTCCGGATTACGAACGGGGCCGGGTCGAGGAGGCGGTCGCGCGGGCGTTCGAGCTGCTCGGGGGGCCCGGAGCGGTCGTCGGGCGTGGGGAGTCGGTGTTCCTGAAGGTGAACGCCCTGATGCCGTACGAGCCCGAGAAGATGGTCACCACGCACCCCGAGGTCGTGCGCGCGGTGGTCCTGCAGCTCGACGGGATCGCGGGGAGCGTGACAATCGGGGACAGCCCGGGCGGGCCTTTCACACCCTCTTTCCTGAAGCGGTTCTACGACAAGGCGGGGTTCGCGCGGGTCGCCGAGGAGACGGGGGCGGATCTTGGCTACGACACCGGTGTCATGCACGTGAAGGTGCCCGACGCCGGGGTGATGAAGGTCGTGCCGGTATGCGGCGCGATGGTTAAGGCCGACCGGCTTATAAACCTTCCGAAGTTCAAGACCCACATGTTCATGAACATCACCGGCGCGGTGAAGAACCTGTTCGGCGCCGTGCCCGGCATGTACAAGCTGTCCTTCCACTCCCGGTTCCACAAGGACGGCGATTTCGCGAACCTGCTGGTGGACGCCGCGCTGGCCGCGGACGCCGACCTGCACATCGTTGACGCGGTGGTGGGCCAGGACCGCAACGGGCCGCGGGCCGGCGATATCAAGCCCATGGGCGTCATAGCGGCGGGACCCGACGCCTTCGCCGTGGACTCCGCGATGATGGCGGTCATCGGCAAGACGCCGAAGGCCAACAAGCCCCTGGCCGCGGCGATGTCGCGCGGGCTCACCGCGGGCGACCTGTCAGACGTCGAGCTGCTGGGCGACAGCGTCGAGGACCTGGCCGTCCAGGGCTTCCGGATGCCGGACAAGAAGGACATAGCCGAGTACGTCCCCGAGTTCATCATGCAGCGCTTCGGGTCCATGATGTCGCTTCGGCCACGCCCGGCCGAGGGCCGCTGCACGGGGTGCGGGAAGTGCGCGGAGCTGTGTCCCGCGGGTGCGATAACCGTGGAGGGCCGGCTGGCCCGGGTCGACCTGAAGAAGTGCCTGCGATGCTACTGCTGCCACGAACTCTGCGAGTTCGACGCCGTGGAGCTGGACAGGCCACTGCTGCTGAGGCTGGTGCGGGCGAGGGGCTGAGACCGGGAATTTACCTCAACCATTATTTCTCATCGTGAGAAAAGATGGTTGAGGTGAATTCTCAGATGGGGGGCTCGATGCTGACCGGCTCGTTGACGTTGGAGAACTCGAGCTCCATGTTCATGGTCAGCTTGCCGGGCGACGGCTCGATGAAGGCGCCGGTGAACGACATGGTCGCCTTCTCGATGCGCAGCGAGTCCTTCTGCACCCAGACGTCCATCTTCGCCTTCTTGCCCAGATAAACGGACGGGTCCACCCCGCCCAGCTCGAAGGATCGCACGAAGGTGTTTATGTCCAGGTCGAACTGCAGGTGGTAGGTGTCGCCCTTCTGGTCGACCATCTTCACATTCTCCGCCGACTCGAGGTACTTCGACCCGACCACGTCCCCCGGGGTCGTCGCTTCCTTCGCCAGCTCCCCCGACTTGTCCGTCCAGGCCTCGGCGCCGGGAAGCTTGAGGTACACCCGGTCGCCGATGACTATCACCTCGTAGCGTGAGTCCGCGGAGCGCACCTTCAGCGACCAGCGGTCCGGTTCCTCGTAGTCTCCCTTGTAGGATAACGTGGCGGAGCGGTTGCCGCCCGGCATCACCAGGTCGATGTCGATGTCCACCTCGACGTGGGAGCTCTTGACGCGCGACTGTGCCTGGATCGCTTTCTTGATGATCTGGGTGGGGGTGCCCGCCGGTGGGGTGCCGCACCCGGTTGCGGCGGCGAGACAGGCGGCCAGCGACAGAACGAGAATCAGGCCCGTCGGCCGCCCCAGCGCCCTCATTTCGATACCCTGGCGCCCGGGGAATCGAACTCGAGCTCCCACTTGCCGCAGCGGCCTCCCCAGCACGCCAGGGTCTCGCGGCCGCTCTTGATCTTGACTATCTCGCAGTTGTTGGAGCACCCCGAGCAGATGAACGAGGAGGTGCCGTACTCGAACTCGGAGAGCTCGAAGCCGCGGAAGTTGCTCTTCTCCACGTACGGCGCCTCGTCCATGGTGAGAAGCGCCACCCCGATGGCGCCCATCACGTCGTGGTACGGCGGGATGGTGATCTCGACCCCCAGGGCGTCCTCGAAAGCACGCTTCATGCCGATGTTGGCCGCGACCCCGCCCTGGAACACCACGGGCGGCTCGAGCCTCTTTCCCTTGGCCAGGTTGTTTATGTAGTTGCGCACCAGCGCCCGGCACAGTCCCAGGACGATCTCCTCCAGCGGGTAGCCCACCTGCTGCTTGTGTATCATGTCGCTCTCGGCGAACACCGAGCAGCGCCCGGCTATCTGGGCGCCCTCCCCCGCCTTGAGCGCAAGCTCGCCGAAGTCCTCGACAGGGACACCGAGCCGGGCCGACTGGTGGTCCAGGAAGGAGCCCGTGCCCGCAGCGCAGACCGTGTTCATGGCGAAGTCGGTCACGACCCCGTCGCGGAGCAGGATGAGCTTGGAGTCCTGCCCGCCGATCTCCAGCACGGTGCGGACCCCGGGGACGATGTGTGACGCGGCGACGGCGTGCGAGGTTATCTCGTTCTTGACCAGGTCGGCACCGATGACCACGCCGGTGAGGTACCGGGCGCTGCCCGTGGCCCCCGCGCCCCGGATGACGAAGTCGCCGTCCAGGTGCTC
Source organism: Actinomycetota bacterium (assembly GCA_043807425.1). Lineage (GTDB taxonomy): Bacteria > Actinomycetota > Geothermincolia > Fen-727 > Anoxymicrobiaceae > JAHJCO01. The sequence continues at coordinate 42,207 of JAZDFZ010000017.1, forward strand.
GCCGATCAGCCGGACGCCCTCCTGGACCGCGCGGATGGGTTGCCCCATGGTCCGCAGGTACTCCGAGGTGAGAACCTCACCGTTAGGGCCGAGCGCGACCACGTTGGTGGACACCGAGCCCACGTCGACCCCGAGGTAGGCTTCCCGGGTGGCCTGCTTCACGGGTGCCTGCGAGTCAGTCGATTGCATCGTACCTGCCTTCATTTGCGATTGGGCCGGGACTTGAGTCCCGGGCCCTTGTCGTTGATGTCCGCGGACTGAAGTCCGCGCCCAAGCTTGTTCGTCCGCGCCCAAGCAGATATCGGTTACTCGGGGAGGAGGCCCTCCTCGGCCAGCTCCTCGAACTTGGTGTACTCGCCGATCCAGGCCAGCTTGAACTTGCCGGTCTGCCCGTTGCGGTTCTTGGCCAGGTGGGTCTCGGCGATTCCCTCGGCGTCCTTGTTCTCCGGCTCGTCGACGATGCGCCGGTAGATGAGCATGACCATGTCGGCATTCTGCTCGATGCCACCGGACTCCTTGAGGTCCTCCAGGTTGGGCTCCTTCTTGGCTATCTGGGCGGGCGGCCTGCGAAGCTGCGAGACCGCGATCACCGGGACCTTGAGGTCCATGGCCGTGGCCTTGAGGTCGCGCGCTATCTTGCCGACCTCCTGGGCCCGGCTCTCGAACCGGCGCCCCTCGCCCTTGCCCGCGTACATGAGCTGCATGTAGTCCACGATGACCAGCCCGATACTCTGCTTGGCCATGAGCTGGCGCGCGATGCTGCGCATCTCGAGGATGGTGATGTCGCCCGTGTCATCGATGTAGATGGGCGCGTCGTTCAACGCCGCGGCCGCGCTCACTACGCGCTTCATGATGTCTTCCTTGTCGGCGCGCCCGAGCTTCTTTATGTTCAGGCGGGCCTCGGAGAGCAGGAACCTCTGGGCAAGCTCGGCCTTGGTCATCTCCAGGCTGAAGATGAGGACCCCCTTGTCCAGGTGCACCGCGGCGTGGTGCGCGATGTTGAGCGCGAAGGAGGTCTTGCCCATCGCGGTGCGCCCGCCGACCACGATGAGGTTCGCGGGCTGCAGGCCCCCCGTCAGGTCGTCCAGGCGGGAGAACCCGGTGGGAAGGCCGGTGATCTTGGAGCCGTGCTCAAGCGCGTAGGAGACACGGTCGAAGCTCTCGGTCATGGGCTCGCGGATGTGGGTCATGCCCTCCCTGCGCATGCGCTGGCCGAGCTTGAACAGCCTGTCCTCCGCTCGGTCGTAGATCTCGGCGACGTCCTCGTTGGTGCGGAAGCCCAGGTTGGCTATCTCGTAGCCGGCGTCCGAGAGGCTGCGACGGAAGGCGGCCTCCTGGACTATCTCGGCGTAGTGCCTGATGCTGCGGGGGTTGGGGGTGGTACCGACAAGGCTGTAGATGTAAGCGCGGTCGCCGACGGCCTCGAGCAGACCGCGGCGCTTGAGCTCCTCGGCCACCACGACCGGGTCCGACGGCTTGCCCGTGGCGAAAAGCTCGGAGATGACGCGGAACAGCGTGCGGTGTGACTCTCGGAAGAAGTCCTCGGGGACGAGCACCTGCAGGGCGTCGCCCACGGCGGCCGGGGATATCATCATGGCCCCCAGCACGGACTCCTCGGCCTCGAGGTTGTGCGGCGGCATTCGGTCGGCGCCGCCGACCGGTAACGGCTCGACTGCCATCGGCTCAGACCTGGTCTGGTTCCAGACCCGCACCCGCGCTCTCCGGCGCCTCGGGCGGGCCCTCGGCTTCAGCCTCTCCCTCGGCGGTTTCGGCCACGGGCGCCTCGGGCGCCGTCACGGCCTGCTCCGCTGCGATCTCTGACTCGTCGGGCTCCGGCTCCTCGGGTACGAAGCCCTCTCCTACCACCTCGAACTCCAGGTCGACCTCGACGTCCGGGTGCAGCTTGACCGTGGCGTGGTAGGTGCCGACCGCCCTGATGCGGTCGTCCACGTGTATCTTGTGACGGTCTATCTCCTCGCCGGTGGCCTCGAGGACCGCCTGGGCGACCTGTCGGTTGGTGATCGAGCCGAACAGCTTGCCGGTGGCGCTGCAGCGCGCGGTTATTTCCAGCTTGTGTCCCTGCACCTTCTCGGCCAGGCCCATCAGCCGCTCGCGCTCGCGCGCGGCCTTGACCTCGAGCACCTTGCGCTGCTCGTCGATCTCTTTCATGCGGCCGCGGGTGACCCCGACCGCCATGCCGCGCGGGATGAGGTAGTTGCGCGCGTAGCCGCCAGCAACCTCGACCAGCTCGCCCATACGGCCGACGCGCTCGATGTCCTGCGTCAGTAGGATCTTCACCGCGATCACAGCTCCTGTGGGGTTACTTGCGTGGGTAGGGTAGAAGCGCGACCTCGCGCGCGTTCTTTATGGCCTTGGAGAGCTCGACCTGGTGCTGGGCGCAGGTGCCGGTGACCCGGCGGGGCCTTATCTTGCCACGCTCGGAGAGGAAGCGGCGCATCAGGCCGACGTCCTTGTAGTCGATGTAGTCGATCTTCTCCTTGCAGAAAAAGCAGAACTTGCGCTTCTGCTTCTTGGGGTACGGAGAGGTCTTCTTGTCGCTGCTCTTGGAGCCTCTTCTCATCACCATAGGTAATCGTCACTACCTTCGCCCGCCGGCACGTCGATGTCGGCGAATTCGTCAGGGGCCGCGGCGGGAGGACCGCCCTCCCCGCCCCTGGGCAGGAACTGAACGTTCATCCCCACCACGTCGACCGCGGAGCGCTTCTGGCCGTCGTCCGTCTGCCAGGCCCGGTAGCGGAGCTTGCCGTCGACCGCCACCCCACTGCCTTTCTTGAGGTACTGGTTGACGGTCTCGGCCTGGCGCCCATGGACGACCACGTTGAAGAAGTCAACGCCCTCGACCCGCTGGCCGTCCTCGTTGGTATAGGGTACGCGGTTGACCGCGATGCCGAACGTGGCAAGGGGTTTGCCCGCGCTCGTGAACTTCATCTCGGGGTCTCTGGTGAGGTTTCCCATCAGTATCACGTGGTTCAGACCCGCCATCTAGCGCTTCTCCTTTACGAGCGTCTTGGTGCGCAGCACCTCGTCCCTGATCCCCATGACCCGCTCGAGCTCTTTCACCGCGCCGGGCCCACTCTCGAAGTTTACCACGGCGTAGTGACCCGACTCCTCGTGCTTGATGGGGTACTCCAGGCGGCGCAGGCCCCAGACGTCTACACCCGTGACCGAGCCACCCTCCCTGGCGATGATGCCCGACACGTCGTCGAGCAGCTTCTTGAGCTGCTCGTCCTCCATGTCCGGCCTCGCTATGAGCAGCGTCTCATACTTGCGCAATACATCCTCCGTGATTGTTAACGGACGAGACCCGGCACCTCCCGGGCCCGGAGTAAAGCATTATAGCACAGGGGTAAGGTGGTGCAAATCAAGCGGAAAGCGGCGTTTCCCATCGGTTGTTCCGTCCGGATTTCCACATCCTGGCCGGTGCGGGTGGAGCGGCCCTTGTGATACTCTGTAGTCGGGCTCTGGTACGGGGAGGAGTCGTGCACTTAAAGAACTTCATGGAGGACGTGGTCAGCGACTACGTCGACGAGATCATCGCCGAGGACCGGGACTTCTGCGGGTGCCCGCGCTGCCGCCTGGACGTCATCGCGGCCTCCCTCAACGACGTCAAGCCCAAGTACGTGGTCACCGACAAGGGCTACGCGTACGCCCGCATGGGAGAGCTCATCGCCCAGTTCAGGGCCGACACCATCGTCGCGGTGCGCAAGGCGCTCAAGCAGGTCAAGGAGCACCCGCGGCATTAGCCAGAGTTATCGCTCACCCCCACCCTGACCCTCCCCCCTCGAGGGGGAGGGAAATCAAAGTAATCCCCCGGGGGGGAGAGGGGGAGAAGAAATGGAGTACCAGACACCGAAGGCGTACAAGGAAGACGAGTGCGAGCAGTGCGGCACCTGCCTGGTGCTGTGCCCGGTCATGCACCTGTCGGAGGAAGAGGCGCGCCGGGAGATAGCCAACCTGCGCGAGGGGCGCCCCAGCCCGGTCCTCACAAAGTGCACCTCCTGCCTGGACTGCGACTTCTACTGCCCGCGGGAGTGCAACCCCGGTGAGCTCATCATCAACCGCTGGGCCGAGATGAACGAGGAGCGGGGGCTGCCGGAGAGGGCGCGGTTCTTCCTGCCCCACTCGGATCCGAACTTCCGGACCTTCGTCATCGACCGCATGCCGGCTGCCGACCGCGCCCTCATCGAGTCCTGGCGGGACATGACGCCCGCCGAGGAGGTCTGCTACCCGGGGTGCAACGTCATCGCCACGCCCGGGCTCACCAGGACCCGCGCGCTTCAGGGGCTGGACATCCGCGGATCGCTTGAGCAGTGCTGCGGGGAGATGTACTTCAGGATGGGGCTCTTCGACCAGCTCCGTGGGGTTGCGAAGAGGACCAGCGAGTACTTCCGCGCGCTGGGGGCCAGGAAGGTCACCATCCTGTGCACGGCGGGGTACTACATCTTCACCGAGGTCCTGCCCCACTTCGGTGCGGAGTTCGACTTCGAGATGGAGTCGTACCTGCAACTGCTGAAGCGCAGGCTCGATTCGGGCGAGCTGGAGTTCACCCACCCGCAGCGGATGAGGGTCGCGGTCCAGGAGTCGTGCTACGGGAAGCAGTTCGGCGAGGAGTACATGGAGATACCGCGCGAGATACTGCGGCGGGCCGGCGCCGAGGTGATCGAGATGGGGTGCCGTGGCGACTGCATGCTCTGCTGCGGGATAGGAGCCGGCTTCAGCGCGCCCAGCGCTTACAATCCTCTCAGGCTCCTCCCCTATACCATCAGGGTCATGCGGGAGGCGAAGAGCAGCGGCGCCGACGCGATAGTCACCTACTGCTCGGGGTGCCTGCAGATGTTCTCCACGGGAAAGGCGCTGTACCGCACCGGACTACCCACCTACCACATCCTGGAGATTATCTCCGCTGCACTGGGGGAGCCGGTGGACACGTCCTGGCACTCAACGTTCGGGTGGCAGATGCTGGCGGGGACGATGCGGCACCAGATGCCTGCTCTGCTTTCTCCCAGGAGATTCAAACCTCAGGAGATCACCTGATTGATTCCGCGACTGAAGTCGCGGCCCAGGCAAGTGGCCGGGCCCGCAGTCCGGTCAGGAGCCGGACCGCCATCAAGAATCCTTCGTATCGCAGCCGCGCCATCCTGAGCTGCTCGAGCCCCTCGGAGCCGACCACCGGCAAAAGCGCGACCTTCACGGCATCCAGGAGCACCGAGACCGTATCCTCCTCGCGTTCGGCCGGCTCTTCCTCTTCGTCCTCCTCTGGAGCGGGTGGCGGTGCGGGTGACGGGGAAGGAGGAGGCGTCGGCGGAGTAGGCCCCGTAGTGGTGTCTGGAGGGGGAGCCGGGCTGGGGGACGGCGAGGGTGCCGGCTCCGCCGACGGTGTAGGACTCGTTACGGTATCGGTAGCGGGTGTTCCGCTGGGGGACTGGCTTACGGTGCCGGTCGCTCCGGTGACGGTATCGGCTCCGGGCGTGGGCTGGCCCGCTTCCCCGGCGGCCGGCGTCGCTCCCGTCTCTGAGTCCGTACCGGGACCGCTGGAGCGGGGGTTCACGGTTCCACCCTCGCTTTCCGCAGTCGCGCCGGTCGAGGAGTCCACGCCAGCCCCTGATGACTGGTGGCTCTCGGGGAACCTCAGGATGAGGCCCACGTTCAGGAGCCCCAGGATCAGCACACCTACTAGTATGAGAACGGCCCTCTCGTGCTTCATACCCCTTCTATTGCAGGAGGGCGCAACGCGTTACGCCGGGCGAGGCACATCTATGGCATGTGAGCTTCGTGCGACCCGACCGGGCCGTCACCTCACGGTCAGGTGGGGCAGGTCGGAGAGGTGGGTGTTGTGGGGGTGTTGGGGGTGGTCGGGGTAGTGGGTTGCGTCTGGGCCGGAGTGTCCGGCTCGGGCTCCGGTTCCGGCTCGGGCTCGCCGGGGGTTGGGGCCGGTGCCGGTGGGACGGTCTGCTGTACGACGGGAGCGCTGATGGTCGGTATGCTGAGGTTGAAACCCCTGGGTGTCGTGCTCTTTCCCGTGGTGGAACCGCCGCACCCGGCGAGCGCCAGGATCGCCACGAGAACGGCGAGTGCCGTCAGCTTCAGCGCGTACCTGCCCACCGTCTTCCTCTCAATCCCGAATGGGCTGCTTCTTCTTTGGACGTTCCCGCCGACCGGCGGTTCACTCCTTCGGGGCTCACCCCTTGAACAGCTTCGCCCAGAACCCCTGCTTCGCGGGAGCCGCGGGCTCCTTCTTACCGCCGAGGTACTTACCGGGCTCGGCCTCGAACTTCCGCTTGCACGCCGGGGCGCAGAAGTAGTACATCTCCCCGTCGTAGTTCAAGTACTCCGCCGCCGTCTCGGGGTCCACTTCCATCCCGCAGATCGGGTCCCTCGCCATCAGAACCTCCCTGTCCATCGACGCCCGCAGCCTGGAGGCGCGAACTCGGCCCGGCCTTACAATCATTCTTCGGCTCTGCCGTAATCTTTCTGAACAGCCGCACCGGCCCCTGCTTCCCACTCGAGCTATTCCAGATCCGTGACGCAGGTCATTCACCCCGGGGGGTTAATATAGCTATCATTGGGGCGAAGGAAGTGATCGGGATGGCAGCGATAAAGATATATTTCTCCCGGACCTGCCCGGACTGTGCACAGGCGGAGAAACAGTTCGAGGAGTGGGGCGTGCCGTACGAGGCGCTCGACATCGAGGAAGGCGAGAACGCGGTCGAGATGTTCGAGTCGTACCACACCGCGGTGGTCCCCACCATCGTCATCGGGGACGGGGTGTTCATGGGCTTCACCCGCAACCGGGCGGACATCGAGCGGAGGCTGGAGCTGGACGGGTTGATGCCCGGGTCCGGGGTCGAGAATGAAGGCGCGTCCGAGGGCCCGGCGGTCCCAGGCTCCATCAGGCTGCTGGTGCCGGTTGGCGGCATGACCTGCGCGTCATGCGTGGACAAGATGGAGAAGGGTCTCTCGAGGCTGGACGGGGTCACCGATGTCAGCGCCAACCTCGCAAGCGACACCGTGGAGTTCTCCTACGACCCGGCGCGCGTCGCACCCTCTCGCGTCGTCGATGAGATCCGGTCGCTCGGCTACGAGCCGCACCTGGCGAAGGTCATCCTGCCGATCGAGGGCATGACCTGCGCGTCCTGCGTCCAGAACGTCGAGACCGCCCTGCGCCGGGTGCCCGGCACCGTTGAGGCCAACGTCAACTTCGGCACCGAGACCGCGAGCGTGGTCTACGACCCGAGCCTCACCGGCCCCAGGGAGTTCAAGAGAGCGGTTGCGGCCGCCGGGGATTACCGGGTGCTGGAGGCGGTCGAGGGTGAGGACGTCCGCGACGTCCAGGCGAAGGCCCAGAAGGACTACGAGAGGCGTCTGCTGACCAGGTTCCTGGTGGCGCTGCCGATCTCTGTCGTCGTAATGGTTCTGAGCTTCAGCGACCACATCCCCTGGTTGAGATCCATCGACATGAAGGTCCTGTTCTGGATCATGTTCGTCCTGACCGTCCCGGTGATGTTCTACTGCGGTTGGCCTTTCCTGAAAGGGGCGTGGGCCGCGCTCAAGCACAAGAGCGCGGACATGAACACCCTTATCTCGGTGGGGTCCCTTTCCGCCTTTCTCTACAGTGCCGCGGTAACGGTGCTGCCGATGGAGTGGTTCATGGGCGTGCAGGGAATGATGCCCGCGGTCTACTTCGACGCCGCGGCGATGATAATCACGCTCATCCTGCTGGGGCGGCTCCTTGAGGCGAGGGCCAAGGGTCGCGCCTCGGGGGCGATAGCGAAGCTGCTCGGGTTGCAGGCCAGGGTCGCACACGTCCTGCGCGACGGGACCGAGGTGGAGGTGCCGCTCGAGGACGTGGAGGTCGGCGACGTGGTTGCGGTCAGGCCGGGGGAGACGATCCCGGTGGACGGGGAAGTCATGGAGGGCACGTCGAGCGTCAACGAATCGATGATCTCCGGGGAGAGCCTCCCGGTGGACAAGGAGCCCGGGGACCAGGTGGTCGGCTCGACCACGAACCTGACCGGTGCATTCCGGTTCAGGGCGACCCGGGTCGGCCGGGACACGGTGCTCTCCCAGATCGTCCGCATGGTCGAGGAGGCCCAGGGGACCAAGGCCCCGGTACAGCGGCTAGCCGACCGGGTGGCCGGGATATTCGTGCCGGTCGTGATGGGTATAGCCGCGCTGACGTTCGTCATCTGGGTGACGGTCGGCCCCGACCCCCGCTTCACGAACGCCCTTCTGAACTTCGTGGCCGTGCTGGTCATCGCCTGCCCTTGCGCGCTCGGCCTTGCGACCCCGACCGCCATCATCGTCGGCACCGGGCGCGGGGCCGAGATGGGGATCCTCATCAGGGGCGGTGAGGTCCTCGAGCGCGCCAGGCTCATCGACACGGTCGTATTCGACAAGACCGGGACCCTCACCGTGGGCAAGCCCTCGGTGACCGACGTGGTCTCGCTGGACGGAGGAGGAGAGGACGAGGTGCTGCGCCTGGCGGCGTGTGCCGAGATGGACTCGGAGCACCCCCTGGCGGAGGCGGTCCGGGTCGAGGCGTCGGCCCGCGGCATCGAGGTGGAGAGGCCCGGCGAGTTCGAGGCGGTCCCCGGCAAGGGCGTGAGAGCCCTGGTGGGCGGGCGCGAGGTGCTGCTGGGCAAGCCCACGTTCCTGGAGGAACGAGGCGTCGGGCTGGACGGTCTGGGCGGTGAGATCGAGCGCCTGGCCGGCGAGGGCAAGACGGGGATGGCGCTCTCCGTGGACGGCGAGCCCGTGGGCGTGCTGGCACTCGCCGACACCATCAAGGAGAACTCGGGCGAGGCCGTGGCGCGGCTCAGGGAGATGGGCCTGGACGTCTACATGATCACCGGTGACAACGAGAGGACCGCCAGGGCGATAGCCCGGCAGGCCGGGATCGACAACGTCCTGGCCGAGGTGCTCCCGGGCGACAAGGCGGCCACCGTCTCCAGGCTGCAGTCGGAGGGGAAGGTCGTGGCCATGGTGGGCGACGGCATCAACGACGCGCCCGCGCTGGCCCAGGCGGACATCGGGATCGCGCTCGGGGCCGGGACCGACATCGCCATCGAGGCATCCGACATCACGCTGATGCGCGACGACCTGCTCGCGGTGGTCGACTCCATCAAGCTCTCGCGAAAGACGTTCTCGACCATCAAGCAGAACCTGTTCTGGGCGTTCATATACAACACGGTCGGGATACCGATCGCGGCCGGGGTCCTGTACCCGATCTGGGGCATACTGCTCAACCCGATGTTCGCGGCGGCGGCCATGGCGCTCTCCTCGGTCTCCGTGGTGACCAACTCCCTGCGCCTGCGCCGCTCCAGGCTCTGAGTCAAGGGCCCGGGCCTCTTTGCCGTTAATAACTTATATAGAAGCCCTGCTCGCCCGCGATGAAAGGGGTCATATGAGGGGTTACAGGTGCCTGGCACGATGAAGTACAAGCAACCCGAGCGCGGGTGTGACGCGCATGTGCCGGGGGAGGACTGCTCGGCGCTGCCCACGCTCGTGGTGCCCGGATTCGGGGCGCCGGTATGGCACACGAGGTGGATCGCGCACGAGCTGCGCAAGCACGGGCTCGGCACCGTGACCCTCGAGTTCCCCTTCATGGGGGTCGGGGACATGAACGACTCGGCGGAGAGGCTGCTGGGCGAGGTCGAGACGGCGTGCGACCGCCTCCACGTCGACCGCGTCAACCTTGTGGGATACAGCATGGGGGGCACCATCGCCCGCGTGTACATACAGAGGTTCGGCGGGGCGAAGAGGCTCGGGCGCGCCACGTTCGTCGGGGCACCACTCGACGGTATCTACACCGGCTACGCGGTCCTGCACACCCCGGCGGGCAGGCAGGTGCGCCGGGGATCGGATTTCATGCGCGACCTGAACGAGGAAACCTGCTGGTGCCCCGGCAGCAGGTGCCTGTCCATCTACCTGACACACGACATCATCATCCTGCCCTCGCGGTCGGCATACCTCTCGTGCGGCTACAACCTGGAGCTGATCTGGCCGGTGTTCCACTGGGGGCTGGTGTTCAGCCCGCAGGTGATCTCGGCGACAGCCGAGTTCCTCGAGGGGGGCCTGCCCGCGGGAGCTTTCCCCGGCGAGCACGCCGGCGGCCGGGAACCCGCCCTCACGTAGGGGGCGCGCGAGCATTTCAGGAGTTGACACAGGACATGTACAGTATTTATCTAACAGGTATTATGACTACAACGCGATACTTGGAAGGAGGGATCAGTTTGAAGCGCTTCATGGTTCCGCGTATCGCTCATTGCAGCGAGGGTTGCTTAAGCCGGTCCCGGGCATGACCTGAAACTGCCCGAGGTAAAGAATTCGACGAGGACCCGGTCGGTTGGCCGGGTCCTTTGGCGCTCTTGACCAGGTTCCAGAGGAAGCCGCGGGCGGTCTCCAGGTTCTCGATGGAGAGGTGCTCGACGGTGTCGGTCTCCCAGTGCCAGTTCGGCAGCCGGCCGTCGTCGTCGAACGCCATCAGGCTCATCGCGCGGTAGCCGCGGGCCAGGGCGGGGGTGGCGTCGGTCGAGAGCAGCCTGTAGGACGACTTCCACACCGGAAACCGCCGCGCTTCGGCCACCTTCCCCGACAGCCAGAGCAGCACCGGATCGCTCTTGTGCCCGAACAGCATCCCCTCGCAATCGATGTAGCAGAGGTGCCCGATGCCCAGGTTGTCCAGGTTCACGATCAACGCGTCCCGGATTCCCTCGCCGTGCTCGGCCAGGAACCTTATCATGCCCGCGGTCCCCACCTCCTCCGCGCCGGTGGCCACGAACATCACCCCGCCCAGCCGCTCCTCGCTCACCTTGTCCATCAGGGCCAGCATCGCCGCGACTCCGCTCGCGTTGTCGTTGGCGCCGCTGGTGTGCGTCATCGCCGCCTCGCGGTGGACCATGATGAACAACGGGACCAGCAGGTAGGCCGCGATCACCACGGTGGGTATCCACACCCAGAAGTTGGCGTCGCCCCGCGCTATCCAGATGATGAGGTTCGCCCAGCAGAGCAGCGCAACCCCGAAGACGCAGCCGATCATCAGCGAGAACGTCCTGCGAAAGCCCTTCACCATCCCCGGGCTGAACGACAGGGCCGACCGCGCGCTGTCGTAGTGCGCCACCACCACCAGCGATACCCCGCCTTCATCGGACGGGGCACGGCCTATCACGTTCCTGCTCAACCGGTGGGGCAGCAGGCGGGAGACGACAGGGAACGTCTCCAGGTCGAGGGCGAATAGCACGGCGTTTGCGAGCGCCAGCGGGGCCGCCACGTAGGGGAACCAGTAAGACGCCACCGCGCACGTTATGGCGACGGACAGGTAGATCATGTAGAGGTACGAGTAGGTGTCGATGGTGAAGAACTCCTGGGTCTCGCACTCGAGCCCGCGTTCCTCGAAGCGGCCCCGGATGTACCTGGCGGCCGTCCCTTCCGCGGGCGTGCACGCGCCCCTCGGCCCTATCTCGACCGCCAGCTCGTAGACGTCCTCGCTCATGCCCATCGGCCGCTCCCCCTACTCCTGCGCCTTCAGCCAGTCCGTAATCTTCTCCACCACCGCCGGGTCCGGCTCGGGGTGGGAGCGGTACGGCCTGGACTCGGCCTCGTCCACCCAGGGCCCCAGCTCGTGCCCCAGGCCCTCGAACAACGCCAGCTCCTGGGTGCTCTTGCCCCGGCCCTCCAGGGACGTCATCAGGTCCTCCGCCTGCGCCGCGGGCACCACCTCGTCATCCGTGCCCTGGACCACCAGCACGGGTATGGCCAGGTTCCTCATGGTATCGGGCGGGTAGAGGAACTCCGCGGTCCGCATCCAGTCCAGGAACACGGTGTGGTCCATGGCCACCGCGGTTGAGCCCTCGGTCTCTCCCAGCAGGTTCACCAGGTTCCGCGTGTTGGCCAGCTCGGCCTCGACCTCCTGGGGCAGCAGCGCCCCGCGACGCCCCTGCTCGACCGCCATCGTGTCGGCAAGCTCCGGGAACATCCTCACCGACGGGGTCGCGAGCAGCACACACGCGGAGACGTACGGGTTCCGGTAGGCGACCTGCGAGGCAACCAGCCCCCCCTGGCCGTGACCGATCGCGTATATACGCTCCGGGTCTATGTCCCCCCTCAGAAACAGGTACTGGACCTTGGCGTCGAAGTCCCGGGACTCCGACTCGAGCGTGTAGGAGGCGAAATCACCTTCGCTCTCGGGGATGCCCTGGCGGTCGCAGGTCAGCACCGCGAATCCGCGCCTTGCAAGCCCGTCCGCCATCCGGCTCAACAGGCCGCAGCCCGTGCGGTCCTGCGGGCCGTAGTCCGCCTCGAGGACTACCGCGGGGTAGGGGCTCTTACCTCCCGGCAGGTACAGCGACCCCGCCAGCTCCTGCCGCTCTCCGCTGGCGGTCGTCTCGCCGGTGGTCAACCTGACCTCCCGGACGTCGTAGGCGCCGCGGGACGGCGAGTACGGCTTCGAGTTCAAGGCGCCCGCACTCCCCCGTTCGATCGTCACGCCGCCTTCCGCCCGTGATGACACGAGGGTCCCGTCCCGGTCCAGCTCGAGCTCCACCTTCGGCAGGCCCTCACCGGTGATGTCCAGGCGGCCGCTCGAGGGAGAGGTTATGTGCACCTGCCGGACAACCGGGCTGCGCGAGGGGACCATCACGTAAGCGATTGCTTCCGGCACGTTCGCCGCGGTGAACCGGGCGGCGAGCGCCTGGAGAAGGCAGGCCGAGTCCGCCTCCAGCGGTGCGAACGCTCCCTCGGTCGGCACCTGCGGCTGGTAAAAGAACGTCTGAAGCCCGTTCTCGAGGAACGCATAACCCTCGTCCCGGGACTCGATGTAGGTCCGGTAGGCGGCACCCGGCACCCGGCTGTTGGAGTAGTACCTCCGCATGCGCTTGAGGTCGGCGTCGAGCTCGAGCCGCCTTGTGGTCGTGGTATCGAAGCGCATGAACGGCCGCCGCTCCACCGACGAGTAGACTTGCGTGCCCTGCTCGGGGCGCACGGTCACAACCTGGCTCCCGACGACCACGCCACCCTGCTCGACCCTGTAGGAGGTCCGTTTCCCCGGGCCGCAGGAGATAGGTGCCACACAGGTACCGCAGAGGATCGCCAGCAGGAGCGCCGTGGAAAGACAACGGGCCCGCGCCGGCGCGTGCGCACGTCTTTCGCAACGGCGTCTGACCCCGATGCGAAAACGGCCGCCGCGACGCGCCGAATCCACGATGAGTCTCCTTCCCGGGCTCAGTCCCAGGTCGCCCAGTAGGTGAAGTAGTCGCGCATCACGGTCTCGTACCAGTTGCGGTCCATGTACCGGAACAGGCAGTGGTTACCCGTGGGCAGCATCCAGATGTTCACGTTGGGGTTGTCGCGCACGACCTCCTGCAGGTCGTCCATCTCGGAGGCCGGGCAGATGGGGTCGTCAGCGGCGTGCACCACCAGCAGAGGGACCTCGACGTCGGCGAGGTACTCCCTGGGACTTGCGTTGCGGTAGTACTCCTCGACGGTCACGCCGTAGTGGGGCGCGGCGATCTCCTCGACGTAGGAGCAGAAGTCGGCGTCGTGGAAGCCGCCCTCCAGGTGCTTGCGCTGCTCGGGGTCCGTCACGTAGCCGAGCATGTCCCTTCGGCGCATGAAGTGCATCAGCCTGAACCCCAGGTACACGGGGTAGAACGGGTGGTTGAGCGGCGGCTTCGTCCCGATGTACTCGATCATCCGGCCCGCGTCGGAGTAGCCGTTCCAGGCTATCGCCCCTCCGGTGAGGTACGGGTACTCTTTCGCCATGTAGGCCGCCCTCATGGTCGAGCCTGCCCCCATGGAGAACCCCATTATGCCGACACTGGTGACCTCGGGCATCTCGCCCAGGTACTTCGCGGCGGCGAGCAGGTCCTCGCCCTCCTTCCAACCGGCGCTGGTCGGGGTGTGGGTCAGGGCCTGGCTCCTCCCGAAGTTACGCAGGTCTATCCCCAGCACGTTGAAGCCCCAGCCGTAGGCCGTGATGGCGCTATCGATGATGTAGTGGTCGTTCTTCGAGCCCATGAACCCATGGGACATGACAATCGCGGGCCGGGGACGGTCGCCGTGGATTCCGACCACCACCGTAATGGGGGTGCCGTCGAAGCTCTCGATGACCGTGTTATCGAAGTCGGCGGGATACTGGTACATGCGAGCGCTGGTGGCCCTCATCGCGTTCAACGCAAGCAGCAGGTTGTTGTTGAGCACGGCCGGGATTATGCCCAGGTAGCTTGGCTCGAACGGGACCCGCTCCAGGCCCTCCATCACGCCGGAGAGGGTCCTCTCACCGGGGGGATCGAAACCGGGCGGGGGCCCCTCCGGCACCCCGGTCTGCTTGATGGCGTGGTAGCGCAGGCGCAGCCCGAAGTCAGTGGCGACCACGGCCGCAGCCAGACCCCCGATCAGCAGCAGCACTCCGAGTACGAGCCTCTTGATCTGCCTTGCGATAAACCTCATCTCACCCTCCGATCGCACGTGTAGCAAAAGGGTCAGGCCCTTTTGCTACACCCTGGTCCCGGTTCCGACTCGCATCGAATCGTGCCTGACTTGAATCCCGCCTGACCCCCATTTTATTCACTTCAGGGCTTGTTCGAGGACCTCCCGGGCTATCGGCGCCGCGACCCTGCCGCCCTCACCCGCGTTCTCGACCAGCACGGCGACCGCTATCACCGGGTCCTCGGCGGGGGCGAAGCAGATGAACCAGGCGTGCGGCTCGGCTCCCTCTATCTCGGCGGTACCCGTCTTTCCCGCCACCTGTACACCGTCGATCTGTGCCGCGGTCCCGGTCCCCTCGTCCACCACGTCCACCATCATCGTGGTCAGCGTCTCCGCGGTGGTGCGGTCGATGACCTCACGGTACTGCTCGGCCTTACTGGACTCGATCGTCTTCCCGTTGTAGTCGAGTATCTCGGCGACCAGGTACGGGGCCATCATAACCCCATCGTTGGCCACGGTAGAAGCGACCAGCGCCATCTCGAGAGGGGTAGCGAGATCGCCGCCCTGCCCGAAGCTCGCCACGGCGAGGTCCACCGGGGTCATTGTCTGGGCGGGCTGTACCTTGCTCACCGCGAGGGGAAGGTCGAACGGCACCTCCTCGTTGAAGCCGAACAGCTCCGCGTACTCCACCAGGGCGCTCGCCCCCACCTTCGCCCCAACCTGTGCGAAGGTGATGTTGCATGACACGACCAGGGCCTCGGCGAAGGTCACCTCGCCATGGCTCCTGCGCCCGTAGTCGTAGATGGGGTACCCGTCCACCACCAGCTTGCCGCCGCAGTCGAAGGTGCTCTGGGGGTTGACCACCCCCAGGTCCAGGGCGGCGGCGGCGGTCACCACCTTGAAGGAGGAGCCGGGTGGGTACAGCCCCAGCGTGGAGCGGTCGAAGAGCGGCTTGTTCGGGTCGGCGACCAGGGCCGCCCATGCGGCCTCGGTGTCCCTGCCCGGAATGGGGACGGCGACGTTGGGGTCGTAGGTCGGGTAGGTCGCCATCGCCAGGACCTCGCCGGTCTTCGGGTTCATGGCGACCACCCCGCCCTTTCGCGCGCCCAGCGCCTCCGTTGCCGTCCGCTGAAGCCCGGTGTCGACCGACAGGCGAAGCGAGTTGCCCTTCTTACTCGCTCCGAGGATGCGGTTGCCGAGGGACCGTACCGTGAGCTGTGGCCCGAGCCCCAGCAGCTCCTTGTTGAAGGTCTCCTCGAGTCCCGTGCGGCCGTACTTCCAGGAGTCGTACCCGGTCACGTCGGCGAACAGCTTCCCCAGCGGGTACTCGCGCTGCCATCTGTACTCGGTCCCCGTGTCCATGCTTCGGGCGAGGACCTGTCCGTCGACCGAGAGGATGTCCCCCCGCTGGACGGCGTACTCCTGGACCAGCCGGCGCTTGTTGAAGGCGTTGCCGTTGATCCCCTCCGCGCCGAAGATCTGTATCCAGGTCAGGTTGACCACGACCGCCAGCAGGCAGATTGTGAATATGGCGAGCAGTATCTTGATGTTCCTGTTCACCGGCGCCCGGCCTCCCTGATGCTGTCGACGTTGGTGGTCGCGCCGCGGTGGCTGAGCACCAGCAGCAGGGCCAGCAGGATGAAGTTGGCCAGCAGGCTCGAGCCTCCGTAGCTGACGAACGGAAGGGTGATGCCGGTCAGCGGTATCAGGCGCGTCACCCCTCCCATGATGAGGAACGACTGCAGGGCGATGATGCTGGTCAGCCCCACCGCGAGCAGCTTGCCGAAGTCGTCACGCTGGAGCAGCGCGACCTTGATCCCCCGGGCTACGAACAGGATGTACATGATGACCAGGCCTGCCGCGCCCAGGAGCCCCAGCTCCTCCCCCACCGCGCTGAAGATGAAGTCGGTGGTGACGGACGGTATGAACTGGGGATAGCCAAGCCCGAGCCCCGAGCCCGAGATGCCGCCCGACGAGAGAGCGAACAGCGACTGGCTTATCTGGTAGGAGCGGCCCTCGATGGTCGCCGGGTTGAAGGGGTGCAGCCAGGTGGTCACGCGAACCTCCACGTGGAAGAACACCAGGTAGCAGAGGAACGCCCCCAGGAAGAACAGGGCCAGCCCCACCAGCACGTAGGTCTTCCGGCCCGTGGCCGCGTACAGCATGGCGATGAATATGCCGAAGAAGAGCAGGCTCGAGCCCAGGTCCTTCTGGTAGATCATCATCAGTACGCTGACGCCCCACATCAGCATCAGCGGGCCGAAGTACTTTATCTCAGGCATGGGGATACCCCACACCCGGTGGGTGGAGATGCTCAGGACCTCGTGCTTCTCCGCGAAGAACGCGGCCAGGAAGATCACCAGGAGCACCTTGGCGAGCTCGGAAGGCTGGAAGTGGAGCGGCCCGATCTGTAGCCAGAGCCTGGCCCCGTTGACCTCCTTGCCCAGGAACATGGTGGACGCCAGCAGTATCAGCGCCGCGCACCCCAGAGTGTATTTGTAGTCGGCCAGCATCTCGTAGTTGCGCAGGAAGAGGACCACCAGCACGAAGGACACGGCCCCCACCGTGATCCAGATGAGCTGCTCGAAGGCCAGGCCGGCGTTGAGCCGGTATATCATCACCAGCCCCGTGAACGTCAACCCCGCGGTCATCGGGAGCAGCAGGGGGTCGGCCGCCGGCAGCAGGTAGCGAAGGACCAGGTGCAGCACCAGGAAGATGAGAACGACCCCGGCCGGGTAGGCGAGGGAGACGGGATCCACGCGGCCGTCCCTGGCGAGCTGAACGGCCACGAAACCGGTGAACATGAGCAGCGAGGCCAGAGCGAGGAGTATGAGTTCCCTGTTGCGCCGCTTCGTCGGACTACACCTCCTTCGTCTTCGTCCCGCTTACGACCTTGAGCTTGACCCAGGTGCCGCGAGCCACACGCTTGAACCCCTCGGGGTCCTGCTGGAAGACCGTCCCCGCCCGCGCGTTGGGGCTGGCGATGAGCTCTGGCGGCTCGGCCACCTCCAGGCCCGCGTCCTGGATCTGCTTCTTCGCCGCGGTGTAGCTCTTGCCCACCACGTCAGGCACGATCACCATCTGCGCCGCCATGCGCTCGAGGGACTCCAGGGTCTTCAGAGCCTCGGGGCGGGACTCGGGCTCCATCTTGCCCTCGACCTTCTGCTGCACCGAGAGCGGCAGGGCGGACACGTTTATGTCCGTCTGTTCCTCCACGGTCGCCAGGTCCCAGAAGGGGAACCCGTGGAAGAGGGTCACCTTGCCCCCACGAGAGCCAACGAAGTAGGTCTGGTCGTAGAAGTAGTAGGCGACGGCGAAGCCGGCCGCCAGCAGGAGGAATACCGAGCCCATGACCGCTCCCCAGATGAGCATCCTGCGACGCCCGCCGGGTCCCTTCGTCCCGCCTTCGCCCTGCGCCCGGGCGGCCTCCGCGCGCTGCTGCTCTCCCTTTACGGGGATGACGGTCGCCGACTCCGCGAAGCTGACCAGCACCACGGAGACGTTGTCGGCGCCGCCGGCCTCCAGCGCGGCGTCCACCAGGGTCCGCGCCAGCCCGGCGGGTGGCCCCCCGGCCGCCAGCAGGGCCCCGATGCCGGCGTCCTCCACCATCGAGTTCAAGCCGTCGGAGCAGAGCAGGAAGAGATCGCCCCGCTCGATCTTCACCGAGATGAGCTCGGAGTCTACCTGCGGCTCCAGCCCGAGCGCCTTCAGTATCACGTTGCGCTGCGGGTGCTGGCGGGCCTCATCGGGGGTTATCTCGCCCTCGTCCACGAGCGCCTGCACCAGCGACTGGTCCCTGGTGAGCTGCCTGAGGGTGCCTCCGCGGAACAGGTACGCCCTGGAGTCGCCGACGTTGGCGATGTAGGCGGTATCGCCCTCGCGGTAGAGCGCGGTGAGGGTCGTACCCATGTCCCTGAACTTCGAGCGTGACATCGCCTTGGCGTGGACCGCGGCGTTGGCCGCGGCGACCGCCTTCTCGACCAGCTTCTCTCCGTCCAGCAATCCGAGGTTGTCCTCGACGTACTGGCCGATGATCGAGAGCGCGAGCGAGCTCGCGACCTCCCCGGCCTGGTGACCTCCCATGCCGTCCGCCACGGCGAACAGGTTGCCGCTCTCGAGCACGGCATCCTCGTTGAGCTGCCGTACCTTTCCGGTTTCTGTGAGCGATGCGGACGAGACGCTGTAGATGTCGCGCTCCCGATCGGAGGGCCTCCTAGCGAGGCTAGGCCCTGAACTCGAACACGGTCTTGCCTATCTTTATCCTGTCACCCGCCCTGAGCTCCAGGGGGTAGGATATCTTTCGCCCGTTGACGTACGTCCCGTTGGTGGAACCGAGGTCCTCGACGTAGTACGAGGTACCGTTGGAGAAGACCTTGGTGTGTTGCTGGGAAGCGTAGGTGTCGTCCAGCGCGATGTCGCTCTCGCCGGCCCTTCCGATGTTTATCTCCTCGGGGAGCTGGTAGCGGGCGCCCAGGTTCCGGTCCCCGGCGACGACCACCAGCTGCGGCCGCGCCTTCTTCTTCTGCTTACGGGGGGCCGCGACCGGGGACGCGGCGGGTGCGCGTGAGTCCCGGTAGATGGCGCGGACCACCAGGATGAGGAACACGTACAGGAGCGCGAGCATCAGGAAGCGCAGCCCTATGAAGACACCGTTGGGGATCAAGGGTTCGATCTCCGGAACATCAGCCTGGTGGTGCCAAACCGTATCACGTCCCCCTCGGAGAGCCCCGCCTCGTCAACGCGCTTCTCGTTGACCCAGGTCCCGTTGGTGCTGCCCTGGTCGACCACGTAGTAGCGGTCCCCGCGCTTCTCCACCCGCGCGTGCTGCCGGCTCACGTTGGGGTCGGGCAGGACGATGCCGTTTTCGCCGGTGCGACCTATGCTGATGGTGTCGCGCTCCAGGTCGAAGAGCGGGGAGACCTCCCCGGTGTCGAGAAGCTCCAGCACGGCGGGTCCGGCGGCCGGGCCCCTCTGGACGATGCCGGGGGCGTGGGGCTCCTCCGGGCGCTCCGGCGGCAGCTCGCCCTCTATGGCGCACTTTATCCAGAACTCGCCCTCGCGCAGGCGGGGTACCTCGACCATCCTGATGCGCGGCCTGTCGAGCACGGCGTAGCCCTTCTCCTTGATGTAGGAGATGAGCAGGTTCTCCAGCTCGGTTGCCATGACGGCCTGGTAGGACTCGAAGCGGGCGTAGTCCTTGACCGACAGCCCCACCTCGTACCGGTTGGGCACGTACACCCTCGAGACGCCGATGGTCTTGTGCCCCTCGAGCTCGCGGACCAGCTTCTTGCCGAGCTCGACAGGCTGGACCCCGGATTTGAACGCACGCAGGAAGACGCCCTCGAAGAGGCCCTCGAGCTTGCCCTCGAACTCCTTGAAGATATTTACCATGGGCTAATTATACAGACTCTTTTTTCCTACGGCGGTCGGTACTAGTATAGTGGGACACCAAAGGCAACCGTTTGGAGGTCACCATGCGCGCAACTATTCGCCGTACGTTCTCGGTAGTCCTCGTCGTTTCCCTGCTGGCACTACTGCTGGTAGCGGGGACCGCCCGGGCGGATACCTGGACCCAGTCAGCCGCCGGCGGTATGGACGGCACCTACAACCAGCTCCAGACCATTTCCTCGAGCAGCGCCTGGTTCACCGACGGTACGGGGATCAGCTGCCTTTTCGTGGGCACAAGGACCCCCGATGGAACCGGGTGCGAGGTATGGAGGTACGACCCGACCGTTCCCGCATGGACCCAGGTGAACGCCGACGGGTTCGGAGACTCGGACAACGTGGAGGCCTCAAGCATGGCCGTCTTCTCCCATGGAGGGACAACCTACCTGTACGTAGGCACAGAGAACTCGGTCACGGGCTGCGAGCTCTGGCGCACTGCCGGGCTGGGAGGGCCCCCTTACACCGACTGGGTCCAGGTCAACGTCGACGGATGGGGCGCCGCGCTCAACACCAGGGTTTCATCCCTGGCCGACTTCGGGGGCGCCTGGCTGTACGCCGGGACGGCCAACGTGTCGGGGTGCCAGATCTGGGGCTCCATTGGGGTCGGTGGTCCGCCTTACGCCGACTGGGTCATGATAGGCGCCCCGGGCATCGCGAACCCGGCCAACGTCGAGGCTTCGTCCATGCTGGTGTTCCCAACGAACGGGTGGCTGCACGTCGGCACGAGCAGTGCCGGCGGCTGCGAGGTCTATGCCTTCCAGGCCCCCGGGCCCGTGGGGCCATGGGTGCGGGTGGACGCTCCGCCGGGCGGGCCTCCGCCCCCCTACCCCGGCGGCTTCGGCACGCCGCTGAACCTCCAGGCCGCCTCGATGGCGCTCTACAGCCACGGCGCGGTGAACTACCTCTACGTCGGGACGGAGAACTGGCAGACAGGCTTCGAGGTGTGGCGGACCGCGGGTCTTGTCGGTCCGTTCGGCAACTACGCCGACTGGACCCTTGTCGGCAGCGCGGCGATTGTCGGCGTCGGCCAGGTCCATATCGAAGCGAGCTCTATGGTCGATTTCGGTGGCTTTCTCCACGTTGGTACAACTACTGACCCCAACGTGGTTCCCGGGCCCGGTTCGCAGCTCTTCAATACGCAAGGCCTGGGCGGTCCGCCGTACGTCTGGAACAACGTCACAGGAAATATGCTCAGGCCCGATATCAGCTCCTTCTCCACCCTTTCGGTCCCACCCGGCGGCGGATCGCTCTACATCGGGACCGCGAACTCCTACTGCGGAACGCAGGTGTACCTGACGCTCGTGGTGGGGGGGCTCTACAACCAGGTCAACGACAACGGTTTCGCCTACAACAACCTGGAGGCGGCCGGACCCCTCGTGGAGTATGCGGGGGACCTCTACGCCGGCTCCCAGAACGACACCCGGGGGTGCAGGGTTTCGGTCTTCGACGGCACAGCGTGGAGCCAGTCCAACAGCGACGGGTTCGGGGCACCCGCGCCCAATCCGGTGAACAAGGTGACCACGTCCATGGCCGTAGCCAGGCCCACCGGTGCCGACCGCCTTTACGCGGGCACCTTTAACCAGTGGGGCGGATGCCAGGTGTACGATTTCGACGGCGCCACCTGGAACCAGGTGGACGGGGGGGTCTTCGGAGCGAACAACGTCGCCGCCACCTCGATGGCCGCCTGCAACTTCTCCGGAACGGACTACCTTTTCGTCGGGACGGCCAACAATACGGGAGGCGCGGAGGTCTGGCGCTTCGACGGCGCGTTGTGGGCCCAGGTGGACCCCAACACCGCACCCTGGATAAACAACATAGACGCCTCCTCGATGGCCGTCTACAACGGACTACTTTATGTTGGGACGCAGAACAACGCCACCGGTTGCGAGGTGTGGTCGTACGACGGCACCAACTGGGTCCAGGTCCAGGCGGGGGGGCTCGGCGATTCGAACAACACCCGGATCCCCTCGATGGTGGAAGGCGGCGGGTTCCTGCACCTGGGGTCCATGAACGCGAGCACGGGCTGCCAGGTCTGGCGGTTCGACGGCGTGGGATGGACCAAGACCAACGCCACCGACGGCTTCGGCGACAACAACCAGATCGCATCCTCCTTGGCCTTCTTCAACGGTGGGCTCTACGTTGCGAGCGGGAACAACACCAACGGGGCCAAGGTCTGGCGCTCGGGCCTCATCGGCGGCCCCCCCTACACCGATTGGGCGCAGGTCAACACCAATGGTTTCGGAAGTCCCAACAACACCCTGGCCGTCTCCCTGGCCAGCTACGGCTCCCGGCTATACGCCGGCACCTGGAACTTCGTTAACGGTTGCGAGATCTGGCGGGTGAACGCCCCGGTGGTCTCGGGAGCGAACCCGGCAAGCGGACTGCAGGGGCGCACGCTGAACGTCCAGATTGCCGGGTCCGACTCCCACTTCGTCAACGGGGTCAGCCAGGCGACCTTCGGAGGAGCGGGCATCACGGTCAACTCCACCACGGTCACCTCTCCTACCCAGGCCACCGCGAACATCACAATCTCGCTGACGGCGACGGCGGGCCCCGGGTCAGTCACCGTAAACACGGGGGGTGAGAGCGCCACGCTGGCCGGAGCGTTCACCGTCAACACCGCGGTGCCGACCGTGACCGGAATCACGCCGGCCACGGCTCCCAAGGGCACGACCGTGGACATAACCGACCTGGCGGGGACCAACTTCCTGGCCGGGGCAACCGTCCGGCTCAAGAAGGGCGGTCAGCCTGACATCGTGGCGACCAACGTTACCGTATCCTCGCTCACGAAGATCACCTGTCGGTTCGCGATCCCCGTGACAGCCGCGACCGGGGACTGGGACGTGTACGTCGAGAACGCGAACGGGCAGGGCGGGACACTGACCGCCGGGTTCAATGTCGCACCGACCGTATCGGACACCTGGTACCTCGCCGAGGGCACGACCGACTGGGGCTTCGGCACCTACATCTCCATCGAGAACCCCAATGCGACCACTGTCACCTGTGAGATCACCTACATGCCCACCGGCGGCGACAACGAGGTCCAGACCGTGACGCTCCCCGGGCTGAGCAGGCTCACTGTGGACCCGGGCGAGATGCTGGGCTCCAGGGACTTCTCCACGAAGGTGAAGTGCAAGGAGGGCATGACCATCGCGGTGGACCGGACCATGGAGTGGCTGGGAGAGGGCGCGACCTGCCCGGAGCGCCACTGCTCCATCGGTGTCCCGGCGCCGGCGACCGACTGGTTCCTGCCCGAGGGGTCCTCCGACTGGGGATTCGAGTGCTGGCTGCTCATCCAGAACCCGAACGGGACGCAGGCGGACTGCGATATCACCTACATGATCGAGGGCGCGGATCCCGTGACGGTCACCAAGACCGTACCCGCCAACTCGCGCGCAACCTTCAACATGGACGACGACATCGGGGCACAGGACGCCTCCATCAGGGTGGAGTCCGACGTCCCGGTCATCCCCGAGCGGGCGATGTACCGTAACAACAGGCGAGAGGGCCACGACTCGATCGGCACCACGGCGGCCGCGACAAGCTACTACCTGGCCGAGGGTACGTCCGCCTGGGGCTTCACCACCTACGTCCTCATCCAGAACCCGCAGGGGACTGAGAACAGTGTGAACGTCACCTACATGACCGACTCCGGGCCGGTCCCCCACCCGGAGAACCCCATCGTGATGCCGGCCAACTCGCGCAAGACCATACGCGTGAACGACTTCCTGCCCACCAAGGACTTTTCCACCAGGGTGGACGGGGACAAGCCCATCATCGCCGAGCGGGCCATGTACTGGGACAACGGCACCGGGGAGGCGTGCCACGATTCGATCGGGATGAGCGCGCCCCACAACACGTTCTTCCTGCCCGACGGGTGTGTGGGCAGCGACGTCGAGACCTGGACGCTGGTGCAGAACCCCAACGACAGCGACGTGGACATCACCGTCACGTACCTGTCGGGCACGGGGGCCGACCCGATCACGTTCACCGACGAGGTGCCCGCCAACTCCCGCAAGACCTTCAACATGGCCGACAAAGGTGTCACGGGCCAGGCCGGGATCATGGTCACCTGTGACACTCCGGCCAAGAACATAATGGTGGAGCGCGCCATGTACTGGTACGACAGGGGCGCGGGTACCGATACGATCGGAGGCTACGCAGACTAACGCCGGGGTCATAACGCCGGGGTCAGGCACGATTCAAGTCATCTGACTTGAATCGTGC
>JAZDFZ010000018.1:0-2084 GCA_043807425.1 Actinomycetota bacterium
CAAGCCGGAGAGCGTGGGGATCGCCATCCCGAACACCGAGCTCTGGCTGGTGGACGAGGCGGACCGCCGGCTGGGGCCGGGCCAGGTGGGGCAGCTGGTCATCCGCGGCGCCACGGTGATGCGGGGGTACTGGGAGAAGCCAGAGCAGACGGCAAAGAAGCTGCGCCCCGGGCCGCTCCCCGGCGAGCGGGTGCTCTACACCGGCGACTACTGCCGCCTCGACGAGGAGGGGTACCTTTATTTCGTCGGGCGCATGGACGACATGATCAAGTCCCGGGGGGAGAAGGTGGCGCCCAAGGAGGTGGAGTCCGCCCTGGTGAGCATTCCGGGAGTGAGGGAGGCCGCGGTCATCGGCGTCCCTGACGAGCGGCTGGGTCAGGCGGTGAAGGCCTTCGTCGTCCTCGAGGAGGGGGTGGTGAAGACCGAGAAGGAGATCATCTTCGAGTGCGCCGCGCGTCTGGAGAACTTCATGGTGCCCCAGCTGGTCGTCTTCCTGCCCGAGCTGCCCAAGACGGAATCGGGCAAGATCACCAAGAAGGCCCTCTCATGAGCGAGGTCGGCGGTTGCCCGAGGGGTGAGTCTGCCAGGCGGGCTACCGCCGAAACGAGGTGCTAGCGATGGATCTCCTCGAACAGGTCAGGTCCTTCATCATCGAGACCTTCTACGTCGCGAACCCCGCCGAGCTCGCGGACGAGGACTCGCTGCTGGAGAAGGGCATCGTCGACTCGACGGGGGTGCTGGAGGTGGTGGGCTTCATCGAGAACGACCTGGGGATCGAGGTGGACGACGACGATCTCGTCCCGGACAACCTGGACTCCATCGCCAACATCCACCGCTTCGTCGAGCGCAAGCGCGCCGCGCGGTAGCGCCGACCTTGGCCGGCCGGTCGCCCTAGCCCTCCTCGAGCGTGTGCCCGATCTCCGGCACCTCCGCGACGAGGATCGGGGGCAGCTGGAGGTAGCGGGTGGTGCGTCGCTTGGCCTGGATGTCCTTGTAGACCCAGTTCACCTGCGCCTCGCTGAGGCCGAGCGGCGCCCCGGCCTCGGCGGCGGGGACCCCGTGGTTCAAGGCGTAGAGCATGAGGTCCATCTTGTCGTAGGGGAGGGCGAAGTAGAACTCGTCCTGCCCCTGCTCCAGACTGTAGGTGTCGGTGGTCGGGACGCTGCTGCAGACGTTCTCGGGCAGCCCGAGGTGGCGGGCCAGGGCGTAGACCTGGGTCTTGTAGAGGTGGGCGATGGGCTTGATGTCGGCCAGGCCGTCGCCGCCCTTGACGAAGAACCCCTGATCGTACTCCAGCCGGTTCGGCGTGCCGATGACGGCATAGTTCAGCCGGTCGGCGTGGTAGTACTCCATCATCTTGCGTGTGCGCTGCTTGAAGTTGGTGGCGGCGACGATCTGGAGGTAGGCCTTGAGCGGGAGGCGCGCCTTCTTGACCTCGCCCTGGGGCGACTGGATGACCACGCTGAAGAAGGTGATCCGTTCGCGCTCCTCGAGGCCCGGGATGACGATCTTCTGCTTGTAGGTCTCGTCGTACTCGGGGAAGACCTGGCGGATGGCCTCGTCCCGCCGGTGGTAGCACCCCGCCGCGGCGAGGATGGGGCTGAGCACCTCGACCTCGTAGGGGATCCCCACGCTCTCGCACACCGCCCGGCCCAGCTCGAGGCTGGTCGAGCTCGAGTCCTGCTCGGGCATGAGCAGGCCCATGACTCGCTGGGGGCCGAGGGCTCGGGCGGCCAGCGCGACGGAGGTGGAGCTGTCGATGCCGCCGCTCACCCCGACCACCAGCCCCTTCTTCTTCAGGCCCGAGGTGAACCGCGAGAGAGCATCGGTGATGCGCTTGGTCTCCTGCTCGAGATCCAGATCGAGGACGTGCGTGCTGAACATGAAGGGATGGTGGCAGAGGCGGCGGCGGAGATCAACCGGGAAGGCCGTGGTCTCGAGGGCGACAGGGTGTCAGAGCCGCGAGCACTTCTGCCGGTTTGACAGGCCGGGTGCCTCGGGGCAGAGTTACCCTGCACCAGGAAAGAGAGGAGGTCGAGCGATGACTGCAGGAGAGATTCTTCGTGGCAAGGGGGGGAGGGTGA
>JAZDFZ010000019.1:0-102070 GCA_043807425.1 Actinomycetota bacterium
GGAAGGCCACGAATATCTGGCCCCAGAAGACCAGCATCCAGAACGGTATGGGGACCGGGAGAAATGTGGGCGGTGTGTAACGGTAGACGTCCCTGGCCATGGATGCCAGGTCGTTCCCTCCCCCCAGCACGAACCCGATGAGGAAGAAGATCCAGTCGTACCTCCGCCTGATAAGCAGGAACCGCGCGATGATGTTCGCCCCGATGAGGACCGACATCAGCGGAGTGTTCTGCCCGAAGAACCCGATGAATATCGCCGCCGTCGCCAGGAAGGTGAACTCCAGGAGGACCTGTCTCAGGTCGGTGCTCTCGGGCACCGTCCCCTCCGACCGGGCAGTGGCGGAGTCCTTGTCAGACGGCACCGATGAACTCGGCTATCTCTCGCAGCGCACCGCTGGAGAGCGGGTGCTCGATTCCGGCGGCGAGCGCATCGCTGACGTAGTTCTGCATCCACTGGCAGTCCGCCCCGCACTGTCCGGGCCCGTGTCCGTGGATGTCCTTCACGCTTATCATCCGCTCAGCGTCCCGGTACAGTGAGTCGAAGGAGTCGTACTCGAGCACGTTCAGCTTCACGGGTTCTATCTTCGAGGCCGCCTTGCAGGGCCAGTACGTGTACCCGTCTCCGTCCACGTGCGGTATCAGGGAGGGGAAGCACCTTATCGGTCTTCCGGTGAGGAGCCCCTCGATCAGTCTCCTGGAGCCGAGCACCTTGTAGCCGGCCTTCTTGCGCTCGATTATCTTGTCGCAGAGCGCGGCGTAGGCGGGATCGTGTTTGAGCGCCTCGTCGATTCCCGGTCCGCGGTTCATAGGCACCGGCGAGTACCAGATGCCGCGCTCGTTGGCCCAGTCCAGTATTGAGTCTGCCTCACCTACGGTCTGTGGGGTTATCACCGTGTTGACCATGAGCTTGAAGCGGACGTCGTCCTGAAGAGACCTCAACGCCAGGATGTTGACCATCACCTGCTCACAGAGATCTTTCTTCACCGCCCAGACCTCCGCGAGCCTATCCAGGTCCAGCGCGTCCAGGCTGACGATCAGTATGTCCAGGTTCTTCAGCAGCCTCGAGTAGCGGGGATCGGGCAGGATCCGGTGGAAGCGGCTGCCGTTGGTGTTGATCATGATGGGGAAGTAGCCCACGCGCGCGGCATGCTCGGCGTACTCGGGCAGGCTCTGGTGGAGGGTCGGCTCGCCCCCGCAGAAGTAGACACCGCTCACGTTTCTTCCCGCTACCTCGAGCAACCTCTTTCCCCGCTCCAGGTCGAGCGGCTGCACCTCGGGAAGGTCGTAGTAGCCCCTGAAGGCATGGTTGTCGCAGTACGTACAGCGGAAGTTGCAGCGGTTGTGCATCGTCCAGATGAAGTAGGGGGGAAGGAGGAAGTGCTCCCCTCGCTTCACCCGGCTGTGGTTCACGTACGCGGACCGGGTGAAGGTCGCGAGGCCCTTCGCCACACGCCATGCCTGCGCCGCGTGCTCGGGAAGCGTGGACCGCAGGTCGGCGGACTCACGTACCCGCCTGACCAGCAGCGAAGCGCGCTCTTCCAGGGCATCCCAGTCCGGGTGACCTTCCTTCCTCCTGTAGAATCCGGAACCGGTTTTCGGCATCGCCGCCTCGCCTCGAGGAGTCCTGTAGTGACCGGGTATCCGGCCGGTCCGCCCTCTCGCAGGCAATACTACCACGAGCCGATACGCGACAAGGCTCCACGACAACTCATCCGGCCGGGAGGTTTCTATCAAATATTATTGACATATAATTATACTTGGGTATAGTATTTAGTATAACGAATTCGTATACAGTTCTTCCGCAGAAAGGGGAGCGCAATGTGGTCAAGCAGTAGAAAGAAAGGGTTCGTGAGCCTCCTGGCGGTGCTGCTCGCGGCGGTCTTCGCCCTGGCATACCCGTTGGGCGGCCTTTCCGCCGTGGCCGAGGGTGTCGGGAACGGCCAGTTCTACCAGCCCTACCCGCCCGCCTCGGACGGGAGCTGGCCGGTCATCAGGCACGACCCCTACAACTCGGACTTCAGCCAGAACCACATGGACCCGCAGCTAAACTACGCCGCGAGCATGGACCCAGCGTGGGAGGCCATCGACGCGGCCGATTATCCCCCGATCAAGGGTGATACGCCGGCGCAGGATAGCGGCGGCCTCAACGATGTAACCCACTTCGCCGGCTCGGTGCTGGACCAGACCGTCACCTGGCGGAGGCTCGACTCGGACGACCAGGAGGTGCTGACGGGAAACGGGCTGCTGGTCACCACCGTGAGCAAGGGCTACCCGGACGGCGTGGCCGAGGGCACGACGGGTTACTGCCCGCACGTGATAGCCTACGGGACCGACGGTACGCTGGTATGGACGTCGGACGAGTGGGCAAACGACACGGAGAACTGGATCGACCAGCCCAACGACGGCTTCGACGACTTCGCCCCCTCCGTCACCGTCGAGTCCCAGAAGGTCCCCAGCTCCAGCCTGGTGAGCAGCTCGGTGGTGCTGGACAACCAGCACCGAGTGTTCGTCGCGGACGAGAAGTACATGTGGGCCGCTGATGCCGCCACCGGGAAGCTCCTCTTCAAGTGGCGCATGCCATCCGACGACCCCTACGATCCCGTGTCCGGAGAGGGCACCGGCCTATCCTCCCCGTTCGTGACCGCCGTCTTCATGGCAAGCGGTGAGGTCGGCGGGGTCCACCTGTCCGGCCGGGTGACGGTCTTCCCGAAGATCGAGTCCGGCGTGCATGGAGTGCTGCCGGGAGAGCACGGGGCGACCTATCTTCCCGAGGCCTACAAGACCCTTCCCGAGATCTACCCCGAGCCGGAGCCCGGCGGGGAGGAGCCCCCGGTGGATATGACCGAGGTCCTCTGGTACCCGGGGAAAGTCAACAACATCCCGGTGGACAACGACGACAATCCGGAGCGGTGGATGATGGATCCCGAGCTTGTCGAAAAGGCCCTCACCGGGTTCGCCGGGAGCGGCGCGCCGGCCGCGAATACGGCGGCCGCATGCCCGGATCCGTCCAACGGGCCTCTCAATCCCGTGGTGACCACCCGCATCTTCGCCCCGATAATAATCGACTCGTTCACAGGGGAGGACGCCGACACCAAGCTGATGCGTGTCGATTACAGGGTCGGCGGCCCGGCGGGACCTACCCTCTACGAGCCCTGGGGCTCGAGCGACGAGGACCCGCAGGGCTTCATGCCCGGCGCGAACGGCAGCGCCAGCAGCCCCGACGTGTCAGAGTCGGGCAAGGGAGTATTTCTGGTGGACCAGAATGGGGAGGACAGCCTCCTCTACGGGTTCAGCGCCGATACGGGGGACCTGCTCTGGGACCCAGTCACTGTGGGGACCATGTTCGGCTCGACCATGACTACCTGGGACGGGGACAACCTGCCCGTGGCGCCGAACGGCATCGACATGGACGACCTCGTCTACGTACAGGCCGAGGGCAAGCTCATCGAGGTAAAGCAGTACAACGGCCAGGGCGGTGACCTGGAGCACCCGGCCGTCGATTTCAACATGACGGCGGGCAACACCGACCCCCGCATCGACGACCTGTACCGCATCGATACAGACGGGGATGGCCTGGAGGACACCGTCATGTCCTGGGTCAACATGAGGCTTCCCAGGGCGATGATCTCGGGTGTGCCCGTTGGCACGATCCCGACCAACGTCGCCCCGGGGTCCAGGGACATAGAGCTGACCTTCCCGCTGGTGGTCGGTTACCAGATATTCGATTCATGGCTCATCCCGCAGCTCCAGAGGCGCGAGACACTCTGGCCCGTGAAGGTAATGCTGGTGGTCGCGCGACGGCACCAGGCCCCGGACGGCACTGTCACCTGGGACTACAAGAGGCTCGCGGACCTCAAGGACACCTGTGAGACCTCCTCCTTCCCCGACGCCTCGGGCAACGTCTGGGTCTCCCACATAGGGACCCAGAGCTCTTTCGCGAACGGGCTTCTGGACAAGTACCCGGAGGTCCTGGAGACGCTGGGCTGGGGCGAGCTGATCGAGAACGAGGCTCTGCACCCTATCGAGCCGTCGGGTGGGATCACCAGGCTGGACGTCATCCAGACGCCTCCCGCGATAACCACGATCCAGCCGGCCTCTGGAAAGCGCGGTTTCCCAATAACCGTGACCGTCACCGGTGACGGGTTCGCGGCGAACGCGACGGTGGAGCTCAGGAAGGGTACCACGGTGCTGAAGCCTGTGAACCAGAAGGCCACCTCCCGCGGCGAGATAGTCTGCAGGTTCAACCTGCAGGGTGCCCCGCTCGGGGCCTATAACGTGAGGGTCACTAACCCCGATGGCCAGAGCGCTACCCTGACGAACGCGTTCACCGTCCGACTCTGAAGGCGGTGAACCGCGGCGGTCGCCGACCCGACCACGCAAGACGAGAAGAAGAGAGGGTCCCCCACCGGGGACCCTCTTCTCATGCAAGAACACCTCAGACCAAAACTTTCATCCGTCGTCTGACTGACATAACGAAACGAAGATGCTGCGCTCGATCTAAAACCCAGTGAAGTAGTCCCTGAGGGGATATCTTCGCAGTATTCTGCTCACAGTCGCCTCGCTCACGCCGGCAACCAGGGAGATATCGGCGATCCGGTTATGGTGAACGAAATAGGCTCTCCATATCCTTTCCTCGCAAGGGCCACCGCCGGAATCGCCATCGAGCAATTGACTGAGGGTCAGCTTCTTTTCTTCGGCTATCTGCCTGGACTCTTCCAGACCTTCAGTGACGTACCTGGCATACTGGCTGGCAGCCTCGTCACGGCTCGAGCCGAATTCACTGAAGACTCGGGCAGGAGATAGAAACGGATGGTCTTCTTCCCTGCCGACCATGAATGAATAGCTACTCCAGGGCCACTTATCAGGGCTTTCTACGAATCCGTCCCGTACCGGGTTCAATACGATGTACTTCGTCAGCCATACGAAGTGGCTCTCTCTCACCACTAATGGTGAGCGATAGCGGCCTTGTAGTACGTGACCGACTTTCTCATGGACGCGGTTGAACCATGTGCCGTAGGAACCGTTTAGCTTCTGCATTCCGGCCGCGAGGTTCGGTTCCGGTGTTTCGAGGAGCAGATGGTAGTGGTGCCCCATCAGGCAATACGCCATGACCAGCCATCGGTATTCGTTGGTGACCTCCTCAAGGATCTTCAGGAATCGGAGACGATCACGTTCACCGAGGAAGATGTTCTGCTTTCCATTCCCCCTGGAGATTACGTGATATATCGCTCCTTCGAACTGCTGCCGTTCTGGATAGCACATGAGGACATTGTAGTAGCAATTCAAGCTAATAGCAATACAATCACTTGGGTGGTGGTCCCTGGGCGAGTCCATTCGTGAAAGAAATGGTCTGAGGTTTTCTTTCACTTAGAGCTTGCCGGCGATGGACTGGACGAAGAGGCTGGTGAAGGCGACCATGGCCCATAGCATGGCGCCCATGGCCAGCGGCCTCCAGCCCGCCTGTACGAACCTGCGGAGGTCCACGCTGAGGCCGATCGCGGAGAGAGCAACGATTATGAGGAACTTGCCGGTCTGCGTGAGAGCGCCGGTCACCGACGCGGGCAGCACGCCCAGTGAAGCGATCGCCGAGGCGACGAGGAACCAGACTATGAACCAGGGCATCACGCTCCGCCAGCTTATGCCGGCGTCATGGGCCCTGAGCCGCCAGGAGCGCCACGCGGCTATCCCGGCGACCATCGGGATAATCATGATCGTCCTGGCGAGCTTGACCACCGTTGCGGTCGCTCCTGCGACGGGGCCGTAGGAGAACGCCGCCGCCACCACGGAGGACGTGTCGTTGATGGCCGTCCCCGCCCAGATACCGAAGGCGACCTGGGAGAGGCCCAGGGCCCTGCCCGCCGCGGGGAATATCAGCACCGCCAGGATGTTGAAGAGAAAGACGGTCGAAATCGAGTAGGCGACGTCCACATCGTCCGCCTGGATGACCGGGGCGACCGCGGCTATCGCGCTCGCCCCGCAGATGCCCGTGCCCGCGCCGATGAGCGTGGTCAGGCTCCCTCTCACGCCCATCACCCGTCCCAGCAGAACGGCCCCGGCGAAGCAGACGGCGAGCGTGGAGAGCATCACCACGAGCGAGTCGGAGCCCGTTCGCCAGACCTTGCCGAGGCTCAGGCCGAAGCCGAGCAGCACGATCGCGAGCTGCAGGAGTTTCTTGCCGGAGAAGCGGACCCCCGGATCGAAGGCGGCGGGCAGCTTCCTGACGGATACTATCGCTATACCAAGCAGTATCCCGAACACGGGCCCGCCGACAAGCGGGAAGAGGCGTCCCAGGAAGTAGGCCGCGGTCGCCACGACGAGGCTGAGCGCTATGCCCGGTGCGCGGTCCTTCCAGCCATCGGACGACGGTCCCTCCGAGTCCCTGCCCTCGTCCACGGTCTCAACGGTGCCGGTCGGGGTCTCCTCCGCGGTCTTCACCTCACGTCCACGTGGGTGTCCAGTCGCCTGATGGCCTCGTCGATGTAGTCGGGGTTGTCGATCCTCATGCGGGTCGCCTCTCCCTTGCACCTCATCGCGCAGAGGCCGCAGCCCTTGCAGCCCTCTCCCACGACCGCGACTCCGTCCACCATGCTCCTCTGCTTGAAGGTGCATACCTCCACGCAGGTGCCGCAGCCGATGCAACGCTCGGGGTCCACCTCGACGGTGAGCCCGTCCAGTCTCAGGAAGAGGTCCTGGTAGTACTGCGACCCGTTCGGCACCGCGTCCCTTATACAGCAGCAGGGGCAGCAGTGGCAAACGGTCATCAGCTGGCGGTGGTTGCGCACCCCCAGCCCGATGGCGTCCCCCT
This sequence comes from Actinomycetota bacterium, assembly GCA_043807425.1. Lineage (GTDB taxonomy): Bacteria > Actinomycetota > Geothermincolia > Fen-727 > Anoxymicrobiaceae > JAHJCO01. The sequence goes on from JAZDFZ010000019.1 coordinate 6,805, forward strand.
TGAATTTGCCCACCATGGTGATGAGACCCAGCTCGCGCGACCGCCGGTAGTGCTCCTTGGCCTCCTCCTTGGTGACGGGCGTGGCCATCTTCCGGCTTATCTGCCTTGCCCCCTCGCCCAGGAAGGTGCACCCGAAGTCGATGGGATAGTCCTCGCAGCCCAGCGCGTAGCGGCAGAAGCAGAAATTGAGTGTCGCCTGGTAGCTCGCCTCGTCTATAAGGCGCTCCACCACCGCGGGCGGCAGCGGGACGTTGTCCGGCGTCTCGATGTCCTCGTAGATCGGGACCTCGTAGAAGTACTGGTCGCGGTCGCTAAGGACCCAGGAGATTATGTCCTTCACCACAGGGACCCTGGTGAGCTTCAGGTTGGTGTACTTGTGCCTCAGGAGAGGCAGGCCGACGAAGTCGGTCCATATCTTCGGCATGCCCATTACTGACTCCTTCCGTCCGCGGTCGCGCCGCGGCGCGGTCCGGTTCTGCTACCACACGTTGACGTGCGAGCCGATCCTAGCGATGCACTCATCTATGTAGTCCGGGTTGTTTATCCTCAGCCGGGTCGCGCCGGTCGGACACCGGGTGGCACACAGGCCGCAGCCCCTGCACTCCTCTCCCACCGCCGCGGTTCCGTGGGACACGCTCCTGGAAGCGAAGATGCAGGCGTCCACGCAGGTGCCGCACCCCCGGCACAGGTCCGGGTCCACCTCCACGGTGAGACCCTCCAGCTTCTCGAACAGGTCACGGTAGCTCCTGGTGGCGTACGGCGTGGCGGTCCTGACGCAGCAGCAGGGGCAGCAGTGGCAGATCGTCATCAGCCGGTTATGATCCCTGACCCCCAGGCCCCTGGCGTCCCCCAGGAACTTGCCGATGATGGTTACCAGGCCCATCTCGGTGGCCCTGCGATAGTGCTCGAGGGCCTCGTCCTTCCCGACGTGCCGACCCATGCCCTTGTGTATCTGACGTGCTCCCTCCCCCAGGAAGGTGCACCCGAAACCGGACGGGTACTGCTCGCAGTTCCAGGTGGTCCTGCAGAAGCACTGCTTCAGGACGACGTGATAGCTCGCCTCCGCGATCAGCCTCTCCACTATCGCCCCGGGTAGGGGGATGCCCGGGGGCGTTGCGATGTCCTCGTTGATCGGCACGTGGGTGAAGACCATGTTGTCGGCCCCGATGGCGTGGTCGATCACCGGCCTCAAGGCCCTGGCGTTGGTCATCCTGAACCACGAGTCCTTGAACCTGCAGAACGGCCTCGCGTGGAGGGCGGTCAGCCACGGTGGCATGGACAAGGCGTCTCACCCCTCTCAAAGCCCGCCGGCGGTCACTGCACCGACTCCCTGGGGACGGGGATCACGGAGATCCTCTCCTCGAATATCCTCGCGAGCTCCTCCGGCGCGATGTCGAAGGTCATGTTCTCCATGTCGATGTCGGCCTCCTCGACGTCCTCCTCCGAGCAGTAGGCGACGTCGTCGGACAGGCCCAGCGGGTCGAACTCCTTCTTCAGCTTTTTAGTCCAGAAGTTGTAGTGGCTCATCATCGGGCTGAGCATGCGCCGCACCATGGGGTTCAGGAGCATGAAGCCGGGCCCCTGGCAGTGCTCCACAGCGGATATCATGGCCTCGGCTATGGCGTTGTTGACGGAGCGGACGTGCTTCTCCTCGCGCGGGTCGTAGAGTATCAGCTCCTCGCAGTGGGTCCACATCCCGTCCTCCTGCAGGAACATCCAGGCGTTGTCGGCCAGGTCGTCGATCATGCCGTCCCTGTCTATCCACTTCTGCTTGATCTCCTGCCCGACCCGGTTGAGAAGGATGGAGGAGTCCCAGGTCTCGTCGTGCCCGAACACCGAGGAGAACTGTCCGCCGATCCTGAAGATGAGCGGTGGCAGGGAGTCCTTTACCAGGCCCCAGAACAGCAGGCCGCCCAGCGGAGTCTGTCCCATGTCCAGCACGAACGCCTCGCTGTCCAGCGCGATGGCCCGCAGGGCCTTCTCCTGGTAGGCCAGCTCGCGCGGGCTGTTGGCCGCGATGATGTGGGTGAGGCAGAACTGCATCGACTTCAGCATCTCCACCATGGCCGGGACCCCCGGCAGCTTGCGCTGTAAGCGGGGCAGCGCCCCTCCCAGTATCATGCCCACCGCGTTGCGGCACTGTATGTAGCCGATCTCCGCCTCTCCCATCCTGTACATGCCCTCCGCGAAAGACTCCCGGTCCTTGAACACGACCATGAAGATCTTCAGGTTCTCCGGGAGCGGCGGGAGGTAGTCGAACATCAGGCCCTCCGAGGGGTGGTCGCCGTTCGCGGGCCAGTTGAAGATCTTTACCGCCACCCGGGTGAAGACCCCCAGGCCGCCGAAGGCGCCGCACCAGCCACGCATCGCCCCGCGCAGGGAGGGGCCGGGCCCGTCACCGCTGAACCAGGTGCCGTGCGATCCCAATGTCCCCATCTGGAGCAGCTCGCCGTCCGGCAGCACCCATTCCACGGCGAGCACGTTCCTCGGGCTGTAGCTCATGGATATCCCGTCCCAGCCGTCCCCCACCCCGGAGGTGGCGCTGGCCAGCAGCGACGCGCCGCAGCCCGCCCCTATCATGTGGCAGTTCAAGCCCCGGCTGAGCAGTTCCGCCTGCAGGGAGATGCCGCTGACGTACGGCTCGACCACCGCGTACATGTTCTTCTCGTCGATCTCGACGATCCGGTTCATGCGCCGCATGTCCAGGACGATGCCCCCGGCCTTCACCGCGTTGAACACCCCCCATCCGGTGCTGTGGGCCTTGTAGAGGATGTTGTGCCTGTTGCAGATCCTCACCACGGACTGGACCTCCTCGGTCGAACCGGGAAGCACCGCGGCGGCGCACCGGGGGGCCCAGAGGTCGGGACTGCTGTTGAAAGTCGGCTGCCAGGCGTACCCGTCGAGTAGGCCGGGTTCCTCGGATATGTTCTCGGGGCCCACAACCTCCTCGAGCTCTTTATAGACCTCGGGCGGCAGCTTCTGAAGTTCCTCCGGCTTCATCGTCTTCACCTTTCTCTCAACGGGTGCCGGTCGACCGGAGCACGATCTGTGTGATGTCGTAGACGGGGAGATCCAGCCGTGACTCCTCCGCCGCGTCCTTGAAGAGCCGTTCGCACCAGGGGCAGGCCGTCACCAGGGCCTCGGCCCCCGTCGAGAGGGCTTCCTGCAGGCGCTCGCCCGCGGTCCAGGCTGCGAACTCGGGGTCGCACTCCAGCACGCCGCCCCCCGCCCCGCAGCACCAGGAGTACTCGCGTATGCGCTCCATCTCCTCGAGGCGCACCCCCGGGATGCTCGAAAGCACACGGCGCGGGGGGTCGTAGATGCCCCCCTTCCCGGTGCGCTTCAGGCTCATCGGCCTCAGGAGCTTGTCTCCCTCCCAGTCGCAGATGAACGGCTCGCTCATCCGGCCCAGGTGGCAGGGGTCGTGGTAGGTCACCTTCATGGGAACGGAGTCACGGAGCCTGAGCCGTCCCTCCGTTATGGCGCGGTCCAGGTACTCGGTGACGTGGAGCACCTCCACCGGCAGCTCCTTGCCTATCCTCGGGTACGCGTACTTGAAGTGCGCGTAGCAGTCCGAGCAGCCGGTCACCAGTGTGGTGGCGCCGGAGGCCTTGACCCGCGAGAGCATGTCCTCCGCGTAGTTGGCCGCCTCGCCCCGGTACCCGAGCTCGTACATCCTTCCCCCGCAGCACGACTCCTCGCCGCCCGCCACGCCGACAACCGCCCCGGACGACTGCAGCAGTCTCGCGGTCCCGCGCACGATCTCCCTCAGGTCGGGGTCGTATGAGAACCGGCACCCGGCATGGAACATGATGTCGGCGGGCTCCCGGTTTATGTCCTTGAGGCCCAGACCTTCGGTCCAGTCGCCGCGCGCGCTCTTGGGTTCTCCGAGCGGGTTGTCGTCCTGTTTCAGGGAGTCCAGCATGGCCATGTGCTCGACCATGAGCTGGCCTTCCTCCACGCATGTCGCGCGAAGCTCGAGCAGCACGTCGGTCAGGTCTATGTCGTCGCGGTAGACCTTGCACGAGACCTCGCACGCCCCGCAGAGCTGGCAGTGGTAAATGATGTCGGCCGCGCCCTCTGTCAGCTCGCTCCTGCCCTGCAGGTGCGACAGGCCCATGTTCATCTTGCCGCTGCCAGAGTAGGCGTGGAAGTTGAACCTGGTTATCGCCGGGCAGTTCATGGCGTTCCGCCAGCTCTTGACCTGGTTGAACGGGACCCACTTGCACGACGAGCAGCGGGAGCAGCCCCTCATGTCCCTGACGTAATCGGTGAGCGCCATAACCTACGCCTCCTTGAAGCAGAGCTTGTTACTGTTCATCACGCCGCGTGGATCGAGGACCCTCTTGACCTTGAGCAGGGCGTCCACCGTGTCCGGGCACGCCGCGAAGGCCATATCCGCCCAGGGACCGTACGGGCGGGAGAAGAAGCCGCCCATCTCCTGGCAAGCCTTCGACGCGGCGGAGAACAACCCGCCCGCCCGGGCGGCATCCTTCGCCGAGCCCGAATCGAAGTAGATGTCGAACTCGAGATGCACGGTGCGGCCGTGCTGGATCGGTTGGATGTACGTCCCGATCTCCTCGACGGGATGACCGTGCTCCTGTGCAAGTGACTCCATTGCCGCGGTAAATGCCGGCACCCGGTCAAGGGTGGTGAGGAAGAACAGGTCCCTCGAGCCGCCCTTCATCCGGTGCTTGTGGTACGGCTCACCCGACGGACCCGAAAGCGCGCGCTCCGCCTCCAGGTGATCGACACCAGCGGCGCTCCTGGTGAGCGCGACGCCTGCCTCCTTCGCCAGGTCCGCCATGTCGTTCACCAGGTAGGTCACCCGCTCCTCGGGGAAGTACTCGTACCCGGAGATCCCCAGGACCAGCACGTGGCCCGGGATCCGGCCCGCGAGATCGCCTATCTCCGCGGCGCCCCCTCGCATCATGGTCGCAAACGCGGTCCCGTTCAGGATGAGGAACTCGTCGGCCATCTTCCTCCTGAGGACCGGGTAGGCGAACTCGATCAGCCGCTCCAACGAGTCCTCCACGAAGTAGATCCTGTGCGTGGAGGGCATGACCTCGAGCTTGACGGAGCCCCAGGTGACTATCCCCATGGTCCCCTGGGCACCCTGCACGAGCCTGCCGAAGTCGGTCTGGCCCGGCCCCATGGGGTTCTTCTGCGCCTCCCCGTGCTCCCACTGCTGTTCCAGGCTGCCGGGGCCCGCCGCCGAGCCGGTGCGGAACAGGTCCCCTGTCCCGAAGACCACCTCCATGCAGAGCAGGGGGTCCGTCGCGTCCCAGTGGTACTTGGGGATGATTATCGGCTCGCGCTCTAGGTAGCTCGCGAGGACGGACTTCCGCTGCCTGGGGAGTAGCGGCATGAGAACCTTCAGGCCCACCTTCGAGGCCTCGGACGCCAGCCGCCCGAACGTGACCCCGGGCTCGATGATGGCGACCTTGTTCCTCCTGTCCATCCTGACTATCCGGTCCATGGCCGAGAGGTCCACCATCACCGCACCGCTCTCCGGGGTGGTCCCTCCACGGGCGTGGGGAGGGCCGGACGAGACCGGCACCAGGTTCAGCCCGGTCTCGTTGGCCAGGACGACCAGCGCCGTGACCTGCTCCGGGTTCACGGGCCTGACCACGCAGGCCGGCAGGTGACCGTCTCCGTCTCCGCCGGGCCGCGCGTACTGCAGGAGGTCGTTCCTGTCGTCGTTGACGGAGGTCTCTCCCACGATCCCGGCCAGCCGTTCCTTGAGGTCTTCCACAGCCTTAACGGCCATTTCCACCACCACCTTGCGCCTCGCGGCGAGGTGCCCTGAGAAGGGCGGCCGCGCGGGCGATGATCCCGGTCCGGGACTGAAGTCCCGGCCCAATCGTCTGATTGCCGTCGCCCGACGGGGACAGCACCAGCCCCAGCGAGAAGCGCAGGACGGCCTCGACCGAGCGCGAGACCAGGCGGGTACCCAGCATCACCGAGAGGACCTTCATGACGGCGTCGCTCGCCGCCAGCCGCATCAACACCGCGGACCGCGAGAAGTAGAGGCCCAGCCTTCGCAGGGTATCCTCTCCGGCCTCGTCTATCTGGTAGACGATCTGCTCGAGGCCGACGCCGGCTTCGGCCAGGGCGCCGTCCATTGCCTTGCCCAGGATCGGAACGAATCGGTCCAGCACGCCGTTACGATACGCGGACAACATAAACGCCGAGACGTCAGACGCTTCCATGGCCATCCGCTTCACCTCCTTGGTCGTGACCCTGCGGGTCTCCATTTCCATTCGTACCAGCCGCCGTCGAGCGGCTCAGATAACTCCCTCTCCCTGCAGGAGGGCGGCCAGCCTCTCGCCTGCCTCCGCCCCGCTCTCGCCGTCAACCATCCGGCACCGCCGCTCTCGCACGGGCTGGGTGAGATCCAGCAGCCGCACGCGCCGGGCACCGGACTGCTCCACGCCGAGGTCGGCCAGGTGGAGCACCTCACACGGCCTGCCCTTTGCGGCCTTGATATCGGCGATCTTCGGGTACCGTAGGTCTCCCGCCTCCGGGCCGGTTATCAGGGCTGCCGGCGGCGAGACCTCCACCACCTCCAGCGAGTCGGGTAGCGTGCGCTCCACCAGCAGGCGTCCATCCCGGACCTCAACCGAGGATGCCCGCGTTACGCAGGGGATGCCGAGGAGCACCGACAGGCCGATGGCGACCTGGCCCGAGTTCGTGTCGGCCGCCTGCCGGCCGGCGAGCAGGAGGTCGAACCTCCCGATCCTCAGCACCGCCTCCGCCAGCGCCCTCGCGGTGGCTGAGCCGGCGGCCGGGCCGACCTCGGCCGCCGGATCCTCGACCAGGACCGCCCTGTCCGCTCCCGTCGCCATCGCCTTCAGCAGGACCGCCCGCGAGATGGACTTCCCCATGCTGAGCATGGTTATGGTCCCACCGGTCAGCTCCCTGATGCGTATGGCCAGCTCGAGTGCGTTCTCGTCGAACGGGTTGGTCACCGGCGGCACGCCGTGGGGCACGACCGACATCGACTCCCGGTCTATGCTGAAGGAGGACGGAGGCGCCTCCGGGTCGGGGACCTGCTTCGCGCAGACGATGATATCGAGCTCTTCCATCCTCTCATCCCTCCTGGCGCTTCATCTCCGCGAGCCTCGCCGTGAAGGCCGGGAGCACTTCCTTCCAGTCGCCGGTGACACCGTAGTCGGAGACCTTGAATATGTAGGCGTCAGGGTCGCGGTTGACCGCGATTATCGTCCCGGCGTCGGACATACCGGACAGGTGCTGGGTCGAGCCCGAGATCGCGACTGCGATGTAGATGTCGGGCGCCACTATCTTCCCGGTGATGCCGACCTGCGAAGCGGAGTCCGCCCAGCCCGAATCGCACGGAGGCCGGGAGGCTCCCACGGCCCCGCCCAGCAATCCCGCGAGCTTCTCCAGGCTCTCGAACCCCTCCCGCCCGCCCATGCCCCGGCCGCCGGCCACCACCACGCCCGCCTCCTCCAGGCAAACCCCGTTCGAGGGGACCTGCTCCCTGCTGACGAGGGTGGCTCCAGGACACGCGGCGGCGTCGCCGTCGGGCAGAAGATCCGAGGCCTCCAGTCGTACGATCTCTCCGGCCACGGACGTTCCCGGCTCCGGGGCGACGCCGACGTGCGGCCTCACCGTCACCACGTGCGGATAGGATTCGGGGTTGAACCTGGCCACGACGTTGCCTCCGTACACGGGCTTGCTCAGGACTATCTCGCGTTCGTCACACACCTCTATGGCCGTGCAGTCGCTGGTGACCCCCGCGCCCAGCAGATAGGCAAGCCTCACCGCCTCCTCATCGCCGGGGGGGACATGCCCGTACATCACAAGCCTCGGGCGCTCTCTCAGGCAGAGGGGCCCCGCGAGGATCGCCGGTACGCAACCGTCCCCCGCGACGGCTTCCGCGCCTTCCACGAGGCAGGTCCTCATCCCGAGCCCCGCCAGGTCGTCCACCGCCCGTTCAGCCCCAGGTCCACAGACCACGACGGTCGCATCTTCGCCCAGGTCTTTCGCAAGCCCCATCCCGAGTCCGGCCAGCTCTCCGGCAAGCCGGGTCATACCCTTTTCCCCGGAGCACTGGGCGAAGACCATCACGCCACTGCCACCGTTCAGCTCGCCTTCCATACTCGCCCTCTTCCGCTCACTTTATGGATGTGGAATGACTAGTCATTCCTTTTACACTACAGTATAGTACTGACTCTAATATATTAAAGTCAATAGTATTCTTCGTTTTTCTCGGGTTTGACTGCATTATTTCGCCAGGTTGTGTCTTGTCCTGCAACCCGAAGCCCACACAATATTATGTAGTTATAGTACCTAACCACTACATAGCACGCAGCGGTACTATTGCTGAGATGGAATGACTTGTCATTCCCCGGACAACATAGTACAGTAATCACCAGAGCCGGTACGCGGAGACTGCCGACGATAAGCGGCTTTAGAAAAGCAATAATCCGCCGCTGGATGTTGCGTGGCACACCTATTTAGCTGATACGTAATGCGCGTGAGACAGGGAGAGGCTCATGGAAGAATCGGCAGGCGCGCCGCTGAGGATCTCCGACCTCGAGAAGGCGACGGGGATCAGCAGGAACACCATCCACTACTACCTCCGGGAGGGGATCCTCGACGCACCCCACAAGACCGGCAAGACGATGGCCTACTACAACGAGGACCACCTCAGGGAGCTGGTCGAGATCAAGGAGATGAGGGAGGAGGGGTTCCCCCTCTCTTATATCAAGAACATCCTGGAGAGGGAGAGGAAGGGTGAGTCGGGGGAAAGGCTCCCCATCGAGTCCATGGGCCGCCGGGCGCAGATAATGGACAGGGCGGTTGAGGTATTTTCGCGCAAGGGCTACCACAATACCACCATCAGCGACATCGCCAAAGAGGTCGGTGTGGGCCACAGCACCTTCTACCTCTACTTCCCCAGCAAGAAGACGCTCTTCATGGAGTGCGTCGACAGGGTCATCCAGGCGATGTTCACCGGGGTCTGGGAGAAGGTTGAGCAGATCGAGGACCCCCTCGAGCGCCTGAGAGCGAGGGGTGAAGTGGTCCTGATCAACTACCCCCAGTTCATCGACCTCCTGCAGGCGATGTATCACACCGTGGAGAGCGACGTGCGCCTCGAGGCCAAGAGAAGAGAGGTATACGGCATCGTGGCGGCGACCATCCAGCAGGACCTGGAGGAGGCCGTGAAGAACCGCCAGTTGCCCCCCATCACCGCGCAGGTCTGGGGATACTTCCTGGTCGGCGTCATCGAGACCGCCCTGCTGCTGGTCAACCTGGACAGCGAGTGGGACCCGCAGCATCTGCTCGATGTGATGTTCGAGCTCACCACCAAGTCGAACTGGAAGAAGGTCATGGATTGACCCCGCCCCCGCTGCTATATAGGGGTATTATGTAGTAACTATATAGGCACTTCACCAATCCAGACATTATTCACTATAATTTTCTTCTTGCGGAATATCCCCTTAAAGTGCTAGAATAAGCCACATAACACTGCCGTACGATTATGACGGGGTTTTTGTTGGAGGTCATGGAATGACTAGTCATTCCATTTACACAGTAGAGGCAAGCAGCGCCGGGTCAGGGGCGGACCTGTCGGCACGGGGGGAGCGGGGGCGGGAAGACGACGGTGAACTGCTCCGCCCGTTCGACTTCCACCAGATGGACTCGATCATCAACGCCCGATCCCTGGCGGTGGTGGGCGCCTCGAACTCCCCCGCCAAGTTCGGTTACTACTACACCAGGTCCCAGCTCGAGATGGATTTCGCCGGCGATGTGTTCCTGGTAAATCCCAACGAGGACGAGGTCTTCGGTGTCCGGGCGTACCCCGACCTGCTCAGCCTCCCGAGCAGGCCCGACCTGGTCTACCTCGCCATTCCGGCGCACCTCTCCATCGACGTGCTGCGCGATTGCGCCGCGGTGGGCGTCCGGTGCGTGATGATGATAGCCTCCGGTTTCCGAGAGATTGGGGAGGACGGTCTGCGGCTCGAGCGGGAGGCACTCCGCATCGCCAGGCGAGGAGGCTTCCGAATACTCGGGCCGAACTGCTTCGGCATCTACAACCCCCGCACGCGGCTCACCATGCTTCCCGGGCCCGACTTCTCGCGCGTGCCTGGTGACGTGGCCTTCATCTCCCAGAGCGGAGGGTTCAGCGCCCATATCGCCCGGATGGGCAAGGGACTCGGCGTCGGTTTCAGCGCAGTGGTCAGCTACGGCAACGCCGCGGACCTCGACGAGATAGACCTCCTCCGGTACTTCACGCGGGACCCGGCCACGGCCGTCATCTCGTGCTACATAGAGGGCACCTCGAGCGGACAGCGGTTCTTCAAGGCGGTCCGTGCGGCGGCCCGGGTGAAACCGGTGGTCGTGTGGAAGTCGGGCCGCGGCGCGTCCGCCGGCCGCGCGGTGCAGACGCACACCGGAAGCCTTGCCGGCTCTCCCGTTATCTGGGACTCGCTGTTGAGGCAGTGCGGGGTGATCACGACCTCGGGGATCGACGGGTTGTGCGACGTGTTGCTCGCCCTGAAGCACATGGGCAGGCGGCCCGGCCGCCGCGTCCTGATCTGTGGAGGGGGCGGCGCGCTGGGGACCTCGGGCGCAGATATCGCCGAGGAGTCGGGCCTCGAGGTACCGGCGCTGGAGACGGGTGCCGGGGCGCGTCTGCGCGAGGTGCTCGACCGCGCCGGGACCGTGGTCGCCAACCCGCTCGATATCGGCTCGCCCCTGATACCCCCGGCGCTCTTCGAGCGGACGATCGACGAGGCGTCGCGAAACGCAACCACCGACGTGCTCGTCTTCGACCTGGCGGTCAACTTCGCGCACCTGCTCTACGGAGCGGACAGCATCGAGCGGTCGGTGGATTCCCTGCTGGGAGCGCGCGCGCGCAGCGGCAAGCCCGTGGCCGCGGTCCTGTATTCCCGGGCGTGCGGCGAGGACGACCTCCACTACGAGGGCGTCCTGCGTAGCATGAGGACGCGCCTGCACCGGGGAGGGGTGCCGGTGTTCCCTTCGATGGAACGAGCGCTGGCGGCGATCGCCAGGGTGAACGAGTGAGGTGCCTGTGGACCATGACGGCATCGATGTAGTCGACTGCGACCTGCTCATAGTAGGCAGCGGCTTCGCCGGCCTCTGGGCGGCGATAAGCGCGCGTTCGAAGGGCGTGAAGAGGATAGCGATCGCGGACAAGGGGGCGATCGGTCTCACCAGCCAGTCGAAGATGGCGGCCGGGGCCACTATATTCTGCCTTCCGCAGCACCGGCCCGACGAGTGGCTCGACGACATGGCCCGGGCCAACTCGTACCTCTCGCGGCAAGACATACTCTCGCTGATCCTCGAGACCTCCTACTCGCGGCTGCGCAAGCTCGAGTCCTGGGGCATCGAGTACATGCGCCTGCCCGGGGGCGGTTACTTCACCCTCCCCTCCCGCGGCTTCGAGCGCGCGAGGATGCTGGTGGTCCCGAAGGGGTCGGGCTCCAGGGGCGGGTCGGCGGTCGTCCGAGCGATGCTTCGCCAGGTCAAGGCACCGCCCGACTTCGAGCACCGGGTGGATCTCTACCCGCGAAAGATGATTACAGGCATCATGGTCCGCGGCGGTCGCGCGGTCGGGGCGGTCGGGGTCGACCGCCGCACCGCTGAACCGATCGCTTTCAGGAGCAGGGCGGTCATACTCGCCGGAGCGGACTGCAGCTTCAGGGGCAACTACCTGTGCGTGGACCAGGTGACCGGCGACGCGTTCAAGCTCGCCTACGACGCCGGCGTCCGCCTGAACAACATGGAGTTCCTGGTGTCCAACACGGGCTCGCCCCGCTACGGGTTCGAGGGTACGGGGATGGCCGCGCGCTTCGCGAGCTTCCTCGACCGGGACCTGCAACCGTTCATGAAACGGTACCACCCGCGGGCCGACTCCGCCGAGATCCGCTACATCGTGCAGGCCATGGCAGACCAGTTGCTGCAGGGAAACGGGCCGCCGTTCTTCTTCGACATGTCGAAGAGACCTTCGAGCTACGTGATACGCATGCTGCTCGAGCGCATCGGCAACATGGTACCGCTCAACCTCGAGCGGCTCAAAGAAATGGGGGTGGACGTCTTTCGGGGGCCCCAGGAGTGGGTCCCGGCCGTGCACAGCCTGCGCGGCGGGATCAGGACCTCGACCGACTGCATGTCCGACCTCCCCGGGCTCTTCGTGGCGGGGCTGTCCCAGTCCGTGGACCCGGGGCTCTTCAACGGGTGGTCCAGCATGAGGGCGATGTGGTCCGGGGAACGCTCCGGGGAGGCCGCCGCCGATTTCGTCCGGTCGTGCGACGACGCCGGCCGGGATCCGCGCCAGGAGAGGGAGCTCGCCGAACGCGCCCTCGGCCCCCTCCGCCGAGGGGATGGAGCCGACCCCGACGGGGTCTGCGCGGCGCTCCAGCGAGCAGTCTTCCCTTACGGCGTATCCGTGTGCAAGGACGCCCGGTCCCTCTCCGACGCGCTCCTGGCGGTCGAGAGGCTCCGGGACGAGCTCGTGCCCGCGCTCGCCGCCGAGGACCCTCACCAGCTCGTCAAGGCTCACGAGACCGCGAACATGGTCGCGGTGGCCGAGCTGTACCTTCGGGTCTCCCTCATCCGCCAGGAGTCGCGGGCGGACCATTTCAGGGTGGACTTCCCTTCCACCGACGACGAGAGCTGGCTCGCCTGGATCAACGTGCGCAGGGAGCCGGGCGGCAGTGCCTCCTTTGAAAGGGAGGACGTGCCGCTGGACCGATACCCGTTCGGCCCGGACCTGAAGAGCGACCGGATCCGGGAGGTGGGGGTGGCAGGATGATAGACCGTATCGACGAGGAGCTCTGCCTGGGATGCGGGAACTGCGACGTCTGCTGCCCGATGGACGTCATCCACCTCGATCCGCCGAGCCGCAAGGCGAGGATCAGGTACATAGACGACTGCATGACCTGCTACAACTGCGAGCTCACCTGCCCGGTCGGAGCCGTCCGCGTGGACCCCGCGCGCAGGGAGAGGGTCCAGGCCTGGGAGGCGGACGCTGACGGCGGACAGGGAGCGGTTCTCCCGGGGAAGGGGTGAATTGAGCGTGCGGAGACCGGCCTTCGAGAAGACGGTGCGGGTGCGGCCCGTGGAGAGGAGGGTCTCGCGGCGCACCAGGGACGCCCTCGAGATCCACCACGGGCTGGGGCCGGTGGCCGTGGCCGGGCAGACCCGGCGCTGCCTGATGTGCTGCCTTCCACGCTGCGTCGACTCCTGTCCGCTGGGGAACGACATACCAACCTGGATGGAGCTGCTGCGGGAGGGGCTGGTCGTCGAGGCCGCGCGGGTCCTTTCCCTCACCAACCCCCTCCCCGAGGTCACCGGCAGGATCTGCCCGGCAGACCGTCTCTGCGAGGGCGCCTGCGCCGTCGGCGACAGGACAGGCGCGGTCACGGTCCAGTACGCCGAGCGGTTCCTGGCCGGGATAGCCCTCGAGTGTGTCATGCCGGAGATAGAGGCCTCGATACGACCACTCGAGACGTCCGTCGCGGTCGTGGGGTCCGGTCCGGCAGGGCTCTCCTGCGCGGAGTTCCTGAGCAGGGCGGGGCACAGGGTGACTGTCATGGAGAAGGAGCCCGTGGCGGGGGGCCTGCCGGCCACGACCATCCCCGGCTTCAAGCTGGAGAAGGGCCTGCTGGACAGGCGGGTCGAAGCCCTCGAGCGGCGCGGTGTCGAGTTCCATCTCGGTGAGGAGGTCGGCTCGTCGCTGGGCCTGGATGAGCTGAGGGTTGAGTTCGACGCCGTCTTCATCGCGACCGGGGCGCGCCGCCCCATCGACATCCCCGACGTGGAGGGAAGGAGGTTGGAGAACGTGCGGGGAGCCGCCGAGTTCCTCGGCGCCTTCAACCGCGATGCAGTGAGAGTCGGCACCGGACGAGCCGTGGTCCTTGGGGGCGGGGACTCGGCGATGGACTGTGCCCGCGCCGCTGTGAGGCTCGGCTTCACCGAGGTGACCTGCGCCTTCCGGGAGAGCGAGCAACTGCGCCCCGGCAGCCCCGCCGAGTACCGCACCGCCCGCGCGGAGGGTGTGAAGATAATGCCCGGCTTCTCGCCAAAGCGCTTTCACGACGACGGGACCGGGGCGGTCGGAGCCGTGGAGCTCTCCTCCGTCGAATGCCTGTGCGCGGATGGCCCCCCGGAGTTCTGGAGCGTCCCCGGCCACGGCAGGCGGCTCGACGCCGACCTGGTGGTGGTCTCTTTCGGTTTCAGGCCGGAGGCGCCCGACTTCTGCGTGCCCGCGGGCATCGACATCGGCTGCCGCGGGGAGGTGCTGGTCGACCCCGGGATGATGACGTCCCTGCCCGGCGTCTTCGCCGGTGGAGACGCGGTCGGCGAGGCGGGCCTGGTGTGCAAGGCCCTCGCGCACGGCGCTCGCGCGGCCCGTTCGATCGACGAATACCTCCGGGAAGGGCGGGGCCAGGCCGCGATGCCGGCTCCCTCCCCCGGAGTCTGTACAGATGAACGCGTCTTGAACTGAGGATACAGCATGGGCGAAGAGGGTCTCGGGCTGCGTGGAGGCTTCCTGTTGATAGCGCGGACCTTGTCGCACGGCCTGGTCTCGCTCGGCCGGGCTCCGCTGGCGGTGGCGGCCCTGCTTCTACCCGCCACGGCGATTCTCCTCCCATGGTTGGCCCGCACCGGGGCACGCATGCCGGGAGTCGGCGACGCCACACCCGCACTCGTGCTGTGCACTGTTGTTGCCGTCGGTGTGCTACTGATCCTCTACGGTTTCGTCGTCGCTTACCTCGCGGAGGGCTCGAACAGCCTGGCGGGGTGGCCCCGGTTGAAGAGCTCCGTCCGCCGCTTCGCCCCGATAGTGCCGACCGCGCTCGCCCTCGGTGTCATCGTCCTCTCGGTGTCGTTCGCGAGCATCTACCTGATGTCCCGTTTCATGGAGATCATGGTACCCGACGCGGCGCGTGCGAATCTCGGCGGCGTTGTCGGGTTCCTCGTCGGCTCGGTGCTTCTGGGAGCGACGGTGGTGCCGGCGGCGCCCCTGATATCGCCGTTCCTCCTAGGCTATCACTGCGCCGTCTACGAGGGGACCGGGAATCCTTTCGCCGGCGTCGCGGCTGGCTTCCGGCTGTTCCGCTGGGTCCGGTGGTACCCCTCCCTCATCCTGGCGGGAGTGCTCGTACTCGCGGCGAACGGAGTCTTCTGGCCGCTGTCCATCGCGGAGCTCCTCGCGCCCGGCGGCTCTCTGCAGGCGCCGGCGGTCGTCATCGCTCTGGCGTTCTCGTGCTCGGTGATGGTGGCGGGTGCCGGGTGCTTCGAGTGTGTCTACCATTACTCGAGTCGCGTCGCGGAACTGGGACAGACGGGACTGCTGCGCGTCCCGGCAGCCGAGCGGGCGAGGCGCGCCGCTATCGGGTTTCTCCTCTTCGCGGCACCCTTCGTGGCCGTCTGGGGTTACCACAGGACGAGGAGCATGGTCTTCGTGCCGGTCCTGGCGGCAGCCTGCCTGGTCATGATCGCTCTGGCCGCCCGCTCCCCGGGCCTTTCAGCGGGCGGGGACGGCTTCGACACCCGCAAGGCCAGGAGGGGAGCCATCATCAAGCTTTCCTGGCCCTGCATACTGCTCGTAGCCTTCATCATCTACGCGGTGCTCAATCAGAACTGGAGGCACCTCCCAGGCTACGCGCTGATACTGGCCATGCTCCTTTCCATGACCCTGCTCGCGGTCCTCCACTACAGGCGCCTGCCCGCGAACGTAGAACTCATGCGCAAGGTACCGGCGGGCCGGACCACCATAACGGACTGGCCCTGAGAATTCACCTCAACCATTATTTCTCATGTGAGAAATAATGGTTGAGGTGAATTCTCACGTTTGAATAATTTCATCGAAACCCATACCATGCTCTACGTATTGGTACTTATCCGACCATGTTCAAGAGGTACAATGAGTGATGGCTGAGAAAAGACCGGCGAAGTCGGCTCCACCGTTCGGCGCGCGTCCACGCCAGCAGAGAGGCGTGGATACGCGGCAGAAGCTCATCGACTCCGCGGTGAGCGTGTTCTCCCGCGACACCGTCGAGGGAGCGAGGATAGAGGACATCATCGAGAAGGCGGGAGTCAGCAGGGGGACCTGCTTCCACTCCTTCCCGCGCAAGGAGGATGTGCTCCTGTCCATAGCCGCCGGCGAGTTCGGGCGGGTGCGCCGTGCGATCGAGGAGTCCGAGCGGGACCCGGACATGGGCACCAAGGAGATCCTTTTCGCCGGTTACACCGCGATGGCCGACACCAACGCTCCGCCGCACCTCTACGCGGCCGTGCTGCGGGAGGTCGCCCGGGACCGCAGGCGCTTCGAGGCGATGCTGGGCGAGGGGATCCCCACCTTCCTCGATCTGGTGGCGGGCGTGCTTGCGCGGGGTCTGGAGAAGGGCGAGGTGCGGGATGACATCCCGGTAATGCTCCTGGCCATGATGATCAACTCGATGGTCATCTCCCCGATGACCGTCTTCCCGCCCGGCCCGGACGTGCCGATGCGCGGCATGGTCGACATGATCAAGGTCTTCCTGGACGTCCTGTGGACGGGCGTGGAGCCCCGCGGGAAGAAGGGTAAGGGTTCCGGCAAGCCCGCTTGAGCCGGGAGAAGTCTTGTGCGTGGGAATTAACCTCAACCATGGGAATTAACCTCAACCATTATTTCTCAAATCCAACCACCTATGGATTACCGGCGATGATGAGAAATAATGGTTGAGGTGATTTCTCAGGTGCCAAAGGCCTGGTCCACCACTGAGCGGTCGGGCGCCAGGGCGCGCGCCTGGTAGCGCACCAGCTGATCGGCGATCGCTCTCAGGTCGAGGTCGTCCTTGCGCAACACGTGGTCGAGCACAATTGTCATGACGGCGCTGTTGATGATGGTGGTAGCCAGCTCGACGTCCATGTCAACCAGCAAGCCCTTTTTTGCCATCAGCCTGAACTCCTCCACTACCCGCTCTCGCGCCATCCGGACGAGCTCCTGCACCCTGGCCGTGAAATGCTCGTCCTCCGCCTGCGCCTCCCGCCACACCAGCACGGTGAGTTCCCGGTTCTCGTTGTGGAACTCCAGGATGGAGAGCACCAGCTCGCGCCAGGCGTCTATGGTCCCGGACGGGTCCCGCTCCAGCACCAGTACGAGATTGTCATACCCCTTGCCGAGGATCGCGGTGTAGCCGTCAAAGTATGCCTCGACCAGCTTCAGGAAGACGTCCTTCTTCGATTCGAAGTAGTTGTAGAAGGTCCGCCTGGCGACGCCGGCCGCCTGGATGATGTCGGTTATGGTCGATGACTCGAAGCCCTTCGACGCGAACACCGTCGCGGCCGCCTTCATTATCCGCTCCCGGCGCTCCTCCCTGCCGGGTCTGGAGTCAGGCTCGTGTACCTCGTTCATTCCGAGCCCCCCCGGCCGTCCCGCCTCATCTCGCGCTCGGCCTTCCTCCGGTCGCTCATGCCCGGGGCACGCCTGTCGTGCGTGCCCGAGCGGCGTTCCACGACGGAAGGCTCCCTTCCGGCCGGCGCCTCCGCCGGGACCGGCGACAACGCCCTGGTGTGGTACCGGACGAAGTTGTCCGCGAGCGTCTCCAGGTCCTCCGTCTTCTTCTCAAGCACCCATTCCATGATCAGCCCCAGCACGCTGCCGTTCACTATCAGCAGCAGCAGCTCGAGATCGAAGGGGACGATCATCCCCCGGGACGACAGGGCGCCGAACTCCTCGGCCAGCCTACGCTTGGAGAGCCCGGTCAATCGGTCCATCCGTCTCGCGAAGGGCCGGCCCAGGCCTATCGCCTCGCGGTATATCAACGTCGTCAGCTCAGGCCGGTCCGCGTGGAAGCGGAGCACCTCCAGGGTGTTCTCACGCCACGCTCCTATCACGTCACCGTTGCCCAGGATCGCCGCCATCAACCTGTCGTGGTTCGCCTCGACGATCGCCTCGAAGCGCTGGAAGTAATCCTCCAAGAGCCGCGCGAAGATCGCCTCCCTGGACTCGAAGTAGTGGTAGAAGGTGCCGCGGGAGACGCCCGCCCGCCCGACGATATCCGCAACGTTCGAGCGCCTGTACCCTTTCTCCGCGAACACCGCGCACGCGACGTCGAGCAGCTGCCGCTCCCGCTGCTCGCGGTCCAGAGTCACCCTAGTCCTGGTACTTCCCAACTGCCACCCTTCTTCCATCCAGCCGCCACGAGCCCACACAATTATCGAGACGGCCCGCCGCGGGGTCAACGCCTAAGAAAACGGACGGTGAGAATGCTCACCGTCCGCGCTCCACCGTCGGGCCGGGTCCCGTCTTGCCACCCCGGGTGGTCGTTACTTCGGGAGCTTCTTCAGCCAGCCACCGATCTTCGGGAAGGTCGTTGTCGGAGCGTTCAATCCCAGGACAACGTCCACGTGCGCGGTGTTGGGAGCTACGTAGAACTCGTCCAGCGCGTTCCGGGTCTTGCCCTTGTAGAAGTTCTCTATGTCCCCGGGGCTCGTGACGTCCTCGGTCGCGTCCGCGATGACAAGGGACGGCAGGCTTATCCTGGCCAGGTTGTCCGAGTAGTAATAGTAACCGTCCCCCGACCTGGGCGTTCGGGGGGCGATCCTGAGGGCGTTCCAGGTGCCGTTCTTGTAGTCCTCGCGGAACTTGCCGAACGCGCCGGCGTCGGCGTACTGGGAGATTGTCCTGGTGCTCATGCCGTCCACGCAGTACTCGATCATGTACCGGGCCACGTCCACATCCATGTTGGCCGGGTTCATGCTGAAGAGGCTGTTTATCAGGCCCAGTTCGGGGGATCCCAGCGCGCTCCAGATGAACCAGGCGACGTACTCGAACCCCTCGAAGGCCGGCGCCGCGACCTCTCCGAACACCTTGACGATGGGACGCACGTTGATATACACGGGAAGGCTCAGCGGTACCCAGAGGAGCTTCACCTGTGGCACCGAGTTCATGACCGGGACCATTGGCCCGTCCAGGTCCACGAACCCTTTGAGCGCCTCCCGTCCCGAGCCGCCGTTGCGCTCGGCGGTCAGGCCCGCGTCCGACACCACGTGCGGGTTCCAGCCCCCGCCGAACCGGCAGCCCTCCAGGTACTCGTAGGCCATGCTCGAGCCCATGCTGTGACCTATCCAGACGGGGTGCTTGCCCGTGTTGTCGAACACTGTTCCGACTATCGCCCGCATGTCGTAGATGCCCAGCTCGTCGATGCTGTATCCATAGGCGCCGCCGCTCCGGTACGGCAGCCTGCCCTCGCCCCGGTAGTTGGCGCACCAGACGTCGTACCCCTGGCTCCACAGGTAGTGGGCCATGCTGTAGTACTTCATGGGGTCTTTCGCGACATAGGGGTCGTTCTTTGCCCACGAGGCCAACTCGCCGGGGAGCTTTAGCCGGTAGCACTCTCCGGCCGGGGTCCTGATATCGAAGTAGTTGAGGTTGCATCCCAGGCCGGGCATCACGATGACGGGTTGCGCTCCGGTGTGGAATGCCACGCCGGAGGCGGGAAGGTAGCGCTTGAGGGCGAGCGTCACACCGTCCTGCGTCTGAGTGGTGTACAGCGCGGAGGGGTCCGGCTTGGGGGCCGCGACCGCCGCGGGCACCAGCCACACAAGCATCGCAAGGACGACCAGGATGGTTATCGCCGACTTGAAGGACCGCTTCACAAGCACCGCCCCCTGCCCCTTATTGCCTCTTGGTTGCGAAGATTATAGCGGTGGTAGACTGACATGTCAATATAGGAGATTGACACGTCAGTCTACATGCCGGCGCGGGCGCGGCTACCGCCCGTTCCCCATACCGCTACCGAGTAACGAATCAGAACAATACCTGACCCGATTCTGATTCATTCGCAGCTGAATCGAATGGTGCCCGACCCCCATCCTATTCACGGGAATGCCCGGGCGTTGTACAATCTTGCCCTATAGCGGCAGGGTCACCGATTAAGGGGGAAACGAGATGGCAGAGCGGTTCTGGACCAAGTCCTACGATGCCGGCATCACCGACCTGGACCCGGAGAGCTGGGAGACGACCTACGTCGAGGCGGTGAAGCAGATCTTCAAGGAGTTCCCCAACAAGGCGGCCCTGGCATACATGGGCGTCGAGGTCACCTACGGCGACCTGGACCGCTACGCCAACCGGTTCGCCGACATGCTCATCAAGAACGGACTGAAGAAGGGGGACGTCGTCGGGATAAACCTGCCCAACATCCCCGAGTACGTCATTGCCTGGCTGGGCACCCTGCGCGCAGGCTGTGTCGTGTCGGGCGTCTCACCGCTGCTCTCGGCCGAGGAGATGGAGTACCAGCTGAGCGACGTGAACGCGAAGGCCCTGGTAACGCTCGACGCCATCTTCGCCGGAAGGCTGGTGGGCATAAGCTCCAACCTCCCCGACCTGAAGCTGGTGGCGACCGCCAGCGTCGGGGGATTCCTGCCCTGGATAAAACGGTTCCTGGGCAAGCTGCTCAAGAAGATCCCTACGGGTCAGGTCACGCCCCTGCCCGGTAAGACGGTCGTAGACATGTCGCAGGTCATCAAGGACCAGAAGTACTCCGCGGAGCATCCGACCGTGGATATCACGCCCGATGACATAGCCTACATCCAGTACACCGGCGGAACGACCGGCAGCCCCAAGGGCGCCATGCTCACGCACAGGAACGCGGTCTCCGACCTGCTGCTGGTGCAGGATTGGCTGGGCTGGGAGAAGGGCAAGGGAGTGGCCCTGTCCGGCTTCCCGTTCTTCCACGTGGCCGGACTGTTCTTCAACGAGAACTGCATCTACCTGGGGTGGACCCAGGTCCTCATCCCCAACCCGAGGGACACCGACCACATCTGCAAGGAGCTGGCCAAGTACAGGCCGACCGCGCTGGTCAACGTACCCTCGCTGTTCCAGATGCTCATCGCCAACCCGAAGTTCATGGAGCTCGATCACTCCAACATCGAGGTATGCGTCACCGCCGCCGCGCCCTTCCCCGAGGAGTCCCAGAAGCAGCTCGAAAGCGTCGTGGGGAAAGGCAAGCTGATGGAGGTCTACGGGATGACCGAGACCTCCCCGCTGACGGCGATGAACCCGTACCGGGGAGTGAAAAAGCTCGGCAGCATCGGCCTGCCGCTGCCCAACACCGACATCAGGCTGATCGACCCCGACACCGGCAGGGAGGCCGCGCTCGGCGAGCCCGGCGAGATATGCGTCAAGGGGCCCATGGTCATGCCGGGGTACTACAACAAGCCCGAGGAGACGGCCCTAGTCTTCGACTCCGAGGGATACCTTCACACCGGTGATGTGGCGGTACAGGACCCCGAGGGCTATCTCAGGATCGTGGACCGGACCAAGGACATGATCATCGTGAGCGGATTCAAGGTGTTCTCCAAGAAGGTCGAGGAGGTCCTGGCCGAGCACCCCGCGGTGGACATGGTCGCACTCATCGGCGTTCCCAATCCCGAGCGTCCGGGGTCGGAGCTGGTGAAAGCCCTGGTCACACCCGTTCCCGGGAACAAGTTCCAGGGCGACGACGAGGCCCTTAAAGCGGACATCATGAAGATGGCGAAGGACAAGCTGACCCCCTACGAGGTCCCCAAGACGATCGAGATACGGCAGGAGCTGCCGCTGACCGCCGTCGGTAAGGTCGACAAGAAGGTCCTCAGGAAGGAATAACGCGGGCGCGGGTCGGATGCCCGCAGAAGGCGGCTCATAGACCGGGAAGACCCGGGGATCATTCCTCGTCGGGGAAACAGGGCTCCGCCGGGCTGCACTCCCTGTCATGGAACTCGAGGAATATCGACGGTGTCTCCGGGGAGGGGAAATGGACTCAGACAGGATCTCGTACCACGAATCGGTGCGCCGGATATACGCCGAGCGCATAAAGCCGGACGGCGTCACCAACATCTGGGACCGCTACGAGGCCCAGGGGATCGGCGCGCCGGACAAGCGGTGTCCGTTCTGCATGGCCGGGACCCGTTGCGACCTCTGCTCCAACGGGCCCTGCCGCTCCGACGCGGCGAAGGACAAGAGGGGCGTCTGCGGCATCACCGCGGACGGAATGGCCATGCGCATGATGCTCTTGCGAAACGTATTGGGGGCCTCCACATACCATTACCACACGGAGCAGACCGTGAGGACCCTGCGCGCCACCGCCCTGGGGGAAGCGCCCTACAGGATAAGCGAGCCCGACAAGCTGCTGTCGTTCGCGGCGCGGCTCGGCGTTGACATCCGCGGCTCGGGTCCCGACGTCGCGGTGCGCTTCTGCGACCTGGTGACCGAGGACTTCAACCGTCCGGCGGACCGGCCGAGCCTCATAGTCGAGGCACTGGCCCCTCCCGAGCGCAAGGAACTCTGGAGGGATCTGGACATCTTCCCGGGGGGCATCTACGGCGAGATGATGAAGTCCACCAGCTCCTGCCTGACCAACGTCGACGGCTACTACCGGAGCCTGGCGCTCAAGGCCATGCGCATGGGCGTAGCCATGGCCTACCAGAGCCAGATAGTCAACGAGTACGGCATGGACATCCTGTACGGCGTGCCGCGCCCTCACCGGATGAGGGTGGACCTGGGCGTGCTGGATGCCGACTACGTGAACGCGCTGGTCAACGGGCACGAGCCGTTCCTCGGGTTCGCCATGGTCGAGAGGGCCAGGTCTCCCCACTGGCAGGAGCGGGCGAGGGCCACCGGGGCGAAGGGCCTGCGGGTGATCGCGAACATCGAGACCGGCCAGGAGATGATACAGCGCTGGGAGATGGACGACGTCTTCTACGGGTTCACCGGCAACTGGATAATGCAGGAGGCGGTCATGGCCTCGGGATGCGTGGACCTGTTCGCGGCGGACATGAACTGTTCCATGCCTATTGACCCGATCTACGCGGAGAAGTATGGGTTCAAGCTGATCCCGGTGAGCGACCTGGTCGCGTTCGAGGGTATATCCGACCGGCTGGACTACGTGCCCGAGGAGGCTGGGGCGCAGGCCGACCGGCTGCTGGAGATGGCCGTCGAGAACTTCGGAGGGCGTAAGGCCGCCATCCGGCCTTTCACCGGCCAGCCGATGGGCGAAGCCGTGGTCGGATTCTCCACTGAGAGCATCCTGGAGGCGCTCGGCGGCACGCTCGAGCCGTTGCTCGACGCGATAAAGGAGGGCGGCATCCGGGGCGTGGCCGGGATGGTGTCCTGCACGAGCCTTCGCGACAACGCGCACGATTCGCACACGGTGGCGGTCGCCCGCGAGCTTATCAAGCGGGACGTCCTCGTGTTATCCATGGGGTGCGGCAACGGGGCTGTCCAGGTTGCGGGGTTGTGCCTCCCCGAGGCCGCGGAGCAGGCGGGGCCGGGGCTCAAGGCGCTGTGCGCCGGGCTGGGGATCCCACCGGTGCTCAGCTACGGCACCTGCACGGACACAGGAAGGGTGGCCGACCTCATCGCCGCCGTCTCGGACGCGCTGGGCGGCGTGCCGGTACCCTACCTGCCGGTGGTGGCCTGCGCTCCGCAGTACATGGAGCAGAAGGCGACGATCGACGCCGTATTCGCGCTGGCTTTCGGGCTGTACACTTACGTGCACCCGGTGCCAACCGTCACCGGCGCACCCAACCTGGTCCGGATGCTGACCGAGGAACTGCCCGGGATCACCGGCGGCGTTCTCCACCTCGAGAACGACGCGGAGGAGGCGGCGGAGGGTATGCTCGCGCACATAGAGGCCAACAGGGCCAAGCTGGGGCTCTAGCCCGTGCTCAAGGGCGATTCCCTGTTATCCGGTTCAGGAGCGAGCGGAGGAACTCGACGATTGTAGGGAAAAAGCCTTTCTTCCCGGCCAGCCTGGCGGCCCTTTCCTTCTCGTCCATGTACTGCTGGCACTCGGGGCAGTAGGGCTTGCCTTTCTTGACCGCGACACCGCATCTCTTGCATGAGCCCCTGGCGCCGGTAACGTCAACGGCTTCCCCGACTCCCCTCCCGGCACTCGGCCGCCGGATGGAGCCGCACTTCTCGCAGATCCGGGTGAACCTCTCCATCTCGTGGCCGCAGACATGACAGGTGTACCTGTTCTGTTCCTGCTGCGGATTCTCCAAGCGGTCCTCCTGCGGTGTTCGCGCCCGGGCCCCTAGAATTGCGGCTTCAGGCGGTTGATCATCTTCAGCAGGTCCTCGTGCGCCGGCATCGCCAGGCCGCCCCTCTGCGCCGGGAGTTCGATCACCACGATGGGCGACTCCTCGGCGAGGCGCCGTGTCCTCTCGTCGAGCACTTCCAGGAATTCCTCGTTGGCCAGTATCGCCTTTATGGTCGTGTCGTGAAGGAGCCGCTCGATCTCCCTGGCGCCCTCCTCCACCTTGTCGAAAGCCCTGAGCTCGGTGCCGGACAACAGGAAGCCGTCCGCGGTCTCACGATCCGTGATGACGACGACGCGCTTCTGCGGCGCCTTTTCTTCCCGCTGTCCTTCCATCGAGTCGGATCCCCTTTCAGACGACCGGCCGTTGTCGCCACAGCCGGAGGCTCCCGTTGATACCGTTATTACCTGCTATCGGAAGATTCCCGGCCGACTTGAGGACTCCTCCACACGCGCCTCGAATATACACCACGAGGCCGGGCCCCGCGGTGCGGATAGCGCAGGCCGTCATTTGACGAGCACGACTATCGCGCTGTCCCTCTTGCGCGCCACGCGGTAGGCCAGCAGCGACAGGCGCAGCGGTGTCCTCATGACCGCCGCGGTGTCTACCCTGCTCAGGAGCCTCCGGGTGGGGGCCCTGAACATGCTGGCGACCAGCACGTTGGCGTGCGGGTATGTCTCGAACGACCTGAAACCCGCGGCCCGCCCGGAGGCAATGATGCGCTCCGGTTCCATGTCGCGCTCGGTGACGCCGTACATGCTGACGGCGTTCCTGGCCGGGAGGGTCTCGGCGTGTCCCCTGCCCGGCTCGCTGGTCACGCAGACGCCCCCGGTCCTCAGAGACCGGTACGCGCAGGCAAGGGCCGCTCGCTCGTCGGAGGAGTGGTGGAGGGAATCGTAGAAGACCGCGCAGTCGAACTCCGCGCCGGCGTCGAGGCTCTCGTAGTCCCCGACCGCGAAGCGCAGGTTGTCGAGCCCCTCGCGCTCCCCGGCCCGCCTGGCCAGCTCGATCATGTCCGGCGCGATATCCACCCCGGTGACGTCGTACCCGCGCCTCGCGAAGAAGACCGAGGTCCAGCCGGACCCGCAGCCCAGGTCGAGCAGCAGGGCGGGGGGTGGCGGCAGCAGGAGCATGACGGCGCCCATCTCCATGAGGTTGTCCGCGCAGGAATCGTCAGAGAACGGCTTGGCGGCGGCGTGCCGCGCCCCACCGTCCCCGAGATTCCCGAGGTACTCGATCTCACCCTGCTTGCTCATGACACCAATTCTACAGAACCGCTATCCTCTTTGCTAAGAGGTATGGAACCGCGCGCGTTTGACCGATAATCTGTGTGTACGGGTAGGACCCCCGGACTTGAGGTGATGAGGATGTACTGCGAACAGTGCGGCTCGACGGTCCCCGAGGGGAACAGGTTCTGCGAGAGTTGCGGGACCCTTCTCGACGCGGTGGAGGCCGGTGCCGCGGTCCAGCGCGCCCGCGGCGCTGTCCCGCCGGCCGTTGCTCCTTCAGCGGTCGGGGTCTCCTCCGGCGGCAGGAGGATCCCCACCTGGATGATAGCCCTCGTGACCGCCCTTTCGGTTCTGGTGGCGGGCGGAGCCGTCGTCGGTCTCGTGCTCGTTGTCGGGGGTGGACCGACCCTCGAGGCGAAGCTGGAGTCCATCGACCTGACGAAGGCGAATGACGACGAGCTCGACCTTGACAAGGTCCCGCTGGATGTTGTGCTCAAGCTGACCGTGGCCTACACGGCCAGGTTCCCCGAGGACGGCAAGGCCAGGCTTTTCGTCAAGGTGGTGGATTCTGAGGGCTCCAACCTCATCAACAAGAGCGTCAAGTGCAAATCGAGCTCCTCGGAACAGGAGTACTCCATCGAGTATACGATGACTTCCGGCACCGGCAAGCCGCTGGACGTCGAGGCCAGGCTGGAGCTCGAGTCGGGGGAGGACAAGCGGGGTGACTCCGACGAGATGCAGTACACGGCCGAGGCCGGCGGCGGCAAGGCGGCTGAAGAGGAAGCTGAGGCGGAGGCTGAGAAGCAGCGACAGGTCGAGTGGGACGACGCCTGGCAGCGCGCTTACGACCGGACCAACGAGGCGGTTGCCGCGGTCGGGGACCTGAACAACAGCGCCATCGACGCCTCGGGGCTGCCCGACTACCTGGACAAGTGCTCGTTCCTTCTCGAGAACGCGACGAAGATAGAGCAGCTCGTGGGGGAACAGGACTCGGTCGCCTTCTACGCCAACTTCGTCATAGGCGAGTGCAACAACCGCAAGGCGGCCGCCGCGGCGGCCGCCGCGGCCGAAGAGGCCAGGCGCAACGCGCAGCCCGCGCCCTCTCCGTACCCCACCGATATCTGGGTCGTCTGCGGCACCTGCGGCGGTACGGGCGGCTGGTGGATGACCGACGAGATGGGCTGGACCGGCTGGGTGACCTGCCAGGACTGCGGCGGCACCGGCTACGTCCTGGTCCCCAACGACTGACGATGAGAATTCACCTCAACCATTATTTCTCAACTGAGAAATAATGGTTGAGGTGAATTCTCACTCAGTTGAGAAATAATGGTTGAGGTAAATTCTCACTATTGCTTTCTGGCGGGGATGAGCACCTCCGTGCGGTACTCCGCCGGGTCCTGCACCTTGTCCGGGCCCACCAGGTAAACCTCGCGGGCCGGGCCGGCGGGCTCGTAGCCGTTCTCCTTCATCCAGGTCATCAAGGCCTCGTAAGCTCCGCCTACCTGGTCGTACGGCCCCGCGTGCATGGTGGAGACCGCGCTGCCGCCCGGGACCACGCGACCCACGACCTCGCCCGCGCCCTCCGTCTCGCCGGACACCGGCACGCAGATCTCCATGTCGATGTCCTCCTCCTTCATCTCCATGTCGTAGTACAGGGCGAACGGCGGCCCCGCGGGTGGCGTGCCCGTCTGCCCCAGGTACCCGAAGATCTTGCCGAACGCGACGCCGACTGCGTCGCCTATCCCGGCCATCGAGGTCTTGAACCTGATGGACAGTACCGGCTGGTTGGCGAGGTCCTTTGTCTCCACTTCGCTTCCCATAGCTTCTCCTTTCCTCTCGGTGAGGTCGTCTATCGATGAGATGATGGCGCGGTACGACTCCAGCCTGCTCTCGAGCTGGTCCCGGTGTCTCTCGAGGAGCTTCGTCCTGGCGCCCGGGGACGTCTCCTTGAGGAACTCACGGACCTCCTCCAGCGGCATGTCCAGCGAGCGGAGCAGCCGGACAGTCCTGGCCTCGGGCAGCTGGATACTGCTGTAGTACCGGTACCCGGTGGACGGGTCCACGAAACCCGGCTTGAGGATCCCCTCCTCGTCGTAGAGGCGCAGCGCTTTCACCGTCAGCCACGACATCCTGGAGAACTCCCCGATACTGAACAGACCGTCCATCCTCTCACCTCCTTCGCGCTCGATTCTCAGCCCTCCCCCGGGGGGAGAGTCAAGGGGCTCACGGATTATATCGTGGCGATTCTACCTCAGCTCCAGGGTCCCGGCCGACGGAGGTGTTGTACGATGTGTCCGTTGCCGAATGGAGGGAAACGGTATGACGCTGTACGAGTTCGAGGGCCGCAGGCCGCGCGTGGGTAAGACTTCCTTCATCCACGACACCGCGGTGCTGATCGGAAGCGTGACGATCGGGGAGAATTGCCTGGTGTCCGCCGGGGCCTGCCTGCGCGCCGACTGGGGCGAGCTGATCGTGGGCGACGGCTCCAACATCCAGGAGAACGTGGTCATCCACGCGGGGTTCGGGGCGGTGATGTGCCTTGCGGCCAGCTCGCACGTCGGGCACGGCGCCATCCTCCACAACTGCACCCTCGAGGAGCACGTGATGGTGGGTATGGGGGCGATCGTCCAGGACCAGGCGGTCCTGGGCGCGGGGTCGGTGATCGGCGCCGGCGCGGTAGTCCTGCCCCGCACCGTGATACCACCCCGGTCGCTGGTCGTGGGTGTCCCCGCCCGTGTGATCAGGGAGGTCGACGACGCGATGGCCGGGTTCACCTGGCATGGGACGCGGCTGTACCAGACGCTGCCCGGCCGCTGCTACGACGGGTTATGCGAGGTCTCGCTTGCAGAGTGCTTTGTCGAGCCTCCGCCGGACGAGACGTAGCAGCAGCCCCGCCGCGAGCATCACGGGAAGCACGGCCAGGAACGGGACGCTGAACACCTTCCGAAGCAGAATCTGTCGGGACGTGTAGTCGAGGTCGCGCCAGCCCACCAGGTCTCGCGACAGCTTCACCAGTCGACCGAGCAGGCTCACAGCGGCATCACGCCTTCCACCCCCAGGCAAAGAACCCGTTGCCGTAGCCGGCCGAGCTCAGGGGAGAGTCCGCCAGCTCGAGCATCCGGAACACCGGCCCGACGAACCTCGCGCGTTTGAGCACCCGGTAGAAGAACCCGGGATAGACCTCGTCGAGTATCAGCGTGAACAGCGAGTGGAACGACTCGGTGCCGACGGCCCGCAAGCCCGCGTCCTCGAGGAGCGCGGCCAGCCCGGCGGGTTCCAGGAACCTGGCCGGGTCGTGTCCCGCCAGGTTGTCCATACCGAGGTTGTAGCGACCCCGCAGGAGAAGGCGCTCCCACCAGTGCCAGGTCCAGCGGTCGCGCGCCGACGGGGTGTAGATGAGCAGCCTGCCGCCCGGGCGGAGGACCCGGACCGTCTCGGAGACGAACCTGGCCGGATCGTCCACGTGCTCTATCACGTCGTAGGACACCGTGAGGTCGAAGGCGCCGTCGCGGAACGGCAGGTTCAGGGCGTCCGCCTCGTGGAAGCCGTGCCCGGAGGTGTTGCAGGCGATAGCGGCCTTGAGGCCCGCGTGTCCCAGGTCGATGCCGACCCCCGTGGTGCCGTAGGCGGCGACCATGGTGTCCAGGAGGGTACCGAGCCCGCACCCGACATCCAGGACTCTCTCGCCGGGCAGCGGGGCGAGCCGGTCGGCGACCTCTCGGGACTTGACGCCCTTCCAGTTGGGCGACAGGGCGCCGGAGGCCCGCGTGACCTCCACCGAGCCCTCGTTGTGAGAGCGGACCCGCTCGAGGTCCGAGTAGTCGGGCGGTGCGAGGTCGGGACGGTTCCCGTCGTAGATGTCCATCTGCCAGCGGGCGAACTCCCCCATCTTATCCGCGGCGACAAAGCTGGCGTGTCCCTCGAACACGGGGTACGAGCGACCGCAGGAGATGCAGGCGTACGACCCGGCATCGCAGGTGTCGGCCAGCTCTCCGCGACAGGCCGGGCAGACGAGGATGTCCATCCTTCTCCTAACCTTCTTCGCCGCCGGTGGGCATCGTGGCACGTGTATCCGGACCCATGCTGCCCTCCTCCAGGAACGCCATTATCCGTGCATACGGCAGATGATAGAGCATGTCCACGTGCCCGTAGCCCTTCATCTCGATGAACCATCGGCGCTCCGAGGAGACCCGGTCGATGACCCCGCCCTTCACGTGGAACGGCCTGATGAAGTCCTCGGTACCCGCGGCGGCGACCAGAGGGGTGGTTATCTCTCCCATGCCGGCGCCGTAGTCGAAGGGCTCGTGGCCCTCGGGCGCGTAGGAGGAGAGTGCCCCGGTCCTGATGTCCCGCACTGTCTGTGCGACCTCTCGCAGCGCGACGTCGCCACCGGCCCATATCCCGAACAGCCTGCACGCCTCGAACCCCATGTTGCGATAGACCATGTACAGGTCCAGGAACGGGCTGGACATGATGAGACCGGCCAGCCACGGATGCCGGAACCCGAGCCGGCGCGATAGCCGGCCGATTCCCAGGCCGGGCCTCGTGGCCGCGCGCCTGTTCAGCCAGTCCTCGAAGCGTCTCAACGCCCTCTTCACGCGCGGAAACCTGCTTATGCGCTCCAGCAGCGGGGGCCGGGGGTCGTCCACCAGGACCGACATGCTCCCGACGGTCAGCGCGCCCGCGACCATCTGGTTGCGCCGTTCGGCCTCGGCGGCATCACGGTGGACCTTGCGCTCGGGGTCACCGGGCTCCATCACCGCTCCCTGCAGGTAGACGTAGATGGACATACCTCCGAACGAGTGCCCGATGTAGAAGACCGGCCGCCCCGTCTCCCGGTACACGTGCTCGATGACCGCGGGCAGGTCGAAGACGCCCAACTCGTCGCCGGCCCCGCCCCACCCTCCGTCGTCGCTGCGCCACGGCGGGTGCCCCGCCCCGCGGAAGTTCACCAGCCAGACCTCGTACCCCAGGCCGTAGAGCACCCTCGCGATGTTGAACCCGTACAGCGGGAGGTCGAAGGCGTAGGCACTGGAGGCCAGCCCGTGGCCGCAGACGACCGCCCTGGCGCCGGGCTTCCTGTATCGCCGGCACCGCAGCGTGACCCCGTCCGCGGTCTGGATCTCGACCGTCTCCGGGTTGGGCATCATTCCGCTCATGCGTAGAAGTCCCGGCTTCCTTTCCCCCTCTCCCCTGGAGGGAGAGGGTCGGGGTGAGGGGGTCTCACGGCACGTACATCACGTTGTCCTGCACCCGGGCGCTCGTCCCCAGCCCCTGGACTATCGCGGCCACCTGGTTTATCCAGGAGGTCCCCGCCTCCCCTCCCATGATGGTCGGGCGGCAGTTGTCTATGTGGACCGGGCGGGACTCGGCCTGCAGGAACCCACGCGAGTCGAGCGATATCCGGGTCAGTATCGTGTAGTGCCCGGCGTCGCTGCCCGGGTTGAACACGAAGTTGCCCAGCGAGTAGCAGATCAGCCCGCCGTTGTATATCTCCATCCCCTGCACCACGTGCGGGTGATGGCCCAGCACGATGTCCGCGCCGCAGTCAATTGACAGCCGCGCGAGGTTCGCCTGGCGCGCCGTCGGGGTGTACTCCTTCTCGTTGCCCCAGTGGAAGGAGACCACCACGAAGTCGGCGTTGAGGCTCGCCGCCTGGACGTCGGCGATGAGCCTGCCCGTGTCGGTCGCGTCGCAGACACCCGGGTAGCCGGCATCCGCGTACCATCCCGCGGTACCGATGTCGTCGTACGCCATGAAGGCCACGCGCAGTCCCTCGGCGTCGAGGTACGCGGGGACGTGTGCGCTCTCGTAGTCGGCCCCCGCGCCGCAGTGGGCGATGCCGAACCCGTCCAGGTAACCCAGGCAGTCGAGAAGCGCCACCGCCCCGTAGTCCCGGGCGTGGTTGTTGGCCTGCGAGACTACGTCCACCCCTGCGTCACGCATGGCCGGCAGGGCGTTTGGGTCGCCCTCGAAGGTGAACGTCTTCCCGGGGACCGGCGAGCCCTGGTATGACATGGTGCACTCCAGGTTCGCGAACCCCAGGGTCGCGTCCGAGATATACGGGCTGACCCCGGTCCACACGTACCCGAAGCCGTTGGCGGCCAGAGTCGGCGACACGTCGCCACCGAGGTTCACGTCCCCGAGCACGGCCATCGACCATTTCGCCGTGCTGTAGTAGTCGAAGTAGATGGGCCGCTCGGCGATTATCTCCGTGCCGTTGGTCGTGGCGACGGTGGCGGAGAAGTCGTGGGCCGGGTCGTTGCCCTCCCCCAGCACGTCCTTGACGAAGACGGTCGCCCGGCTGTTGGGGCCGACGTCGAGGGCCTGAGCCCGGCTCGTCCCGTCGGCGAGCATGTAGGTGACGCTCACGGAGGCGGGCGAGGCTCCCGGGTTCTGGATACACAGGTAGGCGTCGAAGCCTGGGCGGCAAGTGCCCTCGGCGAACATGAACGACTGGGCCGGAGATGTCGCGCCCACCACGTCGTGGCCCCCGGTCCAGGCCCCCTTGTAGTTGAAGTACATGGGGCGCTCGACGATGACCTTGCTCCCGTCGGTCGTCTCCACGCTGGCAGAGAAGTCGTGGGCCGGGTCATCGAACTCGCCCAGCACCTGCTTGACGACGACCGTGGACCGCGAGTGGGGGCTGATGGCCAGGGACTGGGCCTGGGTAGCGCCGGTGCCCAGCATGTAGGTGATCCTGAGGCGGGAGGTCTTGTCGCTCGGGTTCTGGATGCAGAGATAAGGATCGAAGCCGGGGCGGCACGTCCCCTCGGCGAAGTGGAACTCGGTCGATGGGGCGGTCGCGCCCACTACGTCGTGCCCGCCGGTCCAGCCGCCCTTGTAGTTGAAGTACATCGGGCGCTCGGCCACGATAAGCGCGCCGTTGGTCGTCTCCACGTGCGCGGAGAAGTCGTGCGCGGCGTCGTCGCCCTCGCCCAGCAGGTGCTTTGGGACGACCGTCGAACGGCTGTGCGCACCGACGGTCAGGTTCTCCTCGCGCGTGGTGCCGTCGCCCAGCATGTAGGTGACGAGCACGGCGGCGTCTCCGGAGCCCGGGTTCTGGATGCACAGGTAGGGGTCGAAGCCAGGGCGGCACGTCCCCTCGGCGAAGAACCACTCCGGCAGGGGTCCGTTGGTCCCCACCACGTCGTGACCCCCCGTCCAGACACCGTTGTACCGGAAGTACATGGGCCGCTCGGCGACCACCGGGACTGCCGACTCGACCTTCATCGAAACGTCGTGCCCGGGCCCCAACTCGAGGTTCACATCCACGGTGGTGCGGCTCGCGGCGCGCAGTTCGTACGTCTTCACTTCGGTGCTGCCGTCCTCGAGCATGTAAGTGAAGGTCGCGCTGGTATCGTTGCCCGCGGGGTTGTAGAGGCAGACCCACTCGTTGAACCCGGTGCGGGTCGTCCCCTCGGCGAAGTACCAGGTCGTGGCGGCCTGGGTGCACCCCACCACGTCGTGCCCCCCGGTCCACCCGTTGGAGGCGAGCGCCGACGGAGCCGCCAGCGTGAGTACGATGGCAGCAAGGGCCAGTGACGCGATTATCCTTCTCTGGAGCATTGATACCCCTGGTCTCAAGAAGCGACTGGTTCCGCGATCGCGATGTATTCGGCGAAAGAGCTCGAGTCAGGAACCGGCTGGCCGTCCTCGATGAGACCTTTGACGTGCAACTCGAGCGCCTCGTGCATATTCTTTTCGGCCTCTTCCCTCGTCTCACCGGTAGCGACACAACCGGGCAGATCGGGTGAATATGCCGAATAGTTGCCGTTAGCCTTCTCTATTACTACCAGGAAACGGAACATCTTTTAACTCTCCTCTGGATTCCTTATCTTAGCACGGGGTCAGCGGGAAATGAGGAACTCGCTCTCGGGGTCGTGGGTGGCGAGGCGGCGGGCGGCCTGGTCGCGGTCATTCACCGCGTAGCAGTAGGCGCAGCCGCGGGGGCAGGTGCGGTAGTTGCCGATGTCGCGGCTCTCGAAGCAGCCGCAGTCCTCGCGGTGAGGCTTTCGCCTGGCGTGCACGGTCGCGGGCTCGATGCCAAGGTGGCGGGCCACGTCCTCCAGCCGCCCAGGGTTTATACATGAGGCGGGTTCGACTCCCTGGACCAGCAGCCCGGGCTGAGCGCAGAGGCTGAGCCGCATCCCGCGGCCGGAGGCGGTGCTGGAAAGCTCGAGGAGAAGCCGCCGCTTCGCATCGTCGGGCGGGTCCTCCCAGGTGAAGCCGTGCTCGCGGGCGGCCGCGTCCAGGTTGCGTCTCGTCTTGCGGTAGACCTGCGCGAAGGAGACGATCACCTCGTCGTTTGCGCCCTCCAGCGAAGAGGCCAGGGCTTTAAAGCGCTCCAGGTGCCACTCCGGAGGGGTGAGCGACGAGAAGACGATGGGATCGTAGCGCCAGACCACGGCCCTCGGTCCGTACTCGTCGCGCAGGAGGTGCGCGCAGGCGGCGGCGCGCTCAGGGTCGGTGACCTCGCGGTCCAGCGCCTCGGGGGTACGGGATGATGGTGTGCTGAATGACGAACGGGAAACCGTGCTCGCGGGCGACGACCCGCAGGTTGTCGATGAACGGCTCCGGGTCCCTGGTCCAGAAGACGAACGCATCGACACCTTCCTCCCTTCGCAGGGGCACCCGGTACGGCCGCCCGCCGTACGGGTTCACCACCATGCAGAAGCCGGCGGCGAGCCTGTTCATGAACCACTCGCCGTAGTAGGTCGGTATGTCGGTGCGGTAGCTCGCCGATACGATCACTCTTCTCTACCTCCGCTCTCCAGTATGACCGTTCAGCGTCGGTTTTTCGCATCGGCGTCTGACCCCGATGCGAAAATCTGATAGGCTCAGGGGCATGCCGGAGACCGTGATAAAGACCGAGGGCTTGACCAAGTACTACGGGAAGGTCGTCGGGGTCCAGGACCTCGACCTGGAGGTCTTCCAGGGCGAGCTGTTCGGGTTCCTCGGGCCCAACGGCGCCGGCAAGACCACCACCATCCGCCTCATCATGGGGATGCTCAAGCCCAACCGCGGCAGCGCCTCGGTCAAGGGATTGGACGCCTGGCAGAAGAGCGTCGATGTCAAGCGGCTGGTGGGGTACCTGCCCGGCGAGCCCGCGCTCTACCCACGCATGACCGGCGAGGAGTTGGTCCGCTTCGTGGACAGCTTCGACGGTGGCCACGAGGCCTCCGGCCGCGCGCTCTCCACGCGCCTGGAGCTGGACCTTGACCGCAAGGTCGAGGGCTACTCCCGGGGCATGAAGCAGAAGCTGGCCATAGTGCTCGCCCTTATGAAGGACCCCCCTCTGCTCATCATGGATGAGCCCACCAACGGGCTGGACCCTCTGACCCAGCACGTCCTCTACGAGATACTCAACGAGCGGCGCGAGGGCGGCACCACGGTGCTGTTCTCCTCGCACAACCTCCCCGAGGTCGAGCGGCTCGCGGACCGTGTGGGCATCATCCGGGAGGGCAGCCTGGTGGGCACCGAGCGCATCGAGGACCTCCGGGGCAAGCACCTGCGAAACGTGGAGGTCATCTACACGGCGGACCCGCCCGATGGGCTAGAGCGGGTCGAGGGGGTCAGCGACTTCGAGCGCGCCGGCAACAGGATACAGCTCAAGTTCCGCGGTGACTTGAACGCGTTGCTCCGCGTACTGACCTCGCACGACCTGATGGACCTGAGCATCGGGCACGCGAGCCTGGAGGACGCCTTCCTGGAGTTCTACGGGCCCGATGGTGGTGAGCCGGAATGACGGGCTCACTCATCCTCAAGACTGTGCGCGAGCGCTGGAGGATGGCCGCGATATTCGCCGGCGTCATCGTGGGCTACGCCCTGCTCCTGGCGGCGATTTATCCCAGCATCGGCAAGGTGAAGGTGGACTACGCGAAGCAGATCCCCAAGGCTTTCGCCAAGTTCTTCGGGGCCAGCACCTTCAACATCACCACCTACAACAACTACGTGGCGATACAGTTCCTCACCCTGATGTGGGTGATCCTTGTCGCCGCGTTCGTCATCTCGATGGCGCGCCGGATGGTCGCGGGCGAGCTCAAGGACGGCACGCTGGAGTTCCTGCTCTCCCAGCCGGTCCAGCGCTGGAGGCTGCTCAGCGTCCAGGCGATGCTCCTGCTGGCGGCCATCGTCGGGTTCGTGCTGGTGACCGTGGGCAGCCTGGTTGCCTTCGGCGCGGCATTCGGGGTGATGGAGACCTACGCCGGGTATGCCGCCTTCATCCTGCCCGCCATCGCACTGCTGACGGCTATCGCGGGCTACTCGATACTGTTCTCCGCGTTGTTCAAGGACCCGGGCCGCGCCGCCCTGGCCGCCGCGGGTCTTACCCTGCTCTTCTATCTCATCAACTTCGCCGCGTCCTACTGGACGCGCATCGAGTTCATCGGCTGGGCCAGCATCTTCAAGTACTACCAGCCGCTCACCGTCCTGCAGAAGGCGACCGTGTCGCCGCGCGACGTGCTGATACCCGTCGCGTTCGGCCTGGCGTGCTTCGCCGGAGCCCTGTGGGCTTTCCAGCGCCGGGACGTAGCCCCCTGACTCAAACCGGGGTCAGGCGGGATTCAAGTCAAATGACTTGAATCCCGCCTGGCACCCCTTTATTCGAGCGCGTCCGCGACTTATAGTACCGGTATGGACCTCGAGCGGCTCTACCTCCAGATGGCCCGGATGCGCGCCTTCGAGCTGGCGATAGGCGGCTTGTGGAAGCGCGGGCTGATATCCGGCGAGATGCACCTCGGGACTGGCGAGGAGGCCGTCATCGCCGGGGTCCTGGACCACCTCACCGACGGCGACTCCGTCTCGCTCGACCACCGTTCCACGCCCGCGCTCGTGGGGCGCAGGGTGGACATGACCCGCATCATCCTCGAACTCCTGGGCGACCCGGAGGGACTGTGCAGC
This sequence comes from Actinomycetota bacterium, assembly GCA_043807425.1. Taxonomy (GTDB): domain Bacteria; phylum Actinomycetota; class Geothermincolia; order Fen-727; family Anoxymicrobiaceae; genus JAHJCO01. The sequence continues at coordinate 42,999 of JAZDFZ010000019.1, forward strand.
GGCATGGGCGGTCACATGCACCTGTTCTGCCCGGCACGGCTGGCCGCATCTTCCGGGATCGTGGGCTCGTCCGTCCCGCTCGGCGCGGGGTTCGCGCTGGCGACCCAGCACCTGCGTCCCGGCAAGGTCGCCGTCGCATTCCTGGGTGAGGGTGCGATGAACCAGGGTATGGCCATGGAGGCGCTCAACCTGGCCGCGGTCTGGAAGCTACCGCTGATCGTGGTCTGCAAGGACAACCGCTGGTCGATAACCACCCGCTCCGGCTCGGTGACGGCGGGCAACCTGGCGGACCGGGCCCGCTTGCTGGGGGTTCCGGGGGTCAAGGTGAACGGCCTGAGGGTAGAGAAGGTCTGGGGCGCCTCGGAGGGGCCGGTCGCCCGCGCGCGTGCAGGGGAGGGCCCGTCCTTCATCCACGCCCGCTGCGTGCACCTGGACGGCCACTTCCTGGGCGACCCCGTGCTGCGCATCTACGAGGACCCGATCGGGCAGGTGAAGCAGATGAGCGGGCCCCTGCTGGGCGCCGCGGTGAAACAGCCCGGCGCGGGCTGGACCACTCGTGCCGCGAGCCTCGGCGGCATCGGCGCGACCCTGGCCGGGCTCGGCATCGATACATACACGAGGCGCGACCCGGTGGACCTGGCGGGCAGGCAACTGGAGGTAGAGACCAGGGTCAAGCTCGATGAGGAATCGCGCACGGAGGTCAACGAGGCGGTCGCGAACGCCCTGGAGATGCTGGGAGCGTGGCCCGATGCCTGAGATGACGTTCTCCGCGGCGATAGAGGCGGGGCTCGCGGCCGCGATGGAGGCCGACGAGACGGTCATCGTATTCGGCGAGGACGTCGAACTGCTGCGAAACGACCTGCTGGTCCGCTTCGGCGGCAAGCGGGTGCGAAACACCCCCATCAGCGAGTCCGCCTTCCTCGGGGCCGCTGTCGGCGCGGCGATGATGGGCCTGCGGCCGGTCGTTGAGATCATGCTGGTGGACTTCCTCGGGGTCTGCTTCGACGCGCTGCTGAACCAGGCGGCCAAGATAGAGACGTTCTCGGGCGGCGGCTTCAAGGTCCCGATGGTCGTTCGCTCGGCATGCGGCGCGGGGTACGGCGACGGCGGCCAGCACGAGCAGAGCCTCTGGGGGATGCTCGCGGGTGTCCCGGGCCTTTCGGTGGTCGTGCCTTCCAACCCGGCGGACGCCGCGGGTTTGATGCTCGCCGCGGTCCAGGAGGACAGCCCGGTAGTCTACCTGGAGCACAAGATGCTGGCCGATTACTGGCTCGACTACATGGGTATCGGGAACCGCGAGGGTGTTACCTTCGATGTCCCGGCGGCAGGCGCCCGTGGAGAGGTCCGGCTGCCGGTGGAGCCGGTCCCGCTGGGGAAGGCGGCGACCCTGAGGGGCGGCTCCGATATTGCCTTCGTATCGCTAGGTTTGAGCGTGCACAGATGCCTGGAGGCCGCCGCGGCCATGGGCTCGGAGGGCGTCCGGTCCACCGTCGTCGACCTGCGCTCGGTCCGGCCACTGGACACCGCAGCGATTCTGGAGGCCGCGCGCCGCTGCCGCCGGGTGGTCGTCGTGGACGAGGACTACCGCGCTTTCGGCCTCTCGGGCGAGGTCGCGGCCGTTATCGCGGAGTCCGGTACAGACGCCCGCTTCGCCCGCGTCTGCACCGAGGGCACCATCCCCTACGCCCGCCGCCTGGAGGATACGGCCCTCCCCAACGTCGGCCGCATCCTGGAAGCCGCCCGGGGTATCTTGTGAAACGAATCCTTACGGGTGGAAGGCGGTTCCTGAGGTCCTCGGATGATTATGATCGAAGTCGATATCACGTCTTCAGGGATGCCTTAGACGGTGTGAGCATCGGGGTCGGCATAGAGACCCCGCCTCTCGTAGTCGCAGACCTCGGGGCTCCAAACTCGTTCGTGATGCCTCGCGGAGCAGGCCTTGCCGTGACACCCCTGCTCCTCATGCAGGACCTTTCGCACCTGGAGGTGGAATCGGTCATGGCTGATGGGGTGGCTAAGATCGTCCTCGAAGCCGACAGTAAGAACCCGCTGAGGCCGCGAGGTGCCCCTGACGGCGACCCCATGATACCCACGGAGGTCAGGAAGAAGTACGACCTTCACGATTGGCCATACTCGGGGCGGACCGATATCGTCGCCGACACCCTGGCGGCAAGAATCACCAGTCAGCCGCTTGCCTTGATTTCGGCGATCAATAAGATCTCGGTGATCCTGGGCGAGTACAGGGTTACGATCCCCTTTGGACTATCGCCGCCGATGATGTTCGTTCCATTCTCGCTTGCCGGCATCCGGGAGAGGATCGAGAACCTGGAGCGACTGGAGAGAGGCGTGCGTGAGCCTCACCAAGAGGTGAGAGATGGAAGGCCGACGCTGATGCCCGAGGCCTGGGACTGACTGCTTTGACGGAGCATCCGACCGGAACCCCTTCGGGTGGGGCACGCCTGCCGCGGCCCCCCGCGGCCGACCCGGCGAAGGATGGGGCCCGGTACATCCTCGTGATCTTCAGCCTCATACTGTCCGTCGCGGGCATCCTGATGCTCTTCTCCACAGCCAAGTCGGCAGGTCGTGGCGGTCCGCAGCCCTCTGCCGTCGTAGGCGTGGCCTGGCTCATCCTGGGGATAGCACTGGGTGCTGCAGGTGTGGCTGCGATCACCGTAATGCTCACCCACCGGCTCGCCGTCTCACGGTTCTCAGGTCGGGGGCGCCGGGTCGCCGATAGCTACAGCACGAAGCGGTGTCACCGGTTCAGGGAGGCATTCGACGCGGTCAGCATCGGGCTTGGGATACAGGCCCCGCCTCTCGAGGTGATGGACCTGCCATCGCCCAATGCGTACGTGCTGCCCGGGGGCCGCGGCCTGGCGGTGACCCCGACGCTCCTGGAGCAGGACATGTCCGACCAGCAGGTCGAGGCGGTGATGGCGGCGATCCTCGCCAGGCTGATCCTCATGCCCAAACCGGCCGTCCCCCTGCAGAGGCGCGGCTCCGTGGAGGAGGGTCCGGTGCTCTCCGACGAGATCAGGCACAGGTACGCGCTCGGTGCAAACGAGTACATGAATCGTCCGGGAGTCCTCGCCGACACCCTTGCGGCCAGGATCACCGGGAACCCGCGCGCGCTCATCGAGGCGATAGTCCAGGTCTCGTGGCTTGTGAAAAAGAAAAGGGTGACACCCTTCGGCGTACGACCGGCGATGATGTTCATCCGGCCCTCGATGGCAGGCGTGCAGGAGAGGGTAGAGAGCCTGGAGGGGCTGGAGAAAGGCATGCGCCGGCCGTACCACGAGGTAAGAGACGGCAGGCCGACCGCGATGCCTGAGGCGTGGGACTGATCCGGGCCAGGGATTAAGTCCTGTTCGAATCGGACCATTATTCGCGGACTGAAGTCCGCGCCCAAGCCCGACCCGTCAGCGGACTGAAGTCCGCTCCCAATCAGCAGTGAGGTTGGGCCGGGACTTCAGTCCCGGTAGGCGACGCGTCAGCGGACTGAAGTCCGCGCCCAAGCCTGGATTTGATCGGGATGGATCCCGGGCTGAGAGCCCGGGCTCAAGCATAGGCTCAAGGTGATACCCCGTAGACCGCGCGTTCGACTGCGATGTCCTGGTTCGAAGTGACCGTGGTCGAGACGCTCCACTCACCGGGGCAGGTATCGGCGACGTTCACCGTGCGGCGGGTCCGGGGGCTGAGGACCAGGGTCGGGCCGGTCACCTGGCGGGTGCCGGTCATGTACTCGAGGCTCACCGTGGCGTTCTGCGTGCCCGGGTTCTGCACCAGCACCCAGGTCTGGAAGCCCTGGCCCGTGCAGCCCTCGGCTACGTACCAGGTCTTGCCTCGCGAGGTTACCCCGGCCGAGTCGTGTCCCTCACGCCGCCCGTCCCAGTAGACCGCCCGCTCGGCGATCACCGGCTGGTCGGCGTTGACCTCAGTCGAAACACTCCAGGCCGCTGGGACCGTGTCCGCTATGTTGACGGTGCGACGCGTGCCCGGGGGCAGGGTCACTAAAGGGCCCGTGACCGGCCCGGCGTCGGTCATGTACGTAACCTGCGCGTGCGCCTCGACGCTCCCCGGGTTCTGCAGCAGCAGCCAGGTCTCGAACGTGCCCCCGGTGGAGCCCTCGGCCAGGTACCAGGTCTTCGAGGCCGACGTCACACCCCCCGAGTCGTGCCCGCCCGCACGCCCGTTCCAGTACATCGCACGCTCGGCGACGACCGGCTCGTCGGACTTGACCGTGGTCGAGATATTCCACTCGGCCGGCACCGTGTCCGCGACGTTCACCGTCCTCCGCGAGCGCCCGGGAACGGTCAGCGGCGTGCCCGGGACCAGCCCCTCCCCCGTCATGTAGGTCAGGGTCACCTGCGCGTCCGCGTCGCCGGGATTCTGCACGAGTACCCAGGTCTCAAATCCGCCGGCGGTACAGCCCTCGGCCAGGTACCACTCGGTCGCGGTCGAGGTCACCCCGGTCGAGCCGTGGGCCCCGGTCCGGTCGCCCCAGTACATGGCGCGCTCCACAACCACCGGGACGTCGGAGGTCGCCTTCGCCGAGACCTCCCAGGCCTGTCCCACCGTGTCGGCCGCGTTCACCGTCGCCCTCGAGTCGGGCGGGAGCGTGACGGTCGGCCCGGGCTTCTCCCCATCGGCGGTCATGTAGATGATATCTACGGTCGCCGCCGTGCTCCCCGGGTTCTGCACCAGCACCCAGGTCTCGAACCCGCCGGCGGTGCAGCCTTCGGCCAGGTACCAGGTGACCCCCGGCTGGATGACCCCGGGGGCACCGGTCCCCCAGGTCCTGTTTCCTGAGACCGGCTTCGTCGCACCATACTCATAAGGGCCCATGTCGTACCCCGCGCCGAACGGGCGGGCCCCGCCGTCCAGGTCGATGGCCGGAGCGCCGTCCGACGACCCGGAGTCGATGGCCGGGCTTCCGGCCTTCAGGTGGTAGTCCCCTGCGGAGCCCCACGCCGGCTGCAGGAACTGCGGGTCCGAGCACAGGACCTCTTCGCCGACCGCCCCGGCCTCCAGCTCTTCGGCCGTGTATGTCTTTCCGTTGGCCTCCAGCGAGGAGTCGGGATGGTCCGGGCTGTAGAGGATGCAGTGGTCGAGCGTGAGGTCGGCCTCGGGCGCAAAGTACGGCGCGCCGTGGCCGTCGGCGACAATGTTGTTGCGGAACAGGACGCTTATCTGCGCCGCCCCCCCGTACTCGACGTACATGGGGTACGCCTCCCGCTCGGGGTTGTCGTGGATGGCACAGTTCTCTATCTCGAAGTCCGCGCCCTCCTGCTCGGTGCCGATGACCAGACCGGCCCAGGGGGAGGCCCCGCCGACACCGTCGCCTGTGCCGTAGACGAGCGTGTTCTCGACCCGGCTGCCGTCGCCCCACAGCTTGACCCCGTCGCAGGAGTTGTTCGCGACCACGCACTCGTGGATGTGGGTGTTCTGGCACTTGGAGTCCAACCCGTCGCCCCTGTTATGCTCGGCGACCGTGTCCACGATCTCAATGGGCCCCTCGGAGGGCTCGACCCCGAAGCCGTCGGGCCGGTCGTAGGGGCTCGGCCCCGGGCCGCCCTGGTAGTAGTGCCCCGAGTAAGAGAGGGTACAGCCGCGCACCTTTACGTTGCGCCATCCTCCCTGCTGACCCACCGGCCCGCCGAGGCAGCCGAACCCGCAGTACGACATCACGCACCCCTGGATGGTCGCGTCCGACAGGTCCGCGAAGTCCATCGCGCCCTCGTCTATGTGGTGGATGTAAAGGTCCTCGAGTGTCAGGTGGTCGACCGGCCCGCTGGAGCCGGCGATCCCGCCCCTGAACAGCGCCCCGTTGTCGGAGGTTATCTCCAGGTTCTCGATCGTGACGTAGCCGGTTCCCCCGATGTCCACCGCGGAGAACAGGTTGTCGCGCCCCGCGAGCACCGGGCGGTTGCCTTCCTCACCCTTGATGACTATGGGCGCCGAGGCGGTCCCGGTCGGGGGGGTGATCATGTCGTCGTAGAAGGTGGACAGGATGTACCGCCCGCCCCGGATGACCAGGGTGTCCCCCGCCTGGAGTTGCTTCGAGGCGTAACCCGGGGTCTTCCATGGCTGGTCGAGCGTCCCCGGATTTGAGTCGAGGCCGGACGGGGACACATAGTAGGTCTGCGCGTCCCCGCCCGTACTCCCTGCCGCGCACGCGGGCGCCGTCCCCATCGCCACTACGATGACGAGGACGAGTGCGACCCGCGCCACCGCCACTGTTCCAGCCTTCATTTTCGGCCCTCTACCAGTTATTCGGTTCGAGCTGGTGCGTCCTTTAACCGGTAGACGATGCCGGTGCCCGATCCCTTACGAGTGAATGAATTGAATGGTGCCTGGCACCATTCAATTCAGACCCCCTCACCCTGACCCTCTCCCCCCAGGGGAGAGGGAATAAGGGAGAGTGGTTACGGTTGGGAGCTCGAAGAACCGCCGATCGTGTCCGTGCCGGCGCCCCTGCACAATGAGGGGTTCACGCTCTCCCTGGGCCAGTACATGGAGCGCTCGACCATCACCGGGCGGCCGGCTTCCGGGTCGCTGCTGACCATCACCGCCGCGCGGCCGGCGGCCCCGGAGTGAGCCCCCATCTCGTAGGTCCTCCGGGTGTTGGCGGGGATCGTCTCCGTCTTCGTCACATTTCCCTGCCCGTTGGGCCTGAAGTACGAGACGACCACCTGGACCTCCACCGCGTTCGGGTTCTGGATGAGCGTCCACGTCTCTATCTGCGGGCTGGAATCCCCGTCCGGCAGGTAGAACACGTAGTCCGGGGCGGGCATGCCGATGGAGTCGTGACAGGTCTCGCCGTACCCGCGGTCCCAGTACATGGCGCGCTCGGCGATGATGGGCTGCGTGCCGTGGACCCGGGTCGAGAAGTTGGGATCGGGGAGCACCATCTCGGCGTTCACGTTTATGGTCCGCCTGGTGTTGGGCTCCATCCTGAAGACGGGCATGTCCACGGGCCCCGCGCCGGTCATGTACGTCACGGTGACATCGGTGGCCGTCGCCTGGGGGTTCTGCACCAGGATGAAGGACGTGAAACCGTAGGAAGTGCACCCCTCGGCCAGGTAGTAGTCCATCGACGGGTTGATGGTCCCGATGGAGTCGTGGCCCTCGCGCCGGTTGTAACGGTACATCGCCCTCTCGGGGATCACGGGCAGGTCGGAGTCCACCTTGATCGAGGCGTCCTTCGCGCCGATGTCCACTCCCATGTCGAAGGAGGCCCTCGAGTTCGCCGGGACAGTATGCTCGATCACCTGCGGCCCCTCGCCCTCTATCATGTAGGTGACGTCGCAGGTCGCCTCCAGTCCGTTGGGGTTCTGTATGAGGAGCCAGCACTCGAAGCCCCACTTCGAGGACCCCTCGGGGAGGAACCATGTAGTATCGGGGGCGGTGACCCCCACCGAGCTGTGGGACTCCTGGCAGCCTGCTCCAGGGCCCGTCCACATCATGCGCCTATCGACGGCGATGGTGTAACCCTCCTTGCACTCGACGCGAGTCGAGAAGTCCGTCGACCCGATGTCTCCCCTGGGGTCGATGGTCACCTGGGACTGCGCGGCGAGCGGCAGGTCCGGGCTCGTCTGCTCGCCGTCCCTGGTCTGGTAGGTCACCTCCGCGGTGACCGGGACAGTGTTGGGGTTCTCGATGGTGATGAACGTCTCGAAGCCCCAGTCGGAGGACCCCTCCGCCAGGTACCAGGTGGTCAGCGACTCTCCCCCGTTCTCGGTCTTGAGGATCGTCCCGTTCGCTCCCACGGCCCAGGCCGTGTCGGCGTCCACGGCGGACACCCCGTACAGGTCGCCGGCCGGGGGGGCGGGCTGCTTGAACCAGCCGTTCCCCCCGTCCCCCGTCTGGAGGATGAACCCGCCCAGGGTGCTGAAGTCGTTGTACCCGACAGCCCATGCCGTGTTCGTGCCCGCGGCGCTTATGTCGAAGAGGATGTCGTCGGTCGGGCTGGGCTGCGTCGTCCAGTTGGTCCCGCTGTTGGTGGTCTTGACGACGGTCCCGCCGAACCCGTCCGCCCAGGCGGTGCTGGAGTTGGTCATCACGACTCCCCGGAGCTTGTTCGTAGTCCCCGGGTCGCGCTCGGACCAGGTGTTACCGCCGTCTATGGTCCGGACCACCCTGCCCTCGTCGCCGACCGCGAAGGCGTGGTTCGTGTCGGTGGCATCGATGCTCCAAAGGCTCTTTCCCGCGACGCTCTGGTTGTCCCAATTATTCCCGCCGTCGGTCGTCTTGAGGATGGTCCCGTCGTAACCCACTATCCACACCGTGGTGGGGCTGAGCACCTTCACGCCCCGCAGGTTCTTCGTGCCGGTCGGCACAGGCGCCAGGGGCGGGTTCCAGGCGGTCCCGTTGGTGGTGAGCAGCACGATGCCCCCGTCACCCACGACCCACGCGTTGCTGGAGTCAAGGGCGTCAACGCAGGCGAAGTCCTCGCCGATGGTCCCGGAGGCCTGCGCCTGCCAGGTCGAGCCGTTCGTCGTCTTGAGGATGGTGTCGTTGGTGCCGACCGCCCAGGCCACATCCTGGCTGACCGCGCTCACTGATAGGAGATTATGAGTCACCCCGGATACCTGCTCGACCCACCCCTGTACCACGGGCTGGGCGACCGCCGTAGTGCCCCACGGCAGCGCCAGGGCGCACACCATCAGCCCGATCATTACCATTCCGGTTCCGCGCATCCTCATCGAAGGACCCTCCCGTTTTATCGCAGGCTCGTTCCTGTTCCAGTATAGCCATTCTACCAGCGAAGCCCATGGTTCATTGCGCCTCGGGGGCCGGTCTTGCGTTGTCCCCCGGGTGAGACGAGAATAGCAGCGCGATGGATCGGTCAGGAGTCTCTCAGCGGGGAGTGAGATGAAAGACAAGCGAGCGATAGTGGTGGGTGCGGGGCTCGGCGGGCTCTCGGCCGCGGCCTACCTCGCAAAGGCCGGCCTCGAGGTGGACGTCTTCGAGCGCAACAGCTACCCGGGCGGCTACGCCTGCAGCTTCGTCCGGGGCCCTTACGAGTTCGAGGCCTCGCTGCACGAGCTCTCGGGCATCGGCCCGCCCGGCAACCGCGGCTCTTGCTACCGCGTGCTGGAGGGTTGCGACGTCGCCCGCCGGGTGGAGTTCCTCCCGATAGACGACTTCTACACCTCCATCTTCCCCGACTTCACGGTGAGGGTGCCCCACGGCTGGGAGGCGGCCGAGGAGGCATACTGCGATCAGTTCCCCCTGGAGAGCAAGGGGATAAGCAGGGTAATGCGGGCCATGCGCAGGATAAACGACGCGTCCGCCGAGGCCTCGAAAATCACGAAGGCGTCCGACGCGCTGACCCTCCCGTTCAAGGCCGGGGACCTGGTACGCTCCATGGGTATCACCACGGCCCAGGCGCTCGACCGCGAGATGAAGGATCCCGCGCTGAAGGCGCTGTTCACCAACATCTGGGGGTACTACGGGCTGCCGCCCTCGCGGCTCTCCTGGATGCTCTTCGCCGTCGCCAACGCCTCCTACATCGAGCACGGCCCCTACCACGTCAAGGGGACCACCCAGGCGCTCTCCAACGCGTTCGTCGAGTCCATCGAGGACAACGGGGGGAGGGTGCACCTCCGCGACGGGGTCGTCAGCATCGAGGTCGCCGACGGTCGCGCCACCGGGGTGGTGACCGGGCAGGGCGGCAGGCACAAGGCCGACTTCGTGGTTTGCAGCGCCAATCCCATCACGACCTGCTTCTCGCTCATCGGGCCGGACAAGGTGCCGGCCGATTACCTCAAGGCCCTCGCGGGTCGCCACATCGCGGTGTCCACCTTCAACGTGTACATGGGCCTCGACCACCCGGCCGACGACCTGGGGCTCGACGGGCACGAGTTCTTTATCAACGAGGGGTACGACTACGACGATCAGTACATGAGGATGTTCACCACGGACCGGCCGTCGTACTGGGCGGTGACCAACTACAACCACGCGGACCCGGAGTTCTCCCCACCCGGCACCTCGGTGGTGGTACTGACCACCCTGGTCGACTACACCCCGTGGGCGCACCTGCCCGCGGACCGCTACCGCGAGACCAAGGATCGGATTGCCCGCGAGATGATCGAGGCGACCGACCGCCGCTTTCCGGGCTTGAAGGACCACCTCGCGGTGGTGGAGGTCTCCACCCCCATCACCAACATGCGCTACAGCGGGAACCCGGGAGGCTCCATCCTGGGGTTCGACTACGACCTGGCCGGTAGCCCGCCGTTCCGCCTGTCGAACCGCGGCCCGCTGGAGCGGCTCTACTTCGCGAACGCGTGGGTGAGGATGGGCGGCGGAATGGAGACCTGTATCACCTCGGGGCTCTTCGCCTACGGCGAGGTGATGAAGGACCTGCGGGGCACCAGGGGGCTGGCGAAGCTGCTCCCTGCCACCGGGTAGACTCATAAGGAGAATGTGATGGCGCTGAGGGACCTGGCCGACGGGCTTCACGACGTGGCCTCCATCGGGCTCGTGCTGGGCAAGCGGATGGTGGCCGATTCGCTGGCCGACATCAGGGATGTGGAGCCGGAGCTCCCCGATGAGCTGGTGGAGCGCCTGCACCCCCGACGCGTGCCCGGCAGGGTCGCAGAGATCATAGAGGAGACGGCCAGCACCAGGACGCTGCGCCTGGTACCGGTCGGCGAGCCGTTCCCGCCGTTTCGCGCGGGGCAGTTCTTCGCCCTCTTCTGCGAGGTGGGCGGGGTGCGCACCAGCCGCGCCTACAGCGTCTCGTCCCCTCCCACTAGGAGCTACCTGGACATCACGGTGCGTAGGATGCCGGAAGGGTTCGTCTCGGTGTACCTCTGCGAAGAGGCCGCGGTGGGTGACGTCTTCGAGCTCTCGGGCCCCGGGGGCTCCTTCTACCACGAGCCGATGACCGACTCACGCGAGCTGGTGTTCCTGGCCGGGGGCAGCGGCGTGACCCCCTTCATGAGCATGGTCCGCTCTTTCGCCGACCTGGACGCCGGGCCGCGCGTCCACCTGGTGTACGGCTCGCGCACCCTCGACGACGTCATCTTCGAGGACGAGCTGGCCGCCATGGCCCGTACCCACGAGAGCTTCCGGCTGGACCTGGTCATCAGCGAGCCGCCCGAGGAGTTCGGCGGCTGCCGTGGCTTCCTCGACGCTCCGATGCTCTCGTCCCTGCTGGACGGGGTGGAGGGCAAGACGTTCTTCATCTGCGGGCCTCACGCGATGTACGGGCTGTGCACCGGGGCGCTGGAGGGGCTCGGGGTTCCCTCGGCGAGCGTCAAGAAGGAAGCGAGCGGCCCGCCGCCGGACATAACCCTCGTCGAGGGCTGGCCGAAGAAGATCAAGCCCTCGAAGAAGGCCACAGTCAGTGTGGAGGGTACGCGGTTGAGCTTCGAGGCCCGGTGCGGGGAGCCGCTGCTCAACTCGCTCGAGCGCAACGGTGTCGCTGTCGAGAACCTCTGCCGCTCCGGGGAGTGCGGGGTCTGCCGCTCCAGCCTTGTGTCCGGCGAGGTGTTCATGCCGGCCTCGGTGGTTCTTCGCAAGGCCGACGTGGCTTTCGGCTACATCCATCCCTGCATGTCCTACCCCCTCGGCGACCTGACGATCAGGCTATAGGGGTCAGGTCCAAGACGTTTCATTTCGAAACACGGAGTCAGGTCAGCCAGGTGATCCGGGGAGCGGCGGGGCCCGCCTTCAGTCTCTCCCCCACATGAATCCGATGATGGAGATCATCCGGCTCCAGTTATAGACCAGGATCCCCAGGAGCCAGGCCACGTAGATGATGCTTACCCAGTTGAGCTGGGTGAAGGCGATTATCGGCGTGATTATGAGCAGCGGCATCTCCAGTATCAGGATGATGCGGCGCGTCCGCACGAAGCTCACGATTATGCACGCCGCCAGCAGGTATCCCAGCGACCAGACCGGCGCCAGGAACCCGCATGCGATGAAGTAGATGTAACCCGCCAGGTCCAGGACCAGGTCGACGGCGAGGTCGTTGTCGCCGATACGGCTCTGCACGGGGGTTTCCAGGCTGCGGGCGAGCTGCCCGTCCGCCACGTCGGTGGTCCACCCGATGAGAATCAGCATGAGAACTATGCCGGCCGCCTCGCGACCGAACAGCAGCCCGACCGTGATCACGGCGAGGGCGATCACCAGCCTCGAGGCCGTCAACATGTCCGCGACGCGCTTCCTGGCCGGTATGGCTTCAGCTGATGATGTTTCCTGCAATCCCGGTCCCGTTTCTCGGCCGTCCGGCAGCTTTCCGCCGGTAGGACAACTCCGACCATAGTGTACTATAGACCTGCACAAAATCCTGGTTGGAGGCAACCGGTGGATTCCCCTCGGAAAGGAAGCGCGAGCCGGCACTTCAAGCTACTGCTGGACCTTCTGGTGGTGGCACTGGTGGCGTTCGCCCTCTACACGGTGCTGAGCCAGCGGTCCAGCCTGGCCAGGACCCTGCGGGTCATCCGGGGCGCCGACCTGTGGCTGATCGGGGTCGCCTTCCTGCTGGAGGCGGCGAGCTACCTGGGCTACTCGTACTTCTTCTACCGGCTGTGCAGGCCAGGCACTCCGCGCTTCACCTTCCCGCGGGCGCTGCACACGCAGGTCACGGCGTACGGCATAGGCAACGTGACGCCGGGGGGCGGGGCCGGGGGGCTCTACTTCTACTACAGGGGGCTGACCAACAACGGTTGCACGCCCGAGCGCAGCGTCGCCTACGTGGTCATCGCCAACCTGGTCTCGGGCGCGATCCTGGCGGTCTTCTTCTGTGTGGGAGCGGTGATGACGACGGTCACGGGCCTGCTGTCTTCGGGCTACGCTGCCGCGGCGCTCGCCGGGGCGGCCCTGTTGAGCGGTGTGTTCGCGGCCTGCTTCTGGCTGCTGCTGAAGACCGACGTCCTGCTTTCGGGCCTGCGGTGGTTCCGGCCACGGCTGCTGAAGGTATCCCGCGGCAGAATCAGGCTCAGCGAGAAGGTGGACGAGACCGTGGTGGAGTCGGGGGCGCAGCTGCGATCGTTCCTGGGGAGTCGGGGCCGCCTCGCCGGCGCCATGGCCGGATCCCTCGGTTACTGGGCGTTCGACATGCTCTGCCTGGCCGCCTGTTTCCTGGCGTTCTCCCGCGGCGTGAACCTCTGGGTCCTCCTCTTCGGCTACGGGATCGGGATGGCGATGATGGTGGTGCCGGTGACCCACGGGGGGCTGGGCCTGGTCGAGGGTAGCCTGGTCCTGGTGTACGTGGCCATGGGCATCAGGCCGGAGGTGGCGATAGCCGGGGTCCTTGCCTACCGCCTCTTCTCCTTCTGGCTGCCGATAGCGGCCGGTCTCATCGGGCTTTCCATGTTCCCCCTGCGGAAGCGCGCCGAGGAACCCGCCGGGGAGCTGGCCGCCGAGATCCGCTGACTTTCGCATCGGCGTCTGACCCCGATGCGAGACCTTAGAAGGCGCGGCCGCTCTTGCGCTTCTTCTCCATGACCCGCAGTATCGCCGGCAGCAGCGTCACCGCGATTATCACCGCCGAGCCGATACCCAGGGCCGCCGCCAGGCCCAGGGAGGCCAGCCCGCGGTACCGCGCCAGCAACAGCGCGGCGAACGCCGCCACTACGGTCAGGCCCGAGACCAGTATGGCCTTGCCCGTATGGGCGAGCACGGAGGGGATGGTCTCGCCCTCCAGGAGGTGCTCCTCCTCGTAGCGGTGCAGCACGTAGACGCCGAAGTCCACCCCGATGCCCAGTATCATGGGCGTGACGGCGATGTTGACTATGTTGAACTTCATCCCCAGGAGGTTGAACGCCCCGATCATCCAGACCATGGCGAAGGCCAGCGGGAGCAGCGCCAGCAGTGAGGGGAGAACCGCCTGGAAGTCGATCACCACCATCAGCATCACCACCACCGCCGAGAGCAGCGTGGTGTCGTTCAGGCCCTTGCGGGTGGACTCCAGCAGGTCCTGCACTATCACCGGGAAGCCGATCACGTCCGTGGACACCTGCCGCACCTGGTCCAGGAACTCGTTGACGTTCTTCTCCTCGGACATGCTCTTCCTGGGGTAGACGTAGGTCGCGTACGTACCGTCGGAGGAGACGTACTTCTGCAGCGCGTCCGCCGGCAGCTTATCAACGGTAAGGGTGTCCGAGCCTATATCGTCCAGCACAGCCAGCATCTCCGGCGGCACGTAGGAAAGCCAGTCGGGGTTGATGCTCTGGATCTTGGTCTGGATGCGTGACATCAGCACCAGCTTGCTGAGCTGTTCCGACGGGATGATGGTCGCCAGGGACTCGACCGCCCGAACGCTGAGCAGCTCCGCCAGCTTCTCGGTCACCTCGCGCATGGCCGGCTCGTTGTTGGACAGCACGATGACGAAGTCAGAGCCCATGCCGAACTCCGAGGCCAGCTTCTCCTCGGCCTTCGTCACCTCCATCCCCCGCGGCTCCACCTTGCGGATGTTGCTCTCGTACTTGATGAAGCCCGCGCTGGTCCCCAGGCCGATGGTCAGCACCAGCCCAACCCCGATGATCCACCACGGGCGCCTGGCGATGAACGAGCCCTCCCGGCGCATCAGCCTGCTGGAGCTCTCGCCTTCCCTGGCCTTGTAGGGGATAAGCTTCTCCTTCATGGTCATAAGGGCGGGCAGCACGAAGAAGGTGGCGAGCAGTGTGCACAGCACGCCCGTGCCCAGGACCAGGCCCATGTCGTGCATGGCTTTGAACTCGGAGAAGACTATGGCGTAGAAGGCGCCGGCGGTGGTGAGCGCGCCGGTGATTATCCCCTTGCCGGTGTTTGACAGCGCGGACACGAAGGCCTGCCGGCCGTCGTCGCCCCGGTCCCTCTCCTCCCGGTAACGTGCCAGGAGCGCTATGCCGTACTCTATGCCGATGCCCATTAGCACGGCGGCGAAGACCGACGATACCGTGTTCAGGGACTTCACGGTCACCCGCGCGAAGGCCAGCGTCCACATCACGCCCACACCCAGCGACGCGATGGCCAGCAGCGGCTCGGTCAGACCCCTGAAGGCGACGGCCAGCACCACCACGATCACCAGGAGGGCTATCAGCCCCACCACCAGGATGTCGCGGTTGACCACGTTCCTCTGCTCGTACTGGAGCGCGTAGTTGCCCGCCTGCCATACCTTGACGCCCGGGTTCTGCTTCTCCATGTCGCCGGCGAGCTCGTTCATCTCCCTGCCCAGGGGGCCGGCCTTCGCGCTGTCGTCCGCGTTGAAGGACGGCCGGGCCACCAGCAGCACCGATTTGCCGTCGTCGCTGGTGAAGTACCCCTGGTCATCTATGGTGATGCCGCCGCCGAACGCCTGCGAGAGCTCCTCGCGCAGCGCCAGGAACGACTGCGCCATCTTCGCGAGCTCGTCGATGTTCCTCTCGGCCAGCAGCCGGTCCAGCTCGTTCAGCGTGTCCTTGTCAAGAAAAAGGAGCCCGTATCGCTGGAACTGGGTCACGTCCGCCTTGTACTGGATGTACTTGAACCGGCCGGTCTCGTCCATCTCGGAGGCCATCTCGTCGGCCAGCCCGCGGGCCTGCTCGGCGTCTTTCGCCTCGATGAGCACGATCATGTAGTCGGTGCCGCCGAACTTCTCGAACGCCTTGAAGTAGTTCTTGACCGCCGCGTGCTCCTGGGGGAGGAGGTCGACGTAGCGCGTGCTCACCTGCAGCGTCCTAACGGCGAAGAAGCACGGGACCAGCGAAGCGGCGACCAGCAGCAGCACCAGGTACCAGCGCCTGGTCGCGGTGCTCCCTATCCAGCTCAGTACCCTGGTCCTCAGATCAGGGCCCTTTTTCTTCCTCAGCGCCTTTCCCCTCCCCTTCGTCCGGGCCCGCCGCGTCGTGCGTGGTCCTCATGTGCTCCTTCCTGCGGACAATGAAGCCGCCGAGGAAGAACCCCGCACCGAGCAACAGGAACAGGGTTACCATATAGTCCTGCACGAAACGCATCGGGCCGATACGGCTACCCGCGTACTCGGTCGCCTGGGCGGCCTGAGCGTCCGTCCATCCGTAGTCGATGCGGTACAGCTCCTTGGGCTCCAGCAGCCTCTGCTGCTCGACCTGGCTCAGGTACTGCAGGACCTGGGGGTCCTCGGCGTGCCTCGCCAGTATCTCGAAGAGCGGCAGGAACGTCCTTACCTCAGTGTTCACGTACACGGATCTCCGGCAGCGCCCGATCTTCACGATCGTTCCCGTCACCGGCTCTACGGCCCCTTCCCACTCCAGCTTGACGCTGTACTCCAGCGCGATGGGCCGCGAGTCGGGGAACTGCGCGAAGGTCTGCCGCTCCTCCGGGGTCAGGTTGCTGGAGGCGGACCGCACCAGAGTGTCGATAGGTATGCCGGCGGCCGCGAGCTCTCCCTTTATCTCACCGAATGTCGTCTCCGTGGGAAGACCGATGGCCCTGACCTCGTAGTCCACCATGGGCCGGTGGCCGTGGGAACCCTTGAAGAGATACACGCCGACTCCGTTTATCACGTCCTTCTTCTCGAAGTTGACCGCGAAGGCGGAGGCGACGTCGTTGTCGAACAGGTTGCGGCTGTCCCTGCCCGCGCCGAAGGGGAAGTTCACGTACCAGGAGCCCGACCGGTCAACCACCTCACCTGAGGACGTCGAAAGGGTGCTGCTCATGTTCTCGCAGCTGCGCCGGTCCATCACGTAGATGTTGCGCTCGTCGAGGTTCAGCCCGAAGGGAGCCTGCCCGTCGGCCTCGATGACCTCCTCCACCACCGCTATATCGCCGTGGTAGTCTCCGTTCATCGACGAGAGCCTGCGGTCGAGCGGGACCCGACCCGTCTGAGCGGGAGTTATCCTGAGCAGGCCGTGCTTCTCGGCCAGGCGGGTTACGGTGGCTTCGGCGCGGAACGAGAGATCGTATCCCCTCGGGAAGACGACGATGCGTTTTATTGCCACGCCCCACCAGAGCACCGCGAAGATGAGCATCGCGACACCGATAAGCACGAGCGTGTTCCCTATAGCGTTCCTGGCCCTTGCCACAGCCCTGCTTTCACGTGGAAATCACGGGGATAGTATACGACAGAGCTTGAGCGGGAACCTCAGGCCAGATAGGCGTTGCTGACGGCGGACTGAAGTCCGCCCCCAATAATCAGGTCTTGGGCCGGGACTTCAGTCCCGGTGGGCACGTCGCTGACGGCTGGAATCCGCCTAATCCTTCTTCTCCTCGGCCGCCTTGGTCTTGAACACCGGGCACTCCAGGTGGGAGTCCGGTTTTAACCCCTTGCAGAAGTAGACCGGCAGCGGCTCGGCGACCTCGCCCTTCTCCGGCTCCAGGGTGCAACATTTCTCGACGTAGTTCGGACACATGGTCATCCTCCCGGTAGACGCACAGTGGCTCGAGTCAATTAAAGCACTCGAGGCGGGAGGCCGCTATAAAACGGGTCGAGCGGGCGGCGCATGAAGCATGCCGCCCGCTCTTGTCTCCCTTGCGGAGGGGGGCCGGGTGTGCCCCCAAAGTGATCAGACCAGCGCCGGCTCGGGCTCCTCGGCGTACATCGACTCGATCTGCTCGGCGAACCGGGAAGCGACCTCCTTGCGCTTGACCTTCAGCGTCGGGGTGAGGAGGCCGGACTCCTCGGTCATCTCCTCGCCCAGGAGCACGAACTTCATCACCCGCTCGTGGCGGTCGAAGTCGGCCTGCGCCCCGTCCACGCGCTGCTTCATGAACCGGATGACCCGGGGGTCGGCGACCAGCCTTGCGCTGTCGGTGGTATCGATGCCGTTCTCCCCGGCCCATGCCTCCAGCACCTCGAACGCCGGCACGATGAGCGCGCTGATGAACCTGCGCCGGTCGCCTATTACCGCCGCCTGCTCGATGTAGCTGTCCAGCTTGAGCGCGTTCTCCACGTTCTGGGGGGCGACGTTCTTGCCGCCCGCCGTGACGATGAGGTCCTTCTTGCGGTCGGTGATGAACAGGAACCCTTCGGGATCGATGTGGCCGATGTCGCCGGTGTGGAACCAGCCGTCCGCCAGCGCCTCGGAGCTATCGGCGGGCCTGTTCCAGTAGCCGCGCATGATGTTCGGTCCCCTGGCCAGTATCTCGCCGTCGGGAGCGATCCTCACCTGTACGCCGGGCAGGGGAGTTCCCACCGAGCCGAACCTCATCGCGTCGGGCCGGTTCACGGTGAGCACCGGCGATGTCTCGGTGAGGCCGAATCCCTCCAGGATGGTCACGCCCAGGGCGCTGAAGAACTCGGCGATCTCTCGCGCGAGGGGGGCGCCGCCCGAGAAGAAGAACCGGAGCCGGCCGCCCAGCTTCTCGCTTATCTTGGAGAAGACCAGCTTGCTCGCGATCGCGTACTTTATCTTGAGCCCGAGGGGGAAAGGCCTCCGGTCGACCTTCAACTGGCTCGCCTGACGGCCTATGCCCACCGCCCAGTTGAAGATCTTCTGCTTGACGGGCGGCTCGGCCGCGACGTTGGCCTGCACGCCGGCGTAGACCTTCTCGTACAGCCGGGGGACGCTGACCATCCAGTGCGGCTTTATGTCCGCGATGTCCTCGGCGAGCGTGTCTATGCACTGCGCGTGGGCGATGCTGACGCCTTTGTAGACGGCCGTATAGTACCCGCTCATGCGCTCGAGCACGTGGCTCAAGGGAAGGAACGAGAGACAGATGTCAGAGTCGTCCACCTCGATCAGGCTCGAGGCCGCCCGAACGTTCGACATGAAGTTGCGGTGGGTGAGCATCACACCCTTGGGGTTCCCGGTCGTCCCCGATGTGTAGACGATGCTGCAGAGATCGTCGGGCTTCACCGCCTCCAGACGGTCGCCGAACTCGTCGTCCGTTGCGCCGGTCGCGCCGAACATGCGAAGCTCCTCGAAGCTCATCACCGCCGGGTGATCGGAGGATGTCTCGCAGATCGTCACGATCTTCTCCAGCGCGGGAAGGTTGTCGCGGACCTCCAGGACCCTGTTCATGTGGTCCTCGCTTCCCACGAAGACCATCTTCGAGGCGGAGTCCTCGAGTATGTACTCCGCCTGCTTCGCGGTTATGGTGGCATACAGCGGGACGTTGACCGCCCCGATCGACTGGATGGCCATGTCCGCCATCTGCCACTCCGGGCAGTTGGGCGAGAAGATCGCCACGCGGTCGCCCGGCTGAACACCCGAGACTATCATCGCGAGGCCCAGCTGACGGACCTTCTCGCCGAACTCGTTCCAGGAGATGTCGGTCCAGACTCCGGGGCCCTTGTGCTTCATCATCACCCGGTCCCCGTACTTCTCCACGCGATTGAAGAACATGCCCCCTATCGTGCCGTCTCTCATCGGGGTCTCCTTTCACCGGGGGTTGGAAGTGGCTGGCACCTTCGACCCCTGTCCGTATGCCTGTCATTACGGACGCGCTCGCTGAATCATGCGCCCGCGCTCCGGCAAATGAGCCAGGTCTCTGCGGCCTTTCACTCGGGTCGCGTTACGTACGGTCCAGTTGTTCGACCTACATTCACAGAGCAAAAACCTTAGCGTCGCTGATAGGCCAATAGCATTGAGGCAAATGGTTTCTCCTTCTTCTCCGTAATAGCAGTCAGGCTGACGGCATACGGGCGCAGCCACGAAATCGAGGAGGGAATCATGACACTTCAGTACGGAACCGACGAGTGGGAGCAGGAGTACCAGGCAGTGGTCGCGGAGAAGAGCAAGAGCCCGCCACCCTACATCTACTTCACCCCGGAATGGGTCGCGCTGTTCGAGAAGGCGATCCGGATGGACGAGGTCTACAAGGAAGCCGCGAAGGACTGGGAGGGCAGCGTGGTCCTGCACGTCGAGCCCGACCCGGAGCGCGGCCTCGAGTTCGACCTCTACGTCTTCATGGACCTCTGGCACGGCGAGTGCCGCTCGGTGAGGATCGTCCCCGAGAGCGCGGGTCTGGCCGGCGACTTCATCATCAGCGGGTCGCTCGATCGCTGGACGCAGGTCGGCAAGAGGGAGCTGGACGCGGTCAAGGGCATGATGCAGGGCAAGCTCAAGCTCGAGGGCGATCTTCCAACTATCGTGCGCGCGGTCCGGGCCGCCCAGAGGCTCACGGACATCAGCGCGGAGGTCGGCGGCAAGTTTCCCCCCGACCTCCCCTCCGACGAGATCCCGGAGTTCAGGCAGGTCAACAACGAGCTGGCCGAGCGCTTCCTGGGCATCAAGGCGACGACACCGGCGGTGTAGGTACGAGTGCGTCGTTACGTCCGGCGGGGGCCGCCGCTCAGGTGTTTTAAGAGGAGGTCTTAGATGGAGTACGACAGGGACCTTGCGTTCGTCTACAGGAACCCCACTCGGATCGTTTTCGGCGAGGGGACCGCTGCCGACGTGGGGATAGAGGTCGGCGAGCTGGGATGCAGCCGCGCGTTCGTGGTCACCGACCCGGGGGTGGTCGAGGCCGGTATCTCGCAGCGCATCGAGAAGGCGCTCGGTGGAAAGCACGCGGGCACATTCGACGCGTGCATCCAGGACTCGGGCATCCACGTCATAAACGAGGCGACGGGGTTCGCCACGGAAGCTGGGGCCGATTGCCTGGTGAGCGTGGGCGGCGGCAGCACCATAGACACCGCCAAGGGCATAGCGATCCTGCTCAAGGAGGGGGGGAGGCTCCAGGACTACTCCGGGTTCCAGATGCTCAAGCGCCCCCAGACGCCGCACGTCGTGGTGCCCACCACCGCCGGGACAGGCAGTGAGGCCACGATGACCGCGGTGGTCAAGGACTGGGACAAGCACCAGAAGTTGCTCTTCTCCGACAACCACATAATCCCCAACGTCGGCATACTGGACCCCACCATAGTCGAGGGCCTGCCGCCGCTGCTTACCGCGGCGACCGGGATGGACGCGTTCACGCACGCCGTGGAGGCCATTCATACACTGCAGGCCTCACCGGTAGCCGACGCCATGGCGTTGCACGCGATAAGGCTTATCACGCAATACCTGCCCAGGTGCGTCGCGGACGGCGGCGACCTGGTGGCGCGCGGTCAGCAGCAGTGCGCCGCGACCATGGCCGGGGTCGCCTTCGACAACGCCCAGGTCGGGCTGCCACATGCCATGGCGCACTCGGTGGGCGACCTCTTCGGTGTGCCGCACGGGGTGGCCAACAGCATCGTCCTGCCCCACGCCATGAGATTCAACATCGATACATGCCCCGACAGGTACGGGCTGGTCGCGCTCGCGATGGGCCTCGACGTGGCCCGGATGAGCGACCGGGAGGCCGCCGAGGCGGCGATTCAGGCGATCTGTGCCCTGACCGGGAGCCTGGGGATAGTTCAGAGACTTCGAGACGCGGGGGTCCCCTCCGAGGGCCTGGAGCAGGCCGCGGAGCTGTGCATGTACGACGGCAGCATCGTCTACAACCCCACCCCCATCCTCGAGCCGGAGCAGGTGCTCGAGGTCTTCGCGCAGGCCTGGTGATATGAGCGCTCCCACGGGGGAGCCGGAAACGGAGGCAGAGATGGAACAGGCGACAACGACCGGCGGGAACGGCGAGGTGGACATCACCCTCGCACCGGACGTCGGGGACGCGGGAATGGCCGTGATGATGGCGGAGATGATAAGGACCAACCTGAAGGACAAGCCAGAGAGGGTAAAGGACTTCAACAAGCTCGACGGGTACGTGTGGATCACAGCGGACGACGCGGACACCGAGATGACCATGCTGTTCGACGGCGGAAGCCTGAAGGTCTACGCGGGCAAGGTGGGATACCCGATGCTGCAGATATCGACCGACTCCACGACCCTCCTGGAGCTGGCGAACATCCAGATCAGGTTCGGGCTGCCCTACTACTTCGACGAGGTCGGCAGGATGGTGCTCAAGAAGCTGCTCAAGGGCGAGCTCAAGATAAAGGGCATGTTCGCCCACAACCTGGCACTCACCCACATGACCAAGGTGATATCGGTCAAGTAGCACTGTTGGGCCGGGACTTCCAATCCCGGAACGAGACGGCGGACTGAAGTCCGCCCCCAATCTTCAGGGTTGGGACCGGGACTTCCAATCCCGGTATGAAGGACAAGTAGCGGAGGTACTCATGTACGCCAACACGGGAAAGGTACTGAAGGTAGACCTCACGGCCGGCACAACGGAGACCATCGAGCTCGACGAGGAGACGTACCGTCACTTCATCGGCGGCGCCGGCCTCGCGGCGAAGCTGCTGCTGGACCTCGGCGACCTGGAGGCCGGGGCGCTCTCACCCGAAGCCGTCCTGGTATTCGCCACCGGCCCCATGGCCATGACCGGGATGCACGGCACCAGCAGGTTCTCCGCGGGCGCGCGCTCGCCCCTGACGGGCATATGGGGGCAGTCATCCTGCGGCGGCAACTTCGGCCCGGAGCTCAAGAGGTGCGGGTTCGACGCGGTGGTACTGCAGGGACGGGCCGCGCAGCCGGTCTACCTGATGATCACGGAATGGACCGCCGCGCTGCTCCCGGCCTGGAGGTTGTGGGGCATGGATACCTACGAGACGACCGGGTTCCTGAAGAAGAGGCACGGCCGCCGCTACAAGGTCCTGGCCATCGGTCCGGCCTCGGAAAACGGGGTCCCGTACGGCAGCATCACCAACGACTGCGCGCACCACTTCGGCCGCGCGGGGATGGGCACCGTTATGGGCTCCAAGAACCTCAAGGCGATAGTCGCAAGCGGCGGCGGCAGGCCGGAGCTCGCCGATCCCGAGGGGTTCCGGGAGCTCTGGGACGGTACGCTGCGCCCGCGCATCGAGGAGAGCATCTTCTGCCGGACCATCCAGGCGTTCGGCACCGCCGCCAACATGGAGATGAAGATGATGGAAGGCGATGTCCCGACCAGGAACTGGTCGCTGGGGACCTGGATGGAAGCCCCCCGGACCCTGAGCGGCATCGCCATGGCCGACACCATCCGGACCGGAACGCGGGGGTGTCGAGGCTGCGCGGTAAAGTGCAAGCCCGTGGTCAGGGTCGATGAGGGGCGCTATCGCATGCCTGAGACGCCCGGGCCCGAGTACGAGACCATCGCCGCCTTCGGCACCATGCTCATGAACCCGAGCCTCGAGGCAGTCGCCGTCGCCAACGACCTGTGCAACCGCCTGGGCATGGACACCATGACCTGCGGCTCTTCAATCGCCTGGGCCATGGACTGCTACGAGGCCGGCATCCTCAGGTCCGAGGACTACGAGGGCGCGAAGCTCGAGTGGGGCGGGATAGACGAGGTGCTGGAGCTGCTACCGAGGATCGCCACCCGGGAAGGGAAGCTCGCCCGGCTCCTGGCGATGGGGTCCAGGGCGGCGGCGGCCGAGGTCGGCGGGGGCAGCGAGCGCTTCCTCACCGACAGTAAGGGCCTGGAGGCCCCGATGCACGACCCGCGCTGCAACTGGGGGGACGGGCTCGCCTACGCCGTCTCGGTGCGCGGTGCCTGCCACGTCTCCAACCTGATGTTCCTGCTCGAGTGGGGAGCGGTGGAGTACCCGGAGCTGGGGCTGGATATGATCCTGAAGGAGCAGTCCACCGAGCACAAGGCGCTGGGGACGGCGGTCACCAGCGACCTGGGGGCGATATTCAACTCGGCGTGCTGGTGTGAGTTCCCGGCGACCGCCTTGACAGTCCCCCAGTTGGTGGAGGCGTTCAACACGGTGGCGGGATACGGCTACGACATCGAGACCATGATGGAGGCGGGAGCGCGCATCTGGCACCTTCAGCGCTGCCTCGGCTTCCACTGGGGCGCCACGGGAGAGGACGACCGGCTCGGCGAGAGGATAATGACCCCGACCGGGGACGGCATGATAGCCGGCTCGGTGCCCGACATGGGGACCATGCTCCGCGAGTTCTACGAGCTGAGGGGCCTGCGGCCCGACGGGCGTCCGACGGCTGAAACGCTGGAGAGGTTCGGCCTGGAGTCGGTCGCCGGGCTGATGCTCGATGGTGCGCGGGGTTCCTGAGCCATGACGGTCACAACCCTGTTCACGGGCGTGTTCGGCGTCTATATGGGCGAGCGGGAAGCGGTCTTCGAGGTCGCCGACGGTTCCACCGCGGGAGACTTGCTCAACCGCCTGGGCCGGGAGCGCTGCTCGCGCCTGCCCTCCGGCTTATGGGACGCGGAAAACGGCCGCTTTCACAGGAGCATAAGGCTGGCCCGATGCGGCGGGCCGGTGCTTGCAGGGTCGGAGGCGCTGCGCGACGGCGAGGAGCTGCTGGTGATCTTCCCCCTGGCCGGGGGATAGAGAAACCCCCTCACCCCGACCCTCTCCCCCCAGGGGAGAGGGAGGAATGTGGCTTGGGGGCGGACTTCAGTCCGCCGTCGAACGCGCTACCGGGACTGAAGTCCCGGCCCAATCTTCGAAAGACCTACTTGTAGGAAGCCTCGATCTGGTCCTGGAACCCCTCGACCACCGCCCTGCGCTTCAGCTTCAGGGTCTGGGTGAGCATCCCGTTCTCGAGCGTGAAGTCCTCGGCAAGGAAGACGTACTTCTTGGGGATCTCGTAGCTGCCGTAGGACCCCTTGAGCGCATCCTTTATCAGGTCCGAGATCATCTGCTGGACCTTCTCGTTGGCGACCAGCGCCGCGGGCTCCTTGGGCAGGCCCTCCTTCTCGGCGTACTTGGCCAGCACCTCGAAGTCGGGCACGACCAGGCAGATGTTGTACTCCTTGTTCTCACCGTAGATCATGGCGTTGGCGACCATGGGGATTAGCTTGATCTCCTCCTCGATGGAGCTCGGGAAGACGTACTTGCCGTTGAGTAGCTTGTACTGCTCCTTGATCCTCCCGGTCACCTTGAGGAAGCCGTCCTCGTCCAGCTTGCCCCGGTCGCCGGTCCGGAAGCCGCCGTCCGGTGTCATCACCTCGGCGGTCGCATCGGGCTTGTTGTGGTAGCCCTTCATCACATTGGGCCCGTAGACGATTATCTCGCCGTCGTCGGCGCTCCCCTCGACCACCGAGGAATCGATGACGATCCTGACGTTGGGGATGGCCGATCCGACGGTGCCAATCTTGTTCTTCGCCGGGCGGTTCATGGTCGCCGCGGGGGAGGTCTCGGTAAGGCCGTAACAGTCGTAGGTCGGGATGCCCAGGTCGGAGAAGAAGAGGGCAATCTCGGGGTTCATCATCGCGCTGCCGGTGATGGCGCCCTTGAGCTTGCCGCCGAACCGGGCCCTTATCTTCTTGAAGACGATGGCGTCGGCGATCTTGTACTTCAGGTCGACCATCAAGCTGGACTTGCCCTGGGCCGCCATCTCGCGCTTCTGCTTGGCCGACTCGACCCCCATCACGAACAGCTTGCGGGGCAGGCCGCCCTCCTCGTCCATCTTCGCCCACAGCCCGTCGTAGACCCTGTTGAAGATGCGCGGGACCGCGATGAGGAACGTCGGCTGCGCCTTGCCCAGGTCCTCCACGATGGTCTGGACGCTGCCCATGAACGCCACGGAGCCCCCGATGTGTATGAAGTTGTAGACATCGGCGGTCTGGCCGTAGGAGTGAGCCCAGGGAAGGATGGAGAGGCTGCGGTCGCCGGGACCCAGGTCCGGGAAGCAGCTGCCGGCGTCTATCGTGTTCGAGGTGAAGTTGCCGTGGGAGAGCAGGACGCCCTTGGGCTCGCCGGTGGTCCCCGATGTGTAGATAAGGACCGCGATGTCCTCCGGGTCCGGCTTCACCGACGGCACGGGCTTCTCGCGGCCGAGCTCCTCCAGCGCCGCCAGGGTGTCCGGGCCCTCCGCGTCGATCACGTAGATCTGCTCCAGGCAGGTCACGTCCGCCTTGAAGGTCTCCACCTTCTCCAGTATCTCCGGCTTGGAGATGAACAGCACCTTTATTCCGCTGTCGGAGACAATGTACTTCCAGGTGCTGGTCAGCTCGGCCTCGTACATCGGGATGAACCGGCAACCCAGGCCGAGCGTGGCGAAGGCGATCACGACCCACTCGTTCCTGTTGTTCGCGATGAGCCCCACGCAGTCACCCTTGCCGATGCCCCTGGCGGCCATGCCGGCGCGGAGGTCGTCAACCCTGCGGCCGATGTCGCTGTAGGTGACCCACTCGTACTCACCCGCGGCGTTCTTGGTCCCGAAAAGCTTGTTCGGGCCGTGCTTAGCGACGCTCTGCTCGAACATGTCGACGAGGTTGGTGGGCCTGTCTTTCTGTGCCATTGTCTGCCTCCCCATACCGGCGTGAATACTCCTCCCGGCATGTTCCTTACAATCTTCCTGCCGGGAGCGTTCAGTATTCTATCACGCCTCGGCCCGGGAGGCAGGAGTCACTCTGATCTGGTCCGCGCGGAGCGGCACCGCTAGGCGTAGGCCCGCTCGCCGTGCTCGCTGATATCCAGTCCGGCCTCTTCGGCCTCTTCGCTCACACGCAGGCCCATGGTCTTGTCGAGGATCTTCACGATGATGTAGGTCGCGACGAAGGCGAATACCGCCACTATGCCCACGGCCGCGGCCTGGATGCCGAGCTGCCCCGGATTGCCGTAGAACAGCCCGTTCGCGCCCGCCTTGTTGACCGCTACGGTGGCGAAGAGGCCGGTCGCCAGCATCCCCCACGACCCTCCCAGGCCGTGGCAGGCGAACACGTCCAGGGACTCGTCCAGCTTCGTCTTCTGACGGTAACGTATCGCGTAGTAGCTTATCGGGGCCGCGATCGCCCCAATGATTAGCGCCGCCCAGGGTTTCACGAAACCGGCCGCGGGAGTCGCGGCCACCAGGCCCACCACCGCGCCGGTAACTATTCCCAGCACGCTCGGCTTGTCGTCGTGCCAGCTCAGGAACATCCAGACCACCGCCGCGGCCGCGGCTGAGGTGTTGGTCGTTATCAGTGCGTTGACCGCCAGGCCGTTGGCGGCGAAGGCCCCGCCGCCGTTGAACCCGAACCACCCGAACCAGAGCAGACCGGCCCCCAGGACGGTGAACGGGATGTTGGAGGCCTCCATCGGATTCTTGCCGTAGCCCTTGCGCTGGCCGATCACCATGGCGAACGCCAGGGCCGCGAAACCGGCGCTCATGTGCACTACCGTACCGCCGCCGAAGTCCAGGGTCCCCATGTTGCGCAGGAAGCCACCGACCCCCCAGACCCAGTGAGCCAGCGGATCGTACACCACGGTCGCCCAGACCAGGATGAATACCAGGAAGGTCTTGAACTTCACCCGTTCCACGAAGGCCCCCGTTATGAGGGCCGGGGTTATTATCGCGAACATCATCTCGTACGCCATGAAGGCCTGGTGCGGGATGGTGGGCGCGTAGGCCGCGTTCGGCCCGTACCCCACTCCGGCGAGGCCCGCGAAGTTGAAGCCCCCCACGAGGCCGCCGAGGTTACGCCCGAAGGCGAGCGTGTAACCGATGAGGATCCACTGAATGCTCACCAGCCCGATCGTTATGAAGCTCAGGTTCAGGGTGGACAGGACGTTCTTCTTGCGGACCATCCCTCCGTAGAAGAACGCCAGGGCCGGCGTCATCATCAGCACCAGGGCGGCCGACATCAGTACCCAGGCGGTATCACCGGAATCGATATTCGCCATGCGCTTGCTCCTTCCGCGGTTTGTCTCCAGGCGCGAATCTACAAGTCCGATGTTTCGGGGATGTTGCGTGCTTGTTTCCAGGTTGTTAAATGCGCGCTTGGGCCGGGACTTCCTGATGATTGGGCCGGGACTTCAGTCCCGGTAAGCGAGGTCGATGGCGGACTGAAGTCCGCCCTCAATCATCAGAGCGTCAGTAGCGGCCGTGAGTGCGGGCGGCGCGAACCATGGCCTGCACGTTCTCCAGCCGGGCGTTTATCGGGAGCTCGCACCCCGACGACAGGATGAAGCGGCCGTTCGCTCCGACCTCGTCGATGAGGCGCGCGCAGTAGGCCTCTACCTCGGCGGGCTCGGCGTAGGCGAGCATCCCGGCGTCCACGTCCCCCATGATGACGTAGCGGTCGCCCAGCACCTCGCGCGCGCGGAAGATGTCGGTGGCCCCGTCGAACTGGAAGCACGAGTTCTCTGGCAGGGTGGTCATGATCTCCAGGTTCGCGTCCCAGTTGCCGTCGCAGTGCATGGAGAAGGAGATCCCGCGCTCGGCCAGGTAGTCGGCGATGAGCTTGACGCCGGGATAGCAGATCTCGGCGAACTGGCGCGGGGATATGAAGTCGTTGGAGGTGCGGTGCAGCATCAGCAGGAAGCGGGGGACCCGGGTGAATGTGCAGGCCATCCAGGCTATGAAGGCCATGCCGGAGGCCATCCGGAGGGCGGCCTCGCGGACCTCGTCGGGGCGCCTCTTGAGGTCGAGGGAGATGTCCGTCACGCCCCGGGCCATGCTGAAGGTGTCGAAGGGGGCCTCGAACCCGAAGCTCATGAAGAACGGCACCCCGCGCCTCCGCCAGCGTGCCATCTCGGCCAGCCACCGGCCGGCGAGTATCGCGAACGAGGGCAGGAAGCGCCGGGCCAGCACGCCGTAGCCGGGCTCCTCGCCGTGGTTGCGGGCAACGAGCCTGACCATGAACTCCAGAAGCGGGCCCGCCGGTCCCGGGGCGTCGCTCTCGATCATCGCGCGGTAGTCGTCCTCGGCCATCAGGGTCTGCGTCTCCGGGGTCTGGAGCATCGCGGTGGGGTCCTCGGGTCCCGGGGGCATGACGGGCTTGAGCCCGGTGCCTCCGACGTAGGTCACGTTGAAGTCGGGGTAGTCCATGGATATCGGCAGCGGGTACATGGCGTCGAACGGTCCCGCCTCCCAGAAGCACGCGTCGATGGCGGAGCGGTAAGCGCTCATGCTGCTGATGAGCTCGTAGGCGCTGATCCCCGCCACGCTGGCCGCGAAGTAGTAGACAAGCGGTATGCAGGGAACCCTGTCCGGGACGCGGCCCGCCAGTACCGTCGACAGCCGCTGCTCGAAGGTCATCGTCATCATCGCGTTCCCCCTGTGCCTTTCGAGGTGATTCTACACCCGGGCCGCTCCCCGGGCGGCTCTTTGTACTATGATATGCCCCATATCGGGAGGTCCACGGAGCCAGCGGGGGTGATGCCATGAGTAGGAAGGGCAGAAAAGAGAAGAAGAAGTGGAGGTTCTACTGGAAGAACGTCAACGGGTTGGGGCGCCTGCTGCGGATCGCCGCTGGAGCCGCGTTCCTGTATGCCGCCTCGCAGATGAAGGACGACCAGACCACCGCGGGCGCGCTGGGGCTTTTCGGCATCTACCTCATCGTGATCGGCGGCCTGTTGCGCTGGTGCTCGCTGCGAGCCCTCCTTCACAAGCCGACCAAGAGGGCTTACCTGAAGCACTACCCGGAGGGAGCCTGAGGGAGGTAGTCGATCGAGTGATCTACGGGCGGGTCTATTTGGACCCGCCCTTCTTCTTTGCGGGCTTCCGCGGCTTCGAGGGTTTCTGAGACTTCGACGCGTGGTAGACGTAGTCGAGCGACTCCTTGAGCAGGTCGGCGTCGGCGCGGAACTCCTCGGGGTCCGCGTGGCTCACCACAACCCACTCGCGCATCTTGCGTCCCTCCATCGGCTCGAAGAGGGTGTATCCTTCGCCCTCGACCAGCTCGGCCGCCCGCTCGGCCGGCAGCTTGATGGACACCCCGTCGCCGTACACGCAGGCGAACATCTTACCGTTGACCGAGTAGGAAGGGTACCCGAACGCCTTGCGCGGCTCGACCTCGGGATCCCCGAGAAGCATGTCGTCCAGGACCTCCTTCACCCGCGCGCTGTAATCGCCCCAGGCCATCGCCCCTCCCTTATGCAAGATTACCTCTAACCAAAACTTGCACGAACCCCTTCTAAAGATAGTACTCGATTGTAAAAGAAGCGGTTTGAGGTATCCTTCACGATACTGCAGGAAACGGTTTGAGGTGTTTTTGCATGAGCCTGATCAACAGGATCGACGACTTCCTCGACAGGCAGAAGCCATGGGCCGTGTTCGCGGTGTGCCTGACGGTCGTGGCCGCGGTGGGGGTAGTGGACTACTTCAGCGGTACGGAGGTCACCTCTTCACTGTTCTACGTACTGCCCATCCTGGTCGCCGCCTGGTACGTGGGCATTTTCTACGGCCTCATCGTCTCGGTTCTCAGCGCGGCGTCCCTGGTGACAACAGACGCCATCTGGGGGTACGCAGCGGGCGACCGCCTCGTACTTGCATGGACCTACCTGGTCCCCCTCGGGTTCTTCGTCATCTTCGTCATGCTGCTCAACCGGTTGAAGTCGGCGCTCAAGCGCGAGCAGGAGTTGTCGAGGAGGGACACCCTCACGGGCCTGAACAACCGCCGCTTCTTCTGCGCCCTGGCCGAGTTCGAGCTGGAGCGCGCCCGGCGCTACGACCACCCGTTCGGGCTCGCCTACCTCGACCTGGACAACTTCAAGCAGGTCAACGATACCTGCGGGCACGACCAGGGTGACGAGGTGTTGAAGCTCGCGTCGACGCTGATGAAGGAGAGCCTTCGCGCGAACGACATCATCGGAAGGCTGGGTGGGGACGAGTTCGCGGTGCTGCTGCCGGAGGCGGACCCCACCTCCTGCGCCCTGGTCGCCCACCGCTTGAAGGCATCGATCGTAGACGCGATGAAGGAGCGGGGCTGGCCGGTGACCGCCAGCATCGGGCTCGTGGCGTTCCTGGAAGCGCCCGTGAGCGTCGACGAGATGCTCAAGGAGGGCGACAGGCTGATGTATGCGGTCAAGCAGACCGGCAAGAACAGCATCGACATGGAGGTCGTCGGCTAGCGGGAAAACACCTCAACCATCTTTTCCCACCGCCTTGGGAAAAGATGGTTGAGGTTAATTCCCGGTCAGCGGGTGCAGCCCTCGGCGAAGTGCCACTCGGCCAGGGGCGACGCCACTCCGCTGGAGGTGTGGCCGCCCGCCCAGCGGCCGTGGTAGTTGAAGTAGACCGGTCTCTCGGCCAGGAACTCGCCCGAAGACGACACCCTGATGCTGACGTCCTCACCAGCCCCCACGTCCAGGTTCACGTCCACCGTGCTCCGCGTGCCGGGCTGCACCGTCACCTCCCTGGACACTGTCCGCCCCGTGCCCGTGAAATAATCGACCGTGATCTGCGCGGGCTCCGCTCCGGGGTTCGCCAGGCAGAGCCAGGTGTTGAACCCGTCGCGGGTGCAGCCCTCGGCGAAGTACGTCTCGGTTCGCGGAGCCGCCGCTCCCATCGAGACGTCTCCCCCGTCCACTGCGCCCCGGAAGAGGAAGTAGAGGGGTCTTTCGGCGACTATGGGAACGTCGGAGCGCACGATGGTGGAGACGTCGCGATCGGGCCCCACCTCGGAGTTGACGTTGACGGTGCCGCGGCTCCCGGGCGCCAGGTCGTAGCTCCTGGACACCGGCTCGCCGGAGTCCAGCAGGTAGGTAACGTCCGCGCGCGCGGGTGTGTCACCCGGGTTCTGCAGGCACAGCCACTGCTCGAAGTACCCGTCGGTGGGGTTGGACCTCGTGGTCCCCTCGCCGAAGTACCAGGAGGTAGACGGCGCCTCGACCCCCAGGGAGTCGTGCCCGCCCCTCCAGCCGTGGTAATCGAAGTACATGGGCCGCTCGACTATCACCGGGATCCCCGACTCCACCAGGGCCGAGACGTCCTGGCCCGGGCCCACGAAGGCGTTCACGTCGATGGTGGTCCTGCCCGCGGCGCGGGCGTCCACCTCCTGCACGCGCTGGGAGCCGTCGCCCAGCATGTAGGTGATCTTCAGGTGGGCATCCGCGTCACCGGGGTTCGATACCGTGAGCCACTCCTCGAACCCGTCCCGGGTGCATCCCTCCGCGAAGTACCAGGAAAGGGCGGGCCCGGCCGCCCCCACCGAGTCGTGCCCCCCGGCCATGCTCCCGTGGTAGTCGAAGTACATCGGCCTCTCCACCACCAGCGGCCGGTCGCTCGACACGGTGGCGGAGACGTCCCGGCCGTATCCGACCTCGGAGTTCACGTCCACGGTGCGCCTCGAGTGCGCGGGCACCTCCACGTCCTTGAGTACCTCGTCACCGTCATCCATGAGGTAGCGGACGCTGGCCGTCGCGGGCGAGTCCCCCGCGTTCTGCAGGCACAGCCACTCGTTGAACTGCGGCTCTCCCCCGGGCTGCATGCCCCTCGCGCTCATGTACACCATGCCGAAGTTGGCGCTGTTGGTCGCCTCCTTGGTGGCGGTGTAGGACGGCGCATAGTACTCGATGTCGGGGTTCGAGCCGGTCTTGAACGCCTCGGCGGCCCTGTCCAGCATCGCCGGGTCGCCCCCGTAGGCTACCGCGTAGGCCAGCGCATCCGCGGTCAGCAGGTGCCAGTTGCAGACGTTGACCTGCACCTCGTAGTCCTCCCAGCCCCACGGCGTCCCGTCGCGCATCCAGGCGTAGGGAACACCGCGGTTGCCGCGCTCGTCCACCTTCCACATGTAGCGGGTCTCCTGGTCGGCCATGGCCAGGAGCTGCTCGCGGGCGCCGCTCCCGTCGGTGCGCCCGATCTCGGCGCACAGGTCGAGGTACCTTCCCAGCGACGCGGCGAGAAGGTCCCAGACGAACAGCTTGGTGAAGTGGCGGTCACCCGGTACCGGGGCGGTCAGGAACGGGTCCACGGCCAGGTGGGAGTTCTGGATAATCCACTCGGCCGTGCCCAGGTAGCGCGCGTCCCCGGTGGCCCGGTACGCCTCGACCATCACCCACAGCCCGTGGGCGAACGGCCTGCCCGACTCGCAGTCGTTCTCGTAGTCGGGGGCGTTGGCGTAGCCTTCCCCGTTCCCCCGCCCGAAGGAGTTCTCGAACCTGTAGTGGATGTTCTCGCTCACCTCGACGGCGGTCTGCCGCATGACCGGATCGCCGGTCATATTGTAGAGAAGGAACAGGCCCGGCGCCCCGAAGACCAGGTCCGGGTGCGGCATGCCGAAGTTGCGGTTGGGGTTCAGGTTGTTGTCCTCGTCGTGGTAGCAGTGCCCGAAGAAGCCTAGCTCCCACCAGTTGTCCGGGGTCCCGCTCGTATGTATGACGTCGAGGTCCGCGGTGTGACGGGCGCCCGCCACCGCCAGGTCGAGCCAGCGCGGGTCCCCGCCCCTGGCGAACTGCAGGGCCAGGCCCAGGGAGAAGTTGTACTTGTCGTTGAACGAGCCGGTTCCCCCGTCCTCGTAGTCGATGGGGACCTCGCCGTAGTCCTGCCACGAGTAGAAGTCGGTGTCCTCGATCACCTTGAGAAGGTTGTTGTCCTGCCCGTCCAGGGTGGCGCGGTTCAACTGCTCGTACGCCGCGGCCTCCCCCTCACCGCTGACCGGGGCCACCCTTCCCAGGGCTCCGGTCGCCAGGTAGTACTCGGGGCTCGCGCAGGCGAACAGGGGCTCCTGGAATGCGAGCGCCCTGTCCCCCATCCCCGAGCTCCACGACGAGCCGAAGGAGTACAGCACCTCGTGTGTCTTCTGCTCTCCGGGCCTGAACGAGTAATCGCCGCCGTAACGGGCAGGGAACAGGGCGACCTCCAGCAGGCCGGCCGTGGCCTCCAGGGCCTTCGGGTAGTTCTGCCAGAAGCCGCGAACCGAGGCCGCGACGGCTCCGCCGGCGCCTCCGACTCCCATCCAGGGGCTCGGCCGGTCACCGCCGGCGACCTGCCCACCGTCCCGGTAGACTCGATACCCTCTGAAGGATACGTAGCTCTGGGGGCGCGGGTTGCTGCCGCGGTGCCTCGCCCAGGAGTCACCGCCGTTTGAGTCCTGGTAGATCTCCAGGGCACCCGATGACTGGAGCGCGTCCACACCGGAGCCGCCCAGGCGAGAAGGCCCTCCCGCGCCGGGGCCGTCCAGGACCAGGAACAGCTCGGAGAACGCCGCGCTGTTTGGGCACCCTATCTCGCAGCAGAGCGGCTGGCCCTCGGAGACCTGGGGGTCCCTGGGGTTACGGACAGTGAGCTGCACCTTCGCATCGGTTCTGTCCGCGAACAGCGATATCCTGGCGGTGCAATCGAGAAGCTCGCCCGTGGGGCCGTACAGCCCGCCCCGGACGCGGACCGTCTTGCGCATCGCCCCGTCGGTCTCCAGGGCCACCTCCTCCGGCGCCCCGGCCGCTGACAAGTACCTGCCCCCACCTGGTTCGACCGCGACGACCCCGGAGTCGCTTCCGGCGGCCACGAGGGTCGATGACCCCACAGTCACGGTCTCGAACAGGCTGAACCTCTTCTTGCTGAAGGAGAAGCGCGCCGGACCAGTCGATATCGTGAGAATGTCGGAGTCGTTCCTGGTCACGGCCAGGCTGGTGCCGGGCGTGGCGGCCCCCCCGTCGACAAGGCGGTAGACGGCCGAGCCCTGGGCGGCCACGTCGGCCTGGAAGTCCACGAGCACCCACTTGACCGGGAGCGCGGGGTCGTCGGGACCCCCTCCCCAACGGGCTGTGACCGTGAACTGGGCGGGCAGAACGCTCCCGTCCGGAGCGAGGAGCCTGAGCCTGTCCCCGCCCCGGACGTCGGCGGACCGGGACAGTGGCACGCCGACCGTCACGGGCTCGGCGACCCGGGCCGTACCGGCCCTCTCTGTCACGGTGAGCGCGACATCCAGTCCCGCGCCGGACACGTCCGCGCCATGCACGAAAGCGCCCCCCGCGCCCAGGATGAAGATCGCGAGGACCGCGGCGGCAAGGAGCCGCTTGAATCTGGCACCACCCATCTGAACCACCCCGGAAAAGTAGCGAAGCCCGTCTTATACTCCGAGTATCGGCAGTAGTAAAGACGCTCGTTAAAGCGTTTTACTTACAGGCCTCAAACCGGAGTTCAGACGGACTACCTGAAAACGCGCTTGAGGAATCCCTCTTTCTTCTTCTCCGAGGTCGCGCCCCGGATGAACATGCCGGGGTTTCTCTGGAACTCGTCCTTGCAGCGAAGAGAGCAGAAGTACAGCGTGTGCCCCTTGTAAGAGGCGGTAGTGGAAGCGTGCAGGGGATCGAGCTCCTTCCGGCATACCGGGTCTACTGGCATACCAACTCCCCCTTCGGGTGGTGCCGCGTGAGTCACCAATACAATTATACGCTAATACGGTGCCAGGCACATCATCCTGAAAGTATTAGTCCCACAGCCATCTACGGTCACTGAGAACTAATACTTGGGAGCTAATGTGCCTGGCACCGGTATTAGGTGTGCTTTTTTCTGGCGTGCTCGATCCATCCTGTCATACGCCAGATGAACTCGAGCGCCACAACCGCGGCGCCGGCGATCGCCAGCGTCTCCAGGCCCACCTGCCAGGGGGGCAGGTCGAGGGCGAAGAACTCGCGGGCGAAGGGAACCGCCAGAGCGAGCACCAGGCCGAGCGACATGGTGATCACCAAGAGAGCCTTCCACCAGTTCAACGGCCGCGCGAGCCTTCCCAGAACCCAGAGCCCGACGATGCAGAGGACCACGGTGGCGCACGTCCTCGACTCGTCCAGGTGGACCCAGGGATAGATATGAGTCAGGGCTCCGGCGGTGAAGGCGGCGGCGGCCGCGATCAGCCCCGCCGGGATGGTGAAGGCCAGGACGCGCTTGAGGAACCCGGGCCGGTAGCGCTCCTGGCTGGGGGCGAACGAGAGCACGAAACCGGGAACACCTATGGTGAGCGCGCTCACCAGCGTGAGCTGCCTCGGCAGGAGTATGAACGCCCAGCCCGCGAGCCCGATCCCGATGGACAGCAGTGTCGCGTACACCGTCTTGGTCAGAAACAGGTTCGCCACACGCTCCATGTTAGCGATCACCCTCCGGCCCTCGGCGACCACGCCCGGTAGCGTCGCGAACCTCCCGTCCAGCAGCACCAGCTGCGCCACCCCGCGGGCGGCCGGGGACCCCGAGCCCATGGCGACACCGATGTCGGCTTTTTTAAGCGCCAGCACGTCGTTGACGCCGTCTCCCGTCATAGCCACGGTGTGCCCCTTCGACTGGAGGGCCTGCACCATGGCCTGCTTCTGATCCGGCTTGACCCGGCCGAATACGGTCCGGCCCTCCATCACCCGGGCCAGCTCCGAGGCGTCCTGCGGCAGCGTCCTCGCATCTACCGGTTCTCCCACGTCCGGGACGCCGGTTCGTCCGGCCACCGTCCCCACCGTGGCGGGGTTGTCACCCGAGATGACCTTGATCCCGACGCCCTGCGTCGTGAAGTAGGAGAGGGTCTCGGCCGCGTCGGGGCGTATCTTTTCCTCGAAGAGCAGCAGCGCCCGCGGGTCCAGGTGCTCCGGAAGGGCCTCTCCGCTGAGCGGCATGTCGCTCTCGGCGAGCAGCAGCACGCGCCAACCCTCCTCCGCCAGGGCCGTGACATCCGCCTCGAGCCTGCTGTTCCCGATCCGCTCGAGGAGCACCTCCGGGGCCCCCAGGACCCAGGTGCCTTTTTCCCGGTAGCTCTGCGCGCTCCACTTCCGCTGCGATGAGAACGGCACCCTGGCGTCGACGACGTAGTCCGGCGGCGGGGGGAACGCTTCGGCGATAGCGGCCTGGGTGCTGCTGCTGGATGCCGGGTCGGCTCCGAACGCCCCCAGCACCTCGGCGACACCCACTTCCCTGCCCACCGGCTCGAGGCGGTTGAAGACCAGCTCACCCTCGGTCAGCGTCCCGGTCTTGTCAAGGCAGATGACGTCGGTCTTTGCCAGGCCCTCGACGGCGGGAAGCTCCTGGACCAGGACGTTCCTGCGTCCCAGTACGATGACGCTGACGGCGAAAGCGATGCTGGTCAGAAGGACCAGGCCCTCGGGCACCATTCCCACCAGCCCGGCGACGGTGCCCGGCACCGAATCGGCGAAGGAGCCGTACGCCTTCAGCTGGGCTACCAGCAGGAGCAGTCCCGCCGGTATCATTATCCAGGTGATGGCGCGCAGTATGGTGTTTATGCCGTCACGCAGGTCGGACTGCGCCAGCTGGAACTTCTTGGCCTCGCTGGCGAGCCGCCGGGCGTAGGCGTCCGCCCCCACCGCCGTCGCCCTGAACCTCCCCAGGCCCGCGACCACGAAGCTCCCCGACATCACGACGGCTCCGGGCTCCTTGACCACGGGGACGGATTCGCCCGTCAGCAACGATTCGTCGAGCTCCAGCGCGTCCGAGGTGAGGACCTCCCCGTCGGCGGCCAGCTGATCGCCTGTACCGACCTCCACGACGTCGTCCAGTACGATGTCGCCCACGGGCACCTCCGAGACCGTCCCTTCCCGGACCACCCTGGACCGGGGGGCGCTCAGCAGGGTCAGCCGGTCCAGGGTCCACTTGGCCCTCACCTCCTGGACGATGCCCACCAGGGAGTTGACCACCAGCACCATGCCGAACAGGGCGTCTTTGGGCGAGCCGAAGACGAGGATCACCACCAGGAGCGCTCCAAGGATCGCGTTGAAGCGGGTGAAGACGTTGGCCCGGATTATGCTCGAGTACGAGCGGCTGGAGTGCTCCTTGACGGCGTTGGTCAGGCCGAGGCGGACCCTCTTTTCGACCTCCGCCGCGGAGAGCCCCTCCCCGGCCGACACGGTGGGCCTGGTCTCATCGATTCCCGGCGCTCCAGCCGTCGTGGCCATGGGTCCTTTCGGTCAAGGTAAACGCTAAACCGTAGGCACGCAGAAGTGTATCAGACCTCTGAAATCGGACCGGAATCGAAGAATGGAAAAAAGTGGCCTCATGAGAGAGGTCTGAGTTTGTTTCTCACAATTCAAGACCTGACCCCGCTCGGGATATACTCGAGACGTAGCGCCGGCATCCTGCCGGCAATACCTCGTGAAGGAGGAGGATGAAGCCCGCAACACGGCGTTTCGCCCGGATGAGCCCGCCACTCCTCCTGCTGGCGGTGCTCGTGCTCCTCCTCGCGTCGACAGGCTGCGGGCGGACGGGCACCGGCGGGGGTGCCTCGGTCCCTACCAGTGCCGCCGTGGAGGACCGGCCCGGCC
Organism: Actinomycetota bacterium; assembly: GCA_043807425.1. Taxonomy (GTDB): domain Bacteria; phylum Actinomycetota; class Geothermincolia; order Fen-727; family Anoxymicrobiaceae; genus JAHJCO01. Next base: position 80,716 of record JAZDFZ010000019.1, read on the forward strand.
TTTCCACCTCGGTGAGCTTCGAGTACTACGACGTGACCGGCCGCACGTCCACGGACCTCATCACCGCGATGGAGACCGAAGGCCCCGAGGGATATTGGGCCTACACCCACTGGTACGTGGACTACGAGTACGCGGGTGAGAAGACGGCCGCCGGGTACCGGACCGGTCCGGTGGCTGTCGCGGCTGACGTTACCATCATCCTGCCCCGCTGGAACCCGCCCCCGGGCGCGTCTCCGGAGCTGGTCTCGAGGTGGGAAAGGATGGTTCGAGCCGTGAGGACCCACGAGGAGGGCCACCGCGACATCGGGTTCTCCACCGGGCAGAGGTTGCTCGACGCCCTGGAGGCCCTGCCTGCTTACTCCTCGAGAGAGGCCCTAGATCTCGCCGTGGGCGACACGGCCGCCTCCATCATCAGCGACGGGCAGGCGCGCGATGCCTCCTACGACGCGGAAACCGATCACGGGGAGTCGCAGGGTGCCACGCTCTGAGGGGGGCGGCCTTCGGGCCATCGACGTGCCGGACGCCATCAACCTGCTGCTGACAGGAAAGCCCGGTTCAGGCAAGACCACCGTCATCCGTTCGGTCCTGGCCTCGCGCGGGGACGCGGGTGGCTTCTTCACGGGAGAGGTGAGGGAGACCGGGGTCAGGACCGGCTTCTCCATCACCACGCTGGACGGCCGCCGGGGTGTGCTGGCAAGGAAGGATCTTCGCTCCCCCGTGAAGGTAGGCCCCTACGGGGTCAACATCGAGGACGTGGAGGGTGTGGCTGCTTCAGCGCTCGAGGATGCCCTGGAGAACGGCTCGGTCAGGCTGCTGGTTGTAGACGAGATAGCCGCCATGGAGATCGCGAGCGAGCGCTTCCGCCGCGCGGTCATCCGGGCACTGGACGATCCACGCCCCGTGCTGGGCACCATCCAGATACGTTCCAACCAGTTCCTCGACCTGGTCAGGGACCGCGCCGACGTGGGTGTGCTCCACGTGACCTCGGCCAACCGCGACGCGATGCCGGGAGTGGTCGAGGAATGGCTCCGGAAGGCTGTCTCTGCCGAACCCGAATGATGTAGCATCCAGGGCAGGGTCCATTCCCGGTTACTCGGGGGTATGAAGAATGGCGTTCCATCTCCAGCGCGGCGAAGAGTGTATCGTTGACCACAATGTGCTGCTCGAAGGCGAGCAGGCGTTTGCGCAGGGAGACATCGTGGAGATAATCGAGGTGGACCCGGACCCTCTGGCCCCCGGACGCAAGTACCTCGTCTTCTCTCCGGCACTGAACAGACAGGTCCGGCTGGTGGGAGCCGTCCTGCGGCGCACCTTCTGTCCCGAGTGCAGAGATCCGCTTCAGTACCCTTCAAACCAGTGCGTTGCGTGCGGCTGGGACTCCGGGGAGAAGGAACCGGAGAGACCTCCCCCTCCGCGTGAGACCGGAGGGCCCGACATCGACCTGATCCTGTGACCGCTCGACTTGCGGCGGCAGCCGCTCAGCCACCCAACCCCATCAGCCTCGCGAACGCGTCACCCATGATGATGCGCTTCTCCTCCTCGGTGAACGAGACCTCGGGGCATGACGAGAGGTCGGGGTCCATCACCGCGGCCACCCAGCGGTCCAGCGGGCAGACCACGTTCAGGTACGGTCCATCGGTGCCGAAGAACACCCTCCAGGGACCCACGTCGTCTATGATGCGCCGCAGCATCCGGTAGAAGTCGGCGGGGTGCTCGTTGAACGTTATCTGCCAGGCCGAGAAATCGAAGTAGACGTTCGGCTTCATGCCCGCTACCAGCAGGGCCTCGGTCCACCATGCGCTCCCCACGTGGGCCATGATCAGCGGCAGGTCCGGGAAGTCAGCGGCGACGTCGTCCACGTATTCGGGCCGGGCGAAGCGCGACTTCAGCGGAGCCGGCTGGCTCCCGGTGTGGAACAGCACAGGGATGCCGTACTCCACGCACGCCTCGTACAGCGGGTAGCACTCCTCCTGGTGGGGGTAGTAGCCGGAACAGGGGTGGAGCTTGAGCCCCTTGAGCCCCCACTCCTCGATACCCCTGCGGAAGAGCTCGAGCGCGCCCGGCCTCCTCGGGTCGATGGTGAAGAACCCGATGAGCCGATCGGGGAAGCGCGTGGCGGCCTCGGAGACCTTGATGTTCTGCTCCTCCATGGAGACGCCCGGCTCCCCGGTGAGCAACCCGTAGTCAAGGGCGAAGACGCATGACATCTCCACGCCCGCGGCATCCATGTTCGCGACCAGCTTCTCCCCGGTGGTGTCGGCCAGCACCGGCAGCAGGTTCTCGACGACCGGAACGGGATCGGCCTTGTCGCCGGTCAGCTTGGTAGCCCCCGCGAGCACGACGCGCGCCATGCCGATGAAGAAATCGTCGTGGACCCATCCACGGTCCACCAGGTGGAAGTGAGAGTCGATCTTCATAGCGCCCCTCCCTTGTCCGGATGCCGCCCGCTTCGAGACCCATTCTATCCCCAATCCAGTTACATCTTGACCCTGCATGTAGGTCGACTAAGAGCAGGCCTATCATGTGCATCCAAATATGGACGTCTATATGACTTGGCTGGGCCGGGGCTTCTCCTTACTTGATTGGGTCCGGGACTTCAGTCCCGGTAAGCGTGTTCAATGGCGGACTGAAGTCCGCACCCAAGAATCGGAGAATGGGCCGGGACTTCTCCTTACTTGCTTGGGCCGGGACTTCAGTCCCGGTAAGCGTGTTCAATGGCGGACTGAAGTCCGCCCCCAAGAATCGGTGGCTTGAAACGGGCTGGTATATGATGCCATTCGAGGAAAGGAGACATCGTGAAGCAGATCCGAGGCATGCTGGCCCTGGTAACCGGCGCGGCGAGCGGAATAGGGCGGGCGACGGCCCTGGAGCTCGCGCGGGAAGGGTGCCGCCTGGCCCTGGTGGACGTGAACGCCGAGCGCCTGGAGGAGGTCCGCCGCGAGGCAGCATCGCTGGGCGCCGAGTGCTCGACACATGTAGTAGACGTCTCGTCCAGGGAGTCTATCGTTGCGCTGGCGAAGGAGCTGGAGGCCGCGGGCGGGGTCGACATCCTGGCTAACGTCGCCGGGGTGGCAGTCGGTGGGACAGTCGCGGATACGACGCTCGACGACTGGGACTGGATAATCGGAATCAACCTCATGGGCCCCATCAACACGATCGGGACGTTCCTGCCCGGGATGGTGCAGCGGGGACGCGGCCACGTGGTGAACGTCTCGTCCCTCGGCGGGTGCTGCGCTGCACCCGGGCTCGGCGCCTACTGCACTACCAAGTTCGGGCTGGCCGGGCTCTCCGAGACCATGTACATCGAGCTCAAGGGAACCGGAGTCGGTGTGACGCTGGTCTGTCCGGGAATCACCAACACGCGGCTCCACGAGCAGTTGAGGCTCAGGGGAATCCCCCAGGAGATGGTCGACTGGGCGGTCGAGCACTTCATGCCCCGCATGTTCTCCGCGGAGAAGACCGGCTACCTGATAGTGAAGGCGATCAAGCGCGACCGCTTCTTCGTGATGACCACGATGTTCGCGAAGTTCGACTTCTTCCTGAAGCGACTCCAACCCGCGCTGCACATCTGGATGTGGAGGGCGATCTACCGGGCGACCGACGCCCTCAAGAACCGCCGCTACTGACAGGGGTTATGAGTGCCTGGCACATAATCCCTTAACTCCGGCACGAGTAACACGAACGGAAGCGAACGACTCGTTCTCATCGATACCTCCGGATCGAGGCCGCCGTCAGTCGGCCGACCTCCTGAGCGCCCTCACCTTGAGCATGTTACTAAGATCGCGGGCGATCGACCTCGGTAGCTCGAAGGCGAAGCGGCGGGGCCCGGCCACCTCCGGCACGGCCTCCATGGTTATACTCCCCGGGCCGCAGGATACGGCGCAGAGGCCGCAACCTATGCAGCGCTCACGCAGGTGCCGGGGGGCGGTCTTCGAGCCCTCGACGCCCTCGAGCGCTTTCATGGGGCACGCCTTGACGCACTTCAGGCAGGTGGTGCAGTCCGCCCCGATGCGCGGCACGTAGCGGGGGGGAGCAACAAACCCCGGAGTGTTGAACTCCGAGACGGTCCGCAGCGCGCCGCAGCAGCAGCCACAGCAGGAGCATGAGGCGTTGCCCAGGGCTCCCCCGTCGAAGTTCATCATCCAGGTGACGCTGCCCTCCTTCTCGGCCGCCGCTTTTATCTCGAGCACGTCGGCGAGGGAGGCGCTCTTCGCCCTGCCCTGCTCGACCAGGTAGGGGGCAAGCCTTCCGATGGTCGTGCAGGTCTCCAGCGCCCTTCCGCAGCCGTCCCCGACCAGCTGCTTGGTCAGCCTGCACTGGCAGACTCCCACCGCGAACTTGTCATACCTCTCCAGCATCTCGCCCAGCCGATCCGACGGAAGGGCTCTCGAATCGTCGGATATGGACTCCCCGACCGGCAGGTAGCGCACCGCGTCGAGCGGCCGGGCTTTCACGTAGTCGGTCGTGAACCCCGTCTCGAAGAGCTCCTCGAACAGCTCCGCGAAGCGTCGGTGCCAGGGTGTCACGCTGTCGGCGGAAGCGCGGATGAGCGCGCTCTCGAAGGTCCCCGGCACGATCGGCAGGAGCAGGAACAGCTCGCGAGGGCCCCAGTCCTTGCCGTACGCAAGCACCAGGTACTTCTCGTGGGCGATCTCCTTCATCACCTCACCCGCTTCCTCGACGCTGCGCCCCGACACCCTGGCGAGGGATCTCAGGGTCCTGGGCCTCCACGGCTTGAGGTGCCTGACGACGTCGGCCTGCTCCTCCGTGTACATGTGCTCGACCAGCGCCATCAGCTCGTCGCACACCGGCGGGCCCATCAGGAACGGGCTGGAGTAATGCCGTGCTACCTCGGTGTGCGCGCGTGAGACACCCTGGTACACCTCGACCTCGTTCATACGACCGTCCTTTCCAGCGTCAGTACCGATCCCGGCGCGGAGCATCCCGACCATATTAGCCGTTCGGCCCCGCCCGGCGCTATGATTACCGCATAGATGGGGGTCAGGCACCATTCAAGTCATGGAAAAGGCTGGGAGCGCCATGGTCTGCGGATACGAGTTCAAGCTTCCGGGCAAGGTCGTCTGCCGGGAGCACGGGGCGGGCGAGCTGGCCAAGCCCGTCACGCGCATGGGCGGCACGCGCATCCTCCTGGTGACAGATCCCGGCGTGAGGAACGCCGGGCTCCTGGATCCGGTGCTCTCGGTGTCAGGCGAGGGCGGCCCGGAGGTCGCCGCCATCTTCGACGACGTCGGTCAGGACCCTGACTTCGACACCGTTTCGCGCTGCTCGGAGGCGGCGCGGCGGTCCGGCGCCGACTGCCTGATCGCGGTGGGCGGGGGCAGCGTCATCGACACCGCCAAGGTCGTTTTGATCGCGCTCCAGGAGGGGGATGATCTCACCCGCTTCCGCTACAGGGAGTACTTTTCGAAGGGACCGCTGCTTCCCCTTGTCGCCATTCCGACCACCGCCGGTACCGGGTCGGAGTCAACGCATATAGCTATGATCGTGGACCCCGCCGAGACGCTCAAGGTCGTCTTCCACGGCTCCGGCCTCGCCCCCCGCCTGGCGCTCCTCGACCCTTTCATGACCGTGACCCTGCCCCCGCGCCTCACGGCCGCCACCGGGATGGACGCCCTGTGCCACGCTGTCGAATCGCTTCACTCCAACGTGGCCGAGCCGGTCACCGACGGCCTCGCCGTCAAGGCGCTCGAGCTCATCGGCGCGAACATCCTCAGGGCGTTCCACCAGGGGGACGACCTCGAGGCCAGGGCCGGCATGCTGGTCGGCTCCAACATCGCCGGCATGGCGGCGGCCAACGCCTACGTGGCGCTCATACACTGCCTGGCCCATGCCATGGGGGCCCGCTTCGACGTCCACCACGGGGTCGCGGTCGCGCTCGTGCTCACCCGCGGGATGGAGCACAACCTGCGCTTCGAGGGGGTGCCCGCCGCCTACCGGAAGGTCGCCCGGGGGCTCGGGCTCGACGTAGACAGGGACGACGACGATACGGCGGCGCGCAGGGCCATCGAGCGCATCAGGGAGCTCATCGCGGACCTCGAGCTGCCCCGAACGCTGCGTGAGGTCGGCATCCCCAGGGAGAGCCTCGAGGACCTGGCGGGGTCCGCCATGCAGGACCGCTCCTTCGCCCTGAACCCGGGCCGAACCAGCCCCGAGGAAGTCCTGGCCCTGCTGGAAAAGGCCTACTGAGACCTCCTTCTCATGCCCCGCGGCGGAGCGTTCATGCCGCCCCGGGCCTCGTTCATGCTTTTGCTCCGCTCGCATGTCAAGCCACGGCGTTCATCCGCCGACCTCAATACTGAATGCGTTTTCGACACTGCTGCGAGGGGATGAAATGACCTGTCCGGAATGCGGCTCGTTGATAGGTGACTCCTGTTTGGCCTGCCCCTACTGCGGTGCTCCCATATCGAGCCCGCGGCAGGCACCGGGCCCGACGTCCACCGGGCCGCTACGCCCGGGTCGACCGATGAAGGGGTCATCGGAAGAGCGCTCACGCAGGTTCAGATTGGGTGTCTTCATCTCGGTGGGCGCGGTCCTGCTCGCCCTGACCACGATGATATTCGTCTACTTTCTGAACAGCATGAACGCGGACACCAACCGTCAGATATGCAGGAACAACCAGCGGAGTCTGAACACTTCGATCCAGCAGTACCTGCTGGACAACAACCGTGACCCGACCTCTCTCGAAAACCTGGTCGGTCCCGGTACAAACGCGCTGAAGTCGATCCCCGAGTGCCCCTCTGGATCGGATTCCTATACCTGGGTCCCAAGCGGCCCTGGGGGGCTGCCAACGGTATCCTGCCCCAACAGGAAGGACCACCGGCTCCTCTAGGCGTCGCCGGCGGTCGTCGTGCCGGGCGATCCCTCCTCGGGGGCCTCGCCGCGAAGGACCGCCTCCATCTTGTTCAGCAACTGGATCGGAGAGAACGGTTTCATCAGAAAGCCCTGCGCCTCGCCCTCGAATGTCTCCTCCATGGCCTCCAGGTCCACCCTTCCTGTCAGGAAGATGATCGGGATCCGGGAAGAGACCGGGTTCTGCCGGATCCACTTGAGGACCTCCGGGCCGTTCATCCCGGGCATCTCCACGTCGAGGATTATCAGGTCCGGTCGCTCGATCGTCGCCGCGCGGTAGCCCTGCTCGGCGTCGGCGGCCGCGATCACCTCGTAACCCTCCAGCTTCAGGGCGATCATCACCGATTGCCTTATATCGGGATCGTCATCGATCAAGAGCACCTTCGTCGCCATCCGGCTCCGCCTTCCGTCCGCGTCAGACCTTCCACTCACGCCTAATGTTATCGGCCATAGCCTGGTGTAGCAAAAGGGTCAGGCACTTTTGCTACACTTCCGCCATGTCAGCCCCGGCTGAACCGACTGCCGGTTAAGTGTAGAATAGAGGTACTCTTCAAGAGGGGTGGTTGGGTCTTGAAAAAAAGCCTCGTTCTCGCGCTCTCGATCTCCCTTTCAGCCTGCGCGGTCTTTGCCGCCGCCGGTTGCGGCGGGGACACCGGGACGGCCAGGACCTATATGGAGCAGGCCGACGCCACCTTCGAGGAGGCGAGCGAGGCCGCCGGCAATCTCCAGAAAGCGCAGGAGGGTGCGATCGGGGCCCTGGTCGGGCAGGACCCCGCGGCGTTCGTGGCCACCGGGGCTTTGCTGCCCGACATCAAGAAGGGCATCGACGACTACGAGAAAAAGCTCCAGGCCGCCGCGGCCGCTTACCGGAAGATCGACACGCTGGAGGGCGTCGCCCCGTACAAGACCTATGCGAAGAAGATGCTGGAGGTCATCAGCGTCTACCTGGAGTCGGTCGAGGTCGGCAGGGCGATCGTGGCCGAGGTGGAGAAGGTAATCGCGCAGATCCAGTCGGGCCAGCCGGTCGACATGGCGGCGGCCACCAAGCCCATGTTCGACCAGATCAAGCGCGCCCTGGACCTGCGGACCGAGGCTATGAAGCTGGAGAAAGAGGCCGGGGAGTACCAGGCCGCGCAGAAGCTCCTCGCCCAGTGACTCTCACTCGCGGGAGTCGGTCCCGCTAAACCAAACCCGCCCGGTTTGCCGATAGACTGGTGTACCCGCTGGTGCACTTCGATTAACAGGGTGGCGTTGTATGTCGATCAGAACGAAGCTGTTCCTCGCCTTCTTCTGCGTGGCGTTGATCGCCGGCCTCATCGGATTCCTGGGCGTCTACAACGCGAGGAAGGTACAGAACGACTTCGAGGATTCCTCGAAGCGGCACGCCCAGATACTGAAGCTGGAAAACCAGGTCATGAACGACTGGCACCAGGCGGTCTCGAACCTGGAGCACTACCTGGTCACACTGCAGACGGGCCAGGAGGCATCCGCCCTGAAGGAAAGCTACCTCCAGATGCGCTCCGAGACGGACAGCGGCCTCGAACAGCTCCACGCGATGCTCGAGACGGCGGAGGCCCAGGACCTCTCGCGATGGGCGAGCGCGCTCGACGAGGCCGAGGCGGCCGCCGACCGGATGCTGTCGGCCGCAGCAAACACCGACCCGGCGACGCTGGCACGCCAGATAGAGGACATGGCGGCGAAGACCCGCAACACAGAGGTCGAGTTGCTGGACGTCATGGTTCGCGAAGGAGCTACCTTCCAGGCGTCCATCACCAGCGTGGAGAAGGCGACCGACAGCACCATAGCGATCACCCTGCTGCTGGTCGGCGTCGCCGTGGTCCTGGCCGGGGGGCTGGGGTACTTCGTCACGCGCTCCATATCGCGCCCCATCTCCGTGCTGACCGAGGCCACGGCCGAGCTGAGCCGCGGCAACCTGGGCGTGAGGGCGGAGGTGGAATCAAAGGGCGAGATCGGAGAGTTAGCGGTATCGTTCAACCGGATGTCCGTCGATCTCAAGTCCTCCCAGGACCGGCTGCTGGCGCTGACGGCCACGCTGGAGAAGAGGGTCGAAGAGCGCACGAGGGCACTGCAGCGCTCCAACGCCGAGCTCGAGCAGTTCGCCTACGTCGCCTCCCACGACCTGCAGGAGCCGCTGAGGGCCGTCACCAGCTACGCCGAGCTTCTCGAGATGAAGTACTCCGACGTGCTGGACGAGAGGGCCATGAAGTACCTGGGCCACATGACCGGTGGCGTGACCAGGATGCAGGCGCTGATAAACGATCTCCTGAGCTACTCGCGCGTGGGCACGCGGGGCAAGGAGCTCGCGCCCGCCGGCATGGACCGGGCGCTGGACGAGGCACTCCAGAACCTGGAAAAGGCCCTCGAGGAGAGCGGTGCCCGGGTGACCCGCGACCCTCTGCCCGAGGTTGACGCCGACGCCACGCAGGTGCGACAACTCCTCCAGAACCTCATCGGCAACGCGATAAAGTTCAGGGGGGAGAGGGTCCCGGAGATACACGTGGGCGTCGAGCGGCACAACGGCGATTGGCTGTTCAGCGTGAAGGACACCGGCATAGGCTTTGACCCGAAGTATAATGACCGCGTGTTCGAGATATTCCAGAGGCTGCACGGCCGGAAAGAGTACGAGGGCACCGGGATCGGCCTGGCGCTCTGCAGGCGGATAGTCGAGCGGCACGGGGGGCGGATCTGGGTCGAGTCGGAGCCGGGCGTCGGAACGACTTTCTTCTTTACCATGCCGAAGAGAGAGGATGATGGGGATGAGTGACGAGGGTATCGAGATGAGGCCCGTGGAGATACTGCTGGTCGAGGACAGCCCCACGGACATCGACCTGACGAGGGAAGGGCTGGAGATGGGCAAGCTGGCCAACAACCTCTCCGTAGTCGAGAACGGGGACGACGCGCTCGCGTTCCTGCGCCGTCAGGGCGACTACTCCGGCTCGAAGCGGCCGGACCTCGTCCTGCTGGACCTCAACCTGCCGGGTAAGGACGGGCGCGAGGTCCTCGAGGAGATAAAGACGGACGAGGATCTCATGACGATTCCCGTGGTCGTGCTCACCTCCTCCAAGGCCGAGGAGGACATAGCCCGCAGCTACAAGCTGCACGCCAACTGCTACATCGCCAAGCCGGTCAACTTCTCGAGGTTCGTAGAGGTGGTGAAAGGGATCGAGGACTTCTGGTTCTCGATCGTCAAGCTGCCCGATCCCGACTGATGGAAAAAGAGATAAAGATACTGCTCATAGAGGACAACCCCGCCGACGCGGACCTCCTGCAGGAGTACCTCGGGGAGGTGGAGGAGACCGCGTTCTCGATCACCCACGCGGAGACCCTGGCAGAGGGCCTGGAGCACCTTTCCCTGAGAGAGGCGGACGTGGTTCTGCTGGACCTCTCACTGCCGGACAGCAGGGGCTTCGAGACCTTCACCACCGCGCACGCCAGGGCGCCCAGGACGCCGATCATAGTACTCTCCGGGCTCAGCGACGAGCAGCTGGCGGTCCGGGCGGTCCAGGAGGGCGCACAGGACTACCTGGTCAAGGGGCGGGTGGACAGTGACCTGCTGGTGCGCGCCATACACTACGGCATCGAGAGGCAGCGCATGCTGGTCGAGCTCGACGGCTTCGCCCACACCGTCTCCCACGACCTCAAGGGCCCCCTGACCGCCATCAAGGTGGCCAGCGACACGCTGCTCCGGCTCACCTCCCGGCCAACGACGGAGACCGCCTGCATGGATATCGACGAGATTGCCGTGTTGATCTCAAGGAACGTTGACAAGGCAAGCGCCCTGATAAAGGACATCCTCAGCCTTGCCGAGGCCGGCCAGGTGCCCAAGGAGGTCTCGGAGGTGGACGTCCGGCAGGTCGTGGAGAGGGTCCTGGAGGAGAAGAGCGGCGACATCAGGGAGAAGGGTATCGAGATCGCGGTCGACGAGGACATGGGGCGCATCATCGCCAGCCCGACCCACATCTACCAGGTGTTCCTGAACCTCATCGGCAACGCCGTCAGCCACAACGACAGCCCGGGCCCCCGCATCGAGGTCTCCTACCTGGGTAGAGACGCGGACGGGCGGCACCGGTATCAGGTCAGTGACAACGGCCCCGGGATACCTCCGGACATGATCGACAGGATCTTCATACCGTTCACCAGCGGGAGGGCCGGCGGGACCGGGATCGGGCTGTCCATCGTGGATAAGATAACGCGCGTCTACGACGGCTCCGTAGCGGCACGTAACGACGGCGGCGCCTGCTTCGAGTTCAGCATGATGGATTACCGGGAGTGAGCCCGGGTAAGGGGGGATAAGGATGGTCTGGGCATCCGGGGGGCGTGGCAGTCTTCTCAGGGCCGCCCTCTGCTTCGTGGCAGGGGCAACGGCAATCTCGCTGGTTGCCGGATGCGGTGGGGGGGGAAGCCTTGGCACAGTGCAGATCGACACGGGAGAGGTGAGCGGGGCCGTCGTGAACGGCATCAACCGCTTTCTCGGTATCCCCTACGCCGCTCCGCCCACCGGGGCTCTGCGCTGGCAGCCGCCGCGGGCCGCCGAGCCCTGGAGTGGGACCCGTGCGTGCACCACGGTGGGCCCCGAGTGCCCGCAGATCGTGCTCGGGAGCAAGAAGAGCGCCGCCGGTCAGCGTCCCCAGAGCGAGGACTGCCTGTACCTCAACGTGTGGACTCCGGCGAAAAAGAGCTCCGAGAAGCTGCCCGTGATGTTCTGGATCCACGGCGGAGCCTACCAGCTGGGGGCGGGGGGGTTGCCACTCTACAATGGGGAGAAGCTCGCCGAGCGAGGCGTGGTGGTGGTGACCATTAACTACCGGCTCGGGCCGCTGGGCTTCCTCGCCCATCCGGCGCTCACGGCGGAGTCCCCCAACAACTCCTCCGGCAACTACGGCCTCCTGGACCAGCAGGCAGCCATGCAGTGGGTCAAGCGCAACATCTACGCCTTTGGCGGTGACCCCGCCAAGGTCACCATCTTCGGCGAGTCGGCCGGTGCGATGAGCGTGTTCGATCAGCTGGTGAGCCCCCTGTCCGCGGGCCTCTTCCACCAGGCGATCTCCGAGAGCGGCCTGTTCATCGACCACGGCCTCCTGATGCACGCGACCCGGCCTCTCGCCGAGGCCGAGAGCATAGGCTCGCAGTACGCCTCCGAGATCGGGTGCGCCGGCTCGCCCGATGTGGCCGCCGCCATGCGGGCAAAGCCGGTGGAGGACCTGCTGTCCATAAAGCTGTTGACCGACCCGGGCCTCTTCATCATGGACCCCAGGTTCGTACCGACCGTAGACGGGTGGGTCATACCCGAGGATCCGGGGACCATGGTGGCAAACGGACAGCAGCACGATGTCGCGCTCCTGCTGGGATCCAACCGCGAGGAGGGGAACCTCTTCGTCTTCGGTGCGAAGGACACGCTCGACAAGATGACGGTCGAGCAGTACCAGGCGAAGATCAGGCAGTACTTCGGCGCCTACGCCGACCAGGTGCTGGCGATGTTCCCGGTGACGCAGCAATCTGACATCAAGAAGCAGCTCAGCCAGGTCTTCACCATCTTCGACTTCACCTCGGTATCACGCTTCGCGGCCAGATCGCAGGTCGCAAAAGGTCAGAAGGCATACCTGTACCAGTTCGACAAGACGCCGCCTGCCGAGCTGACCAGCTTCCTCGGCCCGTGCCACGGCTCCGAGCTGCCGTTCGTCTTCGGGACGCTGGTCAAGGGTAAGCTGCCGGACGGGGTCAGGGAGTCCTGGTCTCGCCTCATCCTTGAAGGTGCCCTCCATGATCTCCGGGAGGCTTTCATCATCGACTACCGCCAGGACGACCTGGCGCTCTCCGGCGACATGATCGGCTACTGGACCCGCTTCGCGAAGACCGGGGATCCTAACGGCGAAGGCGCCGCTGTGTGGCCCGCCTACCAGACGGCGACGGACAAGAATATCGAGCTGGCCAGGCCGATCTCCGTGAAAGAGGGGCTCGACAGCGCGGCATGTGACCTGGCCGACCGCTTCTATGGTTACGTGAAGTAGTAGCAACCCCCACCGGACGCAACAATGCCTCCGACCGGAAGTTGCACCATCTGCGCTTGATTCTGAAAATCCCTGGTGTAGAATATCAGTAAGACGTTGGACGTCCAACGGTAGGACGTCGGACAGGAGGCGCTATCATGGCGGATGCGGTCTTGAGGCCGAAGCGCCAGATCACCATCCCGAAGGAGGTCTGCGACGCGCTCGACATCAGGCCGGGGGACACCCTGGAGCTCTTCGTAGAGGAGTCAGTGCTCAAGATGACTCCGCGGAAGGCCAGGGCACTCGATGCCCTCGAAGAGATCCGCAGCGCTTTCGAGCGCTCCGGAATCAGCGAGGATGAGCTTCTCGAGGAAGGGCGCCGGACCCGGCGGGAGATGGCCCGTGAGTCAGCCGGCGAGGAGTAGACCTCCAAGAGTGTTCCTGGACAGTAACGTCATCTTCTCGGGGCTTCACTCGCGGCATGGCCCCCCCGCCATCATCCTGGAGAAGGCCGCGAAGGGTGAGATCGTCGCCGTTGTCTCCCGGCGGGTCCTCGATGAGGTCATCCGCACCGTCGGAAGGAAGCTGCCCGACGCCCTGCCCGCGCTGAAGGATTACCTGCGCACTTCTGTCTTCGAGGTGGTCGCGGATTGCGAGCCCGCTGAAGCAGATCCGTGGGAAGGGGTTCTCGAGCCGGGTGACGCGGCCATCCTCGCCTCCGCAGTCGGAGCCGCGCCGGACTTCTTCGTGACGGGCGACAACCATTTCCTGCGCAACAGCCGCCTGGCGGCGCCCGGCACCGAGATCGTCTCCCCCCTCGAGTTCGTACAGAAGACCGGCCTCCTGGATTAGGCAAGCCCCGAAACGGATATGATACGCATGGTGGAGGTCGATTCGCGGGGGGTCGCTTGAGGAACAGGAAGAGGGCAGCCGTATTCCTCATCATTCTGCTGTTCTTCGCGCTGCTGTCCGTCTTCCTCACCAGGCCCGTGCTCACGCAGGGAGACCACGCGGTGGTCGGCAACCCCTACGACCCCACCCACCAGGTCTGGACCATCGCCTGGGACCTGCACGCGCTGTCGGAGAACCCGCTCGACCTCTTCGACGCCAACATCTTCTACCCCAACCCGTACACGCTCGCCTACTCGGACAGCCAGGTGGTCACCGCGGTTCTCGCCGCGCCGGTGGTGGCGGCCACCGGCAACCCCGTCCAGGCCGCCAACATGATGCTCATCTTCCACTTCCTCATGGCCTCCCTCGGCGGCTACTTCCTGGTCAGGCACCTGACCGGGAGCCGCTTCGCGGGGGTGATCGCCGGGATAGCCTTCGCCTACGCGCCGTACAAGATAGCCCACCTCACGCACCTGAACCTGCTTGCCGTGGAGTGGATCCCGTTCGCGCTGCTCTTCCTGCACCTGTACTGCGAGGAGGGTCGGACCCGCGACCTGGCGCTGTTCGCGCTGTTCTTCGTGCTGGAGGCGCTCTCGGCCTGGTCGTACGCGTTCATGACCGCGATCGCGGTGGGGCTCTTCCTGCTGGTGCGGCTCATAGTCTCGCGGAAGACCTATACCCTGCGCTGGGTGGTCAAGCTGGGGATCGCGGTGGTCGTTGCCGGGCTCCTGGTGCTGCCGTTCGCCCTGCCGTACCTCAGGGTACACTCCAGCGAGCCGGAGTTCGAGCGCAAGATATCGGAGGTGGACTTCTACGCGGGTGACGCGCAGGACTTCCTGATGGCACCGGCGGAGAGCTGGGTCTGGGGCGGCCTCACCGCGGGGCTCAGGCGGCAGGCGGCGTTCCGCGGCAGCGCCACGGAGCGCGCCATGTTCCCCGGCCTGGTGGCGTTGGTCCTCGGCATTGCCGGGGCCGTCTACCTCTTCAGGCGCAGGAGGTGGAAGCCTGAGAACCGGTTCTCCTTCTGGTTCTACGTCACCCTTCCGGTCGTCTCCGGCGTGCTGTGCCTCGGGCCTTCGCTGCACCTGTTCGGCCGCAGCACCAACCTGCCCCTGCCCTACCGGTTCCTCTACTACGTGGTCCCGGGGTTCAAGGCCCTGCGGACCCCCGCGCGGTTCAGCGTGCTGATAGCGCTCTCACTGTCGGTACTCGCGGGCTACGCGGTGAAGGGACTGATGGACTGGCTGCGGGGAAAGGACGGCGTCCTGCTCTCTGCCCTGGTCGGCTTCGTGCTACTGGCCGTGCTGCTCCTGGACGTGATGACCGTGGCGATCCCGATGGCCCGGGTCCCCCTGGCCGACGAGTTCCCACCGGTCTACACCTGGCTGGAAGGCCAGCCCGGTGAGGCTCCCACCGTCGAGGTCCCCCTGGCGGACTACCGGCCGTCCTCGGCGAGCGGAATAGACGAGCGCCAGTGGCTCGAGCTCGAGCCTGCCCGGACCTACTACTCCACGAAGCACTGGAAGAAGCTGCTGAACGGCTTCTCCGCATTCATCCCCAGATCGTACGTGGACGCGGCGCGCGCCATGGAGTCGTTCCCCTCGCGGGAGAGCATTCATTTTCTGGAGGGTCTCGGAGTGGAGTACGTCCTCGTCCACTCCGGTGAGCTGGAGCCGGGCGAACTCCAGCGCATCGAGCAGTGGTCCCGGGAGCGCGGTGACATCCACCGCGTCTTCGCTTCCGGGGAGGATTACGTCTACGTCCTCCGCTAGCGAAGACCGGCTGTCTGTTCTATCCTCTTACGGCAGAGATCGCGTGCATGTTCGGGGGGGGTAGATCCGTTTGTCTGAAGTGAAGAAGCTGGAAGCCCTCATGGACTCCGGTGACTTCGCCGGGGCGCAGCGGCTGTGCCTGGACGCCCTGGGTAAGGACCCCCTCGATCCCACCCTGAACGAGGCGCTGATGCGCATCATCAAGGGGACCGGCGACCACGACGCCCTGCGCGCCCAGATCGGCAGGGTCCTGGAGACGAGCCGGAAGGTCCCGAAGCGCACCTACTCCGCGCTGGGCTCCTTCGCATTCTACGCCCTGCCACCGCCCGGCAACGCGGAGCTCTCCTCCGTGCTCTACA
Organism: Actinomycetota bacterium; assembly: GCA_043807425.1. Lineage (GTDB taxonomy): Bacteria > Actinomycetota > Geothermincolia > Fen-727 > Anoxymicrobiaceae > JAHJCO01. The sequence continues at coordinate 96,616 of JAZDFZ010000019.1, forward strand.
TGCGCGCCCACCGGGAGTACCCCGACGTCCCCTGGTACTACCTGATCATCGGGGACATTCATCTCTACTCGGGGAAGAAGGACGAGGCCCTGGCGGAGTACCGGCTGGCCCTGGAGGAGGTGGACCCGTCGCTCCTCACCAGGGACAGCACCTCGGTCCACCGGTACCTCCTCAAGAGGATCGCCAACATCTGCTACGAGAAAGGCGACTTCGCCGCGGCTGCGGGCGCGTTTGAGGAGTTCAGGCGGATGAAGGCCTACAGCTTCTACGTGACGGACTGCAACCGCTACGTCGACAGCCTCGCCGCCCTGGGCCGCTACGACGACGCCATCGAGGTCTTGATGGAGAACCTGGAGAAGATGCCCAACAAGGGCCCGCTGCGCGCCAGGTTCGTCGAGTTTATGGGGGAGCACGGTGACCGGCTGAGCGGGGAGTTCGTCCTTCCGTCCAGAACGCTGCCGGAACGAAAGGGCCTGCCGGAGCGGATCCCGGTGGAGACGGGCCTCGTCACCGAGGCGGACGACATGGTGGAAGTGGTCCGCGAGAAGACCTCGGGCATCGCGCGTCCCGGGGACCTGGTGGCACTTGCCGAGAGCGTGACCGCCATAACCGAGGGGCGGGCCATCTCGGTGGAGACGATCGAGCCGTCGTTCGCGGCGACCCGGCTGGCGGCGATGGTCCAGAAGCGCTCTCAAATGGCCCCGCTGGGAAGCCCCCACGGCATGCAGGTCGCCATCGACGAGGTCGGCTGGAGCCGGGTGCTGCTCGGCCTGCTGGGCGGGCTCTACGACGCGGTCACCCGGGGCAAGGGGCACTTCTACAGCCTGGCCGGGATGCAGACCGCGCTCGTCGACGACATGTCCGGTGGGATGCCGCCGTACGACCATCACGTCATCAAGGGGCCCCGCGACCCGGACGCCACAGCACTGCGGGTCAAGCGTCAGACCGGGCTGGACTGCTGCATCGTGGACGCCAACGACCAGCAGATCGCATGGGTGATAGGCGCGTCGGACGGGGTTGACCGGAAGTACATCGAGGAGATCCTCTCGGACAACCCCGCGGGCAACGAGGACCAGAAGACCCCCATCATCCTCATCCGCCCCTGAGAATTCACCTCAACCATTATTTCTCACGATACCTGCCAGCCGCGGAGCAAGCTGCTGTCACATCTTGCACCGTGAAAGATTGCCTCAGACCATTTCTTTCATCAGTGAAAGTTTTGGTGTGAGGTTTTCTTTCAGAGATGAGAAAAGATGGTTGAGGTTAATTCTCATTGATGAAGGAGGCGATGTCATCGATGGCCTGCTCGGAGACGTGGCCGGCCTGCTGGTACTCCGCCGGGGTCGCCTTGCCCTCACCCGTCATGAACAGGTGGTTCAGGTCCGGGTACGACTCGAAGGTGACGTTCGAGTTGCCGGACAGCGCCTCCTGCCACCCCTTGAAGTCCACCATGGTCACCTGGTAGTCGCGCTCGCCCTGTAGTATCAGGGTCGGCCTCTCGATGCCCTGCAGGGCTCTAGCGGGCTCGTAACCGCGCAGGTCCAGCCAGTATGTCCCCGAGCCCCCGAGGGGAAGCTGGTCGCTTGGCGTGTCCGCGGAGAGCGAGGGGTCCTTCACCTTCGCAACAGCCGCCTTCAGCATATCGAGCTGCGCCTGCTCCTCGGCCGACATCGTCCCCTTCAGGGAGGCGATGTAAGCGGTCTGCTCCAGGATGAGGTCTTCTAACGGCCGTGTCGGCCCGGCCATGATGACGAACCCGTGTATCTCAGGGTCTTCCTTCGCGATCCTGGGGATGAGCATCCCGCCCAGGCTGTGACCCAGCACGTACACCTTCTTCCGGTCGACCCCCTGGGTATGCATCAGCAGGTCTGCGGCGATGAGGGCATCGTCGATGGTCTCCTGCCTGACGGTCAGGCCCTTGACCGATTCCGCCAGCTTCGCCTGGTACTCCTTGGTCCTCTTCTCGTAGCGCAGGACCGCGATCCCCTGCGAGGCCAGCCCCCAGGCGAGATCCTTGAACGGCTTGTTCGGGTCCAGGGTCTCGTCGCGGTCGTTGGGGCCCGAACCGTGCACGAGCACTACGCCCGGGAAAGGCCCATCACCCTTCGGCATGGTGAGGGTTCCCGGCAACTTCCACTCGCCGCCCCCGACCGTTACCTCCTTCTCGGTGAAGGAGCCCTCGTCGACATAGGGCGGGGGCTCGTACTCCGTCGTCGTCTGCGAGGGCACGAACCACAGGCCCGACACCAGCCCTTTGGAGTCGAAGACCACCTTGACGTCTATCGGCGAGTTCGCGAACCTGCAGGTGACGTAGACGGTATCGAAGCCGGCCGCCTTCTCCTCACGCGTGGAGGTGATGCTCTCGAACGCGCCGGCCTGGGCCGTGAGGCCCTCCCACGCCTGCCTGAGCGTCTCGACCGGCATGCTCGTCTTCATTGTGGCGTCGAAGGAGCCCACGGCTTCGGCGTAGTCGCCCTCGGCCATCGAGGAGACGAAATCCTTCGCCTTCTCCGAAAGCCCCTCCGCCTGCCCGCCACACCCCCAGCCGGCCAGGATACACGAAAGGACGAGGAACACGACCGCTACCGCCAGAACGCATCGCTCAGATCTCACGATTCCCCCTCTGAGATCGACCGCTGCATCAAGCCTACACCCGGAGAACGGGGATATGAATAGGATGGGGCTGAGTCAGTCGAGGACCTCGGCCATGCCGGGTTTGAGCTGCATCAGGTCGTTCCAGATGCCCCAGTGCGCGCCGACCGCTCCCTCGCGCGTCCCTTTCCAGGGCTCGTCGAACGCCTCGAAGTAGTAGTAGTCCACATCCTTCGAGTCGGCCCACTCGAGGAAGCGGGAGAGGAATGAGGCGGCGTTGGCGGGGCTGGCGACCGCCTTGCCCTTCGTCTCACCCTCGGAGGGCCAGCCTGTCTCCACCAGGACCTTCTTCGCGCCCGAGGCCTTCTTCGTCTTCAGGTAGCACGAGTCCAGGTAGTCCATGGACTTCCCTATGCTCTGCAGCTCCCAGTAGGGGAACATGTTCGCCATGACCACGTCGCACTCGGCGATCACCCGCGGGTGCCCGATCAGCACACCCCAGGTGTCGCTGGTGGTCACCGGGACCCCTGTCTCGCGGACGCGCTTGATGTACCCGATGAGCTGCTCCTCGCTCATCATGTTGAAGTAGAGGGCCTCCTCCCCGACCACCGCGAGGTCGATGCCGCCGCCCCGCGCGAGCTCCACCAGGCCGGACACCTCGGCCTCGTTGTAGGCGGGATCGGTGCTCAGGTCACAACCGGCCGCCACGTACAACCCCCGCGCTTTCGCCGCGGCGACCATCTCCGGACCGATACCCGTTGAGCTGAACGTCCGTACCCCTCTCGTGTAGGGCTTGATGACGTCGAGAAGGGTCGCCACCTGCTCCGGGGTCACCTCACCGGGGCCGATCGCCCCCTGCTCGAGGAAAGGGCTGAAGCACAGCCCGCTGAGCTTGACAGGCTGTTCCTGCCCCGAGGGCGCCCGGCTGGAGGAAGGTTTCTTGCTGCCGGAGCCGGTCCCGCACGCTCCGCATGCGGTCAGGACGATCGCCAGCGCGGTAAGCAATATTACGGCGCGCAAGGCGGAACGAGCCCCCGGCCGCCTGCCGGGTGCGGCCTGAGAAAAAGTGGATTCCATACAGGGATTGGTTCGTTCCCTGGAGACCCTCTCCTGTTCAGGCGCCTATCTTCAGGGTCTCCATGATGTCGACCGGCACCTGCTTGTTGTCCAGCCCGAGGATCTTCTGGAAACGGAAGGCGCGCTTCTTGCCGCCCTTCGTCTTTACATAGAGCGAGGTCTCCATGAGGCTGGAGATGTACTGGACGTCGGGGGCAGCGTACTTGAAGCCCTCGTAGATGGAGACGCCCTCCAGGTCCTCGATGGGGATGGACTCGGCGCCCTTGACCTTGTAGAACGTCGAGAGCTTGATTATCAGCAGCCGCTTGCCCGTGAGGGCCACGTAGTAGAACTTCGTCCCCTTCTCCGAGGCCCACCCGATGGTGACGAGCTCCTCGCCGGGCTCCAGGAACTGCGCCGCCGCCTCATTCATGCCTTCCATTGTCGGCTTCAACGCCATCTGTTACCTCCCTGGTCCAGGACACCTGATGGGTCGACTTCAATAATACAGGCAAAAGCCCCCGGAACGGAGATACTTTTCAACCCAGCTCGTAGAGGTCCAGCCGGCGGTCCTTGAGCACTGTCATCTTACCCCTGACTTCCCGGGCCATGTCGGTATCGATGGTCGCGGTCAGCAGAGCCTCCTCCGACTCACCGGCCTCGACGATCGTGTCTCCCCATGGGTCTATGACGCAGGAATCGCCGAAGTAGGTGGCCACACCGTCGGGCCCGAAATCCTCCGAGCCTACCTGGTTGGTCCCCACCACGAACATCTGGTTCTCGATGGCGCGGGCCCGGACCAGTACCTTCCAGTGCTCGAGCCTGGGATACGGGAACGCCATGGGCGAGAGCGTCAGCACGGCGCCCTTCAGGGCGTAGGTCCTGAACAGCTCCGGGAACCGGATGTCGTAGCAGACAGCGAGCGCTGTCGGGCCCCAGGGGGCATCGATGAGGCACAGCGAGTCACCCGCCTTCTCGTGCCGGTCCTCGTGCATCAGGCTGAAGAGGTGCGCTTTGCTGTAGGCGCCCGCCTCCGCGCCCGACGGGTCGAAGAACCGGTGCGTGTTGGACACCGAACCGTCGTCGTTGAGCGAGAGCATCGAGCCACTTATCCACACGCCGTGCTCCCGGGCCAGGGCCGCTACCTCGTCCTTCACACTCTCGTGCTCAGCCGCTATCCGCTTATTGACCTCCCAGTCGAACCCGGTGGTCCACATCTCCGGGAAGCATACGAGGTCGCTTCCCCTCCTAGCGGCCTCGGCCACCAGCGCCCGACCTTTCTCCAGGTTCGCGGCGGGATCGGTCCTCGCCACCGCAATCTGCGCGAGCGAGACGGTCAACTTCATGGGTGTCTCCTTGTTGATGTCCGGGCCTGCTACTATTCTATAGCCGGAGACCAGGAACGGCCTGAAGTCCAGGGAGGCTGTTTGGATTCGATCAGACGAGCATGTACGATCGGCCTCACGGCGGTGTTGCTGACTTGCGTCGCCTGCCTGCATGGCGCCGCCGTGCCGGAGAGGAGGGCGGAGTCCATCCCGCGGGCTCCTTTCAACACCTGGGCCCACGACGCCGCCGGGGTCACCTCCCCTTCTAGGACCTGGTACCTGGCCGAGGGCTGCACCGAGGCCGGGTTCGAGACCTGGGTCCTGGTGTCCAACCCCTCAGCCGTCCCGCAGGACGTCACCATGACGCTGTTCACCGACAGGGGTGAGGTCCCCGGACCGGCAGACACCATCCCCGCTCGCTCGCGCCGCTCCTACAACCTGGGCTCGTATGTCACCACCTACGACGTTTCCATCAAGGTGGA
>JAZDFZ010000020.1:0-41026 GCA_043807425.1 Actinomycetota bacterium
CGATCTTGACCGTGCAGCCCCCCATGAGCTGCTCGGCCATGGATAACGGGACGAGGTACCCCGCCACCCCGAGGGCGTTCAGCATCCCCGGGGCGTCGAGCCCCCTGAGGCGTGCCGCGGCGGCCGCGGCCCCGAAAGTCCCGCAGGTGCCGGTAGGCAGGAATCCGCTGAAGGTGTGGAAGGGGTGCACTGAGGCCGCGACCCTGTTCGCCATCTCGTACCCGGCCACCACGGCCTCGATCAGCTCTCGCCCGCTGCGGCCCCGTTCCTGCGCGACAGCGAACGCCGCCGGCATAACCGCGGATACGGGGTGGTTTCCCCCGAAACGCAGACCGTCTTGCGCCTCGATCGCCTCGGCCATGGTGCCGTTGAGAAACGCGGCGTCCCTCACCGTAGTGCTGAACCCGCAGGCGAGCACCGGCGCCCCGGCGAGGCCGCCACTCTCGCGAAAGGAGGAGATCACGTTCCGCACCGCCTCGAGCCTGAGAGACCCGTAGACGTTGGCGATGAAGTCCAGCACGCAGAGTTTGGCCTTCTCGACGACCTCATCGGGCAGGTCGGAGTAGGCGATGCCCGAGCAGAACTCAGCCAGCGTCCTGGTGTAATCCATCACTGAACCTCCAAATGTTGCAAAAGTGCCTGGCACTTTTGCAACTTCTAGACGTATCCTCGCTTCAGGTAGATGGCTATCATCCTGGTCGGGTCCAGGACCTCCCTTATCACGCGCAGCTCCTCGGTACTAGGGGGCTCGGTCGCGCGCACGTCGGGCGATACCTTCAGGTCCCAGGGGGTGTTCTCGACTATCTCCTCCACGGTGTGCCCGGGGTGGTAGGTGGCCAGGTAGGCCTCCTTTGTCTCCTCGTCGAACCGGAGCACCGCCTTGTTGGTGATTATCGCGCGCGGTCCCGTGCCCACGGGCAGCCCCCATCTCTCTCGGGCCCCCGGCCCGTCCATGTAACCCGGGGTGGTCATGAAGTCCACCTTCTCGGCCAGTCGCCGCCGGTCGTGCAGGGCGATGATCAGCACCTTCTTCGCCAGGGCCCCTATCGGGTTCGCCCCTCCACTGCCGGGGAGGCGCGAGGTCGGGGCGTCGTAGTCACCTATGACCGTGGTGTTTATGTTCCCGTACCTGTCTACCTGGCTGCCGGACAGGAACCCGACGTCCACCCAGCCTCCCTGCAGGAACATCCCCATGACATCTATGAGCCCGCCCACCATCGCGGCTCCCGGGTTGAGGCAGGGATCACCGACGGACAGCGCGGGCCTCTTCGGCTGAGCATCCAGGACCCCGGACTCCTGCATCATCACGGCGTTGGGTGCGTGGGTGTGCCTGGCTATGTTGGCGCTCATGGCGGGGAAGCCCGTGCCCACGATGACCACGTCGCCGTCGGATATCTCCCGGGCGCCACAGCACGCCATCAACTCGGGCTTGATGTATGTCTCCTGCTCGCTCATGCGGGCCCCCCTAGTACGAGTAGCTGACCGGGTAGCCGTAGTCGAACTCGGCCTGAAGCTCCCGGAACCTTGCGTAGCCGAACCTCTCTATGAAATGCTGGGTGTAGGCGGTGCGGTCCTCTACCCCGAATACCCACTCATCCAGGAAATCGCGGAAACCTTCGACGGTCCCGGAAGCCTGCTGGTACAGGTATCCGAAGTTAAGGTCCACGTCGTAGAACCCCGGGGTGTAGCCCGGGTGTGAGCCGAACGGCTCCTCCACCACCGCCGCGACCTTCATCGAAGGGACGATGGTCCGGGAGGGGTCCTTGCCGACGACGTCCCGCCCCACGATGCGCTCGGCCGAGACGATGACCTTCGCCGCGGCGTTGGCCCCCACCTTGCAGTCCCCCCCGATACCCCACATCTGCGCGTTGCCCTCCTCGTCGGCCTGCTGGACGTGGATTATCGCCACGTCCGGTTTGAGCGCGGGCACCAGCAGGGTCGGGGTCCCGTCGAACGGCGAGTCGATGACCTTGTACTTGCCGTCGCCCATGAACGACTTCACCTTCAGCAGGTCTGTACCCACCATGTCCTTCACCGGTATGAACGGCATCCCCATAGAGCCCGCCATCAGCATCATCGGCAACGATAGGTTGGTGTACTCCTCCAGCTCGACCTTGTGTGGTATCCCCTGCTCGATGGAGCGGCGGTAGCAGCGCGCCAGGCCGTAGAGCCCCAGCGAGAGGAACGTCGCGATGAAGCGCTTTACGCAGCCCGCCCCGATGAGCATGTCGAAGTCGTCGGCCGCGTTGCTCCGGGTGATGGTAAGGTCCTTCTTCCCCTGGCGGATTATCTCGTGGATGGCGGCGAAGGGGGTCCTGCAGATGTAGCCCCCGATGAAGAGGAACGCGCCGTCCTCCACGTTCGCGGAGATGGCCTCCCTCATGGTCATGACCTTGCTCATGCAGCCCCCCAGTCTCTATGTAGCAAAAGGGTCAGGCACTTTTGCAACACCGCGCTCGGCTGTTACAGGTCGAACTCCGTGCGGCTGATTATCTCGTCCTGCGCCGTGTCGGACAGCAGGGTGAACAGCGCGGAATACCCGCTCACCCGGACCACCAGGTCGCCGAACTCCTCCGGCCGCATTTGAGCCTCGCGCAGGACCTCGCTGTCTATCATGTTGAACTGGACCTGGAACCCCCCGGCCTCGAAGTAGGTGCGGACGAGGTCCACGAGGGTATCAGGTGTCACGCGGGCCGCGTGGAACCTCATGTTGAGGTTCGCCCCGTTGAACAGGCGGTGCAGCGGCAGCTTCGTGATGGAACGCATGATGGCGGTCGGCTCCGCCGCGTTGCCGTTGGTGGGGGTCAGGCCATTGCCCAGTACGTCCCCGGAGAAGCGACCGTCGGGCGTGGCCGCGGTGAACGCCCCCATCGCCACGTGGAACCCGACCGAGAAGACACCGGGCCAGAAACGCCCGCCCCTGAAGTGCTCCAACTCCCCAACGCGGTCGCAGAAGTGATCGAGCACCCGCACCGCCATGGCGTCTACCTCGTCGTCGTCGTTTCCGTATTTGGCCACCTTGCGAAGGAGGTAAACCCGTGCCTCCTCGGCGTCCATCCAGTCCTCGGCCAGCATGTCGGCCAGCTCTCCGGGCGTGAACCTGCCGTCCTCGAATACCGCCTTGCTGACCGCGTACAGGCTGTCCGCGGTGTTGGCGAAGCCCATGAACTGGATGCCGGTGGAGTTGTAGACCGCACCGCCGCGGGTGAGGTCGAGCCCCTTGCTCATCGGGCCGTCCACCATGCACGAGGCGAACGGGCTGGGCACGCTCTCGGCGATCGCGCGGTCCAGGCACATCATCCCGCGCTCCACCTGCTTCAGGAAATGCCCCACCTGCGCGGTGTATGCGTTCCAGGCGTCCTCGAAGGTCCCGAACCCCGCCGGATCGCCGGTTCGAGGCCCGGACTGGTATCCGAACGTATTGTCTATCCCGTTGCTGAGAGCCAGCTCCACGCACTTGATGCCGTTGAACTGCACAGCGAAGGTCGATCCGAAGGTCTTGCCCTGGGCGTTGGGCTCCACGCAGCCCACGCACCCGTAGTCGCGGGCGTCCTCGAGCGCCACACCGGCCTCGATGAGAGATGGGATGATCGCGTTGTCGTTGAAGAAGTGCAGGGGCACTCCGGCCCTGGCGTACCCCGCGGTCCTGGCGAACAGCTCGCGGGGAGCGCGAGAGCCCAAGCGCACCCCGAAGTTGGGCTGTACCGTGCTTATATCGGCGAAGGCGTCCAGCACTATGTAGGAGAGCGCGTTGGTGGCGTCCTCGCCGTCGGGCCCCAGCCCCCCGACGATCACGTTCTGGGTGGTCTTGCCCTCGGGGCCCTCCCCGCCGGGGATGAACGCCTCCTCCAGCACGTTCCAGATCTCGCATGTCTTCAGGAACGTGAGCGAGAGCAGTTCACGGGCGCGCTCCGGGGTGACGCGGCCGGCCTTCACGTCCGCCTCGTAGTAAGGGAAGAGGATCTGGTCGATCCTGCCCAGCGATATCGAGTTCCCCCCCGACTCGATCTGGGCGACCAGGTGCAGGAGGTACATGGCCTGCAGAGCCTCGTGGAACGTCTCCGCCGGGTTTTCCGGCACCCTCCTGCACACCCGCGCCACCCCGAGCAGCTCGGCGGAGCGCCCGGGATCCTCCTCAGAGGCTGCCTGCCGCTCGGCTTCCTCGGCGTAGCGGTGGGAGAACCTGACCACCGCCTCGCAGGAACGCGCCACGGCCTCGTAGAAAAGGCCCTTCTCGCCGGAGCGTTCCTCTTCCCCGAGCGCCGCCAGGCGCTCACGCGCTTCCTCGATGACCCCGCTCAAGCCCATGGCCAGCACCCTGCGGTGGTCCATGGTGAAGTGCCCGATGCCGTAGGTGATCTCCAGCATCATGGTGAACACGTACTTGTCCATATCCTCCTCGACGTCGGGGGGCAGCATCCCCTCGAGCCGCTCCTCCACGGTGCGGCCACGCCAGAAGGGAAGGACCTCGTCTCGCAGCTCTGCTATCTCCTCCTCGGTGATGAGCGCGCGCTGGAGGATGCGCTCGTTCATGGTGTCGAGGTCGCCCTCTATCCAACGGCACTTGTTCTCCGGAAAGAGCGGCGCGCCCTTGAGTTTGGAGGTCCGGCAGCCGACTATGACCTCGCCCTCGCGGATGATGACGCTGATGTTTTCGAGTATCTCGGAGAACGTCTTGCTCATCCGCTCGAGCGGATGCTCGTCCCAGTGCTCTCTCATGGACCTGGTGATATAGCGGGCCCGCTCGACGCAGACCTCCTCGGGCGCGTCTATCACGCGCTCCCGCAGTCTGCCCACCCTCGATCTCGCGGCCGTCAGAACGTGTGCCAGTGTCGGCATCTCAACCCCCGGCTGTGGATGTGTAGCAAAAGGGCCTGACCCTTTTGCTACACTTTTATGTCCATGAAGTTGATCAGTATGTAGTCCCTGAGTTTCTGGGGGAGTACGCGGTTTATATACAGGAAGAAGGTGTCGCGGAACTGGAACTGGTTGTAGGTGGACGGGCACTCCTTCTTGCAGCACTCCACGATCTGCTTCGAGGCGGTCAGGGGGTCGGGCGCGCCCTTGATGAGCTCGTTGTCGCGGTCTATGAACCGCTTGACCCTCTCCCTGTACGGCGAGGTCTCGACAGGGAGCTTGTGTATCTTGGCCGCGAAGGTGGTCGAGACCTGTGCCGGCTCGATTATCGCGACCTGGAGGCCGAACGGCTCCACCTCGAGGCGCATCGACTGGAGCATGCCGTTTATGGCGAACTTGCTCGCGGTGTATATGGACTCGAACGGGAAGGGAATGCGCCCCACCAGCGACGACATCGCGATGAGCTTGCCGCTCCCGCGCTCACGCATCGCGGGAAGGAACGCCTGGAACAGCGCCGCGGCTCCTATCACGTTGATCTCCAGGCACTTGAGCGCCGCCTCCAGGTCGACCTCCTCGAACGGGCTGAAGAACCCGATGCCCACGTTGGAGAGGACGATGTCTGGGGTCCCGAGCTTCTCCATGGTCTTCCGGGCGAACGCCTCGAGACCCGGGCGGTCGGTTATGTCCAGCACCTCCAGCAGGTGGTCTCCCGGAGTGCCCTCGAGCTCCTTGCGCAGTGACTCGATCCCCCCGGCGTCCACGTCGAAGCCGGCCACGCTGTCACCCGCCGCCGCGAGCAGCTTTGCCACCTCGCGGCCCATACCGTCCGCCAACCCGCTGATCACCACTTTATCCGCCATCGCCTGTCCCCCGCTTTCCCGCGCCCCCTCGGCGCGCCTCACGCCCTTACCGTCATCGGCTCCTCTTCGTGCCCGTGCTCCGCGTACCACTCCTTCATCTGCCGCATGGACGCGGCGAAATCAGGGTACATGAACTCGAACCCTGTTTCCTTGAGCCTGCTCATGTCCACCACGTAGTCGTCGTACAGGTAGCGCACGGCGTCGTACTCCAGGTCGGGTATCGAGCCTTTCCTGGCGGCCACCCAGCCCTGCACCTTCGCCATCGCCTTCACTACGCCCAGCGGGACGTGAAGCTTCGGCGGCTTCGAGCCGAACGCCTCGGCCGCCATGGTGAGCGCCTCCTCGACGCTTGGGTTGCTCTCGTCCGCCAGGTTGAATATCCGCCCCACCGCCTCGTCCCTGTGCGAGAGGTACTCCACCGCCGCCGCCACGTCCTCCGCACGGATGTTGGACAGCAGTTGGCGGCCTCTCCCGGGGATCGCGGTGATCGAGGTGGGGCGCGAGAACGCCTTGCCCGCCCCGTCGTTGCATCGGGGGCCGTACACCGTGCAGGGCCTGGTCATGATCGCCGGGAGCCCCTCGGCTATCCGGCGCAGGACCACGTCCTCGCCGTCGCGCTTGCTCCTGCCGTAGTCGTCCTGCGGCTCGCGCGGACCGTCCTCGGTGAACGGCTTGCCGGGGTAGGGCCCGTACACGCTCGTGGAGGCCACGTGCACGAACCTCTTCACGCCGGCGGCCATAGCCGCCTCGGTTATGCGCTCGACCCCCAGCACGTTGGTCGGGTACAGCTTCTCGTACGGCGTGGAGAAGTTGCAGATCGCGCCCAGGTGGAAGACGCGGTCAACGCCGCCCTCGAACAGGGGGCCGATGGTCTCGGGCCTGGTCAGGTCCGCCCCCACGAACTCAACACCCAGGCGGTCGAAGAACGGCGTTGCCTTCCTCGGTCGCGCGGTGGCCCGGACCCGGACCCCCCTCTCGGCCAGATACTCCACGACGTGGCTGCCCATGAAACCGGCCGCCCCCGTCACCAGCGTGATCCCGTCGAACTCCACAGCGACCTCCCACTCTGCTTCCGTCAGCGCTTCGGGGGAGCTTCCAGAGCCTTCGCGCCCGCGCGCATCCGGCGCTCGACCTCTCCCCGCGCGCGTTTGAGCCATCCGAGATACATCTCGTTGAACTCGACTCCCAGCTCGGAGGTGAGACGCACGTAGGTGCCGTACTGTTTCCAGCGCCCCGTGTTCTCCCGCCGGCGCTCCAGCTGCATCTCATACGACTCGATCTGCTCGTCTATCAGCCGCAGCGCGTCTTCGGGGTCTCCGAAGTCGAAGAAGACAAATCGGGTCAGGAACGGGTCGCGCAGCAGCATCTGCCTGTCGGGAGAGCTCGCGAGCCAGCGGGAGAACTCCGCCCTGCCCTCCTCGGTGATGCAGTAGAGCTTCTTGCGCGGTCCGCCGTTCTCCGAGGGGGCGAGCTCGACCATCTTCACCAGGCCCTCGTCCTCGAGACGTTTGAGGTTCTGGTAGATCTGGCCGTAGTTGATGGACCACATGTGCCCGAAGTTGCGCTCTATATGCTCCTTGATGCGGTAGCCGTGCAGGTCCTCGTAGTTCAGAAGCCCGAGGATGGCGTACCTGATTCCCATTCAAGCCTCCGGTGTGGCCGGGCGATTATATAGAACATATATGTATTTAGTATATAGTGTCAAGTGAATAAAACGGTGCCAGGCGGGATTCAGCCAGGTCGTACAGGCGTCCTACTTTGGATGCAAATGATTAACCCGCTCTTGACCGACCTACATTCACAGCCAGGATGTAACTTGAATAGATCCAGGTCAAGCGGCTGGCACGAGGCGCCGCGCCCTCACTCCCCCAGGGCCTCCAGTAAGCCGGTCAAGGTCTGGTCCGCCGCGTTGGTCCACGCCCCGTTGTAGCTGTTGCCCAGGACAACGACGGTAGCCCCGTCGGAGGGCCGGTAGAACATCGCGCTATTATACCCCGGTATGGCACCGTCGTGACCCCAGTACCCCTGGTAGTCGATTATGCCCAGGCCGTAGGTTCCGCCCGGCAGGCTCTCCAGATCCGCCTTCACGGTCTGGAGCCTCAGCTCCTGCGTCTGCTCCTTGAGCAGGTCCCCCCGCGCCAGCTCGGCCGCCCATGTCCGCAGGTCCTTCGCGTTGGAGATCATCGCCCCCGCGGCCCAGGTCATGGAAGGATCGAGCATGTCGGTGAACCTGTCCACGTTCCCGTCGTCGTTGTAGTCGTAGTAGCCGTTGCTGTAAGGGAACGGCATGCGCCTCTCGGTGGGGAGTTCCGTGTGCTCGAGCTTCAGGGGCCTCAGGATCCTCTCCTCGAGGAGGTCGCCGAGCACCTTTCCGCCCGACTTCTCCACGATCATCCCCAGGATCACGTAGTTGGTATTCGAGTAGTGGAAGCCCTGCCCCGGCGGGAAGTAGACGGGCTGGGACAGACCGATCTCGACCAACTCCTCGGGCTTCCAGACCCGGGACGGATTACCGCTCATCTGCGAGAGGAACTGCTCGGTGTCCGTGTACTCGTGGATGCCGCTGGTGTGATTAAGGAGTTGCTCGACCTTCACTCCCCCCGGTATTCCAAGGTCGGGCAGGTACCGCGCGGCCTCGGCATCGAGGTCGATCCTGCCCTCGTCGACGAGCATGAGCGCCAGGGTCGCCGTGAACGTCTTGGTGATGCTGGCTATCCTGAACGCGTCCTCGGCCTTCATAACCTCGCCGGCCGCGACGTCGGCCAGACCCTTCGCGGCCGTCCAGGTCTCTCTGTCGTTGCTCGACACCGATACGACCATCCCCGGCACCTTGTTCGTCGCCATCGCCCGGTCCACGGCCGCTTCAAACCGCTCGATCGTCGCCAGGTCGAACTGCTTCCTTCCGCCGCACGACACGCCGAGCAGGCAGGCCGAGATCGCCAGTATCGCGAGGAGAACCGCTACTCTTTTCATCTATCGTGTCCTTTCATAGACACGGCACCCTGGCCCGGCCGTGTTACGCGGGCCATAAGTGCACCGTACACCGTCCCGGCCCCTACATGCAGGACCAGGGGGAGGAAGACCAGGTCCACCAGGATCACCGCCGAAGGGAACTCGCTGACGGGAAAGAGGACCAGCATCATCGGCAGGCCCATCATCGCGTACAGCCAGGCCCCGAAGAAGGCGCCGCCGGCCGCTCCCCCGAAGGGGGACCGTTCCTCGACCGCGGCGTAGAACAGCGATATCACCAGGGCCCACGCAAAGACCACCGCGCCCACCCCCACAACCAGCGCCGGGCTGTACCTGCCCTCGACAAGGGCCGGGCGCAGCAGCCGGGGCATGCGTGACATGGGCGAGTAGAGCAGCAGGACCGGCACGCCGACCACGGCTGCTGCCGCGGTCGCGATGCCGGCTGAGAGTACGATCGTGAGCTTTCCCGCCCACAGTTTCCGCCCCAGTCCCTTCCAGCTTTGTGCAAAAGTGCCAGGCACTATTGCACTTTTTCCGCCGGAAGGCCGGGTGCGCCTCGGGTAGAGGAACGACACAACGAGCCCTATCGCCAGCGACACGGGCAGCCAGAGGCCTATCCACAGCAGCAGTATCACCATGGCCGGGACCTTCGACACCTGGATGTCGATGAGCTCGAACGGCACAACTCCGACGACCCACAGCGCGGCACCGAACGCGAGGCCCTTCGATATCCTTCCCCCCGGGATACCTCCATGGAACATGGCGAAACCGAAGCCGATCGCCAGTGCCATGGCGATGAACACGGCGGCCATGCCGGCCATGTCACCGAGAGGAGGAATCTCGTTGAGGGCCACCCAGTCCTTGACGAACCCCAGGTCGTTCAGGTGCCGCTTGAAGTAGGCGCTCACCGGGAGCATGGACACGTTGCCGAGGACCCCGATAGTGACCAGCGCCCAGACGGACGCCGTCAGGGCCGTTGACGGTTCGACCGGGACACCACCTATCCCCCACCGGGTGATCCGGGAAGGTGTGCTCGCCGCCGACGCGTCCCGCCCGGGCCGGGTCACGGCAGGAAGACCTCCCGACGTACATTCTTTATCCCGCCCGTGCGTTCCAGGTACAGAAGGGTTATCCCCACCCCCGCAACGGGGCTCCAGAGTATCACCGCCAGGTACGTCACCACGCCCGAGAGGATGAAGTGCGCCGGAGTGCGCGAGGCGAATCCCCACGCGATCCAGGATACGATCTCGACGATCAGGCTCGGCAGGAACATCACCGCGACCAGCACCGCGCCCAGCCCGAGCGCCTTCCTGAAGACGGGCCGGATCAGGCCCCGGCTGACCCTCAACGACTCGACCGCCCCGTGACCGCCGAGGACCCTGGCCGGAAGCGCCAGCAAAAACCACACCCCCCCGATGACGCCGGGGACTATCAGCAGTATCAGCCCGCCCAGGACGGCCAGGAGCATCAGCAGGACCGTGCCCAGAACCCCCCAGAAAAGATTCTGGTCGCGGGCCCAGGCGAGCGACTCGGTCCACTCCAGCTTGCGTCCCGCTTCCTTGTTGGCCGCGAGCGCCGGCAGGGCGCCGAGGTACTTCACCAGGAGCACACAGGTCGCGATCAGGAGCAGCCAGATGATCAGACCGAGAATACCCTGCTTCGGGTCCTTCATCGCCTTCTCGAAATCTGGCTCCATGAAGATGGTCAGAATCATCGCCACGAACTGCGGCAGCCCGACGACAGCCGCCATCACGAGAAAGTCCCGGGCGTTGCCGTAACTTAGGCTTATGCTCCGGGAGAGCAGGTCGCGGACCCGGAAATCATCGACGGTACCGCTTCCACCCATTTCCAGCCACCCCCGTCCGCTCGCGCCGCCTTGCCGATGGTCATGATAACACGCGGCAGCACCGGCCGTGGCTATAATCAGGCAGGACCGATTTCTGAGACGGGGGGAGCTATGGTCATCAGGGACCTTGCAGCCGGCGACGCGTTCCCGGCGGGGGACGGCTGCCGGCTGCGCGAGCTGTTCCACCCGGAGAAGGAGCTGCTGGACGTCGAGTACAGCTTCGCCGAGGCCGTGGTGGATCCCGGCGAGGGGACCTACAGGCACCGGCTGAGGGAGGCCTCCGAGGTCTACTACATCCTCGAGGGCGAGGGACTGATGCACATCGGAGACGAGGCCGAACCCGTCCGCCCCTACCAGGCGGTCTACATCCCGCCGGGAGCGATCCAGTTCATCGAGAACACCGGCGATATCCCCCTGAGGTTCATCTGCATAGTCGAGCCCGGCTGGCGCGAGTACGACGAGGAAGTCTTCTAGCGATTCAGGGCGCGGCCCGCCTTGGACAGGGCGGGATACACTGCCCTGAACGCCCGGTACAGGGGATCATAGGCGGAAGCCACCTCCGTGTCGGGCTCGAATACGCGTCTGACCCCGACCAGTCCCCTGATGGACTCGTACGAAGGCACCAGGCCCAGTCCCACCCCGGCGGCCAGCGCGCATCCCACCGCGCCCGCCTCCTGGGGCTCGGCGACCGCCTTGATCTCGCGGCCCGTGACGTCGGCCATCACCTGCATCCACAGGTCGCTCTTCGCCCCGCCGCCGATGGCCCTCAAGGGCCTACAGGCGAACCCCTTCGATCCGGCGGCGTCCAGCAGCCATCGCAGGTTGTAGGCTGTCCCCTCGTAGACGGCACGAAGCATGTGGTCACGGGTGTGCTCGAGCGACAGGTTCGCGAAGCATCCCCGCAGGGTGGTGTCCGGCACGGGCGAGCGCTCGCCGAAGAGCCAGGGCATGAACAGGAGCCTGCCCGCGCCGGGCTCGACTTCTGAAGCCACCGTGTCCAACGCAGCGAACACGCCTCCTTCCAGCCGCCTCTCGCCGGCCGTCGCGAACTCACGCGCGAACCACTCCAGGCATGCGCCGGCCGTCTCCGTCTCCCCTATCATGATGCTCGTCCGGGGGTCGGCCGACGGAACGGCGGCGATACCGTAGCGGCCGAGGTTCCGCGTGCGTGAGGTCGTGATGCAGAGCCAGCTGGACGTGCCGAGGTAGATGTGCGCGTCACCGTCGCCCAGGGCTCCCGACCCGACGGCGGCCGCGGGGATGTCCGACATCCCGGCGATTACGGGCGTCCCCTCGGCGAGGCTCATCTCCGAGGCCGCGTCAGCGGTAAGCCCGCCCACTACCTGCGAGCACGGCCGGATGTCCGGCATCTTCTCCACGGGGAAGCCGATGAGGCGCGCGAGGAGCCCGGACCACTCGCGCTTGCCGCTCAGCAGGCCGGTGGCCCCGGCCCCGGTATGGTCCAGGGAGAGCTCGCCGGTGGCCATCAGCACCAGGTAGCCCGTCAGGTCGAGTATCCGGTGCGTGCGGCCGAAGAGGTCGGGCTCGTTCTCCTCGAGCCAGGCCACCTTGCATACCACGTCCTTGCCCGTGGGGAGCGCGCCGGCCACCGCCAGCATCACCCGACTGCCCCCCAGCCGCCGGATCATCCGCGCCGCCTGGGCGTCCGCCCGGCTGTCCATCCAGATGATGGCGGGCCGGACCGGCTCTCCCGCGCGGTCCACCGGGACCACGCAGACCATCTGCCCGGCGAACCCCAGCCCAGCGATCGAGGCAGGGTCCACCCGGGACTCGGCTACGAGCCGCCTCGTGTTCGTGCAGACCGCCCTCCACCAGTCGGCAGGGTCCTGCTCTACCCGCGACTGACCGGGGTAGGACGTCGGGTAAGGCTCGAACGAGGCAGCGAGCACCTCCCCGCTCCCGTCGGTGAGCACCGACTTGCAGCCGCCGGTCCCGGCGTCGTGACCTATCAGCAGTCTCGTCATAAGGCCCCTGCTCGTTGACTTGAATGGCGCCTGAATAGAATGGTGCCAGGCACCATTCTATTCAGTGACCCGGATTATTCATATAATCCGGGATACGCGCAAAGTGGACTCTGGAGGTGTGAGTTGTCAAAGATAACAGTGCTGGGAGGGTGCGGCGGGGTCGGGACCTGGGCGTCCCGGACCGTGGCGAGCAGGGAGTTCTTCGACGAGGTGGTCATCGCTGACTTCCGCGAGGATGCGGCGTGCGCGCTCGCCGATACGCTCGGCGGGAAGGTCACGGGAACCCGGGTTGACGCCGACGACATAGAGAGCGTCAAGGCGCTCATCGCCGGGTCGGACATAGTGCTCAACTGCATAGGCCCCTACTACCGCTACGGCCCCCCGATACTGCAGGCGGTGATCGAGTCCGGCATCGACTACGTGGACGTCTGCGACGACCTAGACGCCACCGAAAAGATGCTGGCCATGGACGGGGCCGCGAAGGAGGCCGGTGTCTCCGCGCTCATGGGTATCGGCAACTCCCCGGGCCTGGCGAACGTGCTCGCGCGCTTCTGCGTCGAGACCCTGCTGGATGATGCCGAGTCCGTGGACATCTACCACGTGCACGGCGGGGAGCCCGCCGAGGGCGGCGCCGTGATCAAGCACCGCATCCACGCCATGACCTCCGACATCCCGCTGTTCATCGACGGCGAGTTCATCAAGGTCCGCATGCTCGAGGAGAGCGGTCGGGCCTACGCCGAGAAGGAGGTGGAGTTCAAGGGCGTGGGCATCTACCCGGCCTACCCCTACCCCCACCCCGAGACCATCACCCTGCCGAAGTACCTGCCGGGCCTCAAGCGGGTCACCAACAACGGCTCGGTCCTGCCGGTGAGCTACTTCGACCTGACAATGGACGTGGTGCGGCTCGGGATAGCCGTCGAGGAGCCCATCGAGGTGCAGGGGCAACCCGTGGTCCCGCTCGAGTTCGGTGTCGCCTTCATCATTTCGCAGAGGCCGCGCCTGCTGGCCGAGGCCGGGGTCACCGAGCAGCAGGGCTGCCTGAAGGTCGTGGTGAAGGGGACGAAGGACGGCGAGCCGCACACCTACGTATTCTCGATGTTCTCCACCGGGGCCGCCGCGGGTGAAGGCACGGGCATCCCGGGGGGTATCGGGGCGATCCTCATGAGCCAGGGGAAGATAGAGCGCAAGGGAGTCTTCCCGCCGGAGGCGGCCGTCGTCCCCGCCGAGCTCATCGAGATCGCCGGGCAGGTGGTCAAAGACCTCGGCGTGGGGGGCGGCGGCGCCGACCGCGTACCCATCTACATCGAGCACATCGACGCCGCGGGCAACCGCGAGGAGATAGACCTCAAGCTGTAGCGCCGCTCCTCTTTCCCCCTCTCCCCTCGGGGGAGAGGGTCGGGGTGAGGGGCCACTGATTTCCCCCTCCTCCTCGAGGGGGGAAGGATGGGGTGGGGGGTGACCGTCTATGTTTCTCTCGCCTCAGGCGTAGGCTCCGCCAGGCCCGCCGCCTCTACCAGCTTGTACGTCGGGCAGTAACGCCGCTTCCACGGGTCCCTGGCGTTCGCCACGCACTTGACGCAGCACACCACGATCAGCACGGCCTGAAAGACGAGGCCCGACAGGAGGTACAGCGCCAGCGCGCCCCGATCCCGCCTGGCCGCTATCGCGGGCAGGAACTGGAACACCGCCAGCGTCGTCCCCTCGGCGAGATACCCGGCGGCATTGAAAGGCTTATCCGACTTCTGAAACAACAGCGCCGCGTACCTGCCCCCGTAGAAGAAGTCGCACGACTTGCCGTAGTTCTCGCACCTCGCGCAGATGAAGTACTTGGGTACCGTCATCCAGCCCAGCAGCCCTGCGAGCCACACCGGTATCCACCGGGGGCGGTTGCGTTTCAGCGCCCGCCATCCGCTCACCCCGAACAGCAGCGCCGAGATAGCCAGCACCACCTGCTGCCTGAAGTCCGCCTTAGGCCATTCACATTCCATTTCAACCTCCCAGAAAGAGCAGTATGTAATAAAAAGGCCTTTTGTTACATCGATAGTCGGGTGAGTCCGGAGATGTGGCCGAGCCACAGCTCAAGGCACATCACGTTGGTCATTTCGTAGACAAGGTTACCGCAACCTCGCAGCATCAGGTCGCGGTTCTCCTCCAGGACCGAAGTCTCGTACAGGTCGACCGTCAGCATCGATCCCGGGTCGAGGACGTCGCGGACGAAGTCCCGGTTGGCGACCAGCGCGTCCGTGTAGTCTACGGCATAGGTGTGTCCGGCCGGCTCCCGTGAGAGAAGCCTGCGGCCCAGCCAGTTGACCGACTTGCGGTAGTAGTCGCCGGCCACGAAGCCTCCCGCCGTCAGCCGCTCCGCTGTCCCGAGCCGCTCCAGCCCCGCCGCCTGCCCCTTGACCGTGGATATCTGTGCAAGTGGCGCCGCGCGCTGCACCATGGTCCTCTCTACCAGCCGGTCGACCCGATCGGCGCGGGGGAGTCCGCAGGCCATCTCCTGCAGCGGTCCGAACAGGAAGGCGTCCCAGGTCGTCATGTGCGCTCCCGCCGTCGAGACTATGCAGGTGGCGAAGTTGGTGTTGCGCTCGCGGAGGCAGGCGAACTCCGCGAACAACCCGGGGTCACCCTCTCCGTCGCGTCGCGCCCACTCCTCCAGCTCCCCGCACGTGCGCTCCATCACCCGGCCGGGGTCCTCGTTCTTCAGCAGGCCTTGAACGCGGCTCCGGCACCAGCGACGCACCGCCGTGGATATTATCTCTGCAGGTCCGGCGGGGCGCTCCCGCCCTCCCCGCACCCAGTAACCCCTGAAAAGGTCGGTCCCTATTCCCGTGAACAAAGCGTCGGAGTAGCGCGCCTCGGCCGCGTATACGGCGTCGAGGTGCGAGAACAGGATGAAGTTCACCATGCCGTTCATCCGGCCGGCCGCGGCGCGGGCATTCTCCGGCAGGCACGTGGTCGCCTCGCCCTCGAGCGAGTAGGTGGCGTGCGGGACAACCACCGCCGAGCACAGCCTGGCCGCGGTCCTCACGTCCCTGTTCGACGATCCCCCGTAGGAAAAGCCCCTGAGACGGTTTCTGTGCGGGAGGCAGATCGCAAGGACGGACCTGCTGTCCAGCCCGCCGGTCAGCGAGACCGACGCCCCCGATACCAGGGAGAAGCACTCCTCGATGTGCCGGTCGAAGGCGCAAACCACCTCATCGACCGTTACTGAACCCACGATGGGCGGATCCTCGCCGAAGCGCCAGTAGCGCGACGACTGAAGTCCGTCCCGGTCCGCAACCGCAACGGTCGCCGCCGGCAACTTCTCAATCTCCTCGAAGTGGGTGCGGATCCCTATGAAATGCCCGAAGCAGAGATACTGCTTGACCGCGTCCACGTCCACCGTCAGGCGGTCCGTCCTGCGCGCTATCTCCTCGACGCTATCGGAAATAGCCACGCTTCCGTCCGCGTCACGGACGAACACGTCGTAGCAGGCGAACCGGTCAGTCGCGATCCAGACCCTACCGGAGGTGGTATCGCGTACCACAAGGGTAAAGAAGCCGTGGATGTCGCACGGATCGAGCCGACCCGCTGACATGTAGCCTCCGGCGATATCGCGCGCGCTGACCCACGCCGGTCCCGCGACATGCGGGTACCCCAGGACCAGGACCTCGATGCCTTCTCCCCGGTAGAAGTCCACGTCGCGCCGGCACAGGGCTTCGTCCTTGACCGTCAGGACCGGCCCGCTCTCCTCCAGGGTGATGATGAAAGTTGCTGGCAACCGCCGCTCCGAGTTGGTGTCCGGCGTCGTCTCTATTGAGTAATTCTACACATCCGGGTCGAGCGCACCACGGCTCAGTGGGATGATAGAATCTGCCCAGCACGCCCTTGGAGTGCTGCCAACCTGTCCTCGAGGAAAGGCGGCCCTGGAAATGACGTACCACGCGAACATGATCTCGCTATCCAGGCACGAGGTGCCCAGCTGGTACCACGACGCCAAGTTCGGCATCTTCATCCACTGGTCGCTCTCATCAGTACCGGCGTTCGCGCCGCGCGACAAGGGCGACATAATAGAGATACTCAAGGCCGAGGGCGCCGGCGCGATGATGGCCAACCAGCCGTACGCGGAGTGGTACCTGAACTCCATCCGGATCCCGGGAAGCCCGGCGTGGGAACACCACAGGGCGACCTACGGCCCCGATTACGACTACTACGACTTCGCCCGTGACTTCAACGACGCCCTGCCGGAGTGGGACCCGGATGCCTGGGCCGAGACGTTTGCGGCTGCGGGGGCTCGCTACGTCGTGCCCGTGACCAAGCACCACGACGGATTCCTGCTCTGGCCGAGCCGCCACCCCAACCCTTTGAAGCCCGGCCTCCACGCCACCAGGGACGTGGTGGGCGAGCTGACCGACGCGGTCCGGGCGCGGGGGATGAGGATCGGCTACTACTACTCCAGCCTGCTGGACTGGACGTTCACCAGTGAGCCAATCGTGGACATGGTGGGTGGGGCGGTGAACGTGCCCACCAGCCGCCAGTACGCCATGTACTCCGAGTCGCACTGGCGCGAGCTCATCGAGCGGCACGAGCCCTCGCTGCTCTGGAGCGACATCGGCTACCCGGCCGCATCCGACCTCAACGCGCTGTTCGCCTGGTACTACAACAAGGTCCCGGAGGGCCTGGTGAACGACCGCTGGGCCCAGGCTCCACCCCTGGTGCGCTGGATACTCGAGCGACCGTGGGTGAGGCCGCGCGCAGACCGTATCGCCGAGCGCATGTTCATCAACGGCGCCACGACGCTGGTGACCGTCCACCACGACTACGTGACCCCCGAGTACGCGACCTTCCCCGAGATCAGGAAGGAGAAGTGGGAGTGCGTGCGGGGCATGGGCAAGTCGTTCGGCTACAACAGGGTCGAGACGCCCGAGGACTTCCTCGAGCCCGACGAGGCGGTGCGCCTGCTGGCCGACATAGTGAGCAAGAACGGAAACCTGCTGCTCAACACCGGGCCGATGCCGGGCGGGAAGATCCCGGACGTCCAGCTGCGCATTCTCAAGGCCATGGGGAAGTGGCTCGGCGTCAACGGTGAGGCGATCTACGGCACGAGGCCGTGGGTCCGCGCCGAGGGCGAGACCGTGGAAGGTCCCCGGGTGAGGTTCACCTCGCGATGGAACACGCTGTACGCGATCCTCATGGATACGCCTCAGGGTGGGACCGTCACACTCCGTGGGGTGGACGCGCCGGACGGGGCGCGGGTGACGATGCTCGGGCGTAAGAAGGAGCTGTCCTGGGAGAGGTCCGACCGCGGTGTCGAGGTCAAGGTCGGCAGGGTCGCGAAATCGGCCGCTCATACGCTGAAGATAACCCCCGCCCCCCGCGCCTACTGATACAGGGAGCGGTGGGCCTCCGGCATCCGTGAGAACTCCCTCGCCGCGTCCCGGTGGGGAAGCGCAGCGACCTCGCCGCTCTCTCTCTGGATGACGCAGCCCGATCTCTTGAGCGCCCGGTGGTTCTCCCGCGTCAGGGCGTGGTCACCCCAGCAGATGATCTGGCAGTTCCCGCAGGTGAGGTGCAGGGTCTCGCCGGGGAGCGCGATGTTGACGTACCCTTCCTCGCGCCCGGAGCGCTCCGGCCACCTCGAGTAGTTGATGATGGCCCTGGTGAAAGCCTCTGTAACGCTCTGCTCGTCCTGGGGTATGGTGTAGCGCCCCGGGGACCATGTGGACCACTTCCCACCCGGTGCGAGACCCGTGAAGCCGCCGCAGACAAACTGGCACCGCATGTAGGAGCGGCGCGCCGCGAAGGTGAACGTTACGCCCCCCAGGGTCACGGAGGTCTCCTCGTCACCAGAGAACAGCCGCGACGGGCAAGCGGCCACGCAGCGCCCGCAACGGCCGCAGAACGAATCGCCGGGGGGGAGGGGCTCCGTGGGCTCCAGCTCGGCGGCGGTGACCACCGTCCCCAGTATCGCCGCGGTCCCGTGACCGGGAATCCCGATGTTCCCGGACCAGCCGAACCACCCCACTCCGGAGCGCGCCGCGACGTAGCGGTGCGAGAGGTCCGGAGGCATTGACAGCTGCCAGCCATCCACCTCGGTGCGGTACACGTTGTTGGAGACAACCCGCTTCGACTCGAAGCCCTCCTCGGAGAGCCGCAGCGCCAGCTCCTTGGCCAGCCTGGATGATCGTACGTTGGTGTCGAAGTTGTCACGCTCGTGCTCCGCGTGGCTCTCCTTGGCAAGAAACCGCCGTATCTTCTCCCGGTCGAGCGGGAGGGCGAAGCTGACCGCGGAGCGGGCGCCTGGAAGGACGTAGGAGAGGTCGCTGGAGGGCGGCCCGCCGGCCAGTGTCTCAACCGTGGCGAACCCCACCTTCAGCGCGCCGCGCTCCAGGAGAAAAGCCTCGATCTGCTCGTTGCCGAAAGCGCTCATGGGGATCCTCCGGGTCCATCTCCATGATAGACCCGGTCCGCGCCGGCCGCCACCGGTGCAAGAAACGCAAAATCCCAGGTTTGACCCCGAATGCAAGAAATGCATGATCTCAGGTTTGACCCCATTTGATATTATTCCCTCATGTCGTTCAAGGAGACCACGGGCAGAATCAAAGACCGAGCGATCGCCGTCCTCAGCGGGGTCGAGGACGCGCTGCACGCCATTTACCGCAAGCTGCTGACCGAGCGCCACTGGTTCGTGGTCATCACAGCCGCCGCGGTCGATTTCTGGCAGCAGCGCATCTACTACTACACCAGCTACTTCACCTACAACGCCTTCCTGGCGAGCCTCGCGCTCATCATTGCCGGCTCCTCGATATTCGGGTTCCTGCTGAGCTCCAACCCCGAGCTCCAGCAGAAGGCCGTCACCGCCTTCAAGGATACGATCCCCGTCTTCGTCGGCGCCCCGAGCCAGAACGTCCAGGCGCTGGCGACCTACCGCAACGTGGTGGGTGTGATCGGCATCCTTGCCCTCATTTGGACGGGTACCAAGATATTCGCCGCCCTGGAGTGGGGCTTCTGCCAGATTTGGGGGAGCCCCAGACGCAACTTCGCGAAGAAGAAGCTGCTGGGCCTGGTGCTGGTGACCGTTATCGGCCTGCTCTTCGTGCTATCCATCCTCGCGCAGTTCGCTTTTACCGCCGTCTGGCACTGGATGGTCGGGCAGCACGATGTTCTCAGGACGTTCGGAGACACCGTGTTCAAGCCTCTCCTGGCCGGTGTGGTGAACTTCTTCCTGTTCATGTTCACCTTCAAGGTGGTCCCCACGGTCAAGCAGAAGTGGAGCAAGTGCGCCTGGGGAGCTCTGGTCTCCGCTGCCCTGTTCCTTGGCCTGAACCAGCTTCTGGGGTACTACTTCGGGCACATATCCAGCATCCCGGAGGTTTACGGGACCATCGCGACCCCCGTGGTGCTGATAATGTGGCTTCACGTCACCGGGATGGTGCTCTTCTACGGTGGCGAGGTGGTGCACGTGCTCAGCGACCGCGACCTCCTCGAGCAGCAGCGAACAAGGCTGGAGATACCCAAGGTGTTCCCGGTGCGGCCTTCTTGAGGCGGGGCTTTCAGCCCCGCATGGATCCCGGCCTGAGAGGCCGGGCTCAAGAAGTGGAGCTGTGGCCGGCCACGAAATCGTCGTGTGCCGCGATGATGGTCCGGGAGATGTTCTCCTCCCCGATGACCTCCAGCACCCCGTTCAGCTCGAGGCATACCCTGAACTTCTGATGGACCCGCGCCAGCACGAGCCTCACCCCCATCGACGCGAGGCGCTTGTGCAGCTCGACCATCTGGTCAGCCGCCGTGGTATCCATGTCGTAGATGAGCTCGCAGTCGACCACGACCGTCTCCAGGGGGGGATCGGACGCTCTCACGTGGCCGAGCAGGTCGTCGGCGAAGTACTCCGCGTTGGTGAATACCAGCGGGGCTTCGAACCTGTAGACGAGAAGCCCCGGCGTGGTCGTGAAGCCCGGGTGCTCCTCGATGTCGCCGAAGCCCGGGCCGGCCGGGTCCTTGCCCAGCACGGCGGTGTGCGGCCTGCTGGCCCGGTCGATGAACGCGATGAGAGAGAGCAAGATCCCGATCACGATCCCGGCGATGACCCCGATAAAGACCACGCCGAGCAGGGCCGCCGTCGCCAGGCCGAAGTCCGTCTTGCGTATCTTGAGAAGCCGGGCCATCTCCTTGAAGTCGAACAGGCTCCAGAGAGCGTGGATGACGATTGCGCCCAGCACCGCCTCCGGGAGATACCTGAAGAGCCCGGTGAGGAAAAGGATGGTCAGCATGGTCAGCACCGAGCACACCGCCAGCACGACCGGGGTCTTCCCGCCCGCCTCGTCCGCGGCCGCCGTCTTGGAGAGGCTGCCCGATACCGCGAAGCCCTGGAAGAGGCCGGCGCCCAGGTTGGCGAACCCGTACCCTATCAGCTCCTGGTTGACCACGACCTCCTCGTCGTACTTCGCGGCGTAGCTCTTCGCGACCGCCAGGGCTTCGGCCAGGCCGACCAGCATCACCGCGAACGCTCCCGGGATCAGGTGGACAATATCGTTCATGCTGAGCCCGGTCATCTGCCAGCCCGGCAGCCCGCGAGGCACCAAGCCGACCACCGCGAGGCCGTGCGCCTGAAGGCTCAGCCCCCACGCCAGCAACGTACCCACGACCGCGACCACGAGCGCGCCGGGGACCTTCTTCGCGAACGCCGAGGTGAGGAACAGCACCGCCAGGCACCCGGCCCCCACGGCGAGCGTGAGCCACGACCAGGACCCGATCTGCCTGAACAGGCTGACGAACTGCGAGGCGGTGGTCTCGCCGTCAAGGTGGACCCCCACCAGCTTGCCGGACTGCCCCACCGCTATGTTCAGGGCCAGGCCGATGATGAACCCGGTGAGCACGGGCTTGGCAAGGAACTTCGATATGAAACCCATGCGCGCCAGCCCGGCGATTATCAGCAGTATCCCCGTGATGACGGCCAGGGCGATGGTCATGGAGAGGTACTTCTGTGAGCCGGCCGCCGCCAGCGGGGCGACGGCCGAAGCGGATACGATGGCGATGGTAGACACCGGCCCGACGAACAAGCGGCGTGAGGTTCCGAAGACCGCGTACCCCAGGAGGGCGAACGGGGCGGCATACAGCCCGTACTGCACAGGGACGCCGGCAATCTGCGCGTACGCCATGGCCTCGGGGACCAGCAGCGCCCAGACCGTTATCCCGGCGATGATGTCCGGAAGCAGCCACTTCGCCTTGTAAGAAGGAAGCCATTCGGTGACCGGCACGTATTCGTTGAGGAGCCTGGTGCCCCTGCCCTTCTTCCCGCCCACGGCGCCCCCCGTCGTCACTTACTCCTGGTCCCAGGGCATCCGACCCGGGAACAGGATTGCGGAGGCGGCCATCGTGTACGGGAGGTCCGGGCTCACCCACTCGCCGTCCTTCTGGTCCATCCCCCTGTTGAAGAGAACCACTATGGTGGCGTCCTTCTCCGGGTAGTAGTACATGCCGCAGTTGTATCCCCACAGCATGCCGTCGTGGCCGACCAAGCCACCCATGGAGTAGATGCCCAGACCGTACTTACCCTCGATCGCCTCGGCCCCCGGGATGTCCACACACTCCAGCCGCTCCTTCTGCATCTCGGGGCTGATCAGCTCGCCGGTGGCGAGCGCCTTCGCCCAGCGGTGCAGGTCCTCCAGGTCGGATATCATCGCGCCGGCGGCCCATGCCCAGGACGGGTTCATGTTGGTCACGTCGCTGGGCGTGTCGGTATCGGGCATGCCGAAACGCCCGTCCCAGGCCACGTATCCATGGCTGTGCTCTCCTCCCATGCTCGAGTCCACTGGAAAAACCGTGGAGGAGAGTCCCAGGGGCTCGATTATCCTTCGCTTGACCTCGCCCGCGATGTCCCCTCCGGTGACCTTCTCGGCTATGAGGCCGAGAAGCAGGTAGTTGCTGTTGCCGTAGCGCCACTGCTGCCCTGGTGGGAAGTATGGCTGTCCGGATTTCGCCAGCTCCAGCAGCTCGTCGGTGGTCCACCGGCGTTGCTGATCATGGACCGACTCCTGGGTGAAACCGGGAGCATCGTCGTAGCCGAAAACGCCGCTGGTGTGGTTCAGGAGCTGCTTTATGGTGATCTGGTCGCCGTAGGTGAACCCCTCGACGTACTGGTCCAGCTTGTCCTGGAGGCTGAGCTTGTCCTCGTCGGCCAGTTGCAGGATCACCGTCGCCACGAACGTCTTGGTTATGCTGCCCGCCCGGAACCTCAGGTCCTCCGCCTCGGATGATCCTGTCTTCGTATCCGCCTTGCCCGCGGCAGTTGTCCAGGTTCCCTCGCCCGGGACCCAGGCCCCCGCGACGGCGCCCGGGATGCCGTACTGCTCCATCATCATGGCGACCAGGCGGTCGAGCTTCTTCTCCGTCTCGGCCGGGAACTGTTTCGTACCGCAGGAGCCGCAGGCCGCCAGTGCCAGGGTACCGATAAGGAGTGATACAAAGGCCAGGGTGGGCTTGCCGCGCTTGGCCATCGAGGGTCCTTTCTCTCGCATCGAACGGTCGCGCACATACTATGACTAAGATAGGGGTCAGGCAAGATTCAAGTCGGCAGCCAAATCGATCCAGCGGTCATATTGGGCTGCACCACGATACGAGTGAATTGTACAGCCTACAATCACAGCATGGATGTGGTATGACTGGACTCCTGCCTGACCCCTACCGTAGTCTGACGTGCTAGACTTCCTGCAGCATCGGAGCGGACAAGGAGGACGTCGGATGAAGAAAGCGCTGGTGACCGGGGCGGCCGGCTTCATAGGCTCCAACGTGGTGAAGCTCCTGCTTGAGCAGGGCGTCGAGGTCCGGGCGATGGTCCTGCCCGGCGAGGACCTGCGGAACCTTTCGGGGGTGGAAGTCGAGCAGGTCCAAGGCAACATCCTCGACCCGGCGACTATCGACTCGGCGCTGAAAGGCTGCGACACGCTGTTCCACCTGGCCGCCGTCTACTCGATATTCACGAAAGACCGCGGTGTCTTCTACCGGGTCAACCTGCAGGGCGCGCGCAACGTCCTCTGGGCGGCGAGGCGGGCGGACCTGGAGAGGGTGGTCTACACCAGCTCCATCGCCGGCATCGGGGTCGAGCCCGGCCCCGTACCAGCAACCGAGGACACCGCGTTCAACCAGTTCGAGGGGTGCAACGACTACGTCCTCACCAAGTACCTCTCGCAGGAGGAGGCGCGCACCTTCGCCCGGGAGGGGATGCCCATCGTCATCGTGAACCCCGCCTTCCCGTACGGGGAGGGGGACGTCGCCCCAACACCGACCGGAAAGATAATTCTGGACGTCGCCAACGGCCTGCAGTTCATGGCCTACGAGGGAGGCGTCAATATCGTTGACGTGATGGACGTTGCCCGCGGGCACATCCTTGCCGCCGAGAAAGGGCGAGTCGGCGAGATGTATATCCTGGGCAACGAGAACGTGACCATGACCGAGCTGTTCGAGATGATCGTGCGCGCCGTGGGCCTCGACGTCCGCGTGGTCAAGGTGCCAATGCCCCTGGCGCTGCTATACGGGTATCTCTGGGAGAGGTGGGCTGGCCTCTCCGGGCACCAGCCGATGACCACGGCCACCGAGATCTCCTACTCCCACAAGTTCCTCTTCTACGACATCACCAAGGCCAGGACCGAGCTGGGCTACGACCCGGCTCCGGTCGAGGTGTCCCTGCAACGGGCCATCGACTGGTTCAGGCGAGAGGGCTTCATCCCGCGCACGGGCCCGGCCGTGTGGCTGATGACCGGCCTCGGCCGCTTGATGAAGAGAATACTTGGCTGAGTACTCAGTCCTTCCGGGTCTTGAGCGAGAAGACCGCCAGCACCAGGAAGAACGCCGCCATGGCCAGCAGTGCGGCGATATCGATCCATATCTCGGACAGGCCCCAGCCCTTCAGCATCACAGCCCTGGCGGCGTCCACTGTGTATGTCGGCGGGACCAGGTATGACAGGGGCCTCAGCCACGAGGGTATCGCCTCGATGGGCCAGAAGATGCCCGAGAGCAGGAACGCCGGCAGTATCACGAAAGGCAGCACCTGTATGGCCTGCGCCTCCCTGCGGGCGGTGCTGGACAGCAGTATCCCCATCGCCTGCGAGACCACAGCCAGCAGCGCGATCACCGGGAACGCAAGCAGGACGTTGCCCACCACTGTGATGTCGAAGACCAGTATCGCTATCACGAGCAGGAGCAGCGCCTGCCCCATTCCGATGAGGCTGAACGTCACCGCGTACCCCATTACGATGTCCCGCTCACTCAAAGTGGTCGCGAGCATCCGCTGCAGGGTCCCGCTGGTGCGCTCTCCGACGAAGGTGATGAGCGTGAGGAGCGTGGTGATGAGGTACACCGCGAACGCCATTATGCCGGGCACGAAGAAGTCCATGAACTTGGCGTTCTGACCGAAGACCGCCACCATCTCCACGGTGACCGGAGGCTTCTCGCCCGCCTGGTCCATGGTCTCGAGCAGCGCCTCGTTGACGGCCTGTGTTATTGCGTTCGCCACGTTGATGTTGCTCTTGTCCATCAGCAGCTCGATCGATGTCGTCGCCCCGGAGGGCTCGGCCAGCACGCTCGCGGTGAACCCCTGGGGAAAGACCAGCGCCCCGTAAGCGTCGCCGTCCTCGATATCGGAACGGGCTTTCGCCGGGTCCGATTCGGTGCTGATTGACAGCGTCTTCGTGTCCAGGTTCGCGATGATCTTCCCGGAAATTGAGACGATCGCCGCCCCGGGGACTGGTGCGGCCCCCTGGTCCTGGTTCACTACGATGAACGGCACGTCGTGCACCTCCCCGGAGAAGGCGAGCCCGAAGACGAACATGGCGAAGACGGGCGCGATCACTATCAGCGCAAGGGTGCGGCGGTCGTTTCGCAGCTCCTTGAACACCCTGGAGGTCACGGTCAGAAAGCGGGGGCTCCTCATGCCGCCTCACCACCCTCCGAGCGCTCGGAGAGGACCAGGAAAGCGTCCTCCAGGTCGTCTGTCCCGGCCAGGGACTGTATCTCGGGGACAGTGCCCTCGGCGATCAGCCGCCCGTCACGCATGAAACCTATGCGATCGCAGCGGCGCGCCTCGTCCATGTAGTGCGTGGTGATGACAATGGTCCTGCCCTGGTCCTTGATCCGGGTGAAGTAGTCCCAGAAGGAGACCCTGAGCTCGGGGTCGACCCCGACGGTCGGCTCGTCCAGCAGGAGCAGCGGCGGCGAGTGCACAAGAGCGCATGCCAGGGACACCCGGTGCTTCATGCCCCCGCTCAGCCGGGCCACGAGCACGTCCCGCCAATCCGCGAGGTTGACGAAGTCGAGCAGCTCCTTCTCCCGCTCATCAGTCTGCCGCCCGGACAGTCCGAACACCCGGCCGAAGAACCTGATGTTCTGATGGACCGTCAGCCCCTCGTAGAGGGCGACCTCCTGCGGCATGTACCCGATGTCGGCTGCGGCGCGCCTGTCGCCCGCGGACAACCCCGCCACCAGTGCCCGGCCGTCCGTTATCTTCAGGAGCCCGCAGAGCATCTTGATGGTAGTGGTCTTGCCCGCGCCGTTCGGGCCGAGGAGCCCGTATATCTCGCCCCCGGCTATCTCCAGGTCCAGGTTGTCGACCGCGGTGAACCGGCCGAACCGCTTGGTCAGTCCACCGGTCTCCACCATGAGACCCGTGCTTCGCGCTCCCCGGTCCACGCTCTGGGTGTTCACCCGCTCGCACCTCCAGCCCGCCGATCGATATCGATGGTCGCCGCGGACATCTAAGGTCACGCCCCCTTCTCACACATGGAGATAAAGCGGTTCAGCATCGCGACCCTCTCGGCGAGGGCGTCCTTCCAGGCCTCCAGCCGCTTCTCCCCCTCCACGGTTATCTTGTAGACGCGCTTGGAGGGCCCCGCTTCCCCGTGCTCCCAGTGTGAGACCACCAGGCAGTGCTTCTCCATCTCGCGAAGCTTCCTGTACACCGCCGCGGCGTCGGGGCCCGGTCCTGGGAAAGGCAGCTCACCGATCCGGTCGGCTAGCTGATAGCCGTAGCTGGGGCTCTTACTGATCAGGCAGAGGAGCCTGGGCTCCGCGAAGCCCTTGACGGGGCCTTCCCTCACGAACTTCTCGTGCTCCATCCGAGCCTCATTGTCAGGCCGCCTGTCCGCTGGAGACATCGGCATCCAGATCATCCCTCCTGTCTACTATATGTCTTACAACATCTATATGTACTATGACATTTATTGGTTGTCAAGTGCTTTCCTTGACATCGCCGTCGGATTCTTGTTAGTGTTCACTAACGTTAGTAATCACTAACTAACCGGAGGAGTGTTGTCTGAAAGGAACGAAGACGTTACGGACCGCAGGGGGCAGATAATAAACTCCGCGGTCGGAATGATGACCAGCCACGGGATCGCGGGAGCGACAACCGCGCGCATCGCGGCCGACGTGGGGATCTCCGAGCCCGCCCTCTACCGTCACTTCGAGAACAAGCGCGAGATACTGCTCGCCGCGCTCGCCCAGATCGGCGCGCAGCTCATCGCGCATACCACGTCCGCTGCCGCGGGCGCCGCCGGGGAAGTCGAGCGCATCCGACTGATGAGCGCGGCTTTCTACGACTTCGTCATGTCTCACCCCGAGGAGACCCGGGTGCTCTTCGACGCCGTGAGCGCCGCTCGTGACGAGGAGATGCGCCGCGCCCTCAACCAGCAGTTCGCGGGCCTCCTCGGCATCATCGAGGCCGTGGTCGCCGGCGGAGTCGAGAGCGGTTCCCTGCGGGCGGACCTGGACGTCCCGCTGGCGGCGTGGGAGATCTTCTCCCTCGGGATCACACTGTACTTCGCTTCCATACTGGGCTTCTCGGAGATACTGACCAGGGAAAAGGCTCTTGCGGCCGTGGACCGGCTGCTGGACTCGATGGTGAACGACACCACGGACGAAAGGAGAAAAGGGATATGAAGGCACTGGTGATGGGCGGCGGGATGGCCGGCCTGGCGACCGCGATAAACCTGCTCGACCTGGGGGTCGAGGTAGAGCTGATCGAGGCCGACGACATGTTCGGGGGGCGCGCCTCCTCGTGGCTGGACTCCGACGGTGACATGATCGACAACGCTCTGCACGTCTTCTTCCCCTACTACGTGAACCTGATCAACTTCTTCCGCAAGATGGGCATCTACGAGAACATCATCTGGAAGGACCCCGAGTTCTACTACATGCAGCCCGGAGGCCGTGAAGCGGTTCTGCGCTTCGCGAACCTGCCCGCCCCTCTCCACGCGGCGGCAGCCTACGCCTCACTTGTGAAAGCGTATAAGGGACTCCCGAAGTGGAAGATGCTGTGCACCGCCATGGCTATGGGGATGGGTGTGAGCCGCTACTCCACGAAGCAGCTCGACGAGCTGGACGACATCACCTTCGGTATGTGGGCGATGCGGATGGCTCCGAAGGGCGCCTTCAAGCCCATGGAGCCCGGCATAAACGGGCTTACCTTCACCCCTTCCTACATGATCTCGGCCAAGGTGATGCTCAACTGGTTCAGGAAGGTCAGCGCGAGCGCGGAGACCTCGCGGGTCGGCTTCGCGAACGGCGGGCTCGGAGAGATATGGGTGGACAACTGCCTCGATTACATCAGGAGCAAAGGGGGCACCTTCGAGCTGGGCAAGTCGGTGACGGCCGTCAACATCGAGAACGGTAAGGTGAAGGGTGTCACCGTGAACGGATCCGAGGAGAGGACCGCCAACCTGTACGTCTCCGCCATAAGCCCATACGCGCTGCGCAGGGTGCTGCCCGACGACTGCTTCAAGCTGGAGTACTTCCGGGACCTGTGGCACTTCCAGTACGCGCCGTCGATGAGCCTGCAGGTCTGGTTCGACCGCAAGCTGACCGACGTGGACGTCACCTTCTTCTCGACCGACTGCATCTTCAACACCTATGCCGACCTCTCAAACGTGCTGCCTGACATATTCAAGGGCGGGAGCATGCTGGAGATGGTGCTCTCCCCCGCCGACCACATCCAGGGCCTCCCCGACGAGGTCATCTTCGATATCGCGCTCGAGCAGATAAGGGAGCACTTCCCGCTCGCCCGCGACGCCGAGGTACGTAAGTGGAAGGTTGTCCGGGAGCGCCAGGGGGTCTATCGCGCGCTCCCCGGCATGGAGAGGCACCGGCCGTTCCAGAGGAGCCCGTACGACAACCTCTACCTCTCCGGTGATTACACGAAGACGCACGTCTCCTCGGGTGGTATGGAGGCGGCCATCTGGACCGCCAACCACTGCTCGGAGCTTATCGCGGCCGACAAGCTCGACAAGGAGATATCCCTCAACGAGGAGTTCCGCTACGACCGCGGGCTGATGCCGGTGCTCAAGCCGGTCATCCGCTACGGCCCCGCGGTGGCCGGCCTGGCCCTCGCCGCCACCCTGGTCCGAAAGCTTATAAAGAGAGTTGCATAAGGGTCAGGTACTTCTGCAACTTGAAAACCCGCTGCTTGCTTTTGCTTGTAATGCTAGCTAGTATTGCTACATGCCAAGAAAAGAGAGAGTACAGTACGAGGGCGCCTTCTACCATGTGATGTCCCGGGGCAACGACAAGAAACAAGTGTTCATCGACAATGATGACCGATGGCGGTTCCTAGAGGTCCTGGGTAAGGTCGTAAAGGAATCTGGTTTGCTCTGTCACGGATACTGCCTCATGGGAAATCACTACCACCTCTTTCTCGAGACTCCGGACGGCAATCTTTCGGATGGTATGCAGCGCCTCAACGGCTGGTACTGCCATTACTTCAACAGCAGGCATGGGAGAGTCGGCCATGTGATGCAGGGACGCTTCAAATCGAACATAGTGGACAATGACGATTACCTGTTCAGGCTGCTGAGATATATCTGCCTTAATCCGATCAAGGATGGATTTGTGAGCGCTCCCGAGCACTGGCGTTGGAGCAGTTACTCCGCGACCGCCGGTTTGACCAAAGTGCCGCCCTTCCTAAAGACATCCTTCACACTCGATGTATTCTCCGACGATCCCCGGCGCGCGAAAGATGAATTCCGTTCTTTCATTGCCGAGGGAATGGTGGACCCCCGCGAGATCTCGGATCGCCAAGAGCTTCTGGACTTTCTTTTCGAGGGCGCTTTTGACAGGGAAGAGAGAGATAGAGCTGTGAAATCCGCTTACGAGAATCATAATGTCCAAATCCTCGAAATCGCCGAATTCCTTGGGGTCCATCGCACCACTATTGATCGAATTATCCGAAAAAGTTGCAGAAGTGCCTGACCCTTATGCAAGTTCTGCCCTTTTGCACGGGTCCAAGGTGACCCCCCCGACCCCTGTTGAAATATCAGGCGTGGATGTCATAGACCTGAGGAGGTTTTATGCCCGACGCAATAGTCCAGACAACGCCGAAGCTCCGTGGTTTCAGCGGGGTGAGCCTCGACAGGATACAGTCGTTCAGCGACGGCGTGTTCGCGGTAGCGATCACCTTGCTGATACTCGACGTCAGGCTGCCCACGGTGCCGCGGGGGACCACCGACAACGCCGCGCTGGCCCAGGCACTGGGCAACCAGTGGCCGCACTACGTTGCCTACGTGATCAGCTTCGTGGTGATAGGCGCATTCTGGATGGGACACCACGAGCTGTTCGACCGCCTGGCGCGGCACGACCAGATGTTCGCCTGGCTGAACGTCTTCTTTCTCATGGCCATCGTCTTCATCCCCTACCCCACTTCGATCCTGAGTGAGTATGGGGAGACACGCGTGGCCACCATCTTCTACGCCGCCAGCCTCGTCACCTGCGGTCTGCTCAACCTGCTCCTGGGCGCCTACGCCTCGTGGCACGGACGGCTCCTCAAGAGAGACGTACAGATGTCAGAAATACGCGACAGCGTGATATCCAACATCTCATATATCCTCGTGTTCTCGGCGTCCATCGGTATCGCGTTCATCAGCCCCGACTGGGCCAAGTACTCATGGCTCGCGATCATCCCGTTGAACATCGTGGTCAACCATTTCGTGCGCGCGAAGGAAAAGGCGGCGGCGCCCGTAGACTAGCCCGCGGGAGCAATGCGCGGTCGCGGACGAGCCTCTGATTCAGCCGACGTCATCGTAATGGTAGAATCTCTGCACGCCGCGCCGGGCATTGGCCCGGGGCCGCCGCGATCCACCGCCCGCGCATGAGGAGGTCGTTCGATGGAGAAGGTCTGGCTGCAGAACTACGACTGGTTCGTCCCGGAGACGATCCGCTACCCACGCGTCCCCCTCCACCATCTGCTGGAAATGGCGTGCGTGAAGTACGAGGACAACAGGGCGACCGTCTTCTTCGACCGGGAGATGACCTACGGCGAGATCCGCGACCAGGTGCGGCGCCTGGCCACCGCGCTGCGCGGGATGGGCGTTCAGAAAGGCGACCGCGTCGCCCTCATGCTGCCCAACTGCCCCCAGATGATAATCTCCTACTATGCGGTCCTGGAAGCCGGCGCCGTCGTCACCAACATCAGCCCACTCCACGTCGAGCGCGAGATAGAGTACGAGCTCACTGACTCCAGCTCAGAGACCATGATCTACCTGGACCTGTTCCACTCCCGGGTGCAGGCCGTCAAGGACGCGACCCCGCTCAAGCGGAGCATCGTCACCAGCATCACCGACTACATGGAGACCCCGGTGGACCCGGCGGCGGAGAAAAGCGCGGACACCATGTACTTCCGCGAGGTGATCGCCGGGGCCGACGCCGAGGTGTGCGAGATCGAGATAGACCCCGAGAACGACCTTGCCGCCCTGCAGTACACGGGTGGCACCACCGGGCTGGCCAAGGGGGTCATGCTGACCCACCGAAACCTGCTTGCCAACGTCATGCAGATAACCGGCTGGGCCAGCGAGTTCATCGAGAAGGGTAAGGACGTGTACCTGGACGTGATCCCGTTCTTCCACTCCTACGGCCAGACGGTGGGCATGAACAACGCCATCGCCAACGGGGCCACCATGATCCTCATACCCCAGTTCGAGATAAACATGATGCTCCAAGCCATACAGAAGCACCGCCCCAACTTCTTCCCCGGCGTGCCGACCCTGTACGTGGCGGTGCTCAACCACCCCGAGGCGGTGGCGTACGGGGTAGACCGCATCAAGCTGTGCAACTCGGGCTCGGCGCCCCTGCCCATCGAGGTCCACCGCCAGTTCAGCAGGATCGCGGGCGGCATCTTCTGTGAGGGGTACGGGCTTTCCGAGGCCTCCCCCGTGACCCACTCGAACCCGATCTTCGGCATGAAGAAGGTCGGCTCGGTCGGCATCCCGCTCCCCGACACCGACTGCAAGATAGTGAACCCTGACGACGACGAGGTGGAGATGGGGCCGGGTGAGCCCGGCGAGCTCCTCATCCGTGGGCCGCAGGTGATGAAAGGGTACTGGAACAAGCCCGATGAGAACGAGCAGACCCTCAAGGGCGGCTGGCTGCATACCGGCGACATCGCCACGGTGGACTCCGACGGGTACTTCTACATAGTGGACCGCGTGAAGGACATGATCATCGCGGGCGGCTTCAACATATACCCGCGGGAGATAGACGAGGTACTCTTCGAGCACCCCAAGATCGAGGAGGCGGTCGCGGTCGGAGTCCCCGACGAGTACAGGGGCGAGACGGTGAAGGCCTTCGTGGTCCTCAAGGCCGGCGAGGAGTGCGCCGAGGACGAGGTCATCGCCTTCTGCCGCGAACGGCTGGCGGCCTACAAAGTGCCCAGGACCGTCGAGTTCCGTGAAGCGCTGCCCAAGACCCTGGTCGGCAAGGTCCTTCGGCGCGCCCTGCTCGAGGAGGAACTGGCGAAGCGCGAGGAGGCCGGTGAGAAGGAGTAGGCCGCCGGCCGCCGCGCCGGGGAAATGAGCGCTTCCCTTTCGCCTGAACTTCGTTACATACTTAATAAGACGGGGATAAGTAAGCCGGCACCGACCTGTCGAGGGTGGCATTTGGTCAAGTACATCAGGCTTTTCAGGCTCAAGTCGACCCTTATCTACCTCTTTCCGTTCGCGCTCGCGCTCTCGGTGGGGCTCGAACAGACCGGCCAGGGGACCGCGCGGACCGTGGCCTATTCGTGGGCCACCATCGTCTTCGCCTACATCGCCTACTTCTGCGGCTCCTTTTTCTCCAGCACGCTGAACTTTTACGCCGACGTCCCGGCCGACCGCGTGCACGACGGCCTCTACAAGGACCAGGATATAAGCAAGCAGCCTTTCGTGACCGGGGAGGTGAGCAGGCTCGAGACGGTGCTCATCTTCACCATCACGGGCGTCGGATGCGTCGTCTTCTCTGTGCTGGTCAACTGGCGTTTCGCGGTCTTCATGCTGAGCGCCGTGCTGCTGCTGGGCATCCTGTACTCGCACCCATGGTTCCGCTTCAAGGAGAAGCCGGTCCTGGACATCGTGACCAACGCCACGGGCGCCGTCCTCATACTGTATGCGGGCATGGCGATCGTCTCGCTGGACAATCCGCCGATACAGCCCATCGTGTTCGGCTGGCTGTTCTCCGCCGCCATGTACATGCCCAGCGTCGCCAACGACGTCCCCTTCGACAAGGCCGCCGGCTACCGGACCTCCGGGGTCGTCTTCGGGCCGGAGCGGTTGCTCTACGCGACGGTCCCCCTGACCGCCGGCATAGTCGCCGTGGGTATCTGGGGCGTCTTCTTCTCCCCT
This sequence comes from Actinomycetota bacterium, assembly GCA_043807425.1. GTDB lineage: Bacteria > Actinomycetota > Geothermincolia > Fen-727 > Anoxymicrobiaceae > JAHJCO01. Next base: position 33,134 of record JAZDFZ010000020.1, read on the forward strand.
TCCCTGAACTGGCAGTACAAGCTCTTCCTGGGCCTGGGCACGCCGGCCGCCGTGCTCGCCACCACCCTGGTGCTCCTGCTCTACTTCCCGCCCCACATCCAGCTGAACCCCCACGTGTTCCTCGTCCCGCTGGCATGTCTGCTGCTTTTCTACGTGGTGATGGGTTTCTACACCCTCGCCACGGCGGCCTGAGGGCGCGGCGGTCCCCATGGGCAAGCGGCCCGGGGTTCTGGGACGGGTGGCGCGGCGGTACTGGAAGCTGCTGCGAATCAAGATATCGCTGGCCTTCTTCTTCCCCATGGCCCTGGGCTTCGCCGTGGCCGCGAAGTACGGCGAGCCTTTTCCATGGTACGACGTGCCGCTTGCGTTCGCCGCGTTCTTCTGCGCGTCGTTCTTCTCGAGCACGCTCAACTTCTACGCCGACGTCGACTCGGACCGCCGCTTCGAGGGGCGGTTCAAGGACATGGACCTCAAGCAGCAGCCGTTCGTGACCGGGGAGATGGGGCGGGTGGAGACGGCCGCGGCCTTCGCCGTGTCGGGGGCCGGCTGCGTCGTCCTCTCCCTGCTGGTCTCCCTCAGATGTTCGATATACGTGGTGGGGTTCGCGCTGGTGGTGGGCGTGATCTACAGCCACCCCTGGTTCAGGCTCAAGGCGCGCCCGGTCACCGATCTGCTCTGCAACGTGGCGGGCATGGGACTGTCCCTGATGGCGGGCCTGTCGCTTGGGGGCGGCTACAGGCCTCCGGTGGCCTTCCTGGCCTGGGGAGCCCTCTTCATCACCGTGGTCTATATACCCACCGTGGCGAACGACGTGCCCTTCGACGAGGCCGCCGGGTACCGGACCTCGGGCGTTTACTTCGGGGCGCAGAGGCTGCTCTGGTCCATGGTGCCGTTGACCCTGGCCATGGTGCCGTTCGCGGTGGTGGTGGCACTGGACACCGAGGCCCCGTGGCTTTTCAGGGTCGCAACGGCGGCGGGGACGCCGCTCGCCATAGCCGGGGCCTCCGTCGTGCTCTACCTGTGGCACCCTCCGCGCATCGAGCTCAACCCCGACCTGGTGCTCTTCCCGATGTACCTGGTCATCATATTCTTCATCGTCTACGGCGTAGCTGTAATGGCCTAGGACCGGTCATTCGCGACGGCTTCTTGCCTCGATGCCCCGGTTGCGTTAGGTATGAGTGCCCCTGGATGTGATAAAACGTTATAGAAAAAGTGACACCGGAAGACGGGTGTGAGAATGGGCAGAAAGAGATGGCAGATCGATACGGCCCTGAGGCTCTGGAGGCTGACCCACTGGGCCAAGCGCCTGGGCGGGGCGACTCCGTTCAGGCAGGCCGCGGGGCTGATCGCCTCTGACCGGGCTTTTCGCGGTTCGTTCATCCCCGTGGGCGAGAGCATAGAGATACCCCCCAGCGTGGTCGCGCCCAGGCAGCTCATCGAGGAGTACGTGACGCGCGCCTGCAACCGGACGATCATCGACTTCTGCCCCTGCCGTACAGGCCAGGGGTGCTCCGACTACCCGACGGACCTGGGTTGCATGCTGCTGGGAAGGGGTTCCATGGACGTGGACCCCGGGGTCGGCAGGCGGGCGACCGTCGAGGAGTCCATGGCTCACGTGGACCGGGCGCTGGGGCTGGGGCTGCTGCCGCTCATAGGGCACCTCAGGGTGGACAAGACGGTCTTCGGGATCGGGGACTTCTCGAAGCTGCTGACCGTCTGCTTCTGCTGCCGATGCTGCTGCGTCCTGCGCTCGGAGATGGGGAACCTGGTCAAGGCCTACCCTGACAGCCTGGTGCGGCTGGAAGGGCTCACCGTCGCCGTGGGCGACGGGTGCACCGGGTGCGGCGTCTGTGTCCCCGCCTGCCCAATCGGAAACGTGAGCCTCAGCCGCGGTCTTGCACGCATGGGTGACGCGTGCCTGGGCTGCGGCTCCTGCGCCTCCGTCTGCCCCCGCGATTGTATCGATATCCACATCGAGCCCGGCGCCGCGCCGGTCGAGGACCTCAAGCGCCGCGTGGAAGCCGGCGTGGACATAGAGGCCTGACATTGGCGCGCCGGCGGAACAAAGAGGAGTGCCCGCCCCGCTCCCGCTCCGATGCGCAGAGCCTGCTGAACCGGATATGGGAGATCGTCGGGCTGTGGCCCAGGATAATGGACCCCCTGCTCGAACGGCGCCTCGACGACTTCATCATGCGGGCGACACCCGAGGAGCTGTTCCGCGTGGAGGAGATCATCTTCGCCGAGGCCGCACCCTACCTGGTCTCCGAAGAAAAGGTGCGGGCGACCATGAAGGCGTTCGAGGGACGCAGCATCGGCCTGGCGATAGACGGCTGGTACAAGACCACCGTGAGCCTGGTCGACTGCCGCTTCCACATCGAGAGCGGCATCAGCCCGGACGTCCCGGTCTTCACAGCCCGCTGCAGGCGCGACTACGCGGACGCGGTCCTCAGCCGCAAGGACCCCATATCGATGATACTCAAGGGTAGGATCAAGATATCCCGCATGCTGACCCTCATCCGCTGGTTTCTTCCCCACCTGGGCATCCTCATGGACCGCCAGCTCTTCGACAAGTTCCTCGGGTATCAGCAGGACGTCGAGGAGGTCCTGGACGCATGCCTCTGCGAGTTAGGCTACTAGAACGGGGTCAGACCCCGCTTTTGTCGTTCTATCACTCCGCACAACGACCACGCCAGAATGCAAAAGCCAAGGGTCTGACCCCTCCGTGCCCAACTTGAAGGTTGCTCAACGTTAATCGCTGAAGCCGCCGATCGTATCGGTGCCGGCGGCGCGGCCGGCCCAGTACATGGACCTCTCGACCACGATGCCGCCGCCCTCCAGGCATATTACCTCGATGGAGGCCCGGCCGCTGGCCCGGTCGGCCATGCGGTAGGTCTTTCGCGAGCCGGCCCAGATGGTGTCCGTGAAGGTACGGTTACCGGTGCCGTCCGGGGTCAGGTAGGAGACCCGTACGGTCACCGACCTCGGGTTGGGGTTCTGGACCAGGGTATAGGTGTCGCAGCCGTCGGCGGCTTCCCCGTCGGGGAGGTGGAACGCCCGGTGCGGCGACGACACCCCGATCGAGTCGTGGCAGGCCTGCCCGGCCCAGGAGTCCCAGTATACCGCCCGTTCCGCGACGATCCCCGCGCTCGCGCGCACTGCTATCGAGAAGTCCCTTCCCGGCAACACCGCCCCTACGTCTATGGTCTTCCGGGACCCGGGCGGCATGGTGAAGGTCGGCTGCTCGACCGGTCCGGAGTCCGTCATGTATGTCACGGTCACGACGGTCGGCGATCCCCCCGGGTTCTGAACCAGCAGGAAGGTGTTAAAGCCCCATGCGGTGGTGCCCTCGGCCAGGAAACACTCCTCCGACGGGGCCGTGGCTCCGACGGAGGAATGGCCCTCGCGCCTGCCGTGGCGATACATCGCACGCTCGGCGATCACTCCCCGGTCGGAGACCACCCGGATGCTGGAGTTGGCGACCCCTATCTCCTCGGCCATGTTGAACGAGGCGCGGGAATCCGCCGGTATGCTCCTCCGCACGACCTGCGGCGCCGCGTCCTCGAGCATGTAGGTGATCTCGCATTCCGCCGGTCCGGGGTTGGGATTCTGGATGAGTAACCACGACTCGAAGCCCCACGCCGACGAGCCCTCCGGCAGGTACCAGGCCGTGGCCGGGGCGCGCACGCCCATGCTGGAGTGCGCCCCGGGAGCGGCGGCGTCGCGGCCGGTCCAGGTCATGGTCCGGTCCACGTAGATCGCCCGCCCGTCCAGGCACTCCACCTTCGTGGAGAAGTCCCGCTCGCCAAGGGTTTCGGCCGGGTTGATGGTGCACTGGCTCCTCGGCGGCAGTTGGAAGTCACCGCCCGGTAACGGGCCCGCATTCGTCAGGTAGGTGACCCTGGCTCCCACCTCCACCGAATTGGGGTTCTCTATGGACAGGCGCGTGGCGAACCCCCAGGCCGTGGTGCCCTCGGCCAGGTACCAGGTGGAGTCATCGCTCGGGGTCCTGGTGATCTCGAGCGCGGCCGGCAGTACGGCGTTCTGCCCGTCGTCGTTGACCACACGAACGTCCCAAGGGCCCGGCGAGGCGTCCGTGATCTCGAGTACGCACGTCAGGCGCTCAGGTGACATGACGGTGACGCCGGTGCCCGCTATCGGGCTCTCCCCCCGCTTCTCGAGGGTGACTGCCGCGCCGGGCCTGAACCCCGAGCCCGAGACCCCGGCGAGCACGGCGCCGCCGTTGGAGGCGGTCACGGGGCTCATCGAGGTCACCTTGGGAGCCTCCTCCACCGGGCCGGTGACCCAGACCTCGGAGGCGTCCATCCCGTTGCCCGCGGCCGCGTAGAGCATCCCGTTCACGACCAGGAGGGCTCCGGCCACCGTGTTACCTTCCGTGCCGAATCCGCATTCGTTTACCTGTGTCCAGTCCGTGAACGGCGCCCGGCCGCTGGCAGCGGTCCTGTGTATCTCGCACCCGCCCTCGGGGCTGGTAGTGCCCGCGAACATGTATGCGGAGCTGGAGCACAGTGAGGTCAGCTCATGGTTGCGTATATTTCCGAGACTATTGCCCGTGACCGGTCCCCAATCGGTGTACGGCTGGTTGCCGGCGCCCGCGGTCCTGTACAGCGCGCACCCTGAGGTACCGACGTACAGGAAGGGACCGAAGGCTGCCATCGAAGCCGCCCTTGTGGCGGCGGGGTCGCCGAATCCTCCATGGCCCACCTCGGTCCAGCAGCCGGCTTCGAGCCCGTCGAGCCTCCACACCTGGCACCCGCCCGACGCGTTCTCGGTCCCCGCGTGCAGGCGGGAGTTGAAGACGGCCATGGCCGGGATCCCGCTGTTGTCGGGGTCCCCAAAGCCTGGGTGGTTGACCATGGTCCAGTCGGCCGGGCCGGGGCCGTCGAACCTGAAGACCTGGCAACCGGACTCGCCGGATGTTCCGGCGTACAGGGTCGTATCCAGGACGGCCATGGCGGTGATGGAATCGTTTCCGGCCTGCTGGCCCATCCGGTCCAGGCTCACCTGCCGCCAGTCGGTGAACGGCGGGCCGCCCAGCGCTGACGTCCTCCATACCTCGCAGCCGGTTGCCTCGTTCCCGACCCCTACGTACAGGTGAGAGCCGGCTACGGCCATGGCGGTGATGGAATCGTTGCCCTGCCCACCGAAGCCGGGTACGTTGACAAGCTCCCAGGCCGCCCCGTCATAGCGCCACACCTCGCTGGCGCTCCCCGTCCCCGCGTAGAGGTGGTCTGTGTACTCGGCCATGCACACGACACTTGCCGGAGCGTTCTGTCTCGAGTCGGGGTCCGCGCCGGCTATCCTGCTCCATGAATCAGCCCTGGCGGTTCCCGCCAGCATGGGAACCGGCAGCAGGCAGACAGCGACAGCGACGACGATCCAGGCAGATATGTTGCGTTTTATGGTGCACCCAGCCATAGTTGCACACGACCTCTAGCCGATCCGCAGACTCTCTCTATTGTTAACGGCAGATATGGCGGCGGCGCCAAGTCGGATGATATGCGGAATTCCCGGTAACCTTTCGGCGGGACATCCAAAGCGTTCAACCCTACGGTCTGTAGGAGGATTACCTACGATCGGGGCACTTCGTTCCCCCCGTCGGGCACTTCGTTCCCGGATACGATCGTTTCGTTCCCGGAGGTGCGAGGCGGGATTCCGGCCGCTCACCCGCATGGAGGATGTGACTCAGACGGGGGTCAGGCACAATTCAAGTCACGGCCAGGTCGTATCGACGTTCATCTCGGGCCGCGCCACGTTGCCCGGCTCTTGCTCGACCTAGACACCGGGTCAAGATGTGACTGGTTGAGCAGCCTGAAGTTGAATGCTTTCGAAATTGAATTGAGCCTGACCCCTTGGGGTCAGTCGCTGTAGGCGCCGACAGTGCCGGTGCCCGCGCCCCTGTCGTTCCAGTACATGGCCCTCTCGGCCATCACCTTCCTCCCCGGCGTGCGTGAGCGAACCAGGATCGAGGCCCGGTCTTCAGGGATGTAATCGGCCATCTCGAAGGTGGCCCGCGAGTTCGCGGGGACGGTGGCTATCAGGCTCACGTTGAACTGCCCGCCGGCGGTCAGGAAGGTTATCTCCACCTGCACGTCGTCCGGGTTCGGGTTCGCTACCAGCAGGTACGTCTCGCGCCCGTCGCTCGTCTGACCGTCGGGGAGGGTGAACTCCGCGTGGGGCGCCGACAGCCCGATCGAGGCGTGGCAGGCCTGCCCGGTCCCATTGTTCCAGTACACCGCGCGCTCGGCTACTATCGCCCGGTCGGACGCGACCCTGGTGGAGAAGTCGGTCTGCGGCAACGCGTCGTTGACCAGTATCGTCCTCCGCGAGTCGGGCGACATCACGAACGGCTCCTGAGGCACAGGGCCCGAGGAGGTGAGGTAGGTCACGGTGACGTTCGCGTCCGTATCGTTGGGGTTCTGCACCAGGATGTAGGACTCGAAGCCGTGGGCGGTGGTGCCCTCGGGCAGGTAGGAGCCCCCCTTCCCGCTCCCGGCCGAGGCCGAGTAGTAGATGAGCGCGGAGGCGGTCACGCCCACCGAGCAGCTTCCCTCCCGGCGATCGTGCCGGTACATGCTGCGCTCGGCTACGACCGCGATGTCCGAATCGACACGTATGGACGAGTTCCTCTCCCCTATGTCGTCCCCCATCGAGTACGAGCACCTGGACAGGGGCGGCACGACCTCGCGTACCGTGGTCGGTCCCCACCCTTCCATCATGTAGGTGAGGTCGACCGTCGCGGGCGCCGGGTTGGGGTTGAAGACGAGCACCCACGTCTCGAACCCGAAGGCCGAACACCCCTCGGCCATGTACCACGTCTTCGCGGGAGCCGCGATGCCGATCGAGCAATGCCCCTCCGGCGAGGGCGCTCCAGGCCCCGTCCAGGACATGGTCCGGTCGACGGCGATGGTCTGCTCCTGCAGGCACTCGACCTTGGTGGCGAAGTCGGCCGCGCCGATGATCTCCGCCGGGTCGAGGGTCACCTGGCTGAGGGCGGGAAGGCCGGCCATGACCTCCGCGCCGGTTCCGTCGGTCAGGAAGTAGGTGACGCGGGCGTTGAGGTCCTGGTCGTTGGGGTTCTCGATCGAGATGTAGGTGGTGAAGCCGTGGTCGGTCGAGCCCTCGGCGAGGTACCAGTCGGGGCACGTCACCGTGAATTCGCGGTCGCTGTTGGAGTTACCGCCCTCCGTGCGGACCATCACCGCGCCGGTGGTCGCCCCATCCGGCACCAAGAGCATGATGGTATCGTCCGACCATGAGAGGTAGTCCGTCGCGGGCGCCCCGTTGAAGGTCACCACCGACGTTCCCCGCAGAGCCCCGAACCCCCTGCCCCTAACGGTGACGGTCTCCCCGGGAATCCCCGACGAGGGGGTCACTGACGCGATTATAGGCTCGTCGGGCGGCTCCGGCAGCACCGTGAAAGCGTCCGGCAGGGTGTCGAACTTGCCGTCATCCTCATGCGACAGCAGGAGCGTCCAGCCCGACCCCGAAGGCGCGTTCGTGAAGCTCAAGTCGCAGAGCACCGAGCTCGGCGACACCCAGCGGATGTTGGTCGCCCAGACCGTGCTGGAACCCCTGTACAGCCTTATCGACATCGGGACGTCCCGGAACGCTGAACCGGAGACGGTCGCGTCGTGGAGCATGTCGCCCTCACATGTGGTGTCCGGGCTGATGCCGCTGAGGACCGGCGGGGGGTACTGCACGGAGAAGCCGTCGGGCAGGGTGCCGCTCTTGAGGTCGTCGTTGGTGACGGTGACGTCCCAGAAGCCTGTGGCCGCTGACGTGATGTTGAAGCCGCAGGTGATCTGGTTGGCCGAGACCACCACCACGCTTGTGGCGTCTATGTCCGGCTGGCCGGGCCTGGACAGCTTCACC
>JAZDFZ010000021.1:0-65555 GCA_043807425.1 Actinomycetota bacterium
GGAAGAACCCTCCCTCGACCCTGTCCTCCAGGCCGCCGTTCACCATGCCATCGAGCGTGGATACCACGAAGGACCGGAAGGAAAGGTCGCCCGTGTCTAAGAACCTCTGCAGGGCGAACTCGAGGGCCGCGAAGGGGGGGAACTTCATTCCCTCGCCCATGCCGCCGTACCCGCGGTCCCACTCCTCCAGGATTGCGTCGGCCACGTGAGAGGGAGCGTCGGAGTCTATCTCCTCTGCCGCGTGCAGCTTCTCGAGGGCGCTCCTCTCCCCGGCTCCCTGTGCGGCGGCGTCCACCTCGATGTCGTCCCTGCGCGCCCCGTAGACGGCTGCCAGCCTCTCCAGGAGGGCCATCAGCTGCTCCGGGGGCGCGTAGGTGAGGCCCGCGACCGGCCTGCCCGACGGGACCAGGAACGCCGTGGTGGGCCAACCGCCCTGGTTGTAGCGGCGGTTGACGTCGGGCCGCATGTCGCTGTCCACCCGCACGGGGATAAAATCGCGGTTGACGGCCTCGATGACGCGGGGATCCGAGTAGGTGGTCTCGTCCATCACGTGGCACCAGTGGCACCAGACCGCGGAGATGGATAGCAGGACCAGCTTGCCGGCGGCCTCGGCCTCGGCGAAGGCGTCCAGGCCCCACCCGCGCCACTCTATCTCGCCCGCGCGGTTGGGCCTTGGGCTGAAGCGGAACCTGCCGGTCCCGCTTCCGTTCGACTCGTCCGTGTTCGCCATGGTGGCCTGCCATCCCGTTGGGCGGGCCCGAAGACCCGCCCGATAAAGGAGACTCCTCCCGAGTACCCGGCAGCAGGAGATGGCACTGGGGGCTGCTCGTGGCTCGTTACCGGGGAGGGGGGTCCCCGGAGTACAGCACCCGGGAGGAGTAAACCGTTCTTGTCAATCTCTCTTTTTGTCCAGGTCCCTGTCCTTTTTCGCGGACCGTAACGAGTTCTCCATGTTCACACACGGGAACTTGGTTCCCGCGCAGTGCGAACAGCAGAATCCCTGCGTACTTCCCCTCTCGACCCTCTTCGGGTCCTTAACCTTTTGACGCATTAGTGACCTTTCTGTTCACAGGATACGCCCGGGGAGGGGGAATCGCATTGACATCAGTCAACGGTATGACGCGGGTCGGGTCCGTGGCTCCCCGGAGTGACGGGTGTCAGTGACTTACCACGGGCACCATTGTTATCATCTTGCCTATGAGCAGAGCAAAGAAGGCCCCCGGGCACGGAAAGATAGTGGTGATCTCCGACACGCACTTCGGGGACGAGACCCAGTTGCTCGACGACAGGCGCACCGTGGACCGCCTCATGGAGGCGCTCGCCGACCGCGGGCCCGTGTCCGAGCTGATCCTGCTGGGCGACATACTGGACCTCTGGGTCGAGACCCTGATGCCCTCGCTGCGGAAGGCCCGGTACTTCATCGAAAGCCTGTCGCGCCTGACCAACGTGGCGAGTGCGATCTACGTGCCGGGAAACCACGACCACCAGATGTTCATGGACGCGTTCCGCCTGGAGCAGGACGTGCGCATAATGCAGGGCGATCTGTCCACCGCCCGGTTCATGCCCGCCCGCTCCTACGGCGAGACCCTGCTCAATGGCCTGGCGGCCCAGCGGAGCAGGCTCCACATCTCCATGACCTACCCGTACCTGGTCCGGCCGCTGGACGGCGGGGAGGTAGTCCTCGCTCACGGCCACCACCTCGACTTCTACGCGAAGACGCACGGCTGGGCCCGTACCTTCTGGCTGGGGCGGCACATTATTAGCAAGAGGGGCCACAGGCCGGTCACGCTGCACGACATCGAGATGGCGAACATCCCGTTCTGCGGCGCCATGTCCGCGGCCCCCTGGGTGCCCGAGCTCGTCGATGAGGGCCTGCGCTACTACAGGGTCATCAGCTTCTTCGGGCGCCTCTTCAGCTCCGACAAGCTACGCGAGTCGCCGCTGCGAGACTCCCTCATCCGGGAGAACTACGCCGAGATCGAGCAGCTCCTCCCGCAGTTCGGTACCCCCGAGCCGCTCTGCTTCGTCTACGGGCACACCCACCGTCCGGGCGTGGGGAGGCTTCCGGGCAGAAAGACCGTCATCGTCAACTGCGGGTCGTGGGTCCGGCAGAAGGAGGAGGCGATGCCCACCCGGACCTGGGTGGAGATCGACGGCGACATCAAGCTGTTCGAGCTGGGTCGCGAGGGCCCGGTGATGCTCACCAGGGAGGACCTTCTCGCCTAGCGAATAAGAAATAACCTCAACCATGAGAAATAACCTCAACCATCTTTTCTCAACCATGCGGTAGCCGTGAGACATAATGGTTGAGGTGAATTCCCACCAGGAGGTGTCATGGACTGTCCGAGGACCGAGGAGAACCTGGAGTTCTGCAACTGCACCTACGAGCCGTGCAGCCGCAAGGGCCGGTGCTGCGAGTGCGTGCGCTACCACGTGACGAAACGGCAGCTGCCGGCCTGTGCGTTCCCGCCCGAGGCCGAGCGCACCTACGACCGCTCCTTCGAATGCTTCAAGCGCAGCGTCTGATGAGTGTCGAACAGAGTGAGTCCGCGCGGGCGAGCTACAACAGGATGAGCCGCGTCTACGGCCTCCTCTCCAGCAGCAGCGAGAAGAAGTTCATCGAGGTCGCAATCCGGCAGGTGCTCGAGCCCCGGGATGGTGAGGTGATACTCGAGCCGGGGTTTGGCGCCGGGCAGGTCCTGTTGGCGCTGGCCCGGATGGTCGGCCCGACGGGCAGGGTCTCCGGCATAGACGTATCCGACGGCATGGTCGAGGCCGCCCGCAGGCGACTCGCGGGGAGCGGGGTCGAGGATCGAGTCGAGATACGACGGGGGGACGCCTCGTCCATGCCCTACGCCGACGCCACCTTCGACGCGGTCTTCATGAGCTTCACCCTGGAGCTGTTTCCGGACGACGAGATACCGGTGGTCCTCTCGGAGTGCCGGCGCGTCCTGAAGCCCGGCGGCCGTATCTGTGTGGCCAGCATGTCGGCACGGGGGAAGAACGGTCTGATGATGCGGTCGTACGTGTGGGCACACCGCAGGTTTCCACACTTCGTGGACTGCAGGCCGGTATTCGCGCGCAAGACGCTGGAGGACGCGGGGTTCGAGATACTGGACGAGAAGCTCCCGTCCATGTGGGGCCTCCCCGTCGAGATCGTCCTGGGTCGCTCCACGTGATTCCCTCTCCCTTGACGGGGTAAGGGTCGGGGTGTCCTCTTTTCCCCTCCCCCTCGAGGGGGGAGGGTCAGGGTGGGGGTGTTCCCTCTTCGAGTACATCCACAATCGCCTCCAACACGGCATCCGTCCGTAGAAGAACATCGTCGTTCCAGAACCTCAGCACCGTAAAGCCTTCCTGATGCAGCCAGGATGAGCGTCTTTCATCATAGGCATTGTCGACATGCTGACCGCCATCCACTTCTATCACCAATCGTTCTTCCAGGCACACGAAATCGACAATGAAGTCTCCAAGCGGCTGCTGACGACGGAACTTGCACCCCAGCACCTGCCGCGCCCTCAGCAGTTGCCACAGGCACATCTCGGCATCAGTCTGGTTCTCGCGGAGCCCTCGTGCGAATGCAATTCGATCGGTCTTCGCCTTACTGCTCACTGTGACCCCCTCACCCCGACCCTCTCCCCCCAGGGGAGAGGGGGATTGTCGTATGCACTCACGATCACTTGCTGCTGCTCAAAATAAAGCGCCGCGCCTTTGACCCGGAGGTCCGGCGCAGCGCCCTCTCCCTGATTCAGAGCCCCGCTCGAAGCGGAGCAAGCTAATCAGATATTAGCAGACCAGGCAAACTCTGTCAATCACCTTTGCCGAGAAAAAACTGGTGCGGGTCGAACATCCGCGCGAAGCGAAGCTCCTCGACCGAGGGCGCCTCGATCTCCACGACGTCGTCAGCCACCTCGAGATCCCAGCCGCAGGTCTCTTTCGCGCTCGCCAGGGCCGCCTCCCTGTCCCCGTCCGCCGCCGGGAAGTAGCCGGTCAGGACCAGCTCGCCGTCCCGCTTCTCGAGCAGCCCCCTGGTGGTCACCACCGCTGTGATGCGCTCCCCGGGACAGGTCACGTACGGCACCTTCTCCACCAGCCGGAAAGGGAGGTGATCGGTCAGGATCACCACGTCCTTCGCACCGGCCGCCACGTCCGCCGCTCCGCCTGAGCCGACCAGCAGGAGCTTCATCTCGGGTATCGCGGTCGAGTTGATGTTGCCCCTCCGGTCCACCTGCCCGGCACCCAGCGAGCCGATACACCTGTTGCTGGGGGCGCCTACCAGCGAGCCCAGGATGTCGTTGATGTCCGTGAGCATCGTGCACTGGGGGACGTTGCGCAGGTTGAAGATGAACGGGTCGGCCGGCTGCGGGCTGTAGCCGAAGAAACCGACCTCGGCGATGAGGTCGCAGTCGTGCCCCTCCTCCGCCAGGTTGTAGTAGGCCAGCCACGCCGCCAGGTTGCTCGCACCGACTCCAGCCAGGATGGTCCGGTAGCCGTTCTCCCGCGCTTTCCGCGCTATCACCCGGGCCCCCACGCTCACCATCATCTCCACGGGGTTGTACTCCGGTCCGGGGTTCATCCGGGGGAGTGCATCCACCAGCTCGGAGGTCCAGGAGTCGAGAGCCGACTTGCCCTTGAGGTACCAGATCTTCTCGTGGCCGAGCTTCGCCAGGTACTCCTCGTGGTTCGCGCACCCCAGGATCCACTCGTCCATCCACTCCTGGAGCCTTGCCGGGTCCTTCGCCCTCTCCCGCAGATCCATCAGGAACTCGCGGTCCACCTCGTAGCCCTCGACCTCGCGCTCCAGGCCGTAGTTGGACATCCCCGCAGGGTGCGAGCCCATGGGCACCACGCAGACGGCGTTCACGAGGTAGGCGGGCACCTTGACAAAGTGACTGAATCGCTTCAGGAACGAGTCGTCCACCAGCTTCTCGACGGTGACTATGGTGCCCTGCCTCGCGGAGCGCGCCGAGGCGGCGGTCTCCGCGTAGGGGGGGGCGCATATCAGGTTTCCGGCCGGGTCGGCCGCCCAGCCGTGCAGGAAGGTGAGGTCCGGGACCAGAGCGCGCACGAATCCTACGGGTCCGTCCGGGGTTTCGACCTCGAAGTAATCCTCGTTCTCATCCGCGATGGTGGTGCCCGCAAGGGACGGCGCGGGGATGCAATCGAGCCCGAGCGCCCCGGCCAGCACCCTCAGCGAAAATGACAGTATAGTCCAGTGCTCCATCTCCACGGTGCCGTCCCGGTACGCCTGCTGGTAGACGGGATTGGGCCCCGGCATGGGGTACGCGTCGCCGTAAAAGGTGCCGATGGCCTTCTTAATGATGCCCGCCGCAAAGACGGCCGACATGTCGCCCGTGAAGCCCAGAGTGCTGATGGTGAATCCCGGATCTGTCCCCCAGAACTGCCGAGCCAACTGCTGGTACACCGCGCAGGGCCTGGCGTAGCTGTGCCCGATGTGAATGAACATCCCCGGCCGCACGAAACGGTCGATCGCGTCCTCGAGCGACATCACCTTGTCCGCGGCGTGCCCGGCACGAGAGATGCGCTGCTGCCTGGCTACCGCCTCGTCGAAAGCACCATACATCACGTCACTCCTCGTCGAAGGAATCGACCATCCTCGCGGCCACCGCGTCCCAGCTGAACCGCTCACTGACCACCGAGCGCATCTCGCGCCCGCGCGACGCGAGCCGGTCGGCCGGCATGTCCAGCACGGCCGAGACGGCCGATGCGATGCGCCTGACGATCCCCTCCCCGTCCTCGAGACGCAGCGCGTCCAGGTCATCGCCCCATATCCCTTCCAGGGGCTCAAGCGCACTCCGCAGGCCGGAATGCCGCGACGCAATCGGTACTACCCCGCACGCCATCGCCTCGGTGGCCACCAGCCCGAACGCCTCGGGAGCCAGGGATGGCACCAGCAGGGCTTTCGCGTACGGCAGTATGTGCCGGTGCTCCTCCTGGGTCAGATACCCGGTGAATGTGACCGCCTCGACGAGCCCTCCCTCCCGGCACGACCGGATATACTCGTCCATCTCCCCGGCGTCCGACAGGCCCTCCAGGAACCGCAGTACCGGCTCGAAGGCGTCCTCCGCCTTCCTGTACTCGCGGTTCCCGTACTCCGAGAGCCGCTTGAGCCGCAGCAGGTCGCCGTCGGCCAGGGCCTGCAGCATCAGCTGGAGCATCCCCCTCTGCTCGCCGAAGCCGACCACCACCAGTGCGAGGCCGGGGTGCCCGCGCATGACCAGGGGCAGCGCCGGAAGGATGCACTGCACGCCCTTGGTCTCCAGGAGCTTGCCCAGGAACATGACGAACGGTCTCTCACTCTCAGCGAGCTCGCCCAGCCTCTCGGTCACGTCCGGCTCGGGGAGCCACTCCGGGTGCAGGCCGTTGATCCAGGCTATGTCGCGCGCGAAATCCGAGGCGCCGGACCCACCTGAGGCCTCCCCGTCCTCGCCCCTTCCCAGGAAGTCGCCCACCCTCACTGAGGCGGTCCTCGCCGCGACCTCCTCCCCCATCAGGCCGACGGCCTCCTCGAAATCCCGCTTCGCCAGGTCGAACAGATCGGTATCCACCCCTGGCGGGACCAGTAGCAGCCTCTCCTCGAGGCCGGTTATCCTGTCGGCGAACACCTCCAGCACCTGCTCGCGGGAGTGCTCGCTGGGCACGAATATCGCGTGCGCGCCGGCCAACCCCAATGCCCCGTAGTGCAGGTAGCGGTCGTCACGCCTGACCGTGAAGTCTATCGCCGAGCCGTGGATGCACACGAAGTAGGAAACCTCGGCCGCCTCGGCGACCGGCCTCAGTATCGCCGGCAGCATCACCGCGTGGTTGGCCAGGACCGCGTCGGGCACGAACTGCTCCACCAGCCTGGTGTGCGCCCCCCGGTTCAGCTCGATGTAAGCATGCAGCTCGTCGTCACTGAGATCCGGGAACTCCTTGACCCTGAACCCCTCGTAGCTGTCCATCACGTAGACCGGGAGCAGCCCGCCTATGTCCGGCTTGACCACCATGCAGCTTCCCGGGTACTCGGTCTCCTTCTCCCAGACCACCCGCGGGGCCGAGAGCCCGGCTTCGTCAGACATGAACACGCTCACGAAGTCGAGGTCGGGGTCATCGTCCTGGCAGGTGACGAGGAGGTGGTGGCCTTGGCCGCAGAACGCCCGGGCCAGCGACTGTACGTACTGGTTGCTGCCGGTCCCCTTCAGAAGGTAACCGTGCGCAATGAGTATCCTCAAAGCCCTGTGCGCCTCCCTCCCTTACAGCGACGATTATATCCGGTGAAGTCCACCGGCGCGGGAATCCGGCTGCTAGAATGAAGTGTGTACACTGCACCTTAGTCTGCATCCAGGGGGAAGATTGCGGCGTGCCCTCGGTCTTATGAAGGAGACTTTCGCATACGGCCTGCGCTCCACCGCGAGGTGCTGGCCCGCCGTCTTCCTCTTCTTCGCCCTGCTTATGATCCCCTACGTGATGGGCGAACTGTACGTAGGTTCGGTATCATCCTCCTTGATCAACTGGATCACGGCGGTTACGCTCGTACTGGTATTGCTCAGCCTGTTCCTCGTCTACGGCCTGACGGTAGTCCTCGTGAGGAGACTCAATCCGCTTCCCACCCAGGTAGCCTCTCGCGATGTAAGTCTCTTCAGGGAGTTCAGGCCCCTCGCATTCTCGTCGCTTAACTCGGGCATGCTTTCGTTCGTAATCTACTACCTGGCACTCATCCCCCTCTACTATCTTCTAGGTGGAATAACCATCTACACCGCCAACAGCTTCTGGAACGTGGGGCATTCCCTTGCCTGGCTCGTCGGCGTGGTGGTGCTCGCCCCCCTGCTCGTCGGGTTCCATCACGTGATCCTGCTGGCAACCAGAAGGTCGCTCCGTGGGATACTCGAGGGCTTCAGGCTTCTCGGTCGGAGAATCTGGTACCCGTGTGTCGTGTTGATCGTTATCTGGCTCGTCCCGGCGCTCTTCAACGTGGCGATGCGACTGCTGCTCCTGGCTTCGATCTCCGATGAGTACAGGATTACCCCGTTGGTCGAGACCTTGAGCTGGACGTCCCGAGTACTCGGGACCGCGCTGGCATCTGTCGCATTCGTCCTCGTAGCGGCGTGCTTCAACAAGGTCTACGAGACACTAAGGGCGCAATCGGTCCGGGCCGTCCTCCCGACATCCGGCCTGGAGTATGCGTCTAGCGACCCAGATTCACCCGATGGTGTGCCTCCGGCAGACATGCAGTAGCCCGGAGCAACTGGAACGGAGTATGGGCGCAGACCATTTTCAGTCCAGGCCCAGCAGCCCCCGGGCGTTATCGTGGAAGACCTTGCGCTCGAACTCCTCGCCCAGGTCGAGAGCCAGGATGCCGTCAATGCAGTCCCGGTACTCGTAGGGGAAGTGCGGGGAGTCGGTGCCGAAGAGGATGCGGTCGGAGATCTCGAGAAGCACCCCCGGGTCGAACTCGTAGGGGATGGGAAGGGGCGGAAACCGCCCGCGTGCCACCTGCTCGGCGACAACCGCCGGGGCGATGAAGCTGACCGCGGTGTCCAGGTAGAGGTTCGGGTAGGTCCGTACCATCCCGAAGAAGCGGTCCAGCTCGTAGGCACCCATATGGGCGACCACCACCTTCAGCTCCGGGAAACGCTCCATGACCGGCTCGAAGTGGTCGGCCCCCACGTACTGGTTCGCCACCGGAGCGGTCCCCGCGTGGACCGCCAGCACCTTGCCGCGCTCCAGCAGCAGCTCGTAGACCTCGAACATGCGCTCGTCGCAGGGGTAAAAGTCACTCACCAGCGGCTGTATCTTGATGCCGAAGAAGCCCCGGTCGAAGAGGTCCTCCAGCATCGGGACGTTACCCTCGTCGCCCGGCATGACCGTGGCGAACGGGACAGCCTCGGGATGCGCCTGCGCGAACCCCGCCGTCCACTCGTTCAGCCCGGCCGCCATCCCCTCGCGGTGCGCGTAGTTGTAGGTGACGAAGCGTTCCACCCCGAACCCTCGCAGCGTCTCGACGAGGCCGTCGGGCGAGTCCTTGTAGCGTACGCCCCAGAACCGCTTGCCGAACCACTCCCAGATGGAGGCGAAAACCTTCTCGGGGAAGAAGTGCGCGTGCATATCGATGATGCGACCCTGGTAACGGCTCACGTGGGGTCTCCCGGTCGCCCGCATGTAACAAAAGGGCCTGACCCTTTCGTTACATCGCGGTTGTCGTTCGCATCGGCGTCTGGCACCATTGCGAACGGTGTAGCAAAAGGGCCTGACCCTTTTGCTACACTACTGCTGCGGCTTTGGTTGGATGACTATCTCGTTGATGACGTCGCCCTGGGTGATCGCGTTCACGACCTCCTGGCCCGAGACAACCTGGCCGAAGACCGTGTACTGGCCGTCCAGGTTCGGCTGGGGCCCCAGGCAGATGTAGAACTGGCTGCCCGCGCTGTTGGGGTCGCTGGAGCGTGCCATCGCCACGGTGCCGGTCTCGTGCTTGCGCGCGTTGAACTCCGCGGGAACGCTGTAGCCCGGGCCACCGGTGCCTGCGTCCGTCGCGTTGGGGTCCTTGCTCTTGGGGTCGCCTCCCTGCACAACGAAGCCCGGAACGACGCGGTGGAAGCGGGTCCCGTTGTAGAAGCCGGACCTGGCCAGGTTGAGGAAGCTGGCGCAGGTCACCGGGGCCACGTCCGGATAGAGGTCGAAGGTGATATCGCCCTTGCCGGTCTTTACGACCGCCTGGACGCTTGCTCCGTCCTGGTCGTTCGGGAAGTCGGCGAGTGTTTTCGTCGCTGAACTCGATGGTGGCATGGTGGTCTGCTCCTCTCCTGTCGTGCTTTCATCCGTCCCGTCCGTGTCGGCCTGCTCGGTGCCACCGCACCCCACCAGGGCGATCACCAGGATCAGAACGGTCGCTATCATCAATATCGATGCAAGCCTCTTCACAACGTTTCCTCCGCGGTTTCGATCCGTCGATGTGTTATCGGCACCCGCAAGTATAGCAGGTGCCCGTGGCGGTAGCATGTGCCGTTCGCCCGGCCGCGATATTGGATAAAGGAATACAGGCATGATGGCCGAAATAATCCGCAAGTGGTGCCAGGTTTGCTACGCAAGGGTTCTATTACTGTGAATGCAGTTAGGACCGAGACCACGATAAGTGACGCAACCCGAGTGGAGATCTAATAGACCTGGCTGGATGAGAGGTGGAAAGGATGGGCCTGGATTCTGGTTCCAGCGGTCCGCTGCTGGAGAGCACGGGATGGCTCGCCGCGCATCGACGCAACCAGTCGCTGCTCCGCGGACCCATCGACCTGCGCAGGGACAGCCTGTCGGGGCGTCCCGCGCCCACCGTCCCCCGACCCCCCAGGGACCCCGCCGACTGGCGCGCCTGGGGTATGCGCCTGTTCATTCGTCCGGCTCCATAGCCCTGGAGCAAGTGAGCCGGCGGAGGGAATCGAACCCCCAACCTTCGCATTACAAGTGCGATGCTCTTCCAATTGAGCTACGCCGGCACGGGTGCGCGCTTCCAGGAAGGGATTGCACGCTGTTACGAGCATATGGGGATGTGACGTCCGCGGTCAATCGGCCCGACGGTCGCGGGGTACTTAGCTCGCCAGCGAGCGAGGTGCCACGCCGCCCCTGGGCAGGATCCCCCTGGCCAGGTTCTCCCGGTACTCCAGGTGCTGCTCGACCTTCCGCTTGATCCTCTGCAGCGCGTTGTCGATGGACTTCACGTGCCGGTCCAGGTCCTCGGCGATCTGCTGGTAGGAGCGACCCTCGACGTACAGGTGCAGCACCTCGGTCTCGAGCGGCGAGAGCATCTCGCGGAAGTTGGTCATGATGCTCTCGGCCTCCTCGAAGCTGATGACCATCTCCACCGGGTCGGTCGAGCGGCTGGAGGCCAGGAAGTCCATGTAGGAGCGGTCGGGCTCGTCCGACTCGCTTATGGGGTTGTGCAGTGAAACGTAGGTGTTGAGCGGAAGGTGCTTCTGCCGGGTCGCGGTCTTTATGGCCGTGATCATCTGCCTGGTCACGCATACCTCGGCGAACGCCTTGAAGGAGGTCTCGCGGTCGTTGCGGTAGTCGCGGATCGCCTTGTAGAGCCCGATCATGCCCTCCTGGACGATGTCCTCGCGGTCCGCTCCGACCAGGAAGTACGAGCGGGCCTTCAGCCTCACGAAGTCCTGGTAGCGCTCGAGCATTGTAACCAGCGCTTTCGTGTCCTCGGCCTGCGCCATGCCCACGAGCTCGACGTCGGTCGCCTCATGGTACATGAAGATCCTCGACTCGCGCTGTTCCCGGGGTTTCGACATCTGACCCACCCCTTTCCGTTTATCAGCCATTTCCAACCGTTCAAATCCCATTTCAGACCTTTTGTCCCCGTATTTCAGCCGCAATATATTCTGAAATACACCGGGTGTCAATGCCCTGAGTGGGTTTTTTTCGGGTTTTTTTCAGACCTGTTGGGGTTGTTAACTACTGAACTGTATTGAGCAGCATCCGGGAAGGAAATTGCACGGAGACGATTCCTGTATTTCGCCCTGCGGGACTACTTGCGGTTCTTCCTCTTCAGCTCGTCCAGGGACTCCAGGACGTCGCGGGGGATCCGGTCGCGGACGCTGACCTTCCAGGACGAGGACGCCGGCTTTGCCTCCCGCGCGGCCTCTTCGCGTGAGGTCCGCATCTCGATCGCGAACTCGCGGGAGGATATCCTCAGCATCCCCGCGCCGCCTGCCACCTTCTGCTGGTCGTAGTCCCCGGTCACCACGGCCGCGGAGCCCGGCTGCCTCGTGCCGCAGGACAGCCTCTCGATGTAGGCGTCGGCGCTCTCACCCTTCGCGGTGTAGGTGACGCTGAGGCTCTCCGAAGGGCGCTCGGTCGCGGCCGGGCCGTCGCGTCCGGCCGCGTCGAACACCAGTTCGATCTCCACGTCCTGCCTGGCACAGTGCTCGATGAGGATCTCGACCAGCCTGGCCCGTGCCGCCTCCGCGTCCTTCTCCATCACCGCCTTGAGCCCGGGGTCCGCGTGGATGAGGTTGTAGCCGTCCACGATAAGGCGCTTTGGCACCCTCAACCACCTCCCCTCTGCCGCACCGCCTCGTACAGGAGGACGGCACCCGCCGTCGCAACGTTCAGCGAGGAGACCCGCCCGAGCATGGGGATCTTCACCAGGAAGTCGCAGCGCTCGCGGACCAGCCGCGAGAGGCCCTTTCCCTCCCCTCCCAGGACGATCACCAGCGGCATGGTCATGTCGATGGCGGTGTAGTCATCCGGCGCGTCGCCGTCAGCGCCGACCACCCAGAGCCCCTCCTCCTTCAGGCGCTCGCACGTCGTCGCGATGCTGTTCACCTGCACCAGCCGGACGTGCTCGAGCGCTCCCGCCGACGCCCTGGCGACCGCCGCCCCGAGTGGTGGAGTGCGCCTCCTGGTCACGACCACCCCGTCCGCGCCGGCGGAGTCGGCTACCCTGAGAAGGGACCCGAGGTTCTGCGGGTCCTCGACGCCGTCCAGCGCGAGGAGGAGCGGGATCCTCTCCTTCGTTCTCTCCAGGACGTCCTCCAGCTCGAAGCACCTGTACGGTGCGACCTGCGCGATGACGCCCTGAGGCACGTCGGTCGAGGCCATGCTCTCCAGGTCACCTCGGGGGATGATCTTGACCGGGACCTCCTTCCGCGCGGCGAGCTCCTTCACGGCCGCGACGGCCGCCCCTCCGGCACCATCGGCGATGAACACCTGCTGTACCTTCCTTGGACCCTCGAGCGCCTCGAGCACGGGGTTCCGCCCTTCGACCTGCTCGAGGCGGCACGAGGGGGTGGCTTTAGGTTTTCCGGGTGTCTTACGAGAGCCGCTCATCTTCGTCTTTCCGGCTTCGAGATAACCGTTTCGTTCAGTCCAGGCGCCAGCGGTACCCGCCGGCCACATCCTCCACGCGGACGCCCAGCTCCGCGAGACCTTCCCGTATCCTGTCGGCGAGCTCGAAGTCCTTGCGGGCACGGGCCTCCTGCCTCAGCTCGCAGAGCAGGCCTACCAGCCCGTCGGCCAGGCGGGCCATCTCTCCTCCGGCCTCCTCCTCCTCGAACAGGCCCACCGATCCGCAGAGCCCCTCCAGCAGTTCCAGCGCATCACGCAGCGCGGCCTTCTCCCCCGCCGTGCTTGCCTCTGTGAGCACCGCCAGGTAGGAGTTCGTCTCGCGGATCATCTCGAACACGGAGCCAAAAGCCGCCGCCGTGTTGAAATCGTCGTCCATGTGGGCGCGGAACTCCACCTCGGTCCTCTCCAGCATGGTTCGGAATCCCCGCTCGGCCTCCGTGGGGCGCTCGTCCTCCCCGCCGACCTCAGTGTCAAAACGGGCGATTGCGTCCCGGAGGTTGAAGCGGCAGTTCTCTAAGCGCTCCAGCGCGGAGGCAGCCTCGGCGAGGCTCGTATCGGAGAAGCTCAGGGGGCTGCGGTAGTGCGTGCCCAGCATGAGCATCCTGACCGCGTCGCGGTCGAAATCGGAGAGCACCTCCCGCAGCGTCTTGATGTTGCCCAGCGACTTGGACATCTTCTCCGCGTCGATGTTCAGCATCCCGCTGTGTATCCAGTAGCGCACGAACGGCCCGGCGCCGGCCCATGCTTCGGCCTGGGCCCTCTCGTTCTCGTGGTGAGGGAACACCAGGTCGAGCCCGCCGCCGTGGATGTCGAAACCCATGCCCAGGTACTGCACCGACATGGTCGAGCACTCCATGTGCCAGCCGGGTCTCCCCGGGCCCCAGGGGCTCTCCCACGAGGGCTCACCCGGCTTGGCCGCCTTCCACAGGGCGAAGTCCTGGGGGTCGCGCTTGCGCTCCGCGGGGTTCACGCACTCGGTCACCATCTGCTCGTCAAGCGCGCGCCCGGATAGCTTCCCGTACGAGGGGAACTTCGCAACCTCGAAGTAGACGTCGCCCTCGGAGACGTAGGCTACGCCCTTTTCCACCAGGACTCCGATGACCTCCAGCATCTCGTTGACGTGCTCCGTGGCGCGGGGGGCGATAGTGGGCGACCTGACCCCCAGAGCCCTCATGTCCTCCTCGAAGGCCACCCGGTACTTCTCGGCGAGTTGCTCGGCCTCCAAGCCCTCCTCGCGTGCCCGACTGATTATCTTGTCGTCTATGTCGGTGACGTTCTGGGCGAAGGTGACGTCGTAGCCCGCGAACTCCATGTATCGCCGTATGAAGTCGAAGTTGAGGAAGGTGCGCGCGTTGCCGATGTGGATGTAGTTGTACACGGTCGGCCCGCACACGTACATGAGGACCCTGCCCTCCTCGCGGGTGACGAGGTCCTCCTTCCGCCGCGTCATGGTGTTGTAGATCCTGATGGCCATGGTTCAACTTTGTTCACGAAACGCCGGGCTTGCTACTGCCGATAATCACAAACGGATTAAACGAACTGAGCGTCTTTACATTATATCAATGTGAAGACTCTGGGTTAGACTGCCCTAGAGCTCAGGTATCTGGCATCACTGCTTTATTGCAGGTACATAGATGCAGGTTTCGGGGCCGGAAAGACAGTAGACTGGCTGCAGGAACTGATTGGTCG
The DNA here is from genome assembly GCA_043807425.1 of Actinomycetota bacterium. Lineage (GTDB taxonomy): Bacteria > Actinomycetota > Geothermincolia > Fen-727 > Anoxymicrobiaceae > JAHJCO01. The sequence continues at coordinate 14,533 of JAZDFZ010000021.1, forward strand.
TCTTCGAGGGGTCGGCGTAGTAGATCAGCTCCACCCGCGAGACCTCAGGGTTCTCCACATCAGGATGGAGGTTCATCGTGTTATTGCCCTTCTCTGCGTCCTCGATTGCTTCTTTAAGCGATTTGACCTCGAACTTCTTGTAGGGAACCAGGTTTCTCATGGTGCTGTCGACGCCGATCAGCTCCCCATCGGTCCCCAGCGAAACCATGATGCGCATCCCGGGTCCGACTATTGGCCTGCCATCGGCCTTTCTGGATATCTCCACATCCCTTTGAAGCCGGATCTTCGTGACCTGTCCATCGTCATGGTGCAAAGTCTCTCTCTGCGGACCACCGATCATCGATACATAAGCTTCATGGGGAAGGAGACCCAGTTCTTCGAGAGTGCTCATAGCAATTCTTCCAGATTCCTCAACAGAGGGGAGGTCTGGATTCTCCTGCCCGTACTTCGAGCCGATCCAGAACTGGTAGTTCCCGTTGTTGTAGTAGTAATGGAAGATGCGCCCGAAGTTCTGGTCCCCTTCAATTGCATAGTAGCTATCGTAGTCCTCGTACTGGAACGACCCCTTGAGCTTGATTTCATCCCGTTGGATTTCGTGATTTATGCCGAACTTCCGAGCAAGCATCTGTATCTCTGCCGCCCCATCAGCGATTTGCTCGAAACGATAGACGGTCAGTCTATACGGAGCCTGTGGAATATCTTTGGCGGTCAGGACCAGTCTGCCCTTCACGGGCTTGTTCGCGGCTTCAGGTGGGGCGTCCAGTGGCAGAACTGCGGCACCCCCCTTCAGGAGCAATGCGAGGACAAACGCAGTGCCGACAATTGCGACCAGCGCACCACCGATAGCAATACAGGTAGACTTGGATACTGGCTTCCTCATAGCGGGGGTGGCTCCTCCTCGATGTGCAAATCGACCTCGAGGTAACCGAAGTGCATGTTGTGGTTGAGGAACAACACCTGGTAGTCCTGGCCTCGCTCCACGCTCGAGGGAACGACAACCCTGACCCTGTGCTCGTCAATGAATGCCACAGGTTGCTGTATATACTGCCGGGTCCCTTCAGCGCCCGTCTTTCTGAACCGGACTATGACACCTGGGTCGAACGGCTGTGGTGTTTCTCCGGGACCTCCTACGGACAACGCAGTGAATTCTACTTCCTCGCCCGGTTGCACGATGTGGTCCACAGTCACTACTGTGATGTCGCTCTTGGGTAATTCGCTGTCTGGCAATTCCACGAAGCCTCCATCATCATTGACGTAATCGCAAACCTCGAACTCCCAACTGGTGTCCGAATCGGCATTTGGGTCATCTGACTGTGGCCCGTGGCCGAAGAAAAAGTCACCGAATGAGTTCGTGGCGCCATAAACGACCGCGAGGTTGTATGGATCCCAAATGCTTCTTTCCTCCCATATTTGTGCTTCGTCCCTCCTGTCTTGGGCCTGGTTGTGATAATTCGCGAGTTTCCAGGCCTCTTTGATATTCCTTGGTCCGGGCTGAGTTATCGACCTGGCAGTTTCAGTGCCAACAACCCCATCCATCCAAGCCTTGGTTCCCATACCCATCAAGAGGTGCAGTCCCTTAGCGACTGTCACCGCGTTGAACCTCCGGTCGATATCCGGCAAGTTGGAGTAATCAGCTGGGTTGTAGGGAGTATCTTCAGGAACAACGCCCGGTTTCGCCGATCTGTCTGGAACATGAGCGGCTACATCAGCCTGGTTGTCTCCGGCAAACAGCTTGCAATTGTAGACGATCGCCCACTCCAAATCCTGGTCTCCCCAGCCCAAGCTAGATGAATGTAACACACCACCGTTTAGTCCGAGCCCATTCTGGTAGTCGATGATCGAGACTACCGAACCGGCAGCCCGTTGCAGCCACCCATGACCCGCATTCATGACCAGGTCTACATTATCGGACGAGAGGGGATCTTGACCTTCGGTTTTTGGATCTCCGGGATTCTGGAAATAGTCTCGTGAGTCCCTCTCCCTGCCGGCAAGAAGGGGCGGATACTCCGGCTCGTTTCCTCTCCTTTGCCTTATTCTTGCTCCATCGAGGGCGAACACAGTGGCAAGCCCCTCGCATGCATCCACCGCTCCCGGTATGTTAAAGATGCTGTATGATATCCCCACCTCGGGTTGCGTTTCGTCGTAGTCATTATCTTGTTCGTGATTCTGACCAAGGCCATGCCATGGGAGAACGTCTGTTGTCTCAAAGTCAGAAACTGCGCTTCCATCGCCTGCCGGCGCCGGGCCGTTTTCTACTCCAAAGTGGCACCAGTCGTTCCACTCCGCGTTAAACGGGTTCTCCGGATCGCTGTTCAGTAACTGCACGCCGTAGTTGGAATCCCATAGATTGCAGCCATTCACGATAGGCTGGTCAGGGCGGGAGTAGTCGTCTAGGTCCACCAGGACCGCGACATCGCAATAGGAAATCGTGGTGGCTCCGGGTTCGTCGTCATCGATCCTGGTGCAAGTATCACCCGACAGCCTGATCCCGGTGCCGCCTCTATCTCCGTAGGATGTACCACCGTCTATAATGAGCTTGCTCAGAATTGGGGAACAGTTGTCCACGTTTAGGAGCGCACTCCCGGAACCACCGTAGGCGAGCCGGGTCCATTGGACGAAGCACTGGTCATTCGCCAGACTGATTCCTCCCCAGTCGTTGTACGACGGGTAGTGAATCAGCCCATCATTACTGGTGGGTCCGCCAACCGAATCGTCATACAAGCTGGTGATGCAGATCCGGTCCTGTTGTGTACCGACGCACTGTAGCGACCCGGCGACAGTCATCCTCACATCCAGCCACTTGATGATAACGCCTGGGTCGATCACCAGGGTAGAACCGGCCGGGACCGTGAAATCATTCTCGGTCATGGTATATGGAACGAGGTTGGCCATGAAGCGAATGGAGTTGGTGGCGAACCACGAGTAGGCGGAAAGCTCAATGCCATTAATCCTGCAGCCGGTGCCACTATTGGCGAATATCTGCAGGTTCTCCAGCCCATCATCAACCCTCCCCAGGAACTCCGTGCAGTTGTTCACGGTGTTTTCAGCGACAGTGGTCATTGCATCGCACCCATCGATCTTGATCCCGTACTGACAGCTCTCGATCAGATTTCCTTGAACTGCCGGCGTCCCCCTGGTGATCTGCACCCCCACCGCCCGCATCCCGTTGATATGCAGTCCGTTCTGTATCGTAGGGCTCCCCCCCTCGATCCAGACCCCGTAGTCTCCATCCTGCATGGAGGCGGTAGAGCCGCTCGAGTTCTCGACCAGTGCGCTGCCGTCCACCACCCTCACCGATGCCATCGCGGGTGCCGGCGGGGGATCACCGCCCAGGATCTTCACCTGGTAGGTGGACAGGTCCCTCACAAGTGGAGAGCCGGAAAAGACATGCACGCCGTCGGAAGCGCAGCAGGATATCGAGCAGGAGGTCACCTGGTGGTCTCCACGCACCCCGATGGCGCCTCCGTCGATGGGGGCGATTCCCCCCACGTAGGAGATATCGCAGAAGGAGAGGGTCGAGGCTTGAAGCGGCTCCGTGTTCTCGAGCCTTATGCCCTTCCAATCCCCGGGATTGGGATTCTGCGCTGGAGGCAGGTTGTAGGTTTGGCCTCCCACGGTGTCGTAGATCGATGTAATGGTGACATGCTGGTCTGAGGTGCCACCCGCCTGCAGGCGGCCCCAGACCCAGATGGTGGACTGCTCCCCGGCCTTGATCCTGGTTCCGGGCTCGATCGCCAGGGTGGCTCCGGTCGTCACCGTTATACCTGAGGGCTGACCGGTGTCGTAGAGGACGAAGGGCAGGTCGGGATTGGAGTTGTCCCACCTCATGTCCGAGGAATAGGTGCCCTGCACCCTTATCCCGTTTATGCCGTTGCCGTCTGAGGGGTCCTCCCCCTCGGGTCTCTTCCAGGTGTTGCCCGAAAGCTCGCTCCAGGAGCAGTCCGACATGTAGATGGTGTCTCCAGAACATGAGTGGATGCGGTTTCCGGTCACGGAGGGATATGGCTCGACGTAGCCGGGTTCCTTTGCCACCACGATCCCGGAGGCGCAGCCCGTGATGGTGTTGTTCCTGAAGGTCGGAGTGCCGCCCTTGGCCACCAGGCCCGTACCCGCAAGGCCGCTCGCGGTGCAGTCCTCCACGACCGGCGAGCCGCCCAATACCGATACCGCGGTCTGGGTGAGGGCGCCCGAGACCTCGTCCAGTCGGTGGAAGAGGCAGTCACGGATGAGGGGAGAGCCGCCCCGGACCTCCACCCCCACCCGGGTGTAGTCGCTCATGACCGTGTTCTCTATCAGGTGGCTTCCGTCCAGCACCAGGTTCATCTCCTCGGTGCCAGACCCTCCGCCGTATCGCATCACGCAGTGGGAGAGCGTGGAGGGCTCGATCGAGTTGTAGAAGTAGACGATGAACCAGTCTCCACAGCGGGGCTGGCTCGGACCGTCCCCGTTGGTGTCCCCGTAGACAGGGTCGTCGTCCTTGAGCGAGGTGATGGTGATGGGGTCCACCGCCGTGATGTTTCCTTCTGCATCCCGGATGGCCCCATCAGCCTGGAGTACACCGTCAACGATTATGGTGGCGTTCCGGAGTCCGGATTGTGCCTTTATCATCACCCCGGGCTCGATGGTAAGCCTTGCTCCGTAGTTGATGGTCATCGGTCTGGTCAGGATGTAGGGGCTGTACCTCTTCTCCAGGCGGTAATCGGGGTCGTTGATGACCTCGGGTAGGATGCTGGGGATGTGTACCTGAGCGGTACCAGTGACGCCTTCAAACGTCGCGTTGATCGTCCCTGTGCCCCAGCCGGTGGCGTCGAATAAACCGCTCTGAGAATCTATGGTTCCCACCCAGGCATCGCATGACCACTCCGGGGTTATGGTCACGGGGTTTTCATCCTGGTCCCGCCCGATCGCCTCGAACTGCTGCTGCGAGCCGTTGTAGAGGGTGATGTCAGAGGGTGTGACTTCTATGGAGGTGAGGGTCTGGACGGCTGTTACGGTGAATCCGTCGGTGAGGGTACCCATGCCTGCGTCCGGGTTGATCACGGATACGCTCCAGGGGCCGGGCTCGGCCTCATAGAGGTCCAGGGTGCAGGTGATGTGCTCGTGGGAGACCACGATCACCTCCATGGCGGTGATATCTGCGTGTCCTTCCCGGGTGAGCCTGACGATCGCTCCCTGTGCGAAGCTGGAGCCGGAGACCTCGGCTGCCTCCATTACCTCGCCGGTCCGTCCCTTATCAGGGGTGATGCCTGAGACAATGGGAGCGGGATTCACGGTGAAGGCATTGGGAAGCGTCCCCTCTCCGGCATAGGTGTCTCTCACCACCAGTTCGTAGGGGCCGGGTTCGGCGTCCCTGAGGTCCAGAGTGCCGGTTATCTGCTCCTCTGAGAACGAGAGGTTGGAGGCGGTGATGGTCAGATCGCCTCTTACAAGGACCACGGTATCGGTGTGGTCCAGGTGGGTCCCGACTATGGTCACCCTGACCTCTTGTGCTCCGCTTCCCGCACTTGCAGGGGTTATGGAAGCGGGAGATGGCGGGGGGTTGACCGTGAAGCCGTTGGGAAGGACACCGCTCTGGGAATCGGGGTTGGTCACTACCACGTCCCAGGAGCCGGAGGCGGCCTGGCTCAAGTCCAGGGTGCCGGTCATCTCCGATGTGGAGAGCACTGTCTCGTTCTCGGCTTCGATGTCGGTGTGACCCGTTCGAGAGAGCCGGAAGGAGGTCTTTTCGTCTGAGGTTCCGTTCACGAAGCCGGTCCCGGTGACCGTGACGGAGACCACGCCGTTTTCGCTGTTCGCCCAGTCGGGCTCGATCGAGGTGACGGTTGGTGGAGGAAGGGAATCGACGGTGAAGCCTCCTCCCAGGGAGCCGGAGCCGTCGTCGGGATTGGTGACGACCACGTTCCAGGCTCCGGGAGAGGCGCCGGTGAGGTCGAGGGTGCAGGTTATCTTCTGGGCCGAGACCACCACTACCTCTGTGGCGGTGATGTCGGGCTGTCCGTCGCGCGTGAGCCTGACGGTCGCACCATCCTGGAACCTGTCTCCGGCGAGGTCCGTTATCTGGACTATCTCCCCGGTCCTGGCGCTTGAAGGGGTGATAGAGGTGAGAACAGGTCCCGGGATAACGGTGAAGCCCCCGGCGAGCAGGCCCCTTCCACCGTCGGGGTTGGTCACCACCACGTCCCAGACCCCGGGGGTAGCTCCTGTCAGGTCGAAGGTGCAGTTGATTGTGTAATAGGAGAGGACGTTCTCTCCTTCCGCCTGGATGGAGGGCTTTCCCTCCATCTCCAGGGAGACCTGGGCTCCGGGTGAGAAGAGGTTCCCATTAACCGTCGCCGGTTGGTTGGCCTTGCCGCTCGGCGCGCTGTTCGGGATGATCCCGTAGACCCTGGGGTACTGGTTGACGGTGAAGCCACGGGCAAGTGTTGCGGTTCCTCCGTCCAGGTTGGTGACCACCAAGTTCCAGGGGCCGGCGGAGGCTCCCACCAGGTCGAACGTGCACGTTGCATGTGTGTGCGATTCATCTACCGAGGTGGTAGAGGCCCATATGGTATTAGAGCCCCTCTGGAGCTTGAAGGCGGCCTGGAAATCGAAGTTCGCTCCGGTGATGACCGCTTCGAAGGAGGGGTTGCCGCTTCCCGCGTTGTCGGGCGTGATGGAGAGTATGGTGGGGTTGGAGGTGACCGTGAAGCCGCCTGTGAGCAGGGATCTTCCCCCGTCGGGGTTGATGACGTGGACATCCCATGCGCCGAGGGCGGCGTTCGAGAGGTCGAGGGACAGGCTTATGGTGGTGCCGTAGCGTACCTCTAGGACTGTAGCTATTATGTCCGGGCAACCAGACCGGGTGAGCTTCACCAAGAGACCTTCCTCGAAGTGCCGTCCACGGATCTGGGCTATGAAGGCGGGGTTCCCGGTGCCGCCTGAGGACGGTCTTATGGAGCGCACCTCGGGGGCGGGATTCACGTAGAAGCCGAACTGGAGGGTCGCGCTGCCCCCGCCCGGATTTGTGACCACCACGTCGTAGTACCAGTCGTCGGCTCCAGTGAGGTCGAAGACGCCGTCTATCCTGGTGGGTGAGACCACGGTTGCCGGATTTGCCACGATGTCGTCTCGGCCGTTGCGCCTCAGGGCTACTTGCGCCCCGGTCACGAAGTTGGCACCGGTGAGGATTGTGTACACGGCGGGGTTTCCGCTTCCGGCGTTGTCCGGGGTGATGGAGGAGATGGTGGGGAGCGGGGCGAGGACGGAGAATCCGTTATGAAGCGTACCCCTTTTTCCGTCGGGGTTGATGACCACCACGTTCCAGGACCCGGGTGGAGCTCCTGAGAGGTCCAGGGTGCAGGTTATCTTCTTTGAAGAGACCACCCGGACGTACTTCGCCTCGATGGAGTTCTGGCCGCTGCGGGTGAGCCTCACGGAAGCGCCGTCTCGAAAGCCGGTACCGGAGAGTTTCGTGATGCGCACGCTGGTGTCTCCGCTGCGAGCGGTGTTGGGGGTGATGGAGGTGACGGTGGGAGCGGGGGCGCGGTGTTCAGTAAGCGTCGAGTTCAGAGAGGATGCCAGGCCCCCCCCCATTGGAGTTTGTACTGGATCATGATCCGCCGCCAGGGCTCCGGTTGAAGATACCAGCAATGACGTGAGGAACAGGAATAGTACGATGAAGAAGAATAGCGTGGTCCCGGTTCTGGAATAGGAATTGCCGCTCATCCCCGCCTCCCCTTCGGTCGATTGCCCCCGGTCCCGGCAGCATCAGGCATAGTGCTGCCGGGGTCAGATTTGTTATCGACAGAAAATGGGGTCTTCTTAAGCGTCTTTTAAAGCGAATATTCTGTCAGGACCCGTCGTCCAGGCGTTTTTCGATGCGGTCCAGGCGGCGCTCGATGGTGTTGAACATGTCCAGCACCGGGTCGGGCAGGTCCTCGTGGTGCAGGTCGATCGGGCTGATGCGCTCGCCCGAGCAGACCGTCACGCGACCCGGGACCCCAACCACCGTGCAGTTGGGAGGCACGTCCTGGATTACGACCGCCCCGGCGCCCACCTTGGAGCTCTCCCCCACCGTGATCGGACCCAGCACGCTGGCACCCGCGGCGATGACCACGTTGTCCTCGATGGTGGGGTGGCGCTTGCCCTTCTCCTTGCCCGTGCCTCCCAGCGTGACCCCCTGGAACAGGGTCACGTTCTTGCCGATCTCGGTCGTCTCGCCGATGACCACGCCCATGCCGTGGTCAATGAAGAAGCCGTGCCCTATCGTCGCGCCCTGGTGTATCTCTATGCCGGTGAGCATGCGGGCGAACATGGAGATGGCCCTGGGCAGCCCCGGCACCTTCCGTCGCCAGAGGTAGTTGGCCACGCGGTGCAGCCAGACCGCGTGCAGGCCCGGGTAGGTGAGGATCACCTCGAGCGTGTTGGTGGCCGCCGGGTCCCGGTCCTTGACCGCCTCGACGTCGGAGCGCAACACGGCAACGGCGTCGCTCAAGAACTCCCCGAGCGTCCTGTGAGCTTCAGCCACGTCCTTCCTCCAGTGCCGGCATCGAGGCCTCGATGCGGTCAGCGCAGCCGCCCGGCCCCCAGAACATTATAAGATAGACGAGGTCGGGGCCGACCGTGAGGCCGGTCACAGCCAGGCGGAACGGCCAGAGCACCTTCTTGGCGCCCCAGCCACGTTCCTTCGCCTCACCACGCAACCGCTCGACTATCCGCTCCGCCGTCTGCATGTCATCGGAGGACTCGGAGCGCAGTGCCTCCACGCACAGCTTCAGCGCCTCGTCCAGCTCGCCTGACTTGCGCAGCTCGGCCAGGGCCTTCTCCGAGACGTCGCCCGCCGGACGCGCGTAGATGTCCATCAGCTCCACCGCGTCGACAAGCGTCTCCATGCCGTTGCGCACCGAGGCCACCGCGACCTCCAGCCGGTCGCGGGGCAGGCCGAGCAGCTCGGAGCGCCCCTCACGCTGGAGGAAAGGCATCACCAGGTCGGTCAGCTCGGAGTCGGTGAGCGCCTTCATGTGCTGGCGATTCAGCCAGTTGAGCTTGTCCACGTCGAATATCGCCTTGCTGGCCGAGACACCCTCGATGCCGAACTCGTCCACGAGTTGGCCCAGGCTGAAGAGCTCACGGTCATCGCCGGGCGCCCAGGACAGCAGCGCCAGGTAGTTGGTCAGGGCCCTCGGGAGGTAGCCTTTCTCGCGGTAGTCGGAGACGGCGGTGGAGCCGTGCCTCTTGGACAGCTTCCCCCCGTCCTTTCCCATGAGCAGTGAGTGATGCAGGAAGCGAGGAGTCGGCGCGCCGAACGCCTCGAAGAGCAGGACGTGCCTGGCCGCGTTGGTCAGGTGGTCGTCCCCCCTTATCACGTGCGTGATCCCCATGGTGAAGTCGTCCACCACCACCGCGAGGTGGAAACCTGCGGTCCCGTCAGAGCGCATTATTATGAAGTCGTCTATCTCGTGCGAGTCCACCTCGACCGCGCCGCGCAGCATGTCGTCGATTATGATGACCTGCTCCGGGACGCGAAAGCGGAGGGCGAACGGCTCCCCGGCGGCAGCCCTCCCCGCCGCATCCGCCTCGCCGAGCCCGGTGCACACACGGTCGTAACGCCAGGCCCTGCCCTCGGCGATCGCGGCCTTCCTGCGCGCGTCGAGCTCCTCCGCGGTGCAGAAGCAGCGGTATGCCCTGCCGGTCTCCATGAGGCGCTCGGCGTGCTCCCGGTAGAGGTCCATGCGCTCGCTCTGGCGGTAGGGCCCGTACTCTCCCCCCGCGTCGGGACCCTCGTCCCAGTCCAGGCCCATCCAGTGCAGCGAGTCGATGATGTCGCGCTCGAACTCCGTCGAGGAACGCTCGGGGTCCGTATCCTCCAGGCGCAGCACCAGCACGCCCGAGCGCCCCCGCGCGAACAGCCAGTTGAACAGCGCTGTGCGGGCCGAGCCCAGGTGCAGCTTTCCCGTGGGGCTCGGAGCGAAGCGGACCCTCACCTTCTCGCCCGCGCTCATCCGCCCTCCCCGCAGACAGGCCTGTACCCCTCGGCGAGGCCCGCGAACCGGTCGCGCGACACGGCCTCCTCGTCGAGATAGGCTTTGAGCCTGGAAACCAGGACCTCGAAGTCGACCTGGTGGCCGTCGAACTCCGGCCCGTCCACGCAGGAGAACTTCGTCTCGCCGGCGACCTCGCAACGGCATGTACCGCACATCCCCGTCCCGTCGAGCATTATCGCGTTGAGGCTGACCACGGTCGGGACACCGTGCTCCTTCGTGAGCATGGAGACCGCGCGCATCATGGGAACCGGTCCCACCGCGACGACCCTGTCAGGGCCCCATTCGTTTATGGCCTCGAGCACCAGCTCGGTGACGAAGCCCCTCACACCGAAGGAGCCGTCGTCGGTCGCGACCCGGAGGTCCGCGTCCAGCGCCTCCATCCTGTCGGTGAGTATCAGGTGCTCCCGGTCCCGCCCCCCGAGCAGCACCCGCACCTCGTTGCCGGCGTCCACCAGGGCCCGCGCGATCGGGTATAGCGCGGCGATGCCGACCCCTCCCCCGACGCAGGCGACCTTCCCGAACCTCATCACCTCGGTCGGCCGCCCCAGGGGCCCGACCACGTCGGCCAGGCAGTCGCCGACCTCGCAGCGGGAGAGCTTCATGGTGGTGGTGCCCACCACCTGGAACGCCATCTCGACCGTCCCCTCCTCGCGGGAGTAGTCCATGAGGGTCAGCGGGATGCGCTCGCCTTGAGAGTCCACGCGCACGATGATGAACTGCCCGGCCGCAGCGGCAGGCGGGACGAGGGGTGCCCGAACGGTCATCCGGAAGACGTCCGGCGCGAGACCCTCCTTGTCGGTGACCTCGAACCTAGCCCGCTCCAACCCCGCTCCCTTCCAGCGCCTTCTCCAGCCTGCCTTTGAGCCGCTCGATCTCGCCCACGAACTCCGGGTCGGCGTCGTAGGCGCTCATGCCCTCCAGGTCCGCCTTCCGAACCATGTCGCTGTAGTGGATCATCCCAAGGTTCTCAATGTCGCCGAGCCCGTCGGAGAGCATCTCCACCTCGGACTCGTCCATCACCTTGTTGAAGATGACGAACAGGCGCTTGATGCCCAGCTGGTCCGCGAGCCTGGCGGTGGTCCTGGCCGTCTGCACGGAGCGCAGGCCGGGTTCGGCCACTATCAGTATGGCGTCGACGCTCTCCGAGGTGCCCCTGCCCAGGTGCTCGATACCGGCCTCCATGTCCATGACCACCACGTCGTCGCGCTCCAGGAGTATGTGCCTCATCAACGCCTTGAGAAGGACGGACTCGGGGCATACGCATCCGCCGCCGCCCTCCTTGACGGTGCCCATGGCCAGCAGGCGCACGCCCGAGTGCTCGATGCATATCTGGTCGGGCAGGTCGTCCACCCGGGGGTTCATCTTGAACATCTGCCCGTATGTGCCGAGCTTGGCCCCCGTGCGCTCCTCCACCACGTCCTGCATCTCCGCGAGCGGGATGATGTCGGCCGCCGTCTCTGGGCTTATCCCGACCGAGACCGCGAGGTTCGCGTCGGGGTCCGCGTCAATGGCCAGCACCTTGCGGCCCTCCGCCGCGAAGGAGCGCGCCAGCGCGCCCGCGATAGTGCTCTTTCCTACCCCGCCCTTTCCGCTTATCGCCAGTTTCACCTGAGACCGCCTCCTGGTGGTGAAAAAATACCTCAAACCATCTCTTTCATCATATACAATCCCCATCCTATTGGCTGTTGTGAAAGAAATGGTGTGAGGTCTTCTTTCTGTTGTGAAAGAAGTGGTTTGAGGTTTTCTTTCAGGTGACGGTGCTCTGGAGCAGTGACATGAAGTGCTGTACCACCACGGGGTCGAACTGGGTGCCCGAACATCGCTCCAGCTCCGCCATCGCCTGCTCCCGGGTGAGCGCGGAGCGGTAAGGCCTGTCGGAGGTCATCGCCTCGTAGGAGTCCGCCACGGCGATTATCCGCGCGCCGAGGGGGATGGTATCCCCGGCCTTGCCTTCGATGTAGCCCTGGCCGTCGAAGCGCTCGTGGTGGTGGTAGATGATGGGGATTATGTTTCCCAGTTGCGGGAGTGGCTCGATTATCCTCATCGAGAGGGCCGGGTGCATCTTGATGGCCGAGTACTCCTCCTCGGACAGCCGCCCCGGCTTGTTGAGGATATTGTCCGGTATGCCTATCTTACCCAGGTCGTGGAGCAGGCCCGCCAGGCGCAGCTCCTCGACCTCGTCGGTCGCAAGCCCCATGGACTGGGCGATCGCCACGGCGTACTGCGTCACGCGGGCCGAGTGCCCGACCGTGTAGGGGTCCCTGGCCTCGATGGCCGCGGCAAGCGCGCCGATGGCGCCCAGGTAGGTATCCTGCAGCCGGTCGTAGAGCTGTGTGTTCTCTATGGACACGGCCACCTGGGCACTGAAGTTGTCGAACATCTGGAGGTCCTCCGCGCTGTAGGTCTCGCCCGGGCCCGAGCTCGCCACTGCGATGACCCCGATGCCCTTGTCGCGCACCTTGAGCGGCGCGGCCAGGACCGCCTGCACGGGCAGGTCCAGCTCCACGAACCGCGGATCGCCGATCCCCTTGCGCCACAGCACCAGCTCGCCGTTGTTCAGCACCCAGCGGGCGACGCCCTGGAAATCGCTCCCGGTCGCCCAGTCGAACGTCCCGATGTGCGCCTCGAGCTTGAGCTCGCCGAACATCTCCTCGGCGAGCAGCAGCACCCCCGAATCCGCCCGGACCAGCACGCAGGCCATGTCCAGCAGGCCATCCATCTGCTCGCCGGGTGCCATGTAGGTACCCAGGGAGCGCGCGACGATACCGATGGCCGCCATGTGCTTGAGCCTGGTCTCGATCTCGGAGAGGAGCCCTATGCGGTCCATCGCCATCGCCGCCTGTCCGGCGCATGCTGTGGCGAGCTCCATCTGCCCGCCCGTGAACTCGCCCTCCTTCTCCATGTCCAGCAGGAGGAGGCCCAGGCGCCGCTCCGGCGTGCGGACGGGGACCACCAGCAGGACCGGCGTGTGGTAATGGGTAAGCAGGCTTTCCACCAGTGCGGGATTGCGGTCCCCCCTCTTGAGGACTATGGGCCCACCCAGCGCCCCCACCGCCTCCAGGGCGGCGAGCTCGTCCACGGGCAGACCCATCAGCATCTCGAAGGTGTTGCTGAAGTTCGAGGCGGCCGGGACCAGGTTGCCCGTATCCTCGAACACCAGCAGGCTGCAGCGTGTGATCTCGGTGATGGAGGCCACCTGGTTGACTATGGCCCTGTACACGTCGAAGCGGTCTCCCTCGGTGGAGAGGACGTCGGTCAGTGCGTACATGGCGGCCACCCGCTCGGCCTGGGCGGTGACCGCGGTGTCGCGGGAACCCAGGAAGCCGAGGATCATGGCGGTCCAGCAATCCCCCAGGACCTTCTCCACGCCCATCATCGCGTCCACCAGGTCGGCAAGCTCCACCGCCCCGGCGGTGACGCGCTCCTGCATTACGCTCCATACGGCGCGCTTCAGCACCTCGGGGGTGTCGGGTATCTCGGACGTTGCGAGCTCGAGCTCCGCGTAGCGGCGGCCGATAGCCTCCCACCGCTCCAGCAGCCGCGGGTTGTTGCCCTCCAGTGCGTCCGGCAGCAGCTCCAGGGTCTGCTCGGCCTGCCTGGCGATCTCGGGCGCGGGAACGGCCGGCCCGGCGGCCCCGGCGGACAGCCGCGTCACTATCCCCATGATCTCGGACTCGTTCTCGGACAATGCCCGTGAAATCCAGGTCATGCTACCCTCTCTCGCACCCACGGTGATTCTTAGTAATTCTAGCACTTGTGCGGGCCTGCTCAGCATGCTGTCGCGCAAGCGTGGCACCGGGGTCGGCGGACGGTCGGACAGGCCCGTCGGGGGGCCCGAGCGGCGACCCACCCGGTAGCGGTTGCCCCGCGCTCCGGTGTTACAATCCAGGCATGCCGGCGGAGAAAGACCCCAAGAACGGAAGCCTGCCGCGGTGGCTGGTGTGGTGCGCGCTCGGCGGGATAGCCGCCGTCTTCCTCTACCTCAGGCTCAGGAATATACACCAGGTCCTGCCGTGGGACGAGGCCCAGCTCGCTCTCACCATCCGGTCTTTCTCCGCGGGGCAGAAGGACGTCTGGAGCTCGCTGGCCCGCATACACCCGCCGTTCTATCTCTGGCTGATGTCCGGCGTCGCGCGGCTGCTGAGCGCGGGCGGCGCGATCTACAGGTTCTTCTCGGTGGTGTTCTCGTTCGGCACGCTCGCGGTCACCTACCTGCTGGCCAGGCGCCTCTACGGCGAGAAGGTCGCGCTCCTGGCGGCGTTCTGCCTGGCGGTGATGCCCGCGGCTCTCGTTATGGACACCTGGGTGAAGCAGGACCCCCTGGCCGACCTCCTGGTGGTTCTCGCGATCTTCCTCTTCGTGCGCGAGAACTGGGTCTGGGCCGGCATCGCGTTCGGGGCCGGGATGCTGACCAAGGAGACGGCCATCTTCGCCCTGCTGGTCATCTTCCTCTACTCGCTTGCGACCTGGGACTCGGCCAGGATGAAGAGGACCGCGGGCGTCGCGGGAATAGGGTTCCTGATGTCGTCCTGGTGGTACATCTGGTTCAGCCGGGGGGTGGGTCACTCCTGGGAGTTCTTCCGGACCGCGGGCTCGGAGGGCGCTCTGTTCGGCAAGCCGTTCCTTTACTACTTCACGGGTCTGCCCAGGGACCTGGGCTGGCCGCTGTTCGTGCTTCTTCTGGCCGGCCTGGCGGCCTGCGTGTACCACCTGGCGAAGCGGCGTGAGAAGGACTACGTCCTGCCGCTGGTCTGGTTCGGCGGCATCTACCTGTTCCTCTCGGTCTCGGTGGGCAAGCCGTACTGGATGATACCGCCCACCTTTCCGGCCCTGGCCCTGCTGTGCGGAATCGGTGCACTGGGGGCGTTGGACCTGTGCTCGACGGTGTTCAAGAAGGAGAAGCCGAGGAAGGTGGCCGTGGTCACGGTGGTCGCCGTCGTCGTGGCGGCGGGGCTGGTATCCGGGATAACCCTTGGCTACCTGGGGTACAACAAGGCGAAGATGGAGCAGTACTGG
This sequence comes from Actinomycetota bacterium, assembly GCA_043807425.1. Taxonomy (GTDB): domain Bacteria; phylum Actinomycetota; class Geothermincolia; order Fen-727; family Anoxymicrobiaceae; genus JAHJCO01. Next base: position 29,571 of record JAZDFZ010000021.1, read on the forward strand.
GATTACGCCGTCTCCACGAAGAACGACGCGCGCCTCATGAGGTCGGGGGCAGGCGACACGCCTGTCGTGGTGGTGCTCGACGAGAAGTCGCTGGACCGGGAGGCGGTGCTCACATACTACCTGGGAGACACGCACCAGATAGTCCTGGCGTCCGGCGCGATGACCGACCCCGAGGCGCTGCTGCAGAGGTACGTCAGGCAGTACTTCTCCAACTGGCTGTACATCAAGAAGGGACAGGGCGCCGGGTACGCCGCGCTGGTGGACTCGTTCCTGGCGAGGCTGCCCGAGCTCGCACCCTTCGACATGCTGCGCGACACCCCCTGGGCCTACGTCCTCCGCCTGACCCCCGGACCTTGAGCTGACTCCCCATTTCCCCCTCCCCCTCGAGGGGGGAGGGTCGGGGCGGGGGTGCAGCGTGAAAGAAAACCTCAAACCGTTTCTTTCATCACCAGGTCGCAGAGCATGTTGACCGGGCAGATCTCGTGGGCGGGGTTGCGGGCGTGGCAGATCTCCCTGCCCAGCTCGACCAGGTTGAGGTGCATGCGGGGCCGGATCGCCGGGGGAACGATCTCTTCAAGGATCTCCTGGGCCTTCTCGGCGGTGGCGTCGCTGTCGATGAGCCCTATGCGCTTCGAGGTGCGGAGGACGTGGGTGTCAACCGGGAGGACCTTGCGGCCGTCGGCGAACATGAGCACGACGGAAGCGGTCTTGGGACCGACGCCGGGCAGCGAGGTGAGCCACTCGCGCGCCTCGGTCACCTTCATATCCCGGACGAACTCGAGCGAGAGGTCGCCCCGCTCCTGCTGTATCCGCGCAAGGATCTCCTTGATGGCGGCCGACTTCTGGTAGGACAGCCCGCCGGGCTTTATCGCCCGCTCGATGCGGCCGACCGGCGCCGCGGCGAGCTGCTCGATGGCGGGAAACGACTCTATCAGGCGCGCGTAGGCCAGGTTGTAGTTACGGCGCGAGGTGTTCTGCGAGAGCACGGCGTGGACCAGCTCGTGGACGATGTCGCGGCGTTCGGAGGGAAGCCTCATGCCGAACGCCTTTACCAGGCGTTTGTCTATCTCGAGGGCTTTCTGTTTTTTTTCAAATGATTGCAGGTTGGCCTCCTAGACACAGACGGTCACCCCCACCCCGGCCCTCCCCCCTCGAGGGGGAGGGAGGAATCGGCTTACCAGGGGATTATCGGGGTTATGCGAGCGGTGGTCCGGTGCAGCCTCGCCTGCGCGAGCAGCTCCAGGGACTTGACGGGGTTTATCGGGACCATCTTGAGCGGGCTGACCCTCATCAGCCTGTTCAGCGCCCCCGTGGTGCCGGCCAGGTCGTTGCACTCCCGGCTGAAGAACACGTTCTTCTTCCCCAGCCGCTTCACCAGCCGGGCGCCGACCTCCTCGCAGGCGCACGGCCCCGCGACCAGCACCTTCCCCTCGACGGCATCGATCCGTTCCCTGTCGAAGCCCTTGCCCATCACGATGGTGAACCCGCCCTTGCCGTCGAAGTCCAGGTAGAGCACCTGCAGGAGCGCCATTGTGTTAGCGTCGCACCCCTCCAGGCAGTTGCGCTCCTCCCCCCTGATGATCTCCACGTCGTGGGGAAACGCGTCGTACAGCTCGTAGGGATGCTTCCTGCGGAACCTCCCCAGCTTCTCGCCGAGCACCTCTATCTGCTCCAGGTCCGCGCACCCCAGCCCCATGTCGCGCGCCTCGGCCAGGTGCTTGACCTCTTCGACCGAGTAGCCGAACATCCGCGCGCACACCGTGTCTACGGCGAGCGTGTCGGTCCCACCGATGAGCATGTTGAACGGGACCAGGCTCTGCTTGTGCAGGGCTATCGGCGGGTAGTGCCCGTGGGCGGTCCCGACCGTCCCGTCCACCAGGGTGAAGTCCGGCCTGATCACGCTGTAGATGTCGGCGATCTTTTTGTGCAGGCGCCAGTTGTGGTCCGGGGAGCGGTCGGCGTGCGCCAGGAGCCCGTACTGGTTCTTCAGCCCGCAGGTGAGCACTGTCATGGAGTGGGTCTTCAGCTTTGGTACGTTTATGTACGTGACCGAGTCGCGCTCCTCGATGATGCGTTTGACATGTCGGGACACGCGCACCCGGTATCCCATGTGGGGCAGTTCCACGGGGACCTGCTTCCCCTCGTCGAGATACAGGGGCTCCGCGTGATGGGTCCTGGCCGTCTGCTCGAGCCCGGTCACGTGGAACACCAGGCGGGTGAAGTTCGCCTGGGTCGCATTTTCCATCAGGTAGATCTTCTCGGCGCCGGCGTCGTGGCAGTAGTCGAGGACCTGCGCGACGACGGCCGGGCTGGTGAAGACATACGGCTTGAAGTCGATGGCGTTGACCTTGACGTACACCTCGGGCCTGGCCTTCACGATGTCGGCCACGCCGTGCTCGTCCATCACCAGGGCGACCGCTCCGGGCAGGTCCCTCTTGACGTCGATTAGTGAGACGGTGGTGTGAGTCATCGCACTCCCGGCGATCAGGCCCTCGCGCTAGAGGTCCTTGGGTATGGCCTCGCCCCGGACCAGGTCCTCGTACGTCTCACGCCGGCGGATGACGAACGCCCGCCGCCCGGAGACCAGGACCTCCGGCAGCCTGGTGCGCGAGTTGTAGTTGGAGGACATGGTAAAGCCGTACGCCCCGGCCGTGAACACCGCCAGCAGCTCCCCGGGCTGGACCTCGGGGATGGCGCGGTCCTGGGCCAGGAAGTCGCCGGACTCGCAGATGGGGCCGACCACGTCCACCTTGATCTCGGAGGCGCCCTCGCGGTAGACAACCGGGCCGATGTGGTGGTTTGCCTGGTACAGGCTCGGCCTGATGAGGTCGTTCATCGCGGCGTCCACCACCACGAAGCGCTTGCCCTCTCCCTGCTTGTTCAGCAGGACCTTCGTCACCAGGATGCCGGCGTTGCCGGCTATCATGCGGCCGACCTCCATGATCGCCGTGCAGCCGGTCTCCTTGAGGATCGGTACTATCCCCGCCGCGAACTGCTCGGGCTCCGGCGCGTCCTCGTCCGTGTACTGTATGCCGAAGCCTCCCCCGATGTTGATGTAGCGTATGTCCAGTCCCAGCACCTTGAGGCTCTTGGCGAGGTTGGTCACCTTGCGCAGGCTGGCCTCGAACGGGCCCGGCTCCAGTATCTGCGAGCCGATATGCTGGTGGACCCCGATCGGGTTCAGGCCGGGAAGCTTCTGCGCCACCTCGTACTCGGCCATGGCCTGGCTCAGTGGGATGCCGAACTTGCTATGCTTCAACCCTGTGGCGATGTAGGGGTGTGTCCTGGCGTCGATGTCCGGGTTGACCCTCAGGGCGATAGATGCCTGCGTGCCCAGGCGCTGGGCGACGTCGTTTATGAGCATCAGCTCCTGGCTGGACTCGACGTTGAACATGAGTATGCCCTCGGACAGGCCGTACTCGATCTCCCGCTCGGTCTTGCCAAGCCCCGCAAAGACTATCTTCTGCGGGTCCATGCCGGCCTTGAGCGCCCGGTACAGCTCGCCCCCGGAAACCACGTCGGCTCCCGCCCCTTCCCCGGCCATCATGGAGAGGATCGCCACGTTGCTGTTAGCCTTGACGGAGTAGCAGATGATGTGGGCGAGGTCCCCGAAGGCGGCGTCGACGTGCTGCAGGTGGCTGGTGAAGGTGCTCTTGCTGTAGAGGTAAAACGGCGTGCCGACCTTGGCCGCGATGTCGCTGACCTTCAGCTCCTCGCAGTACAGTACGCCGTCCTTGTAGACAAAATCGTTCAAGACACCACCCGCGAGAGTCGTTGGGCTATTACAATAACATAATCGTCAAAGGTAATTAAAACCGTCCGAACCCGGGAAGGAGCGGCGCCGTTATGCACACCACGAACCCCGATCTGGTCGCTCTGAAGACCGCCGCAAGGCAACAGGCTTCGCGGGTAGAAGCCGAGGCGAAAGCGGCGTCTCAGTGGGCGGCGCTGTCGCGCAACCGAGGCTTCGACGAGGTGGCCTCAGGGTTCGATGCCCTCGCGGCGGCGCTCACCGATGCCGCGTGCCACGCGGAGGCGGCCGCCTCGGCCTCCTTCGAAGCTCAGCATACGGAGGATGACTAAGATCGCCATGACTAAGATCGGGGTCAGGTCAGATTCAAGTCACCCATGGAGTGACTTGAATCTGACCTGACCCCATGTGTAGTCGCTTCACAGGGAGCGGAGGAGGGCCAGGTCGTCCGGGTCGTCCGGTGACTCGTGGGGCACCTCTACGATGGCGGGAAGGTCGCGCAGGGCGGGGTGGTTGACCATGTAGGAGAACGCCGCCAGCCCGATCTCCCCCTCGCCGATGTGGGTGTGCCTGTCCAGGTGGGAGCCCAACTCCCCCTTCGAGTCGTTCATGTGTATGGCCTTCAAGCGGTCCAGCCCGATGAAGCGCTCCATCTCCTGCAGCACGCCGTCGATCCCCTTCTGTGTCCTTATGTCGTAACCCGCCGCGAACACGTGGCAGGTGTCCATGCAGAATCCCAGCCTCTCGGGCCTGCCCGAGGCGTCGAACACCGCCCCGAACTGCTCGAAGGTGTTTCCGATGGATGTCCCCGCGCCGGCCGTGGTCTCGAGCAGCAGCATCGCCTCGCCCCCTGAGCGCTCGAGGCACTCGGTCACCGCCCCGGCTATCCTGCGCACGCCGTACTCCTCCCCCTCGCCCTTGTGGTTGCCGATGTGGGTGATGACCCCCGCGGCCCCCAGCCTCTCGGCCTTCTGAAGGGCGCTGGAGAGCGATGCCACGGACCGCTTGAAGATCTGCTCGGAGGGCGCCGCCATGTTGACCAGGTAGATGGAGTGCAGCAGCACGGGGTCTATCCCCGACGAACGCTTCGCCTCGGCGAACTCCAGGGCCTCCTCGTCGCCCACCTCGGTCGTGCCCCACTGCTGGGGGCTGCCGGGGAACATCTGGATGGCGTCGCAGCCGGCGTCTATCCCGTTGAGGATGGCGGAGACCGGCGGGCCGCTCACACCGACGTGGTACCCGAAACGCATCGCACTCCCTAATAATCCTCGCTAATGTGCCTGGCACATTAGTTAACAAGTATTAGCGCCGTCACATGCTCTCGGGGGCCGACACACCCAGCAGCCCCAGCGCGATCTCGAGCACCTGCCGGACCCCCTTCACCAGGAACATGCGGGCTGCGGTGAGTCCCTCGTCCTCGGTCACCACCCGGCAGTCGCGGTAGAAGACGTGGAAAAGGGCGGCCAGCTCCTCCGCGTACTTCGTCAGGCGGTGAGGCGTCCTCTGCCGAGCGCAGATGACAACTATCTCCTCCAGCTCGGCCAGCTTTCGTATGAGGTCCATCTCCGCGGTCGTGTCCAGCAGGGCGATCTCCTCCGGCGAAGGCACCCTGTCCCCCGCCCCCTGCTCGGCCGCGAACCGGATGATGCTGCATATCCTGGCGTGCGCATACTGCACGTAGTAGACCGGGTTCTCGGGCGACTCCTTCCTGGCCAGCTCTATGTCCAGGTCGAGCGGCGAGTCACTGGTGCGCTGCAGGAAGAAGTACCTCGCGGCGTCCGGGCCGACCTCGTCCAGCAGCTCGTCGAGCGTGATGATGTCGCCGGTGCGCTTGGACATGACCACCGGCTCACCCGCCCGGTACAGCCGCACCAGGTGCCCAAGTATCACCTCCAAGTGCTCGGCCCCATACCCCATCGCGTCCATCGACGCCTTCATCCTGGCCACGTAGCCGTGGTGGTCCGCCCCCCAGATGTCGATGACCAGGTCGAAGCCGCGCAGCATCTTGTCGTGGTGGTAGGCGATGTCCGAGGCGAAGTAGGTCGGCTCGCCGTTCGAGCGGACCAGCACGCGGTCCTTCTCGTCCCCGTACTCCGAGGTCTTCAGCCACAGCGCGCCCTCGTAGCGGTACGCCTCGCCCCTCTCCTCCAGCTCGGCCAGCGTGCGCTCGACCTCGCCATTCCGGTACAGCTCCCGCTCGCTGAACCACACGTCGAACCGGACCCCCATACGCTCACACGTCGCCCGGATGGACTCCAGCATCCTCGGGTACTCCGTGTCGGCGAATAGACGCGAGCGCTCCTCGTCCGGTAGCTCGGCGTACTCGTCGCCGTGCTCCTCGACGATCCGGCCGGCGATATCGACGATGTAGCGGCCGGCGTACCCGCTCTCGGGAAAGACGGCGTCCCGCCCCAGCGCCTCCATGTAGCGCGCGGAGATGGACCTGCCGAAGTTGGCGACCTGCGTCCCGTAGTCGTTCACGTAGAACTCGCGCTGTACCTCGAGGCCGGCGTGCTCCATCACGCGGACCAGGGCGTCGCCGTAGGCCGCCCAGCGGCCGTGCCCCACGTGCAGCGGTCCGACCGGGTTCGCGCTCACGAACTCCACCTGGACCTTACCCGCGCCGCCGGCGGTGGAGGAGGCGAAGCCGTCTCCCCTGGCGTCGATCTCGAAGAGGATCCCCCGTACGAACTCCGGGGCGAGGCGGAAGTTGATGAACCCCGGGCCGGCGACCTCCACGCCGGAGACAACGCCGGGCACCGGCTCCATGTGCCGGGTGAGGGCTTCGGCCACCTGGCGGGGCTTGGCCCCTGTGTGCTTCGCCAGCACCAGGGCCAGGTTTGTCGCCCAGTCCCCGTGCTCGAGCCTCTTGGGACGCTCCAGCGCGACCGATACCTCGGCGATAGGCGGTATCTCGCCGGCTTCCACCGCCGCGGCCACCGCGCCCTCTATGAGCTCGACTATCTTCTCCCTGGACATCGCGGGGCTCCTAAATGAACAGTGGCGTCGGAGGTTTTCATTGCGTAATGGCCTTATCGAAATCAACGTACTCCAACGGCACTGCAAACCTCCGACCCCACGGACAGCGACGTTGTCTCTCTGAGGGATAACCGGGTGGCCCCGTTCAACTATAATGCCGGGCACGGCCACCCGCCACACATAGAGTCAAGCTACGGGGTTGTCTGGGGCTTCTCCTCCAGCGTGACCTCGGCGGTCTTCTTCTCGTTTCCGGAGTAGTAGGTAAGGACAACCTTGTCCCCCACCTGGTTGGTGCGGACCTCGGCGATGACGTCGTCCATCGACTTCACCGGCTTGCCGTCTATGGCCACGACTATGTCCCCGGTTTTTATACCGGCCTTGTCGGCCGGCCCTCCCTGCACGACGTTGGTCACGTAGGCGCCCTCGTCAACCGGAAGGTTGTACTGCTGGGCCACGTTCGCGCTGACCGTCTGGCCGAGTATCCCCAGGTAGGGGTGCGAGACGGGCCTGCCGGCGATGAGGTCGTCCGCGACCTGCTTGGCGGTGTTGATGGGAATCGCGAAGCCGATTCCCTCGGAGCCGCCCGACTGGGTCGCGATTACCGCGTTTATCCCTATGAGCCTTGCCTGGGAGTCACAGAGCGCGCCGCCCGAGTTGCCCGGGTTTATCGCGGCGTCGGTCTGGATGAGGTCCGTCAGCACGGTGGTCTGCCCGGTGCTCGAAGTCACAGGCACGCTCCTGTGCAGCGCGCTGACTATGCCCGAGGTGACGGTCTTTTCGAATCCCAGCGGGCTTCCCACCGCCACGCAGAGCTGGCCGACCACGAGGTTGTCCGAGTCACCGAGCGTCATAACCGGCAGCCCGGTCTCCTCTATCTTGACGACCGCGATGTCGTTCTCCGGGTCGGCACCCACCTTCTGGCCCTTGAGCTCCTTGCCAGAAGCCAGTGTCACACTGATCTCCTGGGCGTCGGCCACGACGTGGTTGTTGGTGATGATGTAGCCGTCGGCGCTGTAGATGACCCCCGAGCCTGTGCCCTCCTGCGCCTGGGTGGGGAAGAAGGGGTTGGTCTGGGGAGCGGTCCGGATGTCGACGTTCACCACGGAGGGTATCGCCTTGCGGGCGATGCCGCTGACGCTGGTCGCGCCCTCGGTGGGGCTGAGGACGCTCGTCGAAGTCTTCGAGCTCTTCTCTTCCGCCTTCCGCAGCTTACCGCGCAGGAGGTCTACCGGGTTCACTCCGACGGCGTACGGGACCACCAGCATCGCGATGAGAGCCCCGATGATCCCCGCCACCAGGGCCAGCAGGACCATCATCCAGGCTCCCCCGCGCGACCTGTGGTTCTTCATGTCGGCCCGCTTCGGCAGCGGAGGCAGCGTGGACTCGGGGATCATTCCGGCGCCCGGGGTGGGCGTGAAGTGCTGCGGCGGTGTCTCGCCCGGCGCCCGTCCCGCGGGTTGCCCGGGGGCTTGACCCGGCTGTTGGGCCGGGGGCTGTCCCGGGGGTTGCATGGGGGGTTGCCCGGGGGGCTGAACAGGCGGCACGGCGCCCTGATACGGCACCTGCTGTGAAGGCTGTCCCGGGCCCTCGGGCCCCGCGCCGTAGGCTCCAGGACCCTCCTGCCCGAGCCCCGGGGCGCTGTAGTCTCCGGGCCTGGACCCGCCCGGCTCAGTCGGCGGAGTGCCACCCGGCGGCATGCCTCCCTCGGTCCCGTTCATCGCCTCGTCCTCCTTGTACGCAAGGGATCATTCCCCTATACTCGTCCCATTATGGAGCCGCACCAGATTCTAGCACACCCGATTTCAGCCACTTCTTCGCGGCCAACCGCGGCGCCCGGAGTCTAGACGGTTTCCACCGGGCCGCCGGTTCCGCTCCCAGGGGGTAGTCATGGCAAAGAAGTACGTCGAGATACCACAGAACGAGACAATGCCGCCGGTCAAGAGCCAGCCTCTGAAGGTCAGCTTCGCGGTCTACGTCATCAGCCTGCTGGCGGTGGCCCTGCTGGTCTTCATCCTGATGCTGGTGCAGTACTTCCCCGGCTACCAGAAGAGCCACAAGATAAAGCAGGCGGTCAAGAACTCCGACGTCACCCTCACGGTGGAGATCCCGACCAAAGAGCTGGAGAGCCGCGACTACAATCCCACCAACAAGCAGTTCAAGGACAGCATCGCCGACGTCTTCAAACAGCTCGGGGCGAAGAACGTGGTCATCAAGATAACCCCCCAGACCCAATGAGTGAGAAATAATGGTTGAGGTTATTTCTCACTGGTAGTTGATGGAGTACTCGGCGGCGAGCGCCAGCGCCCTGTGCCTCTCCTCACTCGTCAGCCGGCGATCTATCTCCGGGTGCAGCCCGGCCCTGTACTCGGGCCGGTACTGGAACATCAGGTTGAAGTAGGCGCCGGGCATCTTCCTCGAGACCCACTCCATTATGGGGCGCGTGCAGCACTCCAGGTGGCCCGGCAGGACCAGGTGCCGCACCATGACCTCGGCGCTCTTCCAGGCGCGCTCGAAGTTCCCGCTCACCACCTCAAAGTACCGCTCCACGCCGGACAGATCACGCGCGCAGCCGTCGTTCCCGTAGCGGAAATCTCCCAGGTAGACGTCTATCACTCCCTCCAGTACGTCCATGGCCTCTTCCGACGTGTACATGTTGGAGTTCCAGACCATCGGCAGGAAACGGCCGTGGTAGCCCACCAGCCTCACGGTCTCCAGGATGGTGTGCAGGTTCGGATCGGGGTTGCCCCCCACGAAGTTGGCGTTGCGGGAGCCCTGGGAGATGCCCTCCAGCAGGACCGCGGACAGCATCTCCGGCTCGGCGTGAAACCCCGAGTTGGGGTGCATTGCGATGTCCCAGTTCTGGCAGTAGGCGCACTCGAAGGTGCACCCCGAGAAGAATATGGTATGGCTGGGCACCAGCTCGGGCTCCTCCCCCAGGTGCAGAAAGTCCGAGCTGTAGCGCGACTCCGCCCCCACCCCGCAAAAGCCCGTCTCGCCGGCCGTCCGGTCCACCCCGCAGCGTCTCTCGCAGAAGTGACAGTGGGTCAGCATCCGGCGCGCGAGCTCCACCTTCACGTCCAGCAGGCTGGGCTCGGCCGGCTCCAGGGCGATGGACGCCGGCCTGTCCCTCAGCTCACGAACACGCTCGAGGCCGAGCGCGTCGGCCCTGACCAGTTCTTTCTCGTTAGCCGACGCCGGGTCCGGGCAGGGGCTCGCCACCGAGCGGGTCACCCAGTGGACCGCGAACCTCTCCTTCTTCTCTATCGCGAAGTACCTTTCCAGCATCTCACCCTGATTATATTTCGCATCGGTGCCAGACGCCGATGCGAAACGACTCAGAACGGGCGAAAAAGTATCTGCTACAATCGGGGTTACCATGGCTGAGCTTATAAGAGACGTTGCGGTCATAGGGGCGGGGCCTGCGGGCCTGACCTCGGCGCTCTACCTCGGGCGCGCCAGGATAGACTGCGTGCTGCTGGAGATGGAGCTTCCCGGCGGGCAGGCGGTCAACTCCCCCCTCATCGAGAACTACCCGGGTTTCCCCGAGGGCATCTCCGGGGCCGACCTGACCGGCCTCATGAAGGAACAAGTCGACCGCTTCGAGGTCGAGACCAGGACCTTCAAGAAGGTCGACGCGCTGGAGACCGGCGGTGAGGCCAGGACGCTGCGCGTGGAGGGCGACACCCTCCAGTGCCGCGCGGTGGTGGTGGCTACGGGCAGGCGACCCAAGAAGATGGGCATACCCGGAGAGGACGAGTTCACGGGCAGGGGGATCTCCTGGTGCGCGACCTGTGATGCCCCGCTATTCCGCGACAAGGTCGTCATGGTAGTCGGCGGCGGCGACGCCGCGGTCGAGGAGGCGCTCCACCTGGCGCGCTTCGCCAGCAAGGTCATCCTGGTCCACCGGCGCGACGAGCTGAGGGCGTCATCGTACCTGCAGGAGCGCATACTCAGCGAGCCGAAGGTCGAGTTCATGTGGAACAGCGAGCTCACCGAGATAAAGGGGGACAACCTGGTCAGCTCGGTCGTTGTCGCCAGCACCATCTCGGGCGAGCGCAGGGAAGTCCCGGTCTCCGGCGTCTTCTTCTACGTGGGGAATGTCCCGAACACCGAGTTCCTGCCCGACTCGGTCGACGTGGACGAGGCGGGATATATCATCACCGACACGCTGATGGAGACCAGCATCCCGGGCGTCTTCGCGGCGGGCGACGTCCGGAGCGGCAACTTCAAGCAGGTCATCCTGGCGGCCGCCGAGGGCGCCATGGCCGCGATGAGCTCGCAGAGATACCTGGAGCGCATCGGAGCCCGCAAAGCTTACCCGGGAGGCAGCGCTTGATCATCGCGGTCGTGGACGGCATGGGCGGAAGCATCGGCACCCAGATAGTGCTGGAGCTGCGACAGTGCCTGCCCGAGGAGACCGAGATCATGGCTCTGGGCACCAACGCCATCGCCACCGGCAGCATGATGAAGGCGAAGGCCACCCGCGGGGCGACCGGTGAGAACGCCATCGTATACAGCATCCCGGAGGCCGGATTGATCATGGGCTCGCTCTCCATAGTCGTCCCCAACTCCATGATGGGCGAGGTCAGTCCGGCCATAGCCACCGCGATCGCGAGCGCCCCCGGCCGTAAGATCCTGCTGCCCGTCTCCAACCCGCCGCTGGACATCATGGGCGCCTCCCGGAAACCGCTCCAGGCGCTGATAAAAGAGGCGATAGAGGTGGTCCGGGAGCACTCCGGTCTGCCTGCGGGCTCCCAGGAGGAAAAAGATGTGTGAGGCAGCCGTTTTCGTGGTCCGCGGCGGCGAGCGGCACAAGGTGATGGAGAACGTGGTCACCGTGACACCCGAGGGCGAGCAGCTACTGCTGACCGACCTGTTCGGCGAGCAGAAGCTGATAACGGCGAAGGTGGAGAAGGTAGACCTGACCGGCCACGAGATAATCCTCTCCCAGTAGCGGCGGTTTGCGGCGGGGCCCGGTTTCCGGTTAAAATGAGTCGAATGGAGGCTACGTAAGCCTCCAGGAAATATAGAAGTCCCCTTGAAGAACAAGGCCACGAAGGCCGGTAAGCGGTGCGAAACCGGTTCTGGTGGCTTTTTTTCATGCCACCTCTCGTACCAGGAGGTAGGTGCATGCACATCCCGGACGGGTTCCTCGACGGGAAGACGATGGGGGCGCTGTGGGGCGTCTCCGGCGCGACGACGGCCTATGCGCTGTACAGGGTCCGCGAGACTCTGGATGACGCGAAGAAGGTCCCGCTGATAGGTATCACCGCCGCGTTCGTGTTCGCCGCCCAGATGCTCAACTTCCCCGTGGCGGGAGGGGTGAGCGGTCACTTCGTAGGCGCGTTGCTGGCCTGCATCCTGCTCGGCCCCTGGGAGGGCTTCCTGGTGATGGAGGTGGTCCTGCTGGTCCAGTGCCTGCTGTTCTCCGACGGCGGCCTCGCCGCCCTCGGCGCGAACATCTTCAACATGGCCATCCTGGCCGGCCTCCTCTCCTACTACCTGTTCGCGCTGACCAAGTCACTGATCGCCAGGCGGGGCGGCGAGAAGGCGGCGATACTGACCTCCGCGGGGATCTTCGCCTGGTTCTCCGTCGTGATAGCGAGCGTCGCCTGCTCCCTCGAGCTGGCCATATCGGGGACCCTCCCGCTCTCCACCGGGCTGCCGACTATGGTCGGGGTGCACAGCCTGATAGGGATCGGTGAGGCGTTCATAACGGTCGCCGTCCTGGCGGTGGTGCTCCAGGCCAGGCCGGACCTGGTCAGCGCGTATAAGAGCCCGCCGCTCTCGGCGGGGATACCCGCCGGGGAGGTGGCCTGATGCCCGACAGGATCAGGGATCTCTTCAGCAGGAAACAGGTCGGGCTCTGGGTCTTCATCGGCGCGGCCCTGGTGGTGGCGGTCGGCCTGGCGGTCTTCGCCTCCCCCTTCGCCTCGAGGAGCCCGGACGGCCTGGAGCGGACGGTGGAGCAGGAAGGGCTCGAGGAGCGTGGACGGGAGGGCGAGTCCCCCCTGGCCGACTACGCGGTGCCGGGCGTCAGGGACGAGGGTACGTCCACGGGTCTGGCCGGCCTGATCGGGGTGCTGGTGACCCTGGCCCTGGCCCTGGCCGCCGGCGCTCTCCTCTACCTGGTGGCCAGGCGCAGGAGTGGCCGGACGGCCGACGGTCACGCGTCCACTACCCCGCCGGTCCACGCCCCGCCCGCCGACTGAGCGCACCCCCTCACATGAGTGTGGCGAAGAAACACCCGTTTATCGTATCGGCTCAGCGGAGTACCAGGTTATGAAACACGACTTCATCGACCGGTACTCGCGGCTGCAGAGCCCCGTCCACGACCTCGACCCGCGCGCCAAGACACTCGCGCTGTTCGCCCTCATCATCGCCTGCGTCCTGACCCCCCCGGATTCCTGGTACTCGTTCTGCGTCTACGCCGGCGTCGTGCTGATCATCGCCGTCGCCTCCAACGTGCCGATGTCCTACCTGCTCACCAGGATGCTGGTGGTTCTGCCGTTCGTGCTGGCGGTCGCCGTATTCGTGCCGTTCATGCACCCCGGAGGGCCGACGGTCGACCTGGGACCGTTCTCCGTATCCAGGGCGGGTCTGCTAGTCCTGTGGGGGGTCATCATCAAGGCGCTTATCTCCGTCTCCTGTCTCATCCTGCTGTCCTCGACAACGCACTTCAGCGACCTGATGCACGGGCTGGAGCGCCTGCACGTGCCCAGGTTCTTCACGGTCGTCTCGGCGTTCATGTACCGCTACCTCTTCATCATCGTGGACGAGGCGGAGCGCATGAAGAGGGCCCGCGACTCCCGCAACTTCCAGGGCCGGTGGATCTGGCAGGCGAAGGTGATAGGCCACGTGGTCGCCTCACTGTTCCTGCGGAGCCAGGAGAGGGCCGAGCGCGTGTACCAGGCCATGACGGCCCGGGGCTTCGACGGGCATTTCCCCAGGACGGTCGAGCTGCGCATGCGGACCGCGGACTACTTCTTCATGGCCGTGGTCATCGCCATCGCCGCCGGTGGAAGGGTGGTGGCGATTTGGGCGTGATATCCATAGCCGACGTAGCGGTGAGGGTTGAGGGGTTGTGCTACCGCTACCCCGACGGCACCGAGGCTCTCAGGGACGTCGATCTGCTGGTCCGCACGGGCGAGACGGTCGCGGTAATGGGGCCCAACGGCGCGGGCAAGTCCACCCTCATGCTGCACCTGAACGGGATACTTCAGGGAGAGGGAACCGTCGAGGTCGCGGGACTCGAGGTCAACAAGAAGAACATGCGGGAGGTGCGGGGCAAGGTCGGGCTGGTGTTCCAGGATCCGGAGGACCAGCTCTTCAGCCCCACGGTCGGAGAGGACGTGGGCTTCGGCCCGATCAACATGAGGATGTCCGCCGAGCAGGTCGACCTGGCAGTGAAACGCGCCTTGAAATGGGTCGGCCTGGAAGGGTTCGAGAACCGCTCTCCCCACCACATGAGCTTCGGAGAGAAGAAGAGGGTGAGCCTCGCCACCGTCCTGTCCATGGAACCGGAGATACTCGTGCTGGACGAGCCCGTCTCCAACCTCGACCCCCGGGGAAGGCGCCATTTCCTCGAGATCATCGGTGTCCTGGAGGCGACCAAGCTCATCGTCACGCACGACCTGGACATGGCCCGGAAGACGGCGGGGCGCGTCGTGCTCATGGATGACGGCCGGGTGGTGGCGGATGGCGCGACGGACACAGTCCTCGGCGACGCTGCACTGCTGGAGCGCCACGGCCTGCTCTAGCCTCAAGGGCGGTTCGAATCGCGCCGAAGGGATAAGAGGGGGCCTGGTCCGAGCGGAAAGTCGTGCGTATGATAGTATTCAGGTGGCGGAATCACATCCTACCGGTGGAATTATGGTCGAAGTCACCAAGCGAAAAGTACTACTCATCGATGACGAGATCGCTCTTCTGGAGGTCATGAGGACCAACCTGGAGATCGAGGGCTACGAGGTCGTCACGGAGATGAGCGGCGAGACCGGGCTGGTCTCGGCGGTGGTAGACCAGCCGGACGTCGTCATCCTGGACATCATGATGCCCGACGTCGACGGCTGGGAGATCTGCAGCCGCCTTCGCTCCGACCCCCGCACGAGGTACATTCCGATCATCATGCTGACCGCGCTGGACGAGCCCCACCACATAGTCAAGGGGTTCGAGAGCGGGGCGGACGACTACCTCTCCAAGCCGTTCGACAACGCGGAGCTTTTCGCCCGTATAAAGTCTGTGCTGACCAAGGCCAGCAAGGGTATGGCCGTGGACCCGCTCACCAACCTCCCCGGCAAGCACCAGATCTACGAGGAGACGCGCAAGCGCCTGGAGCAGCGGGGGAAGTTCTTCGCCTTCCTCTACATAGACATCAGCAACCTGCGGCTGGTCAACGACCGCTATGGCGTAGATCGGGGGGACCTGCTCATCCGGGGCCTGGGCAACCTGCTCCGCGAGATCGTGAACCCGACCGCCGAGTTCCTGGGCTACATGGGCGAGGACGACTTCGTCATCATCTCGGTGCCTCTCAGGGTGGAGCAGATCTTCAACAGGATGTCCGCGCGCTTCGACGAGGCGCTCAGCGAGATCTGCCCGGACTTCGAGGAGAAGTGCGGTCCCGAGACGGATAGGGTGAAGATCGCCGTCGGAGTCGTGACCAACGAGCGTAAGCAGTTCGGCGATCCCCTCCAGGTGAAGAACGTAGCCCTGGAAGTACTGAAGACCGCCCGCAAGCAGCCGGGCCACTACTGCGCCGACCTCAAAGACCACAAGTGGTAACCGGCTGGGAATTTACCTCAACCATTTTTTCTCATCAGTATCGTTTTCTGGAGTCCGGGCTACCATGAGAAAAAATGGTTGAGGTAAATTCCCACACCCTGGTTTTGACGTTATATATGGGGAGGGCAGGTGAGGCGGAAGGCGGGTAGGCGGTTGCTTGAGGTCTGACGCAGGTGCACTCCTCCCGCCCCACCTGAGGGCAAACTAACACAGACTGGCATCCACACTTCCTACGGCTCGAATCCTTTCGCGCTTACGTGGATACCTACCTCGTATTAGTCTTCGGGAACCCCGGGCGGTATCAACATACGTCGTTGGAACCATTACCGCGGGCAATAGGGTGACCGCTCCCCTCACCAATTGGCCGACCGGACCTGGATCGAGATGGCGGGCATCGGGTCCGGACAGGACATCGGTCCATGACCGTGAACGGTGAGAGGTCGCGGAGGGGGTGGATCTGAGCATAAAAAAACGGCGATTTCGCATCGCCTTGGACCATTCTATCACAGGTGGCCCGTGCGTCAAACAGACCAAGCAAACCTCTCTGAGCCCCATCAACGCTACATGTTGTATGAATTGGGATGAATAGCCCGGTTCAGGCACAACATGTCGAGTCTCATTTTTCTAGTGTGAATACGCCCGGTCACGGGACCACACGCCTGCAGCCGCGTACCGTCTCCCATAAGAGGAAATCACGAGCCCCGCCTACAACTATATATTTGAGTCCGGTACGCTGGACGGCTTGGCACAGCCGTCAACCCTACATCCACCGGTGGCGACTTGGCCGACAAACCCGGAAGTGAGACAGCGATAATCATCGGCGCGGGCCCCGCGGGGCTGACCGCCGCCTACGAGCTCGCCACCAGGACCGGGATTAAGCCGGTCGTGCTCGAGGCCGACCAGGCCCTCGGCGGCATCTCCAGGACCGTCGAGTACCACGGTAACCGCATCGACATAGGGGGACACCGGTTCTTCTCCAAGTCGGACCGGGTCATGGACTGGTGGCTCGAGATGATGCCGATGGCAAGATCCACCGAATCGCCTGACGGCCCCGACCCCGAAACGCGCGACCTGGTCATGCTGCTGCGCACTCGCAAGTCGCGCATCTTCTTCAACCGCAGGCTGTTCGACTACCCCGTGAGCCTCTCCCCCGAGACTCTGCTCAAGCTCGGCCTTACCCGGGCGTTCCGCATCGTGCTCTCCTACCTGCGCAGCGCCGCGTTCCCCATCAGGGACGAGACGAGCCTCGAGGACTTCTTCATCAACCGCTTCGGCCGCGAGCTGTACAGGACGTTCTTCAAGTCGTACACAGAGAAGGTCTGGGGGGTCCCCTGCAGCGAGATCAGCCCGGAGTGGGGCGCCCAGCGGGTCAAGGGCCTTTCCATCTTCAGCGCGGCACTGCACTTCTTCCGGTCGCTCTTCCGACGCGGCTCCGGGGTCGCACAGAAGGACGTCGAGACCTCCCTCATCGAGAGGTTCCTGTATCCCAAGTTCGGGCCGGGCCAGATGTGGGAGCGGGTCGCGGAGCGGGTGGTCGAAGCTGGCGGCGATGTGCTGACCGGCTGCCGCGTAGAGAGGCTCCTGGTCGACGGGCGGCGTGTGACCGCCGTCGAGGCTTCGACACCCGGGGGGCCGCGGACCTTCGAGGCCGACTACGTATTCTCGACCATGCCGGTGCGCGAGCTGGTCCGGGCCCTCGATGTGGAGAAACCATCGGAGGTGGTGGAGATCAGCGACGGGCTTGCATACCGCGACTTCCTGACGGTGGGGCTGCTCCTGGAGCGCCTCCAGCTCGGCGAAGGCGATGGTGAGCGCGGGCTGGTCGACGATAACTGGATCTACATCCAGGAGCCGGACGTGCTGGTGGGACGCATGCAGGTGTTCAATAACTGGAGCCCCTACCTCGTGGCCGACCCGGGCAAGGTATGGATCGGCCTGGAGTACTTCTGTTACGAGACCGACGACCTCTGGACGATGGCGGACGACAGGGTGATCGCGCTCGCGGTGCAGGAGCTGAGCCAGCTCGGGTTCGCGACCCCTGACGAGGTGCTGGACGCCACGGTCCTCCGGATGCCCAAGACCTACCCGGCCTACTTCGGGACCTACTCCCGCTTCGATGAGGTCCGCTCCTTCCTGGACGGCTTCGCCAACCTCTTCCCCGTTGGCCGCAACGGCATGCACCGCTACAACAACCAGGACCACTCCATGCTCACCGCCATGATCGCGGTGGACAACATCATGGCCGGCGTGGAGGACAAGTCGGAGATGTGGGAGGTCAACGCCGAGGAAGAATACCATGAGTCGCGCTAGGTACCCCAGGAAGTACGCCGTGCTCGCGGCGCTGTTCGTACTCGGAACCGGCCTGGGGCTGCTCGCCTGGAAGTTCATCCGGTTGCCTTTCAGGAACCCCTGGAACGTGACCGGCCCGCTTACCCTGGTGCGGTTAAACCCCGCCAACAACATCGCGCGCTTCGGGCTGGTTGTCCTGCTGCCGACCGCGCTGCTGTTCCTGCTGGTGCTGGCTTGGAGGGAGAGGTCGGTGGGGATGCTCTTCTTCGAGCCCGGGGCCCCGGTCTGTCGGCCGGGGCCGCGCCCCTCGCGCGGGGTCACGGTCCTGCTGGCGTTTCTGCTCATAGTCCTGGCGATCGTGGCGGCGCTCAACTTCCCGACCTTCCCCTCGGACGCCCCGGTCATGGACACCTTCCACGAGGGGGAGAGCCTGGGGCCGGGGGAGTGCCTGGCGCAGGGCCAGGCCCCCTACCGCGACTTCGTCTTCGTGCACGGGCCCTACGAGGACCCCATCCGTTGCGTCCTTGCCTGGAAGCTGTTCGGCAGGTCCATCGCCTCGGTGCGCACCCTGCAGTCCCTCAACAAGATAATCGGGTTCCTGCTGCTGGCGTTCATGCTGTTCCGCCTGTTCCAGGGCGACTGGCTGTTCACCTTTCTCACCTTCGTGTTGATCGTGTTCTTCAGCGGCCCGCTCGCGGGGCCTTTCTACCGCAACCCGATAGTCATGTACTTCCCCGAGAGGGACATGACGGCGTTCGCGTTCATCATCACTGTCACCTACATGTGGGAGGCCCTCAAGGCCGACACCGCCAGGGGTCGGCGCCTCTTCGTAATAAGCGCCTTCATGGGTTTCTTCGCGCTGGTCCCGTTCGCCTACTCGATCGATCGGGGTTTCTACAACGCCGGCACCTATGCGGTCCTGGTCCTCCTCCTGTTCATCGCGTTCTTCTACCGGAAGGGGCTGCGCCTCACCTTCATATCCTCGACGCTGCTGGGGGTCGCGGCGGGCCTGCTGGTGCTGGGGTTCGCCATCCGCTGGGAGTACGGCGCTTTTTTCCGGTTCGCTTTCCTGGACATGCCGCGCTACAAGGAGCTCATGGACGGTTTCGTCTACCCCATCCGCTCCGCTTTCGGCGTGAGGATGGTGTTGCTGATCGCACTGGTCATCTTCTGGACGGGATACCAGTTCCTGCGAGTATATGAGAAGGCCGCCCGGCGGTTCATGGTCGCCGTCCGGTCGTTCCTTCGGGAGTACCTGGTGGAGCTGGCACTGCTCATGCTGGCGGTGTTCTCCTTCAGGAGCGCGCTGGGCCGCGCGGACATGGGGCATATCCAGTACAGCTCGGCGTTCACCTACCTGCTGCTGGTCTTCATCTTCATCAAGCACTACCTGGCGCGCTGGCTCACTGGGCTCGGAGGGCGCAAAGTGTTCGCGGCCGGGCTGGCGATAGTGCTGGCTGTGCTGATCGGGGTCGACGCCTACCGTATCGTCGACCGCGACCGCTTCGACTCCAACTTCCCGGTGGTCAAAGGGTACGAGGACTCCTACTTCATCCCCGACGAGTACCAGAACGCCTCCACCTTCCTGAGCGGGATCCTGAAACCCGGGGAGAACTTCGTCACCATGACCAACGAGGCGTCGTACTATTACTTCGTGGGCAGGCCCTCACCCGTGCGCTTCCCCGTGGTCTGGTTCGCCATGCCCGAGCAGTTCCAGCGCGAGATGGTGGTCGACATGGAGAAGAACAACGTCAGGTACGTCATCTACAGGAACAGGAACCCCGTCAACAATATAGACAACATAAAGAACGTCAAGCGCCTGCCGATCGTCTTCGACTACATCGACCGGAACTACGAGCCCTATCGCACCATCGACGGTACCGAGATCTGGATAAGAAAAGAGCCCCCGCGGGACTGATGCGGGGGCCCGGATCTCGCGATCGATCGATGCCTACCGGCTGAACATCCCCCTCTTCTTCTTCGGCTGGAATGCTCCCTCTATCATCTGCGGGCTGTAGGGCGCCGGCACCTGCCCCGTCACCGCGTAGTCGTACAGCGCGGTCGAGAGGATCCCGGTAAGACTGGTACTGATGACCGCCAGCACCGCCCAGTAGGCGAGGGCGATGCCGATCCCGAGCATGATCACGGGACCCGAACCGGTCAGGAAAGACAGCACTATTGGAACGGCGCCCAGGACGCCCAGCACGAGAAAGATCAGCCCCAGGGAGAAGCGTGCCACCACGTTCTCCCCCCAGGTGCGCCTGAATATCTTGGCGGACTCCTTGACGGCGTCCATGACGCCGTAACCCTGGAATATCAGCACGGGGATGACGAAGAAGGTGATGAGGTTCCAGGCCAGGCCGGCCAGGCCCGCGATTATGGCTCCGAAGATGCCGAGGCGCTCCCTGATCATCCTCAGTATCACCCCGACCGTGGCGTTCAGAAGCGCCCAACCGGCGATCTTGCCCACGTTCTGCATGGCGATGTTGATACCGTAGCTGAAATCGGGGTCTCCGCCGCGCATGACCTCCTGGGCACAGGCGATGAGCCCGGTGTTGAAGAAGAAAACCACGAATGAGGTAACGAAGTAGAAGATGAAGAAGAACACGTAGAACAGGGGGTTGTTCCTGACGTTTCCGTCCTTGATCCCGGTCAGGAAGTACACCGGCACGATCAGGGCGGTGACAAGTACTATGCTGAGTATCCCCGACACGATGGGGAAGATCACCAGCGACTTCTCCTTGCGGAGCACCGCCCACGATGCCTTGAGCAGCTCCATGCTGTTAGACCACATCGCGACCTCCTACTAGTGGGCAACCGGACGCTGTGACAATGATACTGACTGGGAGCGCCGGTGGGCAATAGATATTCCACCTCGAGCCCGGCCTCTTGAGCCCGGCCTCTCAGGCCGGGGTGTTCCGCGGGGCTGAGAGCCCCGCCTCAGGGAGACTCGTAGTCCCTGATGGTGAAGTCGAAGCACGCGCCCGGGTCGTTGTAGACCCTCACCTCTCCACCATAGATACCGACTATCCTGGCGACTATCGCCATGCCAATGCCCGTCCCCCCACGCTCGCCCCTGGTGAAGGGGGTGAACAGGTCGTCGATCATCTCCGTGGGGATTCCCGGGCCGTTGTCGCACACGAGGTAGCGGTGGGCGCCGGGCTCGTCTGCTTCCAGCCTCGATATCCGCACCCTGGGAGACTGTCCCCGCCCGTAGTTGAGAGCGTTGTCGACGAGGTTTGCGAAGACCTGGTAGAGGTGAGTGCGCTGTACCCGGACCATCCCCAGGCCCCCGTCCACCTCGAAATCCATGCCCGCTTCCCGGATGCCGCTCTCGCGCTCGGCGAGCACCAGGCTCACAACCTCCGAACGTCCACTTCCTCCAGCCTGGCCGGCTCGTTGCCGGCCTCGGCCAGCACCAGCAGGTCCTCGGCCAGCGCGTAGGCCCTGGACAGGCAGGAGTCCAGGATTCCCAGTGCCCCGTCGAGCTGCTCCTCGAGTCCGGGGGTGGCCCCCCTGGTGAGCAGCTCGTGGACGAGGTCCTTCGCCGTGATGGCCGCGGAAAGCGGGCCTTTCATGTCGTGCGAGACGGTGTGCGCGTACCCCTTCAGCTCGGTATTCGCGCGGCGCAGATCCTCCTCCGCCCGCGCGCGCTCGGTTATGTCCTGCAGGATGCAGTGGGTCTGCCTGAAGTCCCCGTGCTCGTCGTAGCCGATCCTGCCGTCGAACGCTGCGATGAGATGGCTCCCGTCCCCGCGGATCACCTCGAACTCGGAGTGGGCTCTCCCCGTCGCTTTGAATTCCGGGAAGCAGGCCTCGAAGTGCCGGATGGACTCAGGTGTGAGCAGGTCGCCGAACCACCGGCCGACGACGTCGTCCCTCTCGTATCCAAGCGTGTCCAGCCACGCCTCGTTGACAGTCAGCAGGAACCCTTCCGCGTCCAGCGACTGGTAGGCGACCGGGGACTGCTCGTACAGGTCCCTGTACGTCCCCTCGCTGTCGCGCAGGGCCTGCTCGATGCGGCGGCGCTCGGTGACGTCCTCTCCGGCGCTCAGGGTCCCGGTGATCTCGCCGGCCGGGCCGCGAAGTGTCGTGTTGTGCCATCCGATGAGCCGCCGCTCGCCGGACGTCGTCACGACCTCGTTCTCGTAGTAGTCCACGTCCTCGAGGCCCTCCATCACGTCGTCGAACACCTCGCGGATTGTGGCGCGGCCTTCCTCCGGGATGTGCCGGTCGAACCAGTTGGCGCCCAGGGCCGCCTCCTCGTTCTCGTATCCGAGCAACCTGAGGCCGTAGCCGTTCATGAGCACCACGTTTCCCCGGCGGTCCAGGGCCACGATTATCGCCCCCACCAGGTCCAGGTACTCCCTGGAGCGCTCCTCGCTCTCCCTCAGCTCGAGTCGCGCCTGAGCGATCTCCAGGACGCGTCTCATCGTGGCGATGAGGAGGGAAGAAAGCCTCTGGTCCTTTACCACGTACCCGGACGCCCCCAGTTCGAGGCTCCTGGCGGCGACGTCCTCGTCCCCGTGCGCGGTCACCAGCACTACCGGCGGAGGGGACTCCATCGCCTGGATCTCCTCCAGGAGGGAAAGCCCGTCAACATCGGGCAGCTGGTAGTCAAGGGTAACGGCGTCGAAGTGTGCGGATGCCAGCCGGTGCCGGGCGTCAGCGGCGTCCGAGGCGATCTCCGTCGCGGCACCCAGCTTCATCTTCAGGAGCATTTCGATGAGACGCGCCGAGTCCGCCTCGTCCTCGACGATGAGGATATTATGGGTGGAGCTGTTGCCTGCCATGTTGTTGACCTGGTGCCCCAATCACCGTTGACCCAGCCCGGTAACATCATTGTACTACAGGAGATACGCCGGGGTTTATCCGCTGTGAATGTAGGTCGAGCGGACTTGTCCGTACGTAACGCAACCCGATATCAAGGCTTAATAGACTTGGCTCACCAGGCGTGGAGCATGAACGGCTCGCCCTCACGGGCCGCGACCCCGGTGAACCGGACCCGGTAGCCGACATCGAGCCCTTCCAGGAACTCCCGTATCTCCCCGGCCGCCCCGACCACGTGGTAGGTGGCTACGGCAAGCCTGGGCCTGCATTCCCTCAGCGTGCCCTCGGCGCCTCTCATCATGGCGGCCTCGGCGCCCTCCACGTCCACCTTCATGTAGTCGACGCGGGTCCCAAGGGAGCGCCGGAGGTTATCCACGGTCTCGGCCGGCACCTCCACCAGCGACTCCCCCTCCTCCTGGAGGCTCGACGACACGTCTTGAGGTGAGAGCCGCGCCGTTCCGGCACTGTCGGAAAGCGCACAGGGGAGCACCGTGACGTTCTCGACCCCGGCGAAGGTGCGCTCCAGGGCCTCCACGAACCTGGGAAGCGGCTCGACGGTATAGACCCGCTCGCACCGGCCCGCCACCGCCAGGCTGAAGACCCCTTCCCCGGCTCCGCAATCCAGGACCACGTCGCCGGGCCGCACCCGGGTCTCCTCCAGCTTCTCGTAGTCGTGCCAGTTGCCGGGGTAGAACTGCTCGGACAGCGACAGGTAGAGGGACTCCACGGGCAGCTCGGCCGGGTAGAAGAGGGGTCGTTCGAAGTTCTTCAGGTGGACCACCCGGTACCCGTCATCGAGCTCCACGCGGTCGATGGCCGAAAGCGCTTTCTTCTTGTAGATGGGTTCGGTCATGAAGCGGAGCATCTCGCGCCAGCCGACCTCCGGCCTCCTGCCGGCGAGCCAGTACTTGAGCGATTGCAGGCGGTATATCAAGCGGCTGCCTCCCCCGTTCGATTACAGAATCTGATCCCCTGCACAGGCTACTACGTAAAAAGGGGGACTGTGAAGAGTCATCATAGAGAAGGGATCATGCGGTTGGAAGGCTGCCCCGCCGAAGGAGGCGGTGGGATCCGACCCGTTCCATGTCCCCTCGCGGGACATGCGATCGCCGAAGGGTGAGTGTCGTCACAGCGACCGGGGGCTGCGGGAACGGACCCCACCGTCTTCACTTACGAACCTGCGCGGCTACCCCGCTACGCCGCGGTCTCGAACCGGTTCTCGTCGATGACGAGCCTGAGCTCGGGGCACCTGCTCTGCCTGCGCCGAATCCAGCGCATCATGGTCGCCGCCGTCGCGCTGATGTACAGGCAGACCAGCAGGCCTTCGCCCACCAGCACGTAGCTGGAGGCGGCCTCCGCCGACATGAAGCTGTACAGCGCGCCGGTGACGGTCCAGAGCGCGACCATGCCCGCCAGCGCGAGCACAGCGAACGCGGCGGGCCACCACCACAAGCTGAACCTGGGACGTCGAACTTCTTTCATGCCACCCACCCTTTCGGTCGCCATAACACTCTATCGGCGAAATAGGTGAGGCGGCATACTGACCGGATGGCTGTTTTTCAGGTCACCCGGCGCGGAGACGGGGCGGTCGGCTTATTGCTTACACTTTGTAAGATACCGGGACGGTGTTCCGGCCTAGGAAGGAGCCACTGTGGTCTGCTCCTCGAGTATGCGTTTCGTGTTGTCCATCTCTTCCTGGATATGAGAGACGACCGCCTCCAGTTTCTCTCTCACCTTTGCGGACCGTGAGACAAGCCAGGAGACGGGTTTGCTGAAGTGGAGATATGTCTTGTACACGGTGAGCCCATCCCGGGCTTCTAAGGTATTCTCGATCCTCGGCAGTATCAGCGATACGGGGAAGAGGAACTTGTACTTGATGTACCTGTTGGGTTCAACTACCAGCAGCCTGCCCCGCACCTTCTGCACCCTTCCGGTCACGGGGGAGACCTGTTTGAAGTAGAAGTAGATGCGGCCGCCGACGAACTGCCCGTCCTTCATGCGAATACTCTTGATCACGGCCCCGCGCTCGATGTGGTCGGGGCTCACCTCCTTGAAATGCCCGGCGTAATCGCTCAAGAACGTGTACACCTGCTCGGGGGTCGCCTTTATCTCGACAGTGAGTTCCCTGACCATGATGACCACCCTTCCCCGGTGTCGCCGGCACATGCGAGACCTCGTTGAGCCTGAGAAGCCTGCTTCAACATAATAGCAGGGTAGCAGGGTTGATTGACACGACCGAGGGGGTTGGGAGCGCCGTTCCGCGGCCCCTACAGGTCCCTGGAGGCGAGCCCCGGGTAATCCGCCGGATACCTCCTCGCCTTGAAGACGCTGTTGTTCTCGCCGTCCCGCGTCCGTGCGGAGAACGGATTGACGTATTGCCACACGACCTCGTTCGACGGCGTGACCTCGATGAACGTCCCGTTCGCCCCGCTGCAGATCAGGGTGTTGCCGTTTTGAAGCCTCTGACAGCCGGAGATGTACTTCGAGAAGAGATCCGCCGGGTTCGGCGCGGAGTACGCCCAGACCGGCGCGGTGGGTCCGTAGGCGCCCCCATCCCGGGAATAGTGACCGCGGGCGTCCACCGGGGGCACTATCTCGTCCACGGTGGAGTAGGGTCCGCCCGGACGGCCGTTCCCGTTGTTGAACACCAGGATGTCGCCGGCGCCCGGGTTCCCGGGGTCTATCCACTGGGCGTCATGCTGCGAGAAGAGCTGCTGGGCGCCCGCAGCCCGGTATGTCTTCGGGTTGCCCCAGCGGTAGAGCAGGTCTCCGCCCCTGCCGCTTGCGCCCCCGCTGTGTCCCGCCGCCTCCGCGGTGGTGGTGCTGTGGTCAATGACCCACACCTCGGAGAACCTCGGCACGCTGAGCAGGACCTGGTCGAGCCCGGCGTTATAGTCGACCGAGTTGGTGTGTGACATGTCAACCCCGCCAGAGGTGACCCCGTAGTTCAGGTTGATCAGTTCGGGGTGCCCGGCGATGTCGCCGTAGTTCGCTCTTGCCGGGTCGCAGTCCTGGACCATGTGGTCCCAGGCGTGCCACTCCCAGACGATCCGGCCCCCGTTTCGGCCCTCGGGTTCCACTTCTATGACGTGGTCGGGCCAGAGCTCCCCCTTCGCCATCAGGCCCGGGTCCACGCCCGCGGCCAGCATCTCATCCGTGGTCTTCTTCTCCCAGGCGATGAGGAGCACGTTACCGCCCGGGACAGGCTCTATGTCGTGGTGCTGCAGGTGTTCGGGGCTGGAGTACGTGTACTCCCAGACAACGGTGCCGTCCCAGGCTATCTCCTGGACGATCCCCCCGCCGCCCGCGTCGAAATGCGGGTTTGACACGCGGCCGGTGCGCAGCAGGTTACCGTTCTCCAGCAGGTACACCGCGTTGCCCGGGGTGTAGGCCGACTCCCACGAGTGCACCACGGTCCCCGCGTCGTCAATCAGGTAGGTGGTCCGGGAGCGCAGCGGCGCAAAAAGCGTGTAATCCTCGAGTGCGGCGGTGGAGGGCGCGCTGCTCCCCGGCTGCGAACCCTGTGCTCCCGGCCGGGTCCCGCCACAGGACGAGGCAAGCACGATGAGAGAAAGGACAGCGAGAACGAGCACCGGCTTCCGTTTCACCGAGTGGACTGCAGAGAAACTCACTGGGTCATCACTTCCTTTCACTGGAGTATCGGACCCATCTGTTAATAGAATTCAAAGCGGGGGTAAAAAAGGGGATAAAACGTCCGGGGCAGGCCCGGTCGGGCGTGCGACGGCTTCTCCCGCTTATAATTACCACATGAACAGCACGGGGAACATCGCGGGGGACGAGCGCGGCGTGGACCTGCTGGAGATGGTGCTGGCTCTCTCCAGAGCCCTCGATCTCGTTCACCCTGCTGTCACTAACCACAACCTCAAGGTGTCCTACATCGCCACCAGCATCGGCCGCGAGCTCGGGTTCACCCCCGAGCAGCAGGCCGAACTGGCGGTCGCCGGGGCGCTGCACGACATCGGGGCCCTCAGCCTCGAGGAGCGGCTCGAGATAAACGAGTTCGAGATGGAGGATCCGCACAGCCACGCTGAGCGCGGTCACAGGCTTCTCCGTCTCTTCGAGCCGTTCCGGGGGGCCTCGCGCCTGGTCCGTTACCACCACGTCCGCTGGGACGAGGCCGGGAAAGGCGACCGGGAAGAGGGCGTGCCGATCGGAAGTCACGTCATCCACCTGGCCGACAGGGCCTCGCTCTTCCTGGACGCCAGCCGGGAGATCATCGGGCAGGTCAACGGGGTGCTCGAGGTGATCAGGAGACACGCCGGGAGTCTTTTCCACCCGGACCTCGTCGAGGCGTTCGCCACCGTCTCCGAGAGGGAGCACTTCTGGTTCGACGTGGTGTCCCCGCACCTGGGCTCGATCATCAGCGAGATGATCGAGATAGAGGCGGAGCCCATGAGCCGCGAAGAGCTGACGAGCCTGGCCGGCCACTACTCGAAGATGATCGACTTCCGCAGTCATTACACCGCCTCTCATTCAAGCGGCGTCGCGGCCACGGTGCGGGCGATGGCGGAGATTGTGGGGCTCGACGAGGCGGACCGTGAGCTGATGGGCGTGGCGGGAGGGCTACACGACATCGGGAAGCTCGCGGTGCCCACCGAGATACTCGAGAAGCCGGGCAGGCTCTCCAGGAACGAGATGAACATCGTGCTGGCCCACCCGTACTTCAGCTACCGGATACTCAAGCCGGTCAGTGCCATGGAGACCGTCAACGACTGGGGGTCGCTCCACCACGAGAGGATCGACGGCAGCGGCTATCCCTTCCACTACGAGGCGGACGATCTCTCCCTGGGCTCGCGGCTCACAGCAGTGGCGGACGTGTTCGCGGCGACGTCGGAGGACCGGCCCTACAGGAAAGGGATGCCGGCGGCGGAGGTGAGAGCGCTGCTGGAGGAGATGTCCGGAGCCCGCAAGCTCGACGGCGAGCTGGTCGCGAGCCTGCTGGACGACTTCGATGCCATCGCCGCGGCCCGCGAGGCGGCGCAGACCGAGGCCGAGGACGCCTACCGGGAAGTGTTCGGGCCGGAGGGCTCCGACGCCCGGCCGGGGCGGACCTGAGCACGATCCGGCATGAGGAACCTGAAGCGGTTCACCAGTTGATCTTGAAATAGAAGTCGCAGGAACCGCCACAGTCTCTGGTGGTCCCCGTTGATATGATTTCACCACTGAGGCTGAATGATTCCAGCCATGACTCGAACCTTTGCCTGCCCGCACACTGGTGGATGTCCCGGGTTCCTGCCTTGCTCACGTTCTTGTACACGTAGCATTCGATTATACGCGCCAGCAGTGTCCGGTCGTCGATGATCTCGAGCTCGTATTTGTGTTCCGCGGGGCAGTAGATGTCCGTTGCGATATCCATGATCGCCTCGAAATCACGAATGTTTTCGATCTCCGTCCGTCCCAACGCATCCAGAAGCCGCTTGATCTCCGTCCGACCCATTGAACGGGTCACAACCTGGTTGAGTTCCGTCGCCGCTTCGAACCCCAGCGCTTCCGCGGACTTGATGAACCATCGCCCGTCATGGAGTATCCAGATATCCCTCAACAAGCGCTCCCGCTGCCCGGAAGTCAATCTCTCCTGCCCAACGCTCATCGCCACACCCCCATGCTCACGGTATTACATATTGTAATCATAACGTATGACATATTGTATTCCCCGTCAAGTGGTGTATATTCTTGATTGAGTCGATCGAAAGGCTGTATCCCACGACAATGGACCATGAAACGATAGGCAAGCGCATTCAGATGGCTCGCGAGGAAGCGGGTATCTCGCAGTATGAGCTGGCTTCGAGGTCCGGATTCTCCCAGTCGGCGGTGTCTCATTATGAGCTCGGAAGACGTGGGCTGCGCCTCGAGAACCTGAGAAGAATCGCGGAAGCCCTGAACAAACCACTGGCCTGTTTCCTCGAAGAACCTGTTCCTTCCTTCGAAGCCGGCCCCCGGGGGGATACCGCGGAAGAGACGGCCTCCGAGATGAGGGATCTGATCTCTCAACTCTCCCCTGAAGAGAACGAATTCGTGCTCGAGTACTTGAGGTGGATGGTGGGGCGCAGGAGTAAGCAATAACCTGGCCCAATGAGACGTGGTATGCAGGTCGAATCGAGCCCCGATCGTAGCGCAACCAATGTCAAGGTCTATTAGACCTGGCTGGCGGAGAGAGAGGGATTCGAACCCTCGAGACCCTTTTGGGGCCCACACGCTCTCCAGGCGTGCGCCTTCGTCCACTCGGCCATCTCTCCGGGATCGAGTCTAGCAGGAGGAAGGTTCGCCCGCCATTCCAGGCCAGGGTCGCTCAGGCGTCCTTCCAGTTCCACCACTTGAGGAGCTCGGGATCGTGACGCTCTCTGGAAGCGTAGTAGACTGCGCACCGGAACACGTACAGCTGGCAGCGATCTATCGTAATCCCTCTCAGAGAACAGAGAGTGTCATATAACTGCTGGGGGTCGCGTTCGCGCAGCTCGTCAGGGGTTCTTATATCCATTGCCCACAGGTCTTCCGCGGTCTTTTCCCCGACGCCGGGAATCCCCATCAGCGCTGAGAGATGTCGTTTGTCTGCCGCTCTACTCATCCTGTTGTGCCTCCAGGCGTGCGCCTTCGTCCACTCGGCCATCTCTCCGGGATTGAGTCTACACCACTGGCGTCTGGAAGTTGCATCCTTCAGAGGAGGTGTCGCCGCTGTGCGGCGCTCGCATGCACTCTTCCCGCCGGGTCAGCTCTTCGAGCCCGCCTCGTTCTCCTCGATGCGCGCTCTTACCAGCTTCCTGACGAGGTTTCCCCTTCCCGGCGTCGCAACGGGTATTGACACGCACTGACTTGTGAATTATTGTTCATCTGTTCACTTGTTCATACGCAGCGGAGACAGGATGGGTGACTGCACGGCTATGAGGTCCTCGAAGATCCCGGAGAGCGTCATCAAGCGGACGGCGAGCCTTTTCAGGGTCCTGGGCGATCCGACCAGGGTGAAGATAATCACCGCGCTCTGTGGGGAGGACCTCTGTGTCGGCGACATCGCTGAGCTCGTGGGGGTCAGTGACTCGGCGGTCTCCCACCAGCTGCGCGTGCTGCGGAACATGGGAATCGTCGAGTACAGCAAAGAGGGAAAGAACGTGATCTACTCTCTACGGGACGAGCACATCAGGCGGATACTCGAGCAGAGCCTGGATCACGCCACGGAGTAAGGAGCGGTCATGCTCCGCCATTCAGCGAAAACAGGATTGAATTTCGGCTTGACCTCGGGGGTCATCACCACGCTCGGGCTGATGGTCGGGTTGGAATCCGGCACCCAGTCGAAGCTGGTGGTGCTGGGCGGGATCCTGACCATCGCCGTCGCCGACGCGTTCTCCGATGCGCTCGGCATCCACATGAGCGAGGAATCCGAGAACAAGCATTCGGCCCGAGAGGTCTGGGAATCCACGGTATTCACCTTCCTTGCCAAGTTCATATTCGCGGCGATATTCGTGGTGCCGGTGCTGACCCTCGACCTGTCCCTCGCGGTGATTGTCAGCATAATCCTGGGCCTGGCACTTATCACCCTGGCGAGCTGGTACATGGCCAGGCAGCAGGGCTCCAGTCCGTGGAAGATAATCGCCGAGCACCTGAGCATCACCATCGTCGTGATCGTGGCCACCCACTACGTGGGCCACTTCGTGGCCGTCGTCTGCGGTTGAGACATAGCGCCGGCGCCGGCTCATTTGCAGGGTCGCCCGCACCGTGATGAAATGAGCGGGGCATACGAACCACAATAGCCCGGAGGACGATCGGAGGTCGGTGATGAGCGGTTGGAACAGTCCCGGTTTCTACCTCAAGCCCAGGTACAGGAGGAACGGGTCCGACCCGGCCGATATGGTCGTTCTCGGGGCGAGGGTGCTCACCTGCGACGAGGCAGGTACACGTGCCCGGGCCCTGGCCGTGAAGGACGGGCGCTTCGTCTACGTTGGCGACAACAAGGGCGCCGCCGACTTCATCGGCCCCGACACCCGGGTCATCAACGCGCGCGGTCGTATGCTGGCCCCGGGGTTTATCGACGCCCACGTCCATATCCTGTGGGTGGGACTGCTGCGCGCGTTCCTCCTGGACCTCTACGATTGCAGGAGCATGGACGACGTCCGCCGGGCCGTCAGGGCGTTCGCCGACGAGCACCCCGATCTCCCCTTCATCTTCGGGATCGGGTGGATGTACGACTACATGTCCGGGAACATGCCCGACGTGGCGATGTGCGACGAGATCCTCGAAGACCGCCCGGTCTTCCTGTGGTCGTACGAGGCCACAACCGGCTGGCCAAACCGCAAGATGGCCGACCTCATGTTCGAGAAGGACCCTTCCACCTGGAAGCACCTGGTCCCCGAGCTGGACGAGGACGGAAAACCGACCGGCATGTTCCTCCATGCCCACAGCTTTGATCCCTTCCAGTTCTTCTCCATGGAGGAGTTCGGCCCGGACATCAAGTCCCGGATGTTCGAGACCCTGGGCAAGGCTATCGACGGGACCGTCAGGGCCGGGGTCACCGCTTTCGACGAGCTGCAGGTGTACAAGTCCCTCATACCGCTGGTCCTGGAGTTCCGCGAGGCGGGCGGCCTGGACGACGTCAGGGCGCGGGGGACCTTCTACGTCGATCCCGTGGACTTCGAGGATCAGCCGAAGCTGCGCGAGACGCTTCTGTGGTGGAAGAAGCTGGGTGAGATGGAGTCGGACGAGCGCCTGAAGCTGGGAGAGTCGCTCAAGCTCTACATAGACGGGTGCTTCGGGAACCACACCTCGTTCTTCCTGGAGCCCTACCTCGACGAACCCGACAACCGCGGGGAAGCATGCTGGACGCAGGAAGACATGGACGCCTTCATGACCATTGCCGATGGGCTCGGCCTGCAGACGTGTACGCATGCCATAGGCGACGCCGCCATTCGGCGAATGGTCGACGCCTGCCAGGCGGCCAGGGACGCCAACGGGCCCAGGGACTCCCGGCACCGCATGGACCACTGCGAGTTCCCCACCCGCGAGGACGTCGGGCGCATGGGCTCGCTGGGAATCATCGCCTCCATGCAGCCGATCCACTTCTTCGGGGACGAGTCCAACGAGAGGGTCGTCGGGATCGAGAGGCTGCAGGGGTTCGATCCCTGGAGGAGCCTGGAGAACGCCGGGGTGCAGCTCTGCTTCGGGACCGACTGGATCGCCGGCTCCACCCTGCCACCCATAAACCCGATGTACGGGCTGCTGCTGGCCGCGACCCGTTTCAACTACAAGATGAACACCGACTGGGGGCCCGACGAGAAGATCTCGCTGGAGAACGCCATAAGGTACTACACGCTGGGTTCCGCGAAGGCGATGTTCATGGAGGACGAGATCGGCTCCATAGAGGTGGGCAAGCTCGCGGACTTCACCCTCTGGCACACGAACCTGCTTGGAATCGCATCCTGGTGGTTCCTGCTCACCAACAGCGTGGAGGTCGGGGCGCTGGACGATTTCCTGGACCTGACCGTCGTGGGAGGAAAGCCGGTCTTTACCCGGGAAGGCGCCACGTTCTGATTGCCGTTGACGGCGAAAGGGGGATCGTGCGCAGGATCGCTACGCTGTTCCTTGCCGCCGTCCTGCTGGGAGGCCTGCTGGCCGCCGGCTGCGGGAGCACTCCCACCATCGACGTCGTCGGTAAGACCTACCTGAACTCCCAGGAGCAGGCCGACAGCCGGACAATCCAGTTCAACCCGGACGGGACGTTCCTCTTCTCCATCGTGACGGCGGCGAAGACCTGGAAGGGCTCCGGGACGTACCGGGTGGCCGACGGCAGGGTGACCCTGACTTTCTACCCGCAGGGAGAGATCGCCGAGTTCGCCGGCAAGACGCTCGAGTACGGTATCGACGGGCGCCTGCTGGTGGATCCGGACGGCTCCCGCTGGGACGTTCTCTAGGCAGGAGGCAGTGCCGGTGGCTGAGAACGCCGGT
The DNA here is from genome assembly GCA_043807425.1 of Actinomycetota bacterium. Taxonomy (GTDB): domain Bacteria; phylum Actinomycetota; class Geothermincolia; order Fen-727; family Anoxymicrobiaceae; genus JAHJCO01. The sequence goes on from JAZDFZ010000021.1 coordinate 62,149, forward strand.
CAAGTATGGGGGTTCCGCTTCTTCCGGGCGTGACCTTCCGTCGCTCGGATGAAACCCATCCATGCCCCGGACATCGCCGTGTCGACGGGTCCCATGTCACGCCTGAAAAGGCCACGCCTCTCCGACTGGACCCTCTCGCGACCGCACAGGCCCGGGGGGAGCGCTCCGGGAAAGGGCCCCGCTTCTACACCCAGCGCGGAGCCGAAGTAGACCGGCGTGGTGGGGTTGCGGCAGGGGTGCCCATCGGTCAGCCACACCGTCATGTTCGCCGGCTGGACCTGCAGCGAGTAGACGGTCCAGCTTACCTCCGCCTCCTCCAGCGCCTTGCCGGGGTGCCCCTCTTTCAGGTGCTTGCGGAAGTTCCAGGCGTGGGCGCAGATGGTGCTGTCGTCGAGCTTTTCCTCCCACCACTCCCTCCGGATGCCGAAGTCCGATAGCGTGGAGTAGTCGGGGACGTGGTCGGACACGATCATCTTCGCCTGAGCGGGGTCGATGCGCCCGTGGAAGCCGCGCAGAAGGGCCCACATCCGTGCCAGGCGGGAGCGGCTGCCGTGCAGCCAGTCGAGGACCGTCGGGTCGGGGCAACCGCTCAGGGCGCTGTCGAGGAACTGGTGATGGTTGGTCGATGCGACTATCCCCTCCTCCCCCACACGCTGCCGGCGGAAATGAGAGTGTGAGTACTCGAACACGGAGAGCGAGCCTGCCGCGTCCGTCCATATCGTGTTCCAGTTCATGAGGACCCCCGAGGAGAGGGCCCGAACCACCCCGCGCGGGCCACGGCCGAACACCTCCTCGGCGGCATCCACGGTGGAGCACGTCTCCATGGCGATGTTGTTGAGCTCGAAGGGGCTCAGGCCGTCACCCGCGTCGGTCATGGGGACGGCGTTCACAACGCAGCACAGGCCGGCCGCGTTCATGATGCCGATGCCGAAGAGCGCCGGCACCCCGAAGCAGACATAGGGGTTGGTGCCCTCGAGGTGCCTCACGAACAGGGGGAAACGGCCCATGAACAGCCGGAACACCGGTGGCACGTCGAAGTTCCAGGAGACCATGGGTTCCCCGTCGGCGGTCGCGGGGCCCACGGCGCCGAAGTTCGTGCAGCCAAGCCTGGCACAGGACTCGGCCGCCACCCTCGCGCATAGCGCATCGTGGGTGTCGAGGCCCATGGTAGCGGTGAACCCCTCCAGCTCCGCCAGGCGCTCGGTCCCCGCAAGCTGCTCCAAGCGGGTGCGCGCCGCACGGAGGACCGTGTCGAGCGCGTCGGGGTCACGCCTCATGCTCCGGGAGAGCCAGCGCACCATGGTATGCGCTCCAGGGCCCGCCGCCTCCGCCTCCGAAACGCCGAGCTCGTAGCGGTTCCGGCCGCGCACGACCTTCAACGGTGGATGTTCTTTCGTCATGCGGATACTCTAGCACTGTTCGCTTTGAGCCCGGCCACTCAGGCCGGGATCGCGGGGCACGGGGGCCGCGAGCGGCATAGGCCGACCGCTCGCCCGGATCTGCCGGGTAAGACCGGGCGCTTTCCGTTATCATCTTGAGTGGCTGCCGGAACGGTCCAGGAGGTAGGAGATGAGCAAGGTTACCGTCCGCTCGGCGAAGCACGAGGACGTCGGAGTGATCGCCGAGATCATCCGCAAGCTCGGCTGGTTCAAGCACGTCAACGAGGAATCGCCCGCCGCGACCGAGAGGCGGGTCCTCCTGCACCTGGAGCTCTGCGACGCCGACGACAGCCACACGGTCCTGGTCGCCGAGGACGAGGAGGGCGTGGTCTCCGGTTACATATCCGTCCACTGGCTTCCCTACCTGATGCTCGCGGGACCCGAGGGATACATATCTGAGCTGTTCGTTCACGAGGACGCGCGGGGTAAGGGCGTCGGAACTGCGCTGATAAACGACATAAAAGAGTATGGCATCACCAAGGGGTGCTCCAGGCTCATGACGTTGAATGGCAGGGACCGCCCTTCCTACGAGAGGGAGTTCTACACCGCGCTCGGCTTCGAGGAGCGCCCGCAGATGGCCATGATGGTCCTGAGCCTCAAGGAATCCTGAGAATCAACCTCAACCATTTCTTCTCAGCATCGACGGTTACTCACCACTCGGCGTTGGGATGGGAAAAGATGGTTGAGGTGTTTTCTCACGTTGTGTTTTGCGCTCCCCGGTGCAACAATTTCCCCAAAGCCTGTACACTCGTACCGAGTCGGGCCGCTACCGGCCCGCGCCAACCGGACTTGGAGGTCCCGCTTATGACGACCCGACGCGAGCGCGCAAGAAGCCTTCTCCTCACCGCGTTGCCCCTCGTGGCCCTGCTGGCCGTCCTCACGGTCGGAGGGTCCTCCTGTGGTACCTCCACGTTCGGCAAGAGTACCGAGCAGCAGCTGACGGCGACCATAGAGAAGATCATGAAGGACAACAACGTCCCCGGGGCGATAGTCGGTGTATGGGAGAAGGGGAAGGCATACACCCACGCGTTCGGTAAGGCCGACATCGAGAAGGACACGGCGATGAAGGTGACCGACCTTTTCCGGGCCGCGAGCATCACCAAGACGTTCACTGCGATCGTCATGCTACAGCTCGCGCAGGAGGGAAAGCTCGGTCTCGACGACAAGATAGGCGAGTTCGAGTTCGCCAAGGGCCTGCCCAACGCCGACAAGGTCACCATCAGGATGCTCCTCAACCATACCAGCGGTTACTCGGACCTGGAGAACAACGACCCGGCGTTCCAGGCGGAGATGGCCGCGAACCCGGAGAAGCAGTGGACTCACGAGGAGATCCTGAAGTGGGGGGCCACCCTGCCGACTCTCTCCCCCCCGGGGGAGCAGTACCATTACAGCAACTGGGGCTACTACCTGCTCGGGCTGGTCATAGAGAAGGTGACCGGGAACACGGCGGCCGAGGAGATACAGGGCCGCTGCGCCGACAAGGTCGGCCTCGAGAACACGCGGCTGGAGGACGGGCCCAAGTTCCTGACCAGCAAGCCGCATGCAGGCGGTTATGCGGCGCCCGGTATCCCCATGGTCCCGGCGACCCCTCCCGAGGGAAAGCAGTTCTTCGATGCCACGAAATGGAACACCTCGGCGGGCTGGACGGCGGCATCCATCGTGACGGACCTCGACGACCTGAGGAAGTGGATAGAGGCGGACGCCAACGGCAGCCTGCTCAACAAGCAGATGCAGACCGAGCAGCTTCGCACGGTCCAGACTGACGGCGGCCTTCTCTACGGCCTCGGGCTCGCCGGGACGCCGACGAACAAGGGCGACCTCCTGTTGCACAACGGCGCCGTGCCGGGCTACAGCACGCTGGCCGCGAGCACGCCGGACAACTCGGTGACCATATTGGTCTTCATGAACGCGATGCCGACCACCGCCGTCAACACCCAGATCGCGACGGACACCGCCCTGGCGCTCTTC
>JAZDFZ010000022.1:0-9449 GCA_043807425.1 Actinomycetota bacterium
CCCGTACAGACTCACCCGCTTGCCCTCGCGCTCCAGCCTCTCCTTCAGCTCGTTCGCCTCGACCATGGCGCCGTACATCCAGGACGGATTCCGGGTCGGCCTGTAGACCGGCAGGTCCCGCTGGTAGGAGAGGGCGAGTGAGGCGCAGAACGGGCAGGAGAGGACGACCACGGAGTCCGCCCCTTCGAGTGACTTCGCCAGCGTGTCGTATTCCACCGGTACAGAGTAGACGCTCAATGCTCCTCCCTTCCGCACGTTCACCCGCTCATGCGGGCGAGCCCTCAGGCGGTGACGAAAGCCACCGCGTTCGAGACGGCCACCGTCCCCCGGTCCCTTGTCCTGACCCGGAAGGCGATCTCCCCGCCACCCCGGTCCCACATCTCCGTCACGAGGGTCTCGCCGGGGTAGACGTGACCGGAGAACCTTGCTTTCACGGAGGCGAACCTGCGGGGATCATTATCGCAGAACGCACGGAGGACGGCCCTGGCGGCGAAGCCCAGCGTGCATATCCCGTGGAGTATCGGCTTCTCGTACCCTGCTCTCGATGCGTGCTCCTGCTCCAAGTGGAGGAGAGGGCTCACCTCGCCCGACAGCCTGAACAGGAGCGCCTGCTGGGGAAGCGTCGCCATCTCGATCACCCTGTCCGGGTCCCGGTCAGGGGGCTCGTTTCCCGCGGCGGGCCCCCTGTCCCCGCCAAAGCCCCCCTCCCCTGGTATGAACGTGCTCAGGACGTTCGTATAGATGATATCCCCGGCCCCGTTGCGGGTCTCCGATTCGACCTCGATCAGGGCCCCCGTGCCCTTGTCGAAGACTCCCTTGACCTTCGAGCGCGTTATCAGGCTTCCCGGGACCGGCGGTTGCCTGAGGATATGGAGGTACTGCTCCCCGTGGATCAGCATCATCGGGGTTACGTCGACGGCCCGGAGTCTCAACAGGGAGAGCGCGGTGGACAGCGACGGTACGGTCCCGAACGTCGGAAGCGCAGCCAGGCCGGGCGGGTTCTCGTAGCAGAACCTGAGGTCCTCGGGGTCGGCTCCGGCGCCGACGCCGAGCGCGTAGAGGATGAGCGATTGCGGGGTGCAACGATGCTCGAGCGGAGCCAGTTCGGCGCCTATGATCTCTTCCACGTCGAGGGGCACTGGGATCTCTCCTCTGTCGGCATCACCGAAGGGGGGAAGCAATGGAATGATATATCAGTAATCAACTTAAATCAATACCTTTAATAAAAGGAAATGTGGGAATGTAGATTATTTAGTTATGACACAGTTTGATCGAGGACAGCAGTGGGGTACTCAGGCAGTTACCTGCAGCTCCAGGTCGCCGTCGGGGGTCACGGTCCACTCCCTCGAGGCCCGCCTGCCCGTGAACGCCTCCAGAGCGCCGGCCGCGGTGCCCACGATGACCAGCGGAAGCGCGGCGTTCTCGATCCTTGCGGTGAAGCGGTCCGGCGAAGATTCCAGCGAGACCAGGTTGCCGAAGCCCATCACCCCCAGCAGGTCCCTGAACTTCTCGAGCGCGAACCCCCTCCAGGGCTCGAAATCCAGCGAGGCCACATGCAAGCGCTGGGCTTCGACGATGGCCTCGGGGACGCTCTCGCCCAGCTCGGACGCCAGCTCGTCGAACACGGCCTGGATGCTGGCCGGCCCGACGAGCGCGTACCTCGCGCCGGTCCTCCCGTCCCGGATGATCCCGCGGTCCGGGTCCCAGGCGAACCCTGACACGCGTAGAGGCACCCCGCAGTCCGGGCAGCGCCGGTAGGTGATGTCCCCGGGCTTGACCCTGGCCGCGGGGGCGGTCAGCCGCTCCTCCATGCCGGATGGAGGCGGGGAGAGATGGCCCCGGACTATGTAAGTGTTCTCTCCCTCCGGCTCGGCCTCCACGGTCCCCACCACGTCCTTGACCGCCTCTGTCGCTCCACGCAGGTCCCCGCACATCAGCGGGACGGAGTACGGGTCGCGCAGCCGCCATTCGATGCGGTTGTTCCTCCAGTCCACGTGGAGGACCTCCAGGTCGCCGTACCCGAACGACCGGGCAAGGCCCCCCATCCTCTTTATGACGAGTCCGAGGCCGACCCTTCGGACCACGTGGCGCTTCCACCCGCGCAGGAGCTTGCGGGTGAACTCCTGGGTGGCCCTTGCCTTGCTCTCGGTGAGCATGTTTTGTATGGAGATGCCGATGAGGTCTTCGATATTCCCGAAGAGCTGGTTGATGCCCTCCACGTCTGCGAGGATCATCCGGTGCTCCGGGTCGCGTGTCTCGGTGATCGTCCCCTCGGGGTTCCAGGTGAGGCTCCTCGAGATCCGCCTGGGGACGGCACAGACGTGACAGAGTCGAGAGCCAGCCATCGAGTTCCTCCCGGATTGGTTGCCTGGAAATATTCTAGCACGACGCTGGTGTCGATGAGGTCCGGCGCCGGCCGCTCAGGCGATCTCCCCGCGCCTGACTGAACCGATCGAGGTGTATGAAGCCACCATCGCCGCCAGGAAGGCGATGACGGTCACCATGACCTCCTTCAGCGTGTAGTCGGGTGCGCCGGACGGCCCGACGAGCAGCACGACCGCTACCAGTGCCGCGACCGCGACGAGGGCCGCGACGGCGTACAGCCCGCCGTTGCGCAGGGACAGCTCGGACAAAGACCTCCTGTTGCCGGCCGGTTTTCGGCGCTTGAGCGAAAAGATCCACCCGTGTCTGTAGGACCTCACCGCGAACCAGGTGGCCAGCGCCCCGGTCGTGAATGCAACCAGCGCGCCGGCGAAGAGCAGGTCGGCGACGATGAATGCGAGGGGCCGGGAGGAGTAGCCCGCGTAGTAACTCCCCACCGCGATGGTGAAAAGGACGGTTACCAGGGCGGCGACGATGCCGGAGCCGATCGAGTACAGCCAGGGGGTCGAGAAGAGCGGGCTGTAGCGACGAATCCTCGTCCCTTCCGTCTTGCCTACCGTCTCCCTGTAGGTCCTCCAGAAGTACCACGCCGACCTGTCCCTGAACCGCATGAAGGACCTGATGCCGGTGAGACGGCGCTCCAGTATCCATCGCTTCCCGGGGTTACCGGACCACCTGTTCGCGCGCTTGAGCATGCGACCCAGACCGTAGAACTTGAGGTATGCCTTGATCTGCAGCTCCATGATCTCCATGCGGGACAGGTGGGGGGTGTGCATGTGCGGCTCGCACTCGCAGTACTCGGCGAAGTCGAACTCGTCGACCAGGCCGTCGGCCACGGCCTGCCGGTACAGCTCCGTTCCCGGGTAGGGCGTAATCACCGTGAAGTCGGCCATGTCCAGCGGGAGCCGGTTGCTCATCCGCATGAGGGCCAGGACGTCGTCGTAGGTATCCTCCAGGTTGCCGATGATGTGCCCCGCCCAGATGAACATCCCGTTCCGCTCGAGTATGTCGCAGGCCTTGTGGATGTCCTCGATGCGCGTCTTCTTGTTCATCCGGTCCAGGGCGTCCTGGGTTGCCGCCTCGATGCCTATGAAGACGACCCGCATGTTGGCCCTGGCCATCTTGGCGACCACGTCCGGGTACCTCACGATCGAGTCGATCCTCGAGAACACCGAGTACAGCCTGTCGTCGAGCCCCTCGCTGATGATGAGGTCGCAGATGGCCTCCACCCTCCGCATGTCGTGGCAGAAGTTGTCGTCGACTATGCTGACTATCTCGGTCGCCTTCATCCGCTTCAGCTCGTTGACCACCTCCCCCGGCGACAGCTCGCGGTAGCCGCGCCAGAGCATGGGTACGCAACAGAAGGTGCATCGGAAGGGACAGCCCCGGGCGGTGCTCAGCGCGTCCAGGCCCTGGCCGAACGCGGTGTACCGGTCGCTGTACGCGGAGACCAGGTCCCGCCTGGGCGGCGCAAGGGTGTTGAGGTCCACCTGGGGCCTGTCGGGGTTGTGCACGACGCCCGACCCGTCCACGTAGCTGATCCCAGCTATGGACGCGGGCGGCCTTCCGTCCGCGATCTCCCTGAATGTAAGCTCACCTTCCCCACGCACCACGATGTCCACCTCGGGATTCTGGACGATCTGGGGCATCAGGGAAGGATGTACGCCGCCGGCGACGGTCAGGGCCCCGCACTCTTTCGCTGTCCTGCACACCTCGAGCCCCGAGTCGATGGAGGGAGTGAGGATACTGACCCCTACGATATCGGCGCCACTCAGCCTGCTCAGAAGCGCTTCGGGGCGAAGCTTCTCCATCTTCAGGTCGATGATCTCGACGTCGTGACCGTCCAGGGCGGCGGCGACGGACATCAGGCCGAGCGGCGGGTAGCGCATGGTCCAGTCCAGCAGCGGGACCTCTTTAGGCGGGTTGATGAGGACTATCCTGGACATGACCGCTTCAGCTCCTGTGACCGGTGAGGACCCTTCGGGCCCTATCGCTATCCCGTGGCACGCTCGTCGACGACCTCCACTTCGGCGGGCCCACGTCGGTGGTAGTAGGCGATTAGAATGACGACCAGCAGGTTCAGGACGAGGCCCAGGGAGTTGGTGATGAGGAACGCGTCACCCGTGTGATCGTGCACGACAAGGCCGATGGCGTAGGTCTCCATGAGCGCGAGACCGACCGACAGCGAGATGAAGGTCCGGATGTTGAGGTCCCGTACGTGCCGGGTCTTGAATATCTGGTGGATCTGCGGGATGTAGCCCGCGGCCATGATGCACCCTCCGATGATCTGCATGACGTAGAGTATGCTCACTGCGACCTCTCTTGATAGCGGGGCCTTGGTCCTCCCGTGCCGGTTTGCGGACAGCGGCGGTAGCGATACTCCGATGATAACAGAAGGGTTGTCCCGCCGTTCGGGGGAAACGGCTGACCGGTGGCAGGCCTCCATCGGGCCCGCCGTCCGTGCTACGCTTTGTGCGGCGGACTCGAGGAGGATGGCGTGGACGAGCACGTGATAGGGATTGACTTCGGGACCGACTCCGCGCGCTCGGTTGTTGTGAACGCGAGGAGCGGCGAGGACGTATCGCAGGCCGTGGCGGGATATCCCCGCTGGAGCGAAGGCCGCTACTGCGAGCCGCGCGAGAACCTTTTCAGGCAGCACCCCCACGATCACATCGAAGCCCTGGAGGCCTGTGTGAGGGAGGCCCTGGATCGTTGCCCACCCGGGACCGCGCGGTCGGTCAGGGGGATATCCGTTGACACGACCGGCTCTACCCCCGGGCCGGTCGATGCCCGGGGGGTGCCGCTGTCACTCCACGAGGAGTTCGCTGAGAACCCCAACGCCATGTTCATACTCTGGAAGGACCATACGGCCGTGGAGGAGGCCGAACAGATAAACCTCGCGGCGCGGAGCTGGGGCGGCCCGGACTTCACCATCTACTCGGGTGGCGCCTACTCCAGCGAGTGGTTCTGGGCCAAGATGCTCCACGTGCTGCGCGTGGACGGCGTCGTGCGGGATGCCGCCTTCTCGTGGGTCGAGCATTGCGACTGGATACCGGCCCTGCTCACCGGCAACCCGGACGCGATGACGTTCAAGAGGAGCCGATGCGCCGCCGGCCACAAGGCGATGTGGAACGCTTCCTTCGGGGGCCTGCCCTCCGAGGAGTTCCTGCGCAAGGTCGACCCGCTGCTGTCGGGGGTCCGGCAGCGCCTCTTCGTGGACACCGCGACCTCCGACGTCCCTGCCGGCCTCCTCTCACGCGGGTGGGCCGACAGGCTCGGACTGGGCACCGACGTCGTGGTCGGGGTGGGGGCCATAGACGCCCACATGGCGGCCGTGGGCGGGGGGATAGGGCCGGGCACGCTGGCGAAGGTGATCGGCACCTCGACCTGCGACATGGTGGTCGCGTCCCCCGAGGAGATCGCGGACAGGAGGATCAGGGGCATCTGCGGCCAGGTGGACGGCTCCATCGTGCCGGGCCTTATCGGCATGGAGGCGGGACAGTCGGCGTTCGGGGACGTCTATGCCTGGTTCAGGGACCTGCTGATGTGGCCCCTGGAGGACGGCTCGGTCGACGGGGCGGTCTCGAGCCGGGTACGCGAGGGCATGATCGACAGGCTGATGGCCGAGGCCGCGCGAAGGCCACCAGGCCGATCGGACACCCGGGCCCTGGACTGGCTGAACGGGCGACGCTCCCCCGAGGCCGACCTGACCCTCGAGGCCGCCGTCGCGGGCCTCAGGCTGGGCACCGACGCCGTGGACATCTTCGGCGCGCTTGTGGAGGCGACGTGCTACGGGGCGAAGGCGATCGCGGATACGTACGAGTCCCAGGGCATCCGGATAGAGCGCGTACTGGCCATGGGCGGCATTCCCCACAGGGCCCCCTACGTCATGCAGGTCCTCGCGGACGTGTTCGGCAAGGACGTCGAGGTCGCGGCCTCAGAGCAGACCGGCGCGCTGGGGGCCGCCATGTTCGCCGCGACCGCGAGCGGGATCTACGGTGACGTGCTCAGTGCCCAGAAGGAAATGGGCCGCGGGTTCAGCCGCAAGTTCATACCCCGGCCCGAGTACGCCCGGCCCTACCTGCGGGGCTATCGCCGCTACCTGGAGCTCGGGCGGGCCATAGAGTCCGCCCGCTAGAGGCCGTTACCGGGTACGGACACCATCGGAGGCTACAGCGACAGAACACAGACGGTCACCCCCACCCCGGCCCTCTCCCCTCGAGGGGGAGGGAGGCTAGTCGACCTGTTCCAGGAGTGTTATCGCCCGGAATGAGAAGACCACCAGGGCTACCGAACGGAACGACGCGAGGAACAGCGTGTAGGTCAGGGCGGTGTACAGTTCGAGCTCGAAAGCGGCCGGAGAGGTCTTGAACACCGCGAGCCAGGACATCACCTCGAACACCGCGAGGACCAGCGCGATGAGCGTGTCCTGGCCCACCACCAGGTTCCTGAACCCCCTGCGGTTGAGCCTCGCCATGGAGTGCAGGTAGTAGGTCTCCATGACGTGCGAGACCAGGAGCGCTGCTGAGAACACCGCCAGGATCCAGACCAGCGTGGGCTTTCCGACGGCCTTGTCCATCATCCTGAAAGCGATGAGCAGGCAGGCTCCGAAGTACATGAAGCAGCTGAACCCGGAGGTCCAGATCCAGCGAGCCAGCTCGTGGAAGTCGGCGATGCGGTCCAGGCGGGTGAACACGCTGCGGTAGGCGAATATTATCGACACAAGCACCAGCCCCAGCAGGGTGGCCGATGCGGTTGCCAGCGTAGAGAATCCCGCGGCCATTCGTTCAATCTCCTTCTTCTATGCGGATCTGCGAGGCCGGCTTCACCCGCCCCGACGAAAGCATCTGCGAGAGCGCCCAGAAGCCCGAGCCCACCAGGGCGATCGCGCGCACCGAAGCGGCGAACAGAATCCAGGTGGCCGCAAGGTAGACCCTGTGGTCGACGGTCGCGTCGGTAGTGCCGGTGAGAGACATCCAGATCGCGGCCTCCGAGACCGAGAACAGGCACACCACGAGTATGACCTGCGCGCGAGCCACGTTGACGCACTCCCCGAAGCGCGACACCAGCCTCTGAAGCATGAAAAGCTCACCGCCGTGGGCGGCGATAACCATCACCGTGAAGACCGCCGTGAAGATCGCGATCTCGGGAGTCGAGGTCGCGTCCTCCAGCAGGCGGAACGCCACCACGAAGCAGTAACCGAAGTACAGAAAGCAGGCGACCCCCGCCATGGAGACCCAGTTCGAGTACTCGTGGAAGTCCTCGGGCTCCTCCAGGTTGCTGAAGGCGCTCCTCAGCGCGAACACCAGCGCGACCAGCACCAGGCCGAACAGCGACGCCGATGCCTTGCCCAGTGCTGTGAATGCGTCCTGCATGCCCGACTCCCGTCCAGGTAAGTCCACCGAGATTCTAGCAGAAGACGAGGTGGGAGCAGGCTCCGGGTGTGTTATAGAATCGGGTGGCAACAATGGTGTACTCAGACAGGAGGTGCGACGTGGAGAACCTGCTCGCTCACCCGGTGTACGGATGGATGGGGGCCGTCGGCGCCAAGATCACCGCCCTCACGGGCATCGTATCGGCGGTCCGCAAGAAGGACATCATGGGCATGGACGCCGACGACTGGTTCCAGCTGTCCACGCTCTACATGATCTTCGTCGTGGTCTTTCTGCTGGCCAGGCTCATCAAGCAGGGAAAGTAACGCACAAGCTCGCCGGGCATCCGCGGCGTTCCCGCATATAGCACGGGGGGATTACGCATGCATACTGAGGCGAGGACGGTGCGCGTCGCCGCCGTCCAGATGGAGTCGTTGAACTCCGCCGTCGAGCGGAACCTGGAGCGGGCCACCGGGTTCGTCGAGGAGGCGGCCGCGCGGGGCGCCAGGCTCATCGCGCTCCCGGAGTTCACGGCTACCGGCTACATCTTCACAAAAGAGATCTGGGATGCCGCCGAGCCACACGACGGGCCGACCGCACGCTGGTTGAAGGAGACCTCCTCGCGGCTCGGGGTGTGGATCGCTGCCGGCTTCCTCGAGGCCGAAGGCGATGATTTCGTCAACACCTACGTGCTGGCGAACCCCGAGGGAGGCGAGGACGGCAGGGTGCAGAAGCAGACGCCGGCCGCCGCCGAGGCGTACTTCACAGAAGGCCGTTCCGGCCCGCACGTCATCGACTCAGAGCTGGGCAGGATCGGGGTCGGCATATGCTACGAGAACCAGCTGGCGTTCACCCCGGGCCTGATGACGTCGCAGTCGGTTGACCTGATCCTGATGCCCCACTCGGCTCCTTTGTTACAGCCCAGGCCGTTCTTCCGGTGGGTGAACGAGGGGTACGAGAAGGCCCTCAGGGGACTGGCCGGCCTATACGCCGAGCAGTTGGGCATCCCGGCGGTGATGATCAACAAGAGCGGGAGGTGGCGCTCGCCGATACCGTTCATGCCACTGCTCAAGCAGGACTCGGCCTTCCCCGGACTCTCCGCGATCGCCGACTCCGACGGGTCGGTGAGGGCTCAGTTGGCCGAGGATGAAGGCGTGATTGTGGAGGACGTCACGCTGGACCCGGGGAGGAAGACCGGTTCATGGACGGGCTGCCACGGGCGCTGGTCGATGGAGGAGACGCCGCCTTTCATATACGCCCTGGTCGCGGTGGAGTACATGGGGCGCGCCTGGTACGCGATGAGCGGTGACAGGAAGCGCAAGGCCCTGGAGGTATCCAGCGGTTCGGCATGACGCCCGCGCGCCCTCTATTGATATGCCTCGCTCAACTCCGATAGAATTCGCAGACACGAGCGGGGGGTTGACTCGAGGAGGCGGTTCGATGATTCATGCATCCAGCACTCATCCGTTACGCGTAAGGTTCGTCAGGATCCCGTTGGCGGTCTTCCTCGCGGCTTCGCTACTGGTGCTGGCGGGCGTAAGCCCGGCGGCTTCCGCGGTCACCCAGACGTGGTACCTCGCGGAGGGCTCCACCGCCTGGGGCTTCGCGACATACATCACACTGGAGAACCCCAATACAGTGCCCGGGAACGCGACCATCGAGTACATGACGCTGGCGGGCACGGTGACGGGGCCG
>JAZDFZ010000023.1:0-34514 GCA_043807425.1 Actinomycetota bacterium
TCTCTGGGACAGACGGCCTGATCTCGGCCACCACGAGCGCCGGCACCTCATACCTCTCCTACAATCCACACTCCGACCTGAGCCTGGTGACAGACCAATCGGCCGCACCAATCGAGCAACTGCACGGCGACGCCTGGGGAAACAAAGCCGAGCCAACAGACCAGCCCTACACATATCTGGGCAAGCACCAGAGGCCGGATTACGGCGACATCGGTCTCATAAGGATGGGAGCAAGGCTCTACGACCCGGAGACGGGGAGGTTTACCACCAAGGACCCTCTCCAGGGAACAGAGATGCATCCCATCGGCCAGAATCCGTATGCGTACGCGAATGACGACCCCGTGAACATGAACGACCTCGCGGGGTTGATGGCGGTTATGGGAGAGCTTAACCCGCTGGGGTTCTGTCAGCCGTCCTCTAGCACACCGAATCTTACGCCTACCAACGTAGTACCACCAGACGTCACATCTTATGCAGACATGTTACGAGCTGAATGGCACCACCTAAATATAGGGGGAATCCAAGAGATTTTCGTCAGAGCATCTGTTAGTTATCAAACAAGTCCTTCTGATAGTAATAGCTGGCTCATCAAATATGCCGGGTGGCGTGTGCGTTACCAGAGGCAGGATTTGTCTGGTGTCTACCCTGTCATTGTACAGTCAACCATGCTTTGGATCAACAGCAAGAGAGCAGTAACACGCCTCATTGGTAGAGAAGTCCCGCACTGGGGGGGAGATCCAATCCCAGAAGACGTTGGGCCGGGCGAGCCATTCGAGAACGAAGAGTTCCATATAACAAGCTCAGTGATGGTTACAGCCAAGAAAGGCCAGTGCAACATCATTGACATGCTTGACGTTGTTGTGGGCGCCCTCCCGTATGCCGGTAGTACTAATCATTTGATGTGTGGGTGGGACATCTGATATGAGAAAGAGTTCAAGAGCCCACAACAAAGTAACTATTTGGCATGGCTTGCTGCTGGTGCTGTTTTTAGTCGCCTTCTTAGTTAACGGATGCATCCCTGGCCCAACAGCGGTTTTCTCTGAGGGGACTTTTCTACTTAGTACTTACTCGGGTATTTACGCTTTTGATAGCGAACGGATATCTGCAAAGGAATTGCTGAGGAACAGATTGACTGGACGGGATGAAATCGCCTACGAGCATGGGATCATTAGCCCCGATCGAAAGGCATTCTGTGTAATCGCCAGGTCTCCTCGGGGAGAGGATGTTGGCGGAGGTGTTAATGCGATTGAGCTACTGACTCCACAACTGACAGAGCGTCGCCGCTTAATTCTGCCCGATGATAGCATCTCTTGGCAAACGGGTTTCCTACCCGATTCAACAATGATATGGGCGCTCTCCGATGCGGCAACCAACCCGCTAGACCTCCTTGTTTATTCGAAAGAGGGGCCACCTGAGACGCGGCAGCACCTTCTCCTACTTGACCTCGATTCTGATAACAGAATCGAGATCGACATGGATAGTCTTGGGGATTCGTTTGTCTATTACGTGAGCGTCTCTCCAGGCGGACATAGATTGGCTCTTAGCACTGTTGATAAAGCAAACAGGGCCACGTCTCTCGTGATTGCAGATTTAGCGTCCGGTCAGATCCGGTCCCCATTGAGTGCCATCACTAGTGGGTCTAGCGCAGACGGCGTGGGCGAACCGATCAAGGGACTGATCTATGGACATGCTTGGCTGGCTGAGGACAGGTTGGTGATGTATGCATTGAACGAGGACTATCCGTTAAACGCTGATGGCGTGCTTTATGAAACCAGGGTATCTAAAGACGCCAGCATAGTAACAACACGAATTGGGAATGCGCGTGGGAATCCTACCGTGAATCCTCAACATGATGAATATGCGGTATTCGTTCAACAGGATAACAATCGGATTCTAAGAATCCTCAGTATGAACAATCTACGCCTTGAGGATGTTTCATTGGGTAACACAGACACTAGTCAAACCTCTCTCATCAATTGGAGTTCTCCATAGCCCGACTATTGGTGCTGCAAGCCTGGCTCGTCGGACAAGACTGATTCCTGATGTTGGAGTTGACCCGCTTTCATTGACCAAGTGAATTCCAAATAGTGTCAGCAGAAAGGGGTCGAGACGGCAACGGAATACCCTTCCCACAGGAGTTCCGCCAAGATGCTTCTTCAGAATTCGAACACCCTTCTAGCGGTGTCGGTCTGACTCGTCCGCCATTCGCCGGTACCGCTCCAATGACAACTGGAATCTCCTGCCGCCGGTTTATTCAATCAGGGACATTATGTACTCCCAGGTGGAGAGCACGCGGTCCAGGGCCTCCTGGTCGTGCTGCATGCAGGTGTACATGCGCGTGCCCGCAAGGGAGTTGAGCCCCTTCGAGGAGGCGACCATCTGGTACTCCTCGGCGATGTCCTTGCGCTGGAATATCTCCATGGCCTGGGGTCCGGTGATGTCCACGGCGAAGAACCCGGTTGTCACGTAGTGGATTATCGGACCGAAGTTGTACATGAAGAACGGCAGGTCGGGCCTGGTCGCGAACAGCTCGTTGACCTCGGCCACCAGCCGGTCGGCGTACGCCGTGGACCTGGCCACCGCGTCGTTCTCCTCCATCAGCCGGATGGCGTGGTAGCACGCACCGCAGGAGATAGGGTTGGCCGCGAGCGTCCCGCCAAGGTACGGCTTTACGCCCATGCCGGCGCCGCAGATGTCCATTACCTCCGCCTTGCCCGCGACTGCGCCCGCGCTGGGGTAGCCGTGCGCCACTATCTTGCCGAGCACGGTCAGGTCGGGGTCTATCCCGAAGTACTTCTGGGCGCCGCCCATGTCCAGCCGGAACCCCGTCACGACCTCGTCGAAGATGAGCAGTGTCCCGTTGGCCTTGCAGAGCTCGCTGCACCTCCTGTTCCAGTCCGGGTGGACCGGGTGCACACCCGACTCACCCCCGACGGGCTCGAGCACCAGCGCCGCGATCTCGTCCTTGTTGTCCTCGAATGCCTTCTCCAGGGCGTCGAAGTCGTTGGGCTTGACCTCGACAAGTTGCTCGAAGACGGACGGGGGTATGCCTTTCGAGTTGAGCCCGCCGGTCCCGGGGATGTGCAGGTTCATCACGTACTGGTCGTACCAGCCGTGATAGGAGCCCTCGACCTTGATGACCTTCAGCCTGTCGGTGAAGGCCCGCGCGATCCGTAGCGCGGCCATGTCGGCCTCCGTCCCCGACTGGAGGAAGCGGACCCGCTCGACCGAGGGCATGTGCTCGATTATCTTGCGGGCCGCGAGCAGCTCGAACTCTGAGGTGAGCCCGGTGGAGGGTCCTTTCTCCCTGATGATCCTGATCACCTCGTCGTCGAGGGGGTCGTAGTGGTGCCCCAGGATGATGGGCGCCCCGCACAGCAGGAAGTCCACGTACTCGTTGCCGTCCACGTCCCACATCATGTAGCCCTTTGCGCGGTCCATGGTCAGCGGGAACGGTTTGCTGGTGGCCAGGTTGTGCTCCACCCCGCCCGGGATCAGGCTCTTGCCCTCCTCGAAGATCTCGAGCGACCTCCGGCGCGCCGCGTAGAAGCGCTCCTTCTCTTTCTCGAGGGTCTCCGGCGGGATGGGCCTGGCCGGGGTCTGGACGACCCGCTTTACCCGCTCCATTATCTCGTCGTATTCCATCTCTTCCAGTCCTCCTTGACAGGTTGTACCGTTGACGGGCTCATGTATCTCGGCGGTGTCTCCGATCGCCTCGAGCCAAGGGGATTATACTACTCGGCCCGAGACGTTTGGCCCGTGGGGGCGCCATGCCGGGGAGTGAATCCGGGGCCGCCGTCACCCCGGCGGGTATATAATACTCGGCGCCGAGAAACGAGAAGGACACCGAGCGAGGGAGCATCTTGGCCGAGGAAAGGTACATCATCGCGCACGACGTGGGGACCGGCGGCAGCAAGGCCGCTCTCTGCGACCTGAACGGCAACATCACCGCGTCGCGGTTCCGCACCTATGGCACCGACTACCCCCGCGAGCACTGGGCGGAGCAGGACCCGGACGGCTGGTGGGCGGCAATAACCGCTACGACGCGTGAGGTCATTGAGGAAACCGGTACAAGCCCCGAGAAGGTCGCAGGCGTGGTGTTCTCCACCCAGATGATCGGGGTTCTGCCGGTGGACCGCCAGGGCATGCCGCTGCGGCCCGCCATCATCTGGCTGGACGCGCGGGCGAGCGAGCAGGCGGACAGAATAGTGCGGCGACTCACCAGGACCCTGCTGCTGGCCGTGGCCGGGGGCCTTCCCACGGGTAAGGACGTCATCCCGAAGCTGATGTGGCTGCGCCAGCACGAGCCGGGCGTCTACGAGGAGACCTACAAGATCCTCGAGGTGAACTCCTACCTGGTGAACCGCTCCTGCGGCGAGTTCGTCTACGACTACTCGGCCGCGAGCGGCACCGGGATGTTCAACTTCAAGAAGAAGGACTGGGACCAGTTCCTGTTCAAGCTCTTCAGGCTGGACCCGGGCAAGATGCCCGGGGTGGCGCCTTCCTCGGAGAAGGTCGGCGAGCTCAAGGTGGGCCCGGCGGAGGAGATGGGCCTCGTACCGGGGACGGCCGTGTTCTGCGGCACCGGCGACGTGCCATCCGCCACAGTGGGCTCCGGGGCGCTGCTGGACGGGCAGGGCCACGTCTACATCGGCTCCTCGGGCTGGATCGCGGTTACCATGCCGAAGGCCCTGAACGACGGGCGTAAGGGCATCGTCAGCATCGCCTCGGCCGACCCCACGAAGTTCCTGCTCCTGGCGGAGATGGAGAGCGCGGGTGCGTGTTTCCGATGGTTTGCCGAGAACCTGGCGCCCAAGGAGATACTGGGAGACGCGAGCCCGGACCTGTACGACGAGCTCAACCGGATAGCCGCGGAGAGCGAGCCGGGCAGCAACGGCCTCATCTTCTGCCCCTGGATGTACGGGGAGCGCTCCCCGATCCCCGACCACACGGTGCGTGGCGGCTTCATCAACCTGAGCCTGGACCACCACCGGGGGGACGTGGCCCGGTCGGTGTTCGAGGGAGTAGCCCTGCACGGGCGCTGGATGCTGGAGGGAGTCAGGAACCTCGGCTTCAACGACGTGGTGCTCAGGGCCATCGGGGGAGGGGCGAAGAGCGACCTCTGGTTGCAGACGTACGCCGACGCCCTGGGTGTGGTCATAGAGCGCGTCGAGGAGCCGCAGGAGTCGGGAGCGCGGGGGGCCGCCCTGATCGCGGCGCTCGGGCTCGGCGCCCACAGTAGTTTCACGTCGCTCAGGGACGCGGTCAAGGTGTCCGGATCCTTCTCTCCCAGGCCGGACTACCGCGCCGTCTACGACGAGCGCTTCGAGACGTTCAAGGAGAGCTACACGAGCCTGAGAAAGCTGTATGCGCGGGTGAATGCCGGGTGACGGTTCGTCTATGGACGCTGCACCCGCTTTAACTATAATTAATTGCCTGTTAACAGCATGGTAGCAAGGAGGAGTCAAATGCCACCAGCGAAGAAGACCGCGAAGAAGGCGGCCGCGAAGAAGGCGGCGCCCGTCGGCAGGTACGGCACGAAACTGCAGACCACGTCAAAGGCTGAGGAGTCCTGTGTCCTGGGCAAGTACGACGCGGAGCCGTACGCGCTGCCCGAGGGCATCGACTTCGAGACCCACGTGATAGCCACCTACTACGTAGAGTTCCCCAAGGTGCTCGATGTGGTGTCCCTGGCGCCGGTGATCGCCATCGAGCAGTCCACCGGTACCTGGACGCCCGTTCCGGGAGAGACGCCCGAGGTAAGGGCGCGCCACGTCGCCAAGGTCATCAACGTCTTCGAGGCTCCGTACTACGAGTACGTCGTCCCTGATGATGTGAAGGACCGCCAGTGGATCGTACAGGTAGCGTTCCCGGCGGCGAACATCGAGAACCAGATACCGATGCTGCTGACCGCCTGCCTGGGCAACATCAGCATGGCCGGGCGCCTGAAGCTGCTCGACCTCCGCATGCCGAAGGCGATCCTGGACGGCTACCAGGGTCCCAAGTTCGGAAGCGACGGCATCTACAAGGCGCTTGGCATCCCGAAGAGCAAGAGGCGGCCCCTGCTCAACAACATGATCAAGCCGTGCTGCGGGTACCCGGTGAAGGTCGGCGCCGATCTTTTCTACCAGGCGGCCGTGGGCGGCTGCGACATCATCAAGGATGACGAGCTGATCGCCGACATGTCCTACAACCGCGTCCTCGAGCGGGTCAAGGCGTACATGAAGATGGAGAAGCGCGCCTACGAGGAGACCGGCGAGCACACCCTGTACACGGTCAACGTGACCGACCGCCTTCCCAAGATGTTCGACCTGGCGCGCGCCGCCGTCGCAGCGGGCGGAAACGCGTTGATGGTCAACTACCTGGCGATCGGCCCCGAGGCCATGAGGACACTGGCGGAAGACCCCGACATCAACGTTCCCATCCTGGCACACATGGATTGCGCGGGCGCCTACTACATGTCGCCGCACCACGGGGTCGCCTCCTCCATAATCCTGGGCAAGCTGCCGAGGCTGGCGGGCGCGGACACGGTCGTGATCCCGTTCGCCCTGGGCGGCAAGGCCCCCTACCTGCCGGAGAGGTTCAAGCAGGTGGTTCAGGCGCTGACCTACCCGTTCGGTAAGCTCAAGGCGATGATGCCGATGCCGTCCGGCGGGATAACCCCGGTCAACGTGCAGGACATAGTGAACACCCTGGGCAACGAGGTCATGATCGGCTCGGGCGGCGGGGTGCACGCGCACCCGGAGGGCCCGGTCGCCGGAGGGAAGGCGTTCAGGCAGGCCATCACGGCGGCTTTGAAGGGCATCTCTGTCCAGGAGTACGGCGCGGAGCACAGGGAGCTGGGCATGGCGCTGGGCATCTGGGGTGTGAAGACGGAGTTCAAGGTCTGATCACTCGTCCGCAGACTGAATAAGCGATGGCGCGCGGGTCGCAGGGCCCGCGCGCTTCTCGTCCCTGAGAATTCACCTCAACCATCTTTTCTCACCGTTGAGTACCCATCCGGAAAAGGCGAATGATTCCCGTGAACGGGGTCGCATGTAGTATTATTTTCAACGAGCCGTACATAGGACCGGAGGAAGATGGAACGGGTCCTGCTTTTAAACGCCACATTCGAGCCGCTGTGCGCGGTGAGCGCGAGGCGCGCGGTGGTGCTCCTCCTCAAGCAGAAGGCCGAGGTGCTCGAGGGCGACGGCAGCGTCTTCCGGTCGGAGAAGCTGTCGGTGGCGATCCCCTCGGTGATACGGCTCAACTACTTCGTGAAGGTGCCGTACTACGGGAGGGCCAACCTCTCCCGCAAGGCGGTTTTCGCGCGTGACGGCTGGATCTGTCAGTACTGCGGCGGCTCCGCGGAGACCGTTGACCACCTGGTGCCACGCAGCAGGGGAGGGTCCCACACCTGGGAGAACGTGGTCGCGGCCTGCCGCAGGTGCAACGGAAGGAAGCGCGACAAGCTTCCCACCGAGGCCGGGCTCAAGCTCGCGCGAAGGCCGGGGGCGCCAAGGGGCCCCGCCACGGTGAGCCTGGAGCTCGGGTCTATGCGGCCCGAGTGGGAGCGGTACCTGGAGTACTGCAGGCAGGTAGTGTGATGGGCACCCCCACCCTGACCCTCCCCCCTCGAGGGGGAGGGAAAAAGGGGGAATAGTCGAGCGCGTGTAGCTCAGTTGGATAGAGCGATGGCCTCCGGAGCCATAGGTCGTGGGTTCGAGTCCCTCCACGCGCGCTAGGGTTTTGTGAGCCGCCGGCAGTGGATTCGAAGCCACGACCAGGGGGGTGCCGGGGGGAGGATTCCCCCCGAATGAATTCACTGTCAGGGGGGTAACAGCCCGCCTGCGGAGCAGGTGGGCGCCGTAGGGGGGACGCGCAGTCCCCCCTCGGAAAGCGAGCTTGCGAGCGCGGGAGTGCGGTTCGAGTCCCTCCACGCGCGCTGTGGTTGCATCGGAGGAAGTTCGCGATTAGTGACCGGGCGTTAGAAAGGGGAGCGAGTTGGACCTCACGGCGTTTATCGGGCAGTGGAGAGGCCAGGAAGTCGTCGCGTTCTGCGGTCCCATCAAGTACCGGGGAATCCTGGAGAGCGTACTGGAGGGAGCGTTCCTGGTGCTGACCAACGTTGCGGTCATGAACCCGACAGCGGGAGAGACCGCCGAGTACGAGACCTGCGTACTGAACATCGCCGAGGTCTCGGGCCTCGTTTACCAGGAGGTGGTCGGGAGGGGCGGGGCCGCTTCCGAGGAGTACTAGGGGGTAGAGGACGATGACTGCATCACGCAAGGTGTCCCGAGCGGTCGTTCCGATTGCGCTGGCCGGGCTGCTGGCCCTGTCGTTCCTGTTCGTCGCCGGTTGCGGTTCGTCAACGAACCCGGCCGCGACCAGCGAGCCCGGGGGGACCATCGAGAACGTCCAGCAGCAGGCGCTCGACGTCGCCAGGGAGGCCAACCTGAAGCTCATCGACAGCGCGATACAGCAGTACTACGCGCAGAACGGTACCTGGCCGACCAGCATCAACCAGCTCCTCGAGTACTTCGGGGGAAAGATGCCGACCGACCCCGCGGGGGGGACCTACTACATAGTCACGCAGGGGGGCGAGGCGAAGGCCGCCGTGCGCTGAGTCAGGCGGTGGCGTGGCCGATCGCAAGGACGTCGCCCGATAGTGACACCACGGCTCGCGAGCCGGAGGCCAGGGTTCCCGACAGGATCATCTCGGAGAGCGGGGAGACCAGCTGGTCCTGAACGACCCGCTTCGCGGGCCTGGCTCCCATCTCCGGGTCATAGCCCCGGTCGGCAAGCCAGCCCATCGCCTCCTGCGATACCTCGAGCGCGATGCCCTGGCCGGCCAGGCGCCTGGAAAGACCCTCCAGCTGGATCTCTATGACCTTCTCCACCTGCTCGCGGGACAGCGATTCGAACACCACGACCGCGTCCATCCGGTTGACCAGCTCCGGGCTGGTGTGGGCGATGACCAGCTCCGTCACCTTCGCCGTGAGAGCTTCATGGTCCATGGCGGCCGCGGCGCCGCCGGAGAACAGCTCGGCCCCGAGGTTCGTGGTCAGGATGATGATGGTGTTCTTGAAGTTGACCTCGCGCCCCTGGCCGTCTGTCAGGCGCCCCGCGTCTGCGATCTGCAGCAGCAGGTTGAGCACCTGCGGATGCGCCTTCTCCATCTCGTCGAAGAGGACGACCGAGTAGGGACGTGTCCGCACCTTCTCCGTGAGCTGCCCCCCCTCCTCGTAACCCACGTAGCCCGGGGCGGCCCCGATCAGGCGGCTCACCGACTCCTTCTCCATGTACTCGGACATGTCCAGTCTGACCAATGCGTCGGCATCGTCGAAGAGGAACCACGCCAGGGTCCGCGCAAGCTCGGTCTTGCCGACCCCGGTGGGACCGGCGAAGACGAAGGCACCGTTGGGCTTCTCCGGGTCCTTCAGGCCCGCCCGTGACCGCCGCACCACGTCGGAGACGGCCCGGACCGCGGCGTCCTGGTTCACGATGCGCCGGTGCAGGAGGTTCTCCATCTCCAGCAGGCGCTTCTTCTCCGGCTCGATCATCTTCGCCAGCGGTATCCCGGTCCAGGAGCTCACGGCCTTTGCCACGTCGTCGGCGATGACCGCGCGTCCCTGGCCCTCCTGGTCGTTCTCGATGGCCACGGCGCTGCACGCCTCGTCGACGAGGTCCACCGCCTTGTCGGGCAGGAACCGGTCCGTCATGTACTGGTTGGACAGCGTGACCGCCGCGCTGATCGCTTCCGGTGAGAGCGTCACCCCGTGGTGCTTCTCGAAGCGCTCCTTGATACCGTTGAGTATGGTGATGGACTGCTCGACCGTGGGCTCTCCCACCAGCACCGGCTGGAACCTCCGGGCCAGCGCGGGGTCCTTCTCGATGTACTTGTGGAACTCGTCGATGGTGGTGGCCCCGATCAGGTGGAGCTGGCCGCGCGCAAGGGCCGGCTTGAGGATGTTGCCGGCGTCCATGCTGCCCTCGCTGGCCCCGGCCCCGACCAGGGTGTGGATCTCGTCTATGAAGAGGATGGTCTTGGGCCCGCGTGCCACGACCTGGTCCACAAGGTCCTTGACCCTAGACTCGAACTCCCCCCGCATCTCGGTGCCCGCCACCATCCCGGTCAGGTCCACCTGGTAGAGGGTGCAGTCTTTCAGGGGGTCGGGGACATCGCCCTTGACGATGTGCTGCGCCAGGCCCTCCACGATGGCGGTCTTGCCGACGCCCGCCTCGCCGATGAGCAGCGGGTTGTTCTTCTGAAGGCGGCAGAGGGTGAGCTCCACCCTCCCCATCTCGGCCTCCCGTCCGATGGCGGGCATCAGCTTCCCCATGCGGGCCTGCTCGGTGAGGTCGCTCGCATACTGCTGGAGGGCGTTCCCGGTCCCTGGCTTTCCCGACGCCCCGCCTGCGGCCGAGGGGCCCATCAGCATCTCCTCCGGGGACGCCTCGGTGATCTGAGGGGTTGATTCGGCATCGGCCTGCTGTACCGCGTTCTCGAGGTCGGTCTTGAGAGCGTCTATGTCGACGCTCCGCTGGCGCATCCAGCGCGTGGCGCTCATGTTCTCGTGCTGGAGCATCGCCAGAAGCAGGTGGTCCGGCTCGACGAACGCCCCCGAATGTCCCACGGCCAGGTTCTGGGCCATGTCGAGCAGGGTCTGGCTGTCCGCGGAGAGCCGCACCTGCCCGGACGGGGCTTTCGCGGGCATCGCGGCGGGCATGGGCGCGCTCTGCGCAACGTCCTCCAGGGAGACGCCGCGCGTCTCCAGGAGCCGGGCCGCGCTCTGCCCCCTGAGGGACAGGATTCCCATCAGCAGCGGCATCGTCCCCACCGACGGCAGTCCGAAGTCGGCGCTGATCTTTTCCGCGGTCTTCAGGACCTGCTGGGTCGCCTGTGAGTAGCCCGAGAACATGCCGTGGCGCTGGGTCGGAAAGTGCTGACCGCTGTAGGTGTCTCCGGGAAGCTGCGCCTGCCCGCCCCCCCGCGCGGCGACCCCCGGCGCCATCATCTGCTGGAACCGGTAGGCGCACAGGCCGCACAGGAGTATGACCCTCTGCTCGCCGTCCGGGCGCCGGACCGTCATGCGCATGGTGCCCGGGCGCCTCTGGCAGCTCTCGCAGAACACGGTATGCTCGCGCTCCCCTAGAACTCTCTGGCGAAGTTCAGCTTGAGGTTGTCCAGGGTCGAGGTGAAAGGCGCCAGCTTCTCCTCGGGGGCGCGGCCTTCGAGCGCCGCCAGCAGGGCGCCGATCACGTCTATGGCGAGCTTCGCCTGCTCTGCGTCCTTGAACCGCTCGTTGACCTCCGGGGGTATGCCCATCTTGCGGTACGCCAGGCTGGACAGAGAGACCATCATGTCCAGCACCAGGTCCGCCGCCGGGATGGCCTTCACCGGGGTCTTGCAGGCCTCGGCCGGGATGCGCTCCTGCAGCGCCTTCACCAGCGAATCGAGACAGGCGTCGATAAGATCCGCCTGCTCGGGCGCGTACAGCTCGGCCGACAGCTCGTAGGGGACTCCGCGCAGCCGGTAGGTCAGCCCGGCCAGGGAGATCAGCACCTCGAGGACCACCTCGGCCACGGTCACCTTCTCCATGGCCTCTTCCATGCGTTGCCTGAGCTCCTCGTCGTCCGGCTCGTCGGAAGGAGGTGCCTCCCCGGGCTCCTCGCCGCGCGTCCGGCGCTCTCTTTCCGGTTCCCCGTAGGGGGTCCACAACCTCTCCGAGGTATACTGCTTCTCTTCGCCGTCGTCCTGGATCTCATCTGCCATTTAAACCACCCTCGAGGAAATCGTATTGGTACCGGGTCGGCATTAATATAGCACAGCGCCGGCCGGCTCGACCGGCCGGAGCGGCGGTGCTGCCGCCACCCACCTCGCAGGTATATAATCGACTCAATCGAATAACAACCTGTGCAGCGGGAGCTCGTGTTAGCGGGCTGAGAGGACGGGCGAGACCCGTCGACCGATGAACCTGACAAAGGTAATGCTTGCGTAGGAATGCCATCAGGGAATTGGTCGGCTGCCGGGCCCACTGGGCGCGGCACCTTTGCTTTCAGGGTTGGGGCCGCCGATTCCGCCGCACCGACCGGGAGGGGTGAGGCTTGATGCCGATTTCAGAGATCGAGGTCACCAGGGGGATAGTGGAGCGGTTCACGGCGGACTTCCTCGACTCGCTTCAGCTCGACGTCGCGGTGATAGGCGGGGGCCCGTCGGGCATGACCTGCGCCTACTACCTTGCTAGGGACGGCCTGAAGGTCGCCGTCTTCGAGCGCAACCTCCACGTGGGGGGCGGCATGTGGGGAGGCGGGATGCTGTTCCCGCGCATAGTCCTGCAGGACGCGGCGCTTGAGATCGTGTGCACCGACCTCGGGTGCCGGCTCGAGCCCTTCCACGAGGGCTACCACGTGGGGGACTCGGTGGAGGTAGTCTCCAAGACATGCGTGGCCGCGCTGGACGCGGGAGTGCGGGTATGGGTCGGGGTGAGCGTCGAGGACGTGATCATCCGCGAGGAGGACAGGGTGGCCGGCGTGGTCATCAACTGGAGGGCGGTCGAGCTTGCGGCGCTCCACGTGGACCCGCTCGCCCTGGAGGCGAAGGTCGTCATCGACGCCACCGGCCACGAGGCGGGGGTGGTGCACACGGTCCAGCGCAAGATCCCCGGGGCGCGCCTCTTCACCGAGACGGGCAAGATCATCGGCGAGAAGCCGATGTGGGCCGAGGTCGCCGAGGCCAACATCGAGGACTACACCCGGGAGGTCTACCCGGGGCTGCTGGTCACGGGGATGGCCGCGAACGCGGTCTACGGGGCCCCCAGGATGGGGGCCATATTCGGCGGCATGTTCCTCTCCGGGAAGAAGGCGGCCGAGCTGGCCGCGGAGATGGTGCGGAGGTCGTAAGCATTGGTCGGTTGCGCGATAGGGCCCGACAGGGTCCTGGCCATGAAGGTGATGGTGATCACGGGCCCCCCGCCGTCGGGGCGGACCCACCTGGAGGTGGCGCGAGGGGCACTTGCGGCCGGCTGCCCCGCCGTCCAGATGAGGGACAAGGAGATGGGGGACAGGGAGTTCAGCGAGGTCGCGACGCGCCTCCTCGCCGAGTGCAGGAGCGCGCACGCGGTGTTCTTGATCAACGACCGCGTGGACGTGGCCGCCGCGGTCGGGGCCGACGGGGTACACCTGGGTGTGGAGGACCTGGCCGTGGAGCACGCCCGGTCGCTGCTGGGGCCGGGGGCGATACTGGGGTTCTCCCCGGAGAGCATCGAGCAGGCGAGAGCGGCGGTGTCCGACGGGGCCGACTACCTGGGGGTGGGACCCGTGTTCGGCACGGAGTCCAAGGAGGACGCGGGGCCGGCGATCGGCCTCGAAAGGCTGGCGGAGTACTGCTCGAAGCGGATCGCCCCGGTGATAGCGGTCGGGGGGATCGACGCGGACAACGCCCGGCTCGCCTTCGAAACGGGAGCGGTCGGGGTGGCGGTGTTGTCGGCGGTGGCCTGCGCGAAGGATATCGAGGAGGCGGCACGTCGCCTGATGGAAGCGGCACGTTGAGGCGCGCGCCGAGAGGTGGTTGATGGAGATGGATGAGAGAGAGACGCTGATAGAGAGGCTGCGGAAGGGCGACATCCCGCCCCTGCTCCAGCGGGCGGCCGCCGACGAGCCGCTCGCCGCGGAGGAGATAGCACGCGAGATAGTCGAGGGGACGGCGGTGCTCTGCGCCAACGGGCTTCGTGATATAGACAGGCCGTGCGCGATCGGCAAGGGCCTTCGAACCAAGGTGAACGCCAACATCGGGACCAGCGCCGAGCGGGCCGACCTGGCTGCCGAGCTCTCCAAGCTGTTGGCCGCGGTGGAGGCGGGGGCCGACACGGTGATGGACCTCTCGACGGGAGGGGACATCGACGCGGTCCGCAGGGCCGTGGTGGCGAACTCCGCTGTGCCGGTGGGGACGGTGCCCATATACCAGGCCGCCATCGAGTCCCAGGAGCGTCACGGGAGCATAGTCGCGATGACCGCCGACGAGATGTTCGGCGCGGTCGAGCGGCACGCCGCCGACGGGGTCGACTTCGTGACCGTGCACTGCGGGGTCACCACGAAGGCGCTTTCCGCGCTGGAGTCGACGGGCCGCGTCGCGGACATAGTGAGCCGCGGGGGGGCGTTCCTCTCGGGGTGGATCATCTACAACGAGCGGGAGAACCCGCTCTACGAGGATTTCGACCGCCTGCTGGAGATCGCCAGGCGTTACGAGCTGACCGTGAGCCTGGGCGACGGGTTCCGCCCCGGGGCCGTCGCCGACGCGACCGACGCCGCGCAGATCCAGGAGCTCATCACCCTGGGCGAGCTGGTGGGGCGCTGCCGGGAGGCGGGTGTGCAGGCGATGGTGGAGGGGCCGGGGCACGTGCCGCTGCACCAGGTCGTCGAGAACGTGCGCCTCGCCAAGGACATCTGCAGAGGGGCGCCGTTCTACGTGCTGGGCCCGCTGGTCACCGACGTGGCCCCCGGGTACGACCATATAGTGGCCGGCATCGGAGGCGCGCTCGCCGCCGCGTCGGGGGCGGACTACCTCTGCTACGTGACCCCGCGCGAGCACCTGGGTCTGCCCGAGGAGGAGGACGTGCGCGAGGGTACCATAGTCACGCGCATCGCCGCGCACGCGGCGGACCTGGCGAAGAACCCCGGCTTCTTCATGTCCTGGGACACCGAGATGTCCCGCGCCCGCAAGGCGCTCAAGTGGGAGCGGCAGGTGGAGCTGTCGCTTGATCCGAGGAAGGCGGGCGGGGTCCTGGCTGAATGCCGGGTCGCCGACGACACCGGTTGCACGATGTGCGGCGAGTTCTGCGCGATGAAGTTCATCGCGAAGTACCTCGGGACCGAGGAGAGCACCTGCTAGGCTGACTGCCGGGGAGGGGGAGAGATGGCGGCCGAGGGACTTTCCGAAGGCGAGATCATAGCCCTGATCCGCGCGATGGCGGGCGACATGCAGCCGGGCGTGGAGGTTCCCATCGGGGACGACGCGGCCTCGTTCCACTTCGCGGGCGGAAGCGTCCTGCTCTCTATAGACTCCGTCTTCGAGGACGTGCACTTCACCCTGCGCGACTACGGTCTCTGTGACGTAGCCTGGAAGGCCGTTGCGGCCGCGGTGAGCGATATCGCCGCGATGGGCGGGCAGCCGAACTGCCTGCTGGTGTCGGCCGGCGTCGCGAAGCCGCCCACCGAGGCCGAGGTCCGCTCGCTCATGGACGGGATCCTCGAGATGGCCGCCTCCTGCAATTGCGTCCTGGTCGGCGGAGATGTCAGCAGGGCGAGCAGGGGGCTCAGCCTTGCCGTGGCCGTCGCGGGTACATCGCCCCCGTCGGGTCCCGTGCTGCGCTCCGGGGCGGGCGAGGGCGACGCCATCGGCGTGACCGGGATGCCGGGCAGGTCGGCCGCCGGCCTCCGGGTCATTCGCTCGGGGGAGGAGATGAGGTCCCGGTACCCGGGCCTGGTAGAGGCCCACCTGAGGCCCAGGCCGCAGGTCGCCGCGGGCGCGGTGCTGGCCGCGGAGGGTGCGACCGCGATGGAGGACATAAGCGACGGACTGGCGCGCGACCTGATGCACGTGTGCGAGGAGAGCGGACTGGGGTGCGAGCTGGAGGGGGAGAGCGTGCCGCTTGACGACGAGATGGTCGTGCTTGCCTCGGAGACCGGCGACGATCCGCTGCAGTGGGCGCTGGCGGGGGGCGAGGACTACGGGCTCGTGTTCACGGCCGCCGCAGAGCGTCTCCCCGGGATCCTGGGCTCCCTTGCCCGCGCGGGGGTTCCGGCCTCCGGGGTCGGGCGGATGACAGGCGCCGGGACGGGGCGAGTACTTGTGAGGGACGGGGCGCGCTACGACCTGGGGGAATACGGGTATGACCACTTCAGATGAGCCGCGGGCGGAACGGCCGGCCGTGGCACTCTCCGTCGCGGGGCTCGACCCGAGCGGCGGGGCGGGCCTTGTGGCCGACGCCAGGACCTTCGACGCCATGGGGGTCTTCCCGATGTGCGTCGCGGCGACGGTGACCTACCAGAACACGCTGGGGCTCAAGGGCCGCTACGACCTCCCGCCGGAGGTGGTGTGGGGCCAGCTGGAGGCGCTCTTCGAGGACAGGAAGCCCGACGCGGTGAAGACGGGTGCGCTGGGCAGCGCCCGCGTGGTGACCGAGGTGGCCAGGTTCCTGGGCGACCACCTGGACGGCCTGCTGGTGGTGGACCCGGTCCTGGCCAGCGAGGGAGGGGGCCCGCTGTTCGACGAGGGGGCGGCCGGCGCGCTTCGGGAGCTGCTCGTGCCACGGGCCGCGCTGCTGACCCCGAACGCGGCGGAGGCGTCCGTGCTGACCGGGCTGGAGGCCTCGACCGTCGAGGAGATGGAGACCGCCGCCGGGCGCCTGCTCAAGATGGGGGCGGCGTCGGTTCTGGTGACCGGCGGCAGGACCGGGGAGGAAGGCGCTGCGCTGGCCGTCGACGTCTACTGCGATCCGGGGGGCATCGAGGTGATGAGCTCCCCGTGGCTCGAGGGGGAGAGTGTCCACGGCACGGGGTGCGTGCTCTCCGCGGCGATAACCGCGGCCCTGGCTACCGGCCTCTCCATGAGGGAAGCCGTGTCGCGAGGCAGGGCGTTCGTCCGCCGAGCGATGGAACGCCCGGTCCGCCCCGGAGCGGGCTCCCCCTGCGCCAACATATGAGGCGGGGCTCTCAGCCCCGCCGGGACACCCGGCCTGAGAGGCCGGGCTCAAGAGAGGGAAGGAGGTGGCGATGAGGATAGGGCTGATAAGCGACACGCACGGCGACCCGACGGCCTGGGACGCCGCCATGAGGGTGCTCGGCCCCGTGGACCTGATAACGCACGCCGGCGACGTCCTCTACCACGGGATATTCAATCCCATCACCGAGACGTACCGCCCGAGGCACCTGGCCGAGATACTCAACGGCCTGACCACCCCGATGGTCCACGCGCGCGGCAACTGCGATTCCGAGGTGGACCAGCTGGCGCTGGACAACCACATCCTCTCGGACTTCGCATGGGTGAGCCATGAGGGGGTGCGCATCCTGGTGACCCACGGGCACAAGTACCCGGAGGAGGACCTGGTCCTGATGGCCCACCGCGCCGGCGCGCAGGTGCTCCACGTAGGTCACACGCACGTGCCGGTCATAAAGGACATGGACCACGTCGTGGTGTTCAACGCGGGCTCGTGCGCGGTGCCCAAGCAGGAGGGCGGGTTCGCAACGGTGGGACTGCTGGAGGACGGGAAGCTGTACGTGCTGGACGTGAGGACCGGGGAGCGTTACCTGGAGGGCGAGCTGCCCTGAGCCGGTGAGCGCTAGACCTTCTGGACCTTACCGGCCTTCAGGCACTTGGAGCAGACGCGGGCGTTCCTGGTGCTGCCATTCACCACGATGCGCATCTTGTGCACGTTGGGCGTCCAGCGGCGCCTGGTCTTCTTGTGCGAGTGGCTGACGTTATTGCCGAAATCCGGCTTCTTTCCGCATATCTCACAGACGTTGGACAACTGTTTTCCTCCTGACGGTCAACGAGGATGAATGATAGCACATCAGCGTTACGTACTGCCATATCCCCGAGTCACAGCAACCAAACGTCGATAGCCGTGGGGTCGGACGTTTGCCGTTGTCGTTGGACTACTCCGTTCACGACAAGGTCACAACACAACGAAATCGTCCGACGCCACTCTCTATTTATGGAGGATGACTCGCCGGGCCGCCGCCGGGACGGTGATGACGCCGCCCTTTACCTCTGCCGCCTCTCCGTCTACCTCCACCCCGGTCACCGGCAGTGGCACCGACAGCTCCAGCGCGGAAGGCTCGTCGCGCCAGTCCGCCTCGATATCGAACACGAGCTCCGCTTCCCGGCACTCCACCGAGTAGGAGACCACCCCGAAGAGTGTGGGCGCGCTATCCACCGAGATGCGATTGCCCGGAGCGAGCCACTCCTTCTTCGGCAGGGGCAGCAGGCGGAGCCGGTCCCCCTCCTCCACGAGCATCAGGTTGCGCGTGAAGTGCAGTATGTCGGCGACCGCCCATCCGTGGTGCCCGTCGCCGTAGGCCCCCCCGCCCGTGAGCGGGTTGATGGCCTCCGGGAAGGTCATGGTCGGCGACGCCATGGACATCAGCGAGTCGAACACCCTCAGGGCATAGCGGTCCCGGCTCTTCAGCCGGCACTGGGCCAGGTGCAGCGAGAGGTAGGCGTTGAGCCCGCAGTGCATGATGGCGTGGTAGAGCGCGTCGCGGTAGAAGCACTTCTCGACCAGCTCGGAGAGGGTGTTGGCCATAATCTCCTCGTCGGGAGACATGAGGCCCAGCGGGTAGACGGCGGCGAGGCACCCCACCGCGGCGGAGTCTACGTCCCGCCCCGGCGCGATCGGCATCACCCTTCGGCCGAGCCTCTTCTCCACGGAGTCCCACGAGGCCTCCAGCGACTCCCACATCTCGGAGGCGACCCGCTCCAGGTACTCCGCGTCGCCGTTTAAACCCAGGTCCCGTGCCGCGAGCGCCGCGGCCCGGAGCCCGCCCACGGCCCAGAAGTCGTCCCAGTAGAAGACGTCGGCCGTCCCGAAGTGCTCCGCGCTCACCCCGGGCGGCAGCAACCCCCGTCCCGGGTCCCCGGCGGGCAGGTCCGTGCGGCGCATCCCGTCCAGCCAGCGGGCGCCCTTCATGATCGCGGGGTAGACACCCTTGAGGAAGTCGGTGTCCCCGGTCATGCAGTAGTGGTGCACGCACGTCCAGATGGCCTGGCCGTTGGAGTCCCACTCCCCGGCGTGAGACCTGAAGAACCCCTCGGACGTGAGCATGTCCGGGTAGGCGCGAAGCACGTCGTTGGCCATGTCCGGGTGGCCTATGCGCTCCAGGGCGGGCACCAGGTAGGCGGCGTCCCGGAACCACATCATGTGGTAGGTGGAGACACCCGGGGTGATGGTGTGGCCGTCGAACAGCATCAGCAGGTACGCCTTGTTGACGTCGAAGGCCCTCTGGTAGACGTCGTCGGGTACGCTGATGCGCATCCCCTCGCCCGTGAGCTCCTTCCAGTCGGAGACCTGTCCCTCGAGCGCTTCTTCCACCGCCGCGACCGGTTCCCCCGGGGGCAGCATCCTCTCGAACGGGGGGTGTATGCCGCCCGACAGCGGGCTCGCGAAGCAGATGGAGGCCGACCCGCCGGCCGGGACCTCGAGGTCGTATACGGCCGCCCCTGTCGCCAGCCCGAACGGCTCGGAAACGCGGGTCGTACCCTCGGGCAGCCTCTCGCGCCGCCGGTCCCTGAGCTGCATGGCGACGTCGCCGTGGGCGTAGTCCGAGACCATCACCCGGTCCGGCTCGGCGGGCAGGTAAGCCAGCACGTCGCCGTCGGTTGAGAACGTCCGGGACCGGGGGTCGTAGGCCAGCTCGTTGACGGCGCAGATGGTCTCCGGGTTCGCCGGCCGCACGGACACCACCAGCGACGCCGAGACGGGTTCGTCGCCGGGGTTGTCGAGCCTCACCAGGCACAGCGCCACCGGGAAGGTCGCGAGCGGCGCCACGAAGTGTGTCAGCGTGCAGTCGATCCCCGCGGCATCGAAGGAGGTCCGCACCAGCGGGAGGTCATCGACCAGACCCTGGCGGACCGCCCCTTTCTCCGAGGGGCAGGTGAGCTCCTCACCACGCAGCACCCACACGTCCAGGGAGGGCGAGAACGGCCACGGGGTCAGCAGGCCTCGCGGATCGACGGTCGCCTCGGGGGCGAACCCGCACAGCCCGATGCCTGTCCAGTTGCGATGGGTCATATTATTGACGAGCCAGAAGTGCCCGTGTGGGATGAAGGAGCCCGAGGAAGGCACGCTCTGCCGCCGGAGCCAGAACGGCAGCACCCATCCCAGCATCTGCTGCTGGGCGAACGGCGTGAGGATGAACCCGGACCACATCTGCGCGCCCAGGGGCAGCAGCTCGGTCGGAAAGCCGCTCGCCGCCGAGCCGGAGAGCCTGCCGAACGACCGGAAGTTGCGCAGAGCCTGCTCCCCGATGGAGTACTTAGCGGCCGCCTTTCTGACCGCGGCGCTCCTGAGCCGGCCCGGCAGGCCGCCCTTCGACTGCTCCCCCTGGCCCATCGGTCCTCCCTCCCTCGCTTACATGTCGGTGGCACCCTGTATTATATAGTCAGGCCGGCCGGCCGAGGACGCGGGGAAGAGGGCCTCATCGGGCACCGGAGAGCCGGCCGAAGCGGGGGCACATAATGGCAGACAGCAGCGGCGACAAGAGGTCACCAGGCGGGGGCGCCGGTCAGCACCCTGAGCTGACCCCGGCCGAGGCCGCGTTCATGCGGCTGGGATCGGCCGTGACCAGGTTGCCCGGTGTCGGTCCCGCGTACGCCGCCAGGCTCGCGCCTCTCGGTGTCAACACGGTCGGCGACCTGGTCTATCATCTGCCGCGTCGCTACCTCGACCGGTCGAACGTCACCGCCATAGGCAGCGCGGCGGTCGGCGAGAAGGTGACGGTGGTCGGCAGGGTCAGCGACGTGGACAGCCGCTCCACCCGCACCCGCAAGAGCATGCTCACCGTCACCATCTTCGACGGGACCGGCTATCTCGCGGGGGTCTGGTTCAACCAGGAGTATCACAAGGACCGGCTCGCCATCGGCACGCAGGTCGCCTTCTCGGGCAAGGTCGAGTTCAAGTACAACGTGCTCCAGATGACCAACCCGTCCTACGACGTGCTGGCCACCGGCGAGGCCGACTCCGACGAGAAGGCGGAAGGGATACACACCGGCCGGATCGTGCCCCTCTACCCCGCGACGGCCGGGGTGACGTCCGCCGGGCTGCGCAGGCTGGTCATGACCGCGCTCGACGCGGTGTCCGGCATGGCCGACCCCGTGCACCCGGGGGTGCTGGAGCGGTTCGGGCTCATGGGCATCGAGGTTGCACTGCGAGAGACCCACTTCCCCGGGGGGCCCGAGACCCTGAAGGCCGCGCGACGGAGGCTGGCCTTCGACGAGCTGTTCATCATGCAGGTGGGCCTGGCCCTCATGAAGAAGCGCCGCGAGACCGAGGCGGTGGGGATCGCCCACGGGCACCCCGGCGAGCTGATAGCCGAGTTCAGGCGCTCACTCCCCTACAAGCTCACAGACGCGCAGGAGAAGGCGTGGGCAGAGATCGCGGCCGACATGGCCCGCCCGGTCCAGATGAACCGCCTCCTGGAGGGGGAGGTCGGCAGCGGAAAGACCGTTGTGGCCCTGCTCGCGCTACTGCTCGCGGTCGAGAACGGGACCCAGGGCGCCCTGATGGCTCCCACCGAGGTCCTGGCGCATCAGCATGCCAGGCGGGTGCGGGAGATGCTCTCCCACCTGAATGTGTCGGTGGAGCTGGTCACCGGGGGTGCCTCCGGGGCCATGCTGGAGCGTATCGCGGCGGGCGAGGTCGACGTCGTCATAGGGACCCACGCCCTCATCCAGGAGCGGGTGGCCTTCCACAGGCTGGGGCTGGCGGTAATAGACGAGCAGCACCGGTTCGGCCTGGCGCAGCGGATCGTGTTCGAGGCGAAGGGAGCGAACCCGGACCTCCTGCACATGTCGGCGACACCCATCCCGAGGACCCTGGCGCTCACCCTCTTCGGCGACCTCGACCTCTCGGTCATCGACGAAATGCCCGCGGGTCGGCAGCCGGTCATAACGGTGGTATCGGACCCGAGCCAGAGGTCGAACACGTTCGCGATGGTGCGCCGCGAGCTGGAGCGCGGGAGGCAGGCCTTCGTCATCTGCCCCCTGGTCGAGGAGTCGAAGAAGCTCGAGGTGAAGGCCGCGACCGAGGAGGCGGAGAGGCTCTCCGCCGAGTTCCCCGAGTTCAACATAGGCCTGGTACACGGGCAGTTGAAGAGCGAGGAAAAGCGCGAGGTCATGCTACGCTTCGAGGGCGGACAGATAGACATGCTGGTGTCCACGGTCATGGTGGAGGTCGGGGTTGACGTGCCCAACGCGACCGTGATGATCGTGGAGGACGCCGACCGCTTCGGCCTGGCCCAGCTCCACCAGCTCCGGGGCAGGATCGGGCGCGGCAGCGAGCGCGCCATCTGCGTGCTGTTCGCGGACCCGCAGACGGAGGAGGCGAAGGCGCGGATGGAGGCGATCCGCCGGTACGACGACGGGTTCGCCCTCGCCGAGGCGGACCTTCATATCAGAGGAGAGGGGCAGCTGTTCGGCACGAGGCAGTCGGGCCTGCCGGACCTCAAGGTCGCCAGGCTGTCGCGCAACCTCGACCTGGTGAGGCGGGTGAGGCGCGCGGCATTCGAGCTGGTCGATGATGACCCGGGGCTCTCCAAGAAGGAGAACGAGCTGCTGCGCTGGGAGACCAACCGGCGTTTCGGGGGGTCCCTGCAGTGGCTCTTCCACGCCTGACGGGGGAAGCGTGAGAGTTATTGCGGGTAGCGCCAAAGGCACGAGACTGTACGGGGCGAAGGGCCGCGACCTGCGTCCCGTGCTCGACCGCGTCAAGGAGTCGATGTTCGCCGCGCTTGGCGACCGCGTGGTGGGCGCGCGCGTGCTCGACCTCTTCGCCGGGGTCGGGAACCTCGGCATCGAGGCGCTCAGCCGGGGGGCCGAGCACGCGGTCTTCATCGAGCAGCACCGGGCCACCGCCGAGGCGCTCGCCCACAACCTGGAGCGCTCGCACCTGTCCGAAAAAGCCACGCTAAAAGTGGGAAAACTGCCGATGGCGCTGCGTTCGGTGAGCGGCCGTTTTGGTTTGCTTTTCATAGACCCACCCTTTAGAATTGATGGACATTTGCTGGAGGAGCTGTTCGAGCGCGTCCGAACAAGGGGATTCCTCGACGACGGTGGGCTCGCGGTATACCGCCACTCGCCCCACTCGAGATACGATCCCCCGGAGGACCGCTGGACGCTGGTCGAGCGGCGGGATTACGGCGATTCCATCATTTCCATGTACGAGACGAGCGAGCGGACGGACGACGAATACCGGGGGGGACCGGTTTGAACGTGGCTATATGCCCGGGCACCTTCGACCCTGTGACCAACGGCCACCTGGACGTCATCTCGAGGGTGGCAAAGCACTTCGGCAGGGTCGTGGTCGCCGTGGCGGAGAACGCGGGCAAGGACCCCCTGTTCACCATCGAGGAGCGCCTCTCGATGCTCAACGAGTGCCTGGCCGATCACGAGAACATAGAGGTGGTCGCCTTCGACTGCCTGCTGGTGGACCTGGCGCACCAGTACGGTTCCTGCGCCATTGTCAAGGGACTCCGGGCCATGTCCGACTTCGAGTTCGAGTTCCAGATGGCCCAGTTCAACCGCCAGATGGACGAGGCCATCGAGACGTTCTTCGTCATGGCCAGCCCCGAATATACCTACCTGAGCTCGAGCGGGGTCAAGGAGGTCGCCGCCTACGGCGGCTCGATCAGGGGCCTGGTGCCTCCGACGGTCGAGGCCCGCTTCAACGCGAAGTACCGCGGGGGCCAGGCGGCCGGGGCATCCGGAAAGGAGTAGCGGCTGTGGACATATTCGCGCGACTGGACAGGCTCGAGGATTTCATCGCGAACTCCAAGAAGGTCCCGCTGTCGGGCGCGGTGAGGGTCAACGAGGCCGAGTTCTACGACATCCTTGATGACATCAGGGCAACCCTCCCCAACGAGCTCAAGCAGGCCCGGCTGGTCACCAAGGAACGCGACCGCATCCTGGGCGAGGCGACGCGCAAGGAGCAGGACGTGCTCGCGCAGGCGGAGCATCGCGCCGAGGGGATGATCATGGACACCGAGATCATCAAGCAGGCGCAGCTTGAGAAAGAGCACATCCTGGAGGAGGCGGAGGAGGAGGCGCGCAGAATAAAGTACGACGCCGAGGACTATGCCGACCAGGTGTTCGGCGAGCTGGAGGCGTCCCTCACCGAGGTGCGCGACTCGACCGAGGACATACTCCGCCGGGTGACCGGGTGGCGCGAGAAGCTCCGCGGCTACGAGGAACAGGGGACCGGGGAGTACGAGTACGAGGAGCGCACCGAGGAGTAGAGCGCCAGGGTGCAAGCAAGGCAGACAACCCCGGCGCGTCCGCCGGGGTTTTCTCACGCGAGGTGAGGCGGATGAGCGCGAAGCGGAACAGGAACATCCCGGAGGGCCTCAGGATCGACCTTTCCGGTGTCGTCGTGAACGTCGGGGACCACACCCGGGCGCGGGGCAGCGCGAGCCTCGAGTTCAGCGACATCTACCAGGCGGAGTTCGTACGGGGCGACGACATCAGCTGGAACTTCGAGCTTCGCCGGATCACCGGCGGCGTCCAGGCGACCGGCGACATCAACGGCGAGGTCCCGCTGTCCTGCTACCGCTGCCTGGAGGAGTTCCGCCACCCGATATCCGTGAAGGTAGACGAGGTGGTCCTCACCGTGGCCACCGGGCAACGCGAGCCCGGGGACCTGGACGACGAGTACATGGTGCTGGACGAGCAGCTTGACCTGGAGCCCATACTAAGGGACGCGGTCTACCTGGCCATCCCGGTCAGGCGCATCTGCTCCGAGGAGTGCAGGGGCATCTGCCCGACCTGCGGGGAGAACCGCAACCTGGTCGAGTGCGGCTGCCCTGCCCGCGAGCCCGACGCCCGGCTGAAGCCCCTGGCGGACCTCAAGCGCCGCCTCGAAGGAAGATGACTCAGTTCACCTTGACGCTCTAAAGCGTCTAAAGTACCCTTCTTACGCACGCAATCTATCCGGAAAGTGAAGAAATGGCCGTTCCAAAGAGAAAGAAAGCGAAGTGCCGGAGGGACTCCCGGCGGTCTCACGACGCGCTGAAGCCACCTTCGTTGAGCGAATGCCCTCAGTGCCACCAGCCCAAGCTGCCCCATCGCGTCTGCAGAGAGTGTGGCTATTACAATGGCCGGCAGGTCTTCGAGGTCGAATGACAGGGCTGTAGTAAGCGACAACTTCTTCGAGCCCCGGTCGCTGGCCGTGATCGGGGCGTCTTCACACCCCGAGAAGGTCGGTTACGCCGTGCTGGCCAACGTCATCGAGTCCGGGTACGGGGGCGAGATATTCGCGGTCAACCCGAAGGCCGGGGTCATCCAGGAGATCCGATGCCACCCGGACGTGGGCTCGCTGCCACACCCCCCCGACCTGGCGATCGTGATCGTTCCCGCGAACGCCGTGCTGGAGACCGTTACCCGGTGTGCCGGCATGGGAGTCCGGGCGGGCGTCGTGATATCGGCCGGCTTCCGTGAGACCGGCATCGAGGGAAGGCGCCTCGAGAACGCGGTCGTTAAGGTGGCCCGCGACGGCGGGATGAGGCTGCTGGGCCCCAACTGCCTGGGCATCATAAACACCGCCCTCCCCCTGAACGCCTCGTTCGCGCGCAGGATGCCGCCCCGGGGATCGATAGGCGTCCTGAGCCAGTCGGGCGCGATCTGCACCTCCCTCATCGACTGGGCACGGGCGGAGGGGGTCGGTTTCTCCAAGCTGGTGAGCCTGGGCAACGGCGCCGATCTCGTCGAGAGCGATTTCCTGGACGCCCTCGCCGACGATCCAAAGACGAACGTCATAGCCATGTACCTGGAGGGCGTCTCCAACGGTGAGCGCTTCTTCGAGTCGGTGCGCCGGGCGAGCCGCGCCAAGCCCGTGGTCTTCTTCAAGGCCGGGGCCACCACCTCCGGGGCCAGGGCGGCCTCCTCCCACACGGGTTCGCTCGCCGGAAGTGAGAGCTCGTACGAGGCGCTGTGCCGGCAGGCGCCTGTGCTGCGGGCCTACTCCGTCGACGAGCTGATAGAGCTGTCGCTGGCGCTGGCCACCCAGCCCATCCCGAATGGCCCCAGTGTCGCGCTGATCACCAACGCGGGAGGCCCGGGCATCATCGCCTCCGACGCCTGCGAGCGCGCGGGACTGAGCCTGGCCCGGATAGCGGGCAAGACCCTGGACGAGCTCAAGAGGTTCCTGCCCCCCGCGGCCAGCCTCCACAACCCCATCGACCTGCTGGGGACCGCTGACGCAAAGCTATACGGCCTGGCGCTGGAGACGCTCCTGGCCGACCCGGACGTGGACGCCGTCATGATCATCCTCACCCCGCAGGCCATGACCGAGGTCGGTGGTACCGCCGACGAGATCCTCAGGATCGCCCGGGGGGCGGAGAAGCCGGTCGTCTGCTCGTTCATGGGGGCGGACTCCGTCGAAGCCGAGGTGGACCGCCTTCAGGAGGCCGGCATACCCAACGTGGCGTACCCGGACAAGGCCATGCAGATACTTGGACGGATGTACGAGCGCCGGCTGCAGGTCATGCGTCCGCGCCCCCGCGCTAAACGCTTCCCGGTCGACTCGAAGGCGGTCTCCAGCCTGTTCCACGGTTACGTCGAGACCGGCGCGACCACGCAGCTGGGCCCCGAGGACTGCCGCGAGGTCCTGGCGGCGTACGGCATACCCTACTCGCCGCTCAAGGTGGCCGCCGACCTCGCGGGGGCGAAGAGGCACGCCGGGGAGATGGGCTACCCGGTGGTCCTGAAGGTGGTGAGCCGGCAGATCGTGCACAAGACCGACGTCGGCGGGGTGGTGCTCGACATAAGGAACCAGCGGCGGCTGGCATCCGCCTACGACGACATGATCTCGAACGTGAGGCGAAAGATGCCGGGCGCGAAGATAGACGGGGTCACGGTCCAGAAGATGGTGCCGCAGGGGCGCGAGCTGATCCTGGGGGTGGCCAGGGACCCCCAGTTCGGGCCGCTGGTCATGGTCGGGCTCGGGGGCATATACGTGGAGACGTTCAAAGACGTGGCGTTCAGGCTCGTGCCCATGACGCCGCGCGACGCCGCTTCGATGCTCCGCGAGCTCAAGGCCTACCGGCTGCTCGCGGGGGTGCGTGGCGAGCCCCCGGCCGACGTGGAGGCGGTGGAGGAAGTGCTGCTGCGCGTTTCGCAGCTCGCAAGGGAACACCGGCGCCTGAGCGAAATGGACATCAACCCACTCATGGTCTACAATGCGGGCGACGGCTGCACCTGTGTGGACGTCCGGATAACACTCGGAGGATGACTCCCTTGTCTACCATACTCATCGTCTCCAGCGAAAAGTACTCCGGAAAGAGCAGTCTCGCCGTGGGGCTGGCGCTCGAGCTCAGGGAGCGAGGGTTCGACGTCGGCTACATGAAGCCGATAGGCGCCTACCCCATCAAGGTGGACCAGAAGAAGGTCGACGAGGACGCCTACTTCATCGCCGAGGCGCTCTCGCTCGAGGAGGACCTCGCCGACGTGACCCAGTTCTTCCTGACCTGGGACAACATGACCCGCTTCATGCGAAAGATGCCCTCAAAGCCCCGCGAGAAGGTCAAGGCCGCCTACGACAGGCTGGCCCGGGGCAGGGACATCATGATCGTCGAGGGGGCGGAGAACTTCATCCACGGGAGGATGCTGGGGCTTTCCTCGTTCGAGCTCGCCGAGGTGCTCGGCGGCTCGGTCCTCTTCCTCGACACCTACAACGACGACCTCACCGTGGACCGGATCATGGGCGCCAGGGACTTCTTCGGGGAAGTGTTCCTGGGCGCGGTGCTCAACTGGGTCCCCGAGCGGCGCAGCGAGTACGTGAAGAACCTGCTGGCCCGTTTCATGGCCTCGCAGGGGATAAAGATGTTCGGCTCGCTGTCCACCGACAGGGTGCTGCGCTCGATCACGGTCGACGACCTCGCCGCCGGCCTGAACGGCCGGATAATCTGCGCGCAGGACCGGGGCGACGAGCTCATCGAGTCGATGATGGTCGGGGCCATGGGCCAGGAGCAGGCGCTCCGGCTCTTCCGCAAGCAGGCCAACAAGGTTGTGATCACCGGGGGCGACCGCTCCGACATCCAGATGGCCGCACTCGAGACCCCCACCAAGTCATTGATACTCACGGGCGGCCACCGCCCGAGCCCGCTGGTCCTCGGGCAGGCCGAGGAGATGGGCGTCCCGATAATAATGGTCGAGCACGATACGGCCACCACCGTGGAGATGGTCGAGTCCGCCATAGGGCACCAGAAGGTGCACAGCCCCAAGAAGGTCGAGCGGATGAGGGCCCACATCAGGGACGAGCTGGATCTCGAAGCGCTCCTCGAAGAGGTCGGACGACGTGACGCGGGCCGATGACGATGGCCCGGGGTTGACCGGCCCTTGAAAGGCGAAAAGGAGCACGTCCTCGATGCCGTGGAGAACGTCCTCGGCTACACCTTCAACGACCGCTCGCTGCTGTTGAACGGTCTCAGCCATACCTCCTACATCAACGAGCAGGGGCTGCCGGTCTTCGAGTCGTACGAGCGCCTGGAGTTCCTCGGCGACTCGGTCATCGAACTGGCAGTCACCCACCTGCTCTTCGAGGACTTCCCCGAGGCCCCCGAGGGAGAGCTGACCAAGTTCCGCTCCCCGCTGGTCAAGGGCGAGGCCCTGGCCGAGGCCGCCGCCAGGCTGGGCCTGGGGGACTACATCTTCCTGGGCAAGGGCGAGGAGTCAACCGGCGGACGCACCAAGCGCTCGCTGCTGGCGGACACCTTCGAGGCCGTGGTCGGGGCGGTCTACCTCGACGCCGGGTTCGAGGTGGCCCGGGGCCTGGTCATCTCCCTGCTGGAGAAGAACATCCACAAGCTCCTGAAGTGGGGCCCCGGCGACTTCAAGAGCGAGCTGCAGGAGCTCGCCGCCAAGAGGAAGGGCGCGGTGCCCCGCTACCGCATGCGGGAGGAGGGCCCGGACCACTACACGACCTTCCACGCGATCGTGGAGGTGGGCGACCGCAAGTTCGGTCCCGTGGCCGGCACCTCGAAGAAGGAGGCCGAGCAGGGAGCCGCGCGGCTGGCCATGAAGAAGCTGGGCTGGCTGGGGGGCGCCGGTGCCCGCAAGTAAGGGGCGCGAGCCCGGGGAAGCTTCAGCCGAAGGCGCGAGTGCCGGCCGCGCGCCGGGCCCGGTCGTCATCGGTGTCGATGTCGGTGGGACCAACATCAGGGCGGCCCGGGTCGGCTTCGACGGCCGCGTATTCCAGCGGTTCGAGTCCCCATCCCCGGCCAGCGACCAGGAGATGATGGTGGACACCCTGGTCGCGGTGGTCGCCGGGGCGATCGAAGCCGGCGGCGGGCGCGGGGAGGTCCGGGCGGTCGGGCTGGGTGCCGCGGGGTACGTCCTCCATGAGCCCGGCGTCGTCATGGAAGCCCCCAACATCGCCTGGCGCGACGTCCCCTTGAGGTCCATCGTCTCCGAGCGCGCGGACCTGGCGGTCTTCCTGGACAACGACGCGAACGCGGCGGCCGCGGGCGAGCACCTGTTCGGGGTCGCCCGGGGCGTCGACGACTTCGTCTACCTGACCCTGGGCACCGGCATCGGGGGCGGGATATTCGCTGGCGGGAAGGTCTACAGGGGCCGGCGCGGCACGGCCGCCGAGCTGGGCCACGTCACCGTGGACCCCGCGGGGCCGGTCTGCGGCTGCGGCAGGAGGGGCTGTCTCGAGG
Source organism: Actinomycetota bacterium (assembly GCA_043807425.1). Classification (GTDB taxonomy): domain Bacteria; phylum Actinomycetota; class Geothermincolia; order Fen-727; family Anoxymicrobiaceae; genus JAHJCO01. Next base: position 29,407 of record JAZDFZ010000023.1, read on the forward strand.
CGCTGGCCTCCGGGACCGCCCTCGAGCGCGAGGCCGCCCGCCTGGCGGGGCTCGACCCGGGCTCCGTGCTGCACGGGATGTCCGGGGGCGATTCCCCAGGCCTGGAAGGCGAGGCCGTCGCGAAGGCCGCCGAGGAAGGCGACCCCGCCGCGCTTGCGGCTTTCGAGTACGTCTCGCTCTGGCTGGGGATCGGGATCTCCAACTTCATCCATATCTTCGACCCGGAACTGGTGGTCCTGGGTGGCGGGATGGCCCGCTCCGGACACCTGCTGCTCGACTCGGTCAGGCGGTCAGTGGCCGAGCACGGGATAGGCTCCCTCGTGCGCGACGCCCGCATCGAGCTCTCCTGTCTGGGGGGCGACGCCGGGGTCATAGGAGCGGCCGCGATGGCCTGGGAGGGTATCGGCTGATACCCATCGAATTACCATCGAAGTACGGGGTCCTTGTCCGGGACTGATCTAGGGGGTTCTTTGTACCTGAGGTCGCTCACCCTTCGCGGGTTCAAGTCGTTCGCACGCAAGACCGTCCTCGAGTTCCAGCCCGGGGTGACCATTATCGTCGGGCCCAACGGCTCGGGTAAGAGCAACATCGCCGACGCGGTCATGTGGGTGCTGGGGGAGCAGTCCCCGACCTCCCTGCGGGGCAATCGCATGGAGGACGTCATCTTCGCCGGCAGCGCCAGCCTGAGGCCGGTCAACATGGCCGAGGTGGTCCTGACCCTGGACAACGCCGAGAACCAGTTCCCCTTCGAGTACGCCGAGGTGACCGTCGGGCGCAACGTGGTCCGCGGGGGCGATTCCGAGTACCGCCTCAACAACTACTCCTGCCGCCTGCTGGACATCCAGGAGCTTCTCTCCGACGCCGGGGTGGGGCGCACCCTCAACTCCGTCATCAGCCAGGGGCAGCTGGACGACGTCCTGTCGTGCCGGCCCGAGGAGCGCCGGGACTACATAGAGGAGGCCGGCGGCCTGCTCAAGTACCGGCGCCGACGGGAGAAGGCGCAGCGCAGGCTGGAGCGCATGGAGGAGGAGCTGGTCCGGACCGGCGACGTCATCAGGGAGGTCCGCCGCCTCCTGCGCCCCCTGCAGCGGCAGGCGGGCAGGCTGGAGAGGTACACGGAGCTCAACAGCGAGCTCTCCGAGGCGAGGCTCAGGCTGGAGGTGGCGCGCCTGCGCACCCTGCAGCGCGAGTGGGAGTCCCACGAGTCGGTCCAGCGGGATCGGACCGCGATGCTGGAGGCGCTCGACGTCGAGCTCTCCGGCAAGTCCGCCGAGGCATCCCGGCTGGAGGCCGAGCAGACCGGCTGGAGGCGGAGGGAGGCCGAGCTTCGCGACGGTCTCTACAGGCTTGTCGGGGCGCACGAGCGGCTCAAGGCTCTCTACTCGGTCTGGGAGGAGAAGCTCAAGCACCTGGCGGCGGGGCCGGCCGAGCCTGATCCCGAGCTGACGGCGCGGCTGGCATCCGAGCGGGGCGAGATCGAGCGGCGCCTGGACGCCATGCGGGGGGAGGCCGAGGAGCTGCATGCCCGGGAGGACGGCTGCGCCCGCAGGCTGGTGGCCCTGAACCGCGAGCTCAACGTAGTGACCCGGGAGTCGGCGGGGCTGGCGGCGCGCCTCGAGATGCTGAAGGCCTCGGGGGGCGAGGACTCGCTTGGCGCGACCCTGCTGTCGCTGAAGGACAGCAGGGAGGTCCTGGAGGGTGAGAGGAGCAGCCTGGAGGCCGAGGTCGCGTTGCTGGAGAAGGCGGCGGGCGAGTCGCTGGCGAAGGTGGAGGCCGCCGAGTCGGCGGCGGGCGGAGCGGACGGTTTCGCCGGGCTGGAGGAGCTGCGCGAGATGGAGCGCAGGAGGGCGGGTCTCGCCGCCACCCTGGAGCTGCTGACCAGGCTGGAGACCGAGCGCTGGGACCCCGTGAAGACCGGCAGCGCTCTGCTGGAGGACGACCCGACCGGGGGGGACCTCGGCGGGATGCTCATCAACTCGCTCGAGATCCCGGCCGAGTACGAGAAGGCGATAGTCGCATACCTCGGGCCCTGGGCGTTCGGAGTACTGGCGAAGGACACTCCCGCGATAAAGAAGGCCATCAAGAGCCTCAAGACGAGGGGGCTCGGCCAGTCGCTGTTCCTCCGCTATAAGTCTCGTGCTTGGGCCGGGACTTCAGTCCCGGATATCGAAGGCGGCCAGGTCGCCGACGAGGCCGCCCCGGCGCCGGACGGAGCCGTACGAGCCCGGGACGTGGTCAAGGCGCCGGAGTGGTTCGACGACGCGCTGGACGTGCTCCTTCACGATACGTACATCGCCGGCGACCTGGACGCGGCGTTCGCGCTGGCCGAGGAGCACCCGCACCTGGTGTTCCTGACCCCCGACGGGGACACGATAACCGGCGGCGCGCTGGTGAAGGGGGGCAGCCCGGTGGTCAGCGAGGTCCACCTCGAGATGACCGCCGGCAGGCGCCGGGCACTGGAGGACGAGCTGGCTTCCTGCACGGCGCGGATCGACGAGCTCGAGCTCCAGATGGCCGGGTCGGACGCGGCGCCCGGGCCGTCATCGGAGGCCAGGAGAGAGCGCGAGGCCGCGATCGAGGCCTACGCGCGAAAGAGCGAGGCGCTGGCAGGGTGCACCGAGAGGATGCGTTCGCTCGACGACGAGATAGCCAGGCTCTCCGCGGCGAAGGTGAGTGGGACGTCCGAGGGAGAGCTGCCGGAACTGGACGAGCGCCTGGCGGCTCTCAGGGAGCGGGAGCGTGTCCTCACGGCGGACGTGGAGGCGGCGGAGAGGGGACTGTCCGAGACGGCGGAGACCGCGGGGAGGCTGGCGGGTGACCTGCGGCGCGTGGAGCGTGAGCTCGCCGAGGCCAGGATGCGCCACGCCGAGATCGGAAGCGTGGGCGGTGGCGCGGGCCGCGCCGAGGTCTCAGGGCAGGTCGAGCGGTTGATGGAGCTTCACAACAGGCTCGCCTCGCTGATGGAGGTGCGCAGGGGAGCGCTCCGCTCGGAGCTGGACGACGGGGTGGCACACACCACCGAGGCCGCCGACAACCTGCGAGCGCTGCGCGAGGAGGTCGCATCCCTGCAGGAGAGGCACGAGTCGCTCCGCGACCAGGTCCATACCGAGGACATCGCCGCGGCAGAGCTCAAGGTGCGCGTCGAGACCGTGGTCGAGGGGATCGTAGACGTCCACAAGGTGCCTATCGACTTCGCGCTCAAGCAGTGCGCCGACGAAGAGGTCACCCCCGAGATGGAGGAGCGGGTCGAGCGGCTGTTGGGCGAGCTGGAGCACATGGGGCCGGTGAACCCCGAGGCGATTACCGAGAAGGAGACCCTCGAGGAGCGCTACGAATTTCTGAGAGGCCAGGTGGCCGACATCGAGAAGGCCCGCACCCAGTTACGCAAGGTCGTCACCCACATCGACCGCGAGATCGAGACCAGGTTCGCAGAAACGCTCGCGAGCGTGAACGCGCATTTCACGGAGCTTTTCTCGTTCCTGTTCCCCAACGGGAGCGCCGAGCTGCGGCTCACCGACCCCGACGACCTGCTGAACTCGGGGGTCGAGATACTGGTGCAGCCGGAGGGAAAGCGGCTGCGGCGCATATCGCTGCTTTCGGGCGGTGAGACGTCGCTTACCGCGCTCGCGTTCTTCTTCGCGCTTTTCAGGGTGAGGCCCAGCCCGTTCTACTTCCTTGACGAGGTCGAGGCCGCCCTGGACGACGTCAACCTGCACAGGTTCCTGGAGCTGGTGAACCAGTTCAAGGAGGAGTCGCAGCTAATCCTCATCACCCACCAGAAGCGCTCCATGGAGATAGCCGACATCCTGTACGGGGTGACAATGCAGGAGGACGGGGTCTCGCGCGTGCTCTCACAGAAGGTGTCCGAGGCGGTCGCTTCCTGATGGCCAAGCAGAAGAAGCTTGGCTCGTCCGACCGCAAGGAGAGGCGGCGGCCACCACCACCACCACCCCCGACCGGACCGCATGCCGCTGAACCTCCGGCTACCGAGCCTCCCGCCATTGAACCTCCCCCGCTTGGGCGCGGACTTCAGTCCGCGACTCCTGAGGCCACCCCCGAAGACACCATAATCCCCCTCGAAGGCGAGCTCCCCCTCGAGGACGAGACCCCCGGGGAGGGCGAGGAGAAGGTCCGCCGCGGGATGTCCCGCTCCCGCCGAGTGCTCCTGCGCCCGTTCGGCAGGGCCGCGACACGCAAGGCCATAGGCCCCGAGTTCTGGAGTGAGGCCGAGGAGGCCCTCATCGCCGCCGACGCCGGCGTGGCCTGCTCCACCGAGCTGGTAGAGAGGGCCCGCAGGCGCATACTCACCGAGCGTGTCACCGACATCGAGGGGCTCAAGGAAGCGTTCCGCGTCGAGGTGGCCGGGATGCTGCGCTCGTTCGGCGCCCCGCCCGAGTTGCCCGCCGAGCGCCCGCACGTACTGTTAGTGGTCGGGGTGAACGGCGTGGGCAAGACCACCACCTGCGCCAAGATCGGTTACCGGATGAAGGCGGACGGCCTGAAGGTTATTTACGCCGCCGCCGACACATTCAGGGCGGCCGGCATCGAGCAGATGGAGATGTGGGCGCAGCGGGTTGGCGCGCCGGTGGTCCGGCATAAGACCGGCGGAGACCCCGCGGCCGTCGTCTTCGACGCCATCGAGTCGGCGACCGCCAGGGAGATGGACGTGGTCATCGTGGACACCGCCGGCCGCCTCCACACCAAGAAGAACCTCATGGACGAACTCAACAAGATGTGGCGGGTCGCCCAGCGCCAGCTTCCCGGCGAGCCCGAAGCCCTGCTCGTCATCGACGCCACCACCGGACAGAACGGCGTCGCCCAGGCCCGCATCTTCGGCGAGGCGCTACCCGTCAGCAGCATCGCGCTCACCAAGATGGACGGCAGCGCCAAGGGCGGCGTGGTCCTGGCCATCGGACGCGAGCTGGGCATCCCGGTGTCTTACGTGGGCGTGGGGGAGGGCATGACCGACCTGCGCCCCTTCGACCCCGACGAGTACGCCTCCGCCCTCTTCTAGCGCCTTTTTCACGAAGCGATTGGGCGCGGACTTCAGTCCGCGATCGCACATGCTTGGCTGCTTTCCCCTCCCCCTCGAGGGGGAGGGTCAGGGT